>JBEKWO010000004.1:0-93210 GCA_049512975.1 Xanthobacteraceae bacterium | reverse complement strand
CGCTACATCGCCGGCACCGCATGGTCCGCCAAATGCTACATGAACATGCGACCTCTCTATCAGCCGCAGGTCATGCAAACCGAAGCCGTCGCCTGATCAAATGTGCGAAAGATTCTGGACACTACCATCCGCCGGGCCAAAGCGGAAGCGACCAAGCGTTGCTGATCGCGCTCGATCTCATGAAATGGACGCCCGTAAATCGCCCGCCTCGCGTTCCTTGTGAAAAGCGCCGCTCTTCTATAACTGTGACCCTGATCCGGGACCGGCGGCGAGCGCCGTCCGCAGCGAACATCCTGGATAATCAAAGACTTACGCTCAGCCCGCGGGGTTCGCGCCGGGGGCCAGGAAGGTTTGATTGCGCCATATCTCCACCAGAGGCGAAGCCCCTCCCCTTGGCTTTGCCGACGCCATGCTCGCGGGCCTCGGCCGCGACGGCGGCCTCTATGTGCCGGAAGCCTGGCCGCAGCTCGACCGCGAGACCATCCTCGGCTTCGCCGGCCGGCCCTATGCCGAGGTCGCCGTCGAGGTGATCAGCCATTTTACTGAAGGTTCCATCGGCGAGGCCGACCTCGCCCGCATGGCGCGCGAAGCCTACGGCAATTTCCGCCATCCCGCGGTGGCGCCGCTGACCCAGCTCGGCGTGAATACCTTTGCGCTCGAACTGTTCCACGGTCCGACGCTCGCCTTCAAGGATCTGGCGATGCAGCTGTTGGCGCGGCTGATGGACCACGTGCTGGCCGTGCGCGGCGAGCGCCGCACCATCGTGGTCGCGACCTCCGGCGACACCGGCGGCGCCGCCGTCGAAGCGTTCCGCGACCGCAATCAGGTCGACGTCATCGTGCTGTTCCCGCAGGGGCGTATCTCCGACGTGCAGCGGCGCATGATGACGACGGCGGCGGCCGCCAACATCCACGCCGTCGCCATCGAGGGCACCTTCGACGACTGCCAGGCGATCGTGAAGGGCCTGTTCAATCATGCGGCGTTTCGCGAGCGCGTGCGTCTGTCCGGCGTCAATTCGATCAACTGGGCCCGCATCGTGGCGCAGACCGTCTATTACTTCACCGCCGCGGTGTCGCTCGGCGCGCCGCTCCGCAAGGTTGCCTTCACCGTTCCGACCGGCAATTTCGGCGACATCTATGCCGGCTACGTGGCGCAGAAGCTGGGCTTGCCGATCGACCGGCTGGTCATCGCCACCAACGTCAACGACATCCTGGCGCGGACGCTGGCGACCGGCACTTACGAATTGCGCGACGTGGTGCCGACCACCTCGCCGTCGATGGATATTCAGGTCTCCTCGAATTTCGAGCGGTTGTTGTTTGATGCCTATGATCGCGACGCCGGCGTGGTGCGCTCGCTGATGGGCTCGCTGGCGCAATCGCGGCGCTTCACGCTGTCGGCGCGGGCGCTCGCCTACATTCGCGCGCTGTTCAGCGCCGATCGCGCTGACGAGGAGGAGGTCGCTGCGACCATGCGCGCGGTCAAGCGCGAGACCGGCAATTTCGTCGACCCGCACACCGCGGTCGGCATTGCCGTCGCCGAGAAGGAAATGCGCGACCCGGCGGTGCCGATGGTGGTGCTGGCGACCGCGCATCCGGCCAAGTTCCCCGACGCCGTCGAGGCGGCCTGCGGCGTGCGGCCGCGCCTGCCGGAATGGCTTGGCGATCTCGATCAACGCCCGGAGCGCGTCACCGTGCTGCCGGTGGATCAGTCCGCGGTCGAGCGGTTCGTGCTTTCGACGAGCCGCGCCGCGCAGGAAGGAGCGGCAGCATGAGCGTTGCGGTGACGACCTTGAAATCCGGCATCAATGTGGTGACCGACACGATGCCGCATCTCGAGACCGCCTCGCTGGGCGTGTGGGTCAATTCCGGCAGCCGCGACGAGCGGCGCGACGAGAACGGCATCTCGCATTTTCTCGAACACATGGCGTTCAAGGGCACGCGCCGGCGCACCGCGCGGCAGATCGCCGAGGAGATCGAAGCCGTCGGCGGCGATCTCAACGCCGCCACCAGCGCCGAGAACACCGCCTATTACGCGCGCGTGCTCAAGGCCGACGTGCCGTTGGCGCTCGATGTGCTCGCCGACATTCTGTCCGAGCCGGCCTTCGACCGCGACGAACTGTTGCGCGAGCAGAACGTCATCATTCAGGAGATCGGCGCCGTCGCCGACACGCCCGACGATCTGGTGTTCGAACACCTGCAGGAGATCGCCTTTCCCGACCAGCCGCTCGGCCGCTCGATTCTCGGCACCGCCAAGACGGTGCGCTCGTTCGACGACGCCAAATTGCGCGACTACCTCGCCCGGCACTACCGCGCGCCGGACATCGTGGTCGCCGCAGCCGGCGCCGTCGATCACGCCGCCGCGGTCGCCGAGGTGGAAAAGCGTTTTGCGAGCTTTACCGGCCCGGCCGGTCCGGCGCCGGAGCCCGCCAGATTCGGCGGCGGCACCCATGTCGAAAGGCGCGAGCTCGAGCAGGTGCATATCGCGCTGGCGCTTCCCGGCCTCGCGCAGAAAGACCCGGCGCTATTCAGCCTGCAGATATTCACCCACGTGATCGGCGGCGGCATGTCGTCCCGGCTGTTCCAGGAAGCCCGCGAGAAGCGCGGCTTGTGCTACTCGATCTATTCCTACCATGCGCCCTATTCCGACATCGGCATGTTCGGCCTCTATGCCGGCACCGACGCCGCCGACACGGCGGAATTGATGCGGCTTATCGTCGACGAGATCGGCAATGCCGCCGAGACCATTTCCGAACCGGAGATCGCGCGCGCCAAGGCGCAGATGAAGGCCGGGCTATTGATGGCGCTGGAGAGTTCCGGCGAGCGCATCGGCCAACTCGCCCGTCACATGCTGGCCTGGGGCCGGCCGATTCCGCTCGCCGAGCTGGTGGAGAAAGTCGAAGCGGTGACCGTCGAGAGCGCCCGCGCCGCCGGCCGGGCGCTGATCGCCCGCGGCAAAATGGCGACCGCCGTGCTCGGATTAGGCTCCGGGCTTGAAAGCGCGGCGGCCATTGCGGAAACTCTCACCCGCCGGGCCGCATGACGAACGGACGCCGATGGCGTTTTTCCGCACCATCAATTTTTCCGAGCCGCTGCCCTCCGTCGTCGGCGAGGGCGTCATGCTGCGCACCCCGCAGGTGACGGACTACGGCGATTGGGCGGCGCTGCGCGAAGCGAGCCGGGATTTTCTCACGCCGTGGGAGCCGACCTGGCCGGTCGACGATCTCAGCCGCAGCGCCTTCCGGCGGCGCATCAGGCGCTATGCCGAAGATTTGCGGACCGATCAGGGCTACGCCTTCCTGATCATTCGCACCTCCGATAATGCGCTGGTCGGCGGCTTGACGCTCGCCAATGTCCGCCGCGGCGTGGCGCAGGCCGGCAGTCTCGGCTATTGGATGGGCCAGCCGTTCGTGCGCCGCGGCTACATGACGGCGGCGGTCCGCGCCGTCATTCCGTTCGCCTTCGGCACGCTGCGGCTGCATCGGGTGGAAGCGGCCTGTATCCCGACCAATACTGCCTCCATCCGGCTTCTGGAAAACACCGGCTTCGTCCGCGAAGGCTATGCGCGGAATTATCTATGCATCAACGGCATCTGGCAGGATCACCTGCTCTATGGACGGTTGAAGGATGCCAAGCCTTAACGACCAAGCCTTAAGGGCCAACCCTCAACGGCCAAAGCCTTATCGGCGCAGCCATTGACGATTAAACCTTGATAATCCAAGCCTTGACCACGCCGTTCGCCGCCTTGGGATGGCCACGGTTGGCTTGATATAAGATCGGCGACATCGCGCCAGTGTGGGGGGAATGCAGCGGAATTGTCATCGGATGCGGTGGGGCGACCGCGCTTCGATCGGGGCTTGGCTCGCGTTTGCGCTTCTCGCCGGCGGCTGCTCGGCGGGTAGCGGCGTTGGCGCGCCGAGCGCCTCGGATTCTTCGTCCGGCTCCTCCGGCCTGATCGCGCGCTTTTTCGCCGGCTCTTCTGCAAGCTCGCGGCAAGCCGTCGCCGGCGCGCAGCCCGACGTCAATTGCCCCCGCGTCGACATTCGCATGGGCGCCTCCACGCTGACCATCGGCCCGACCGGCGACAAGGCGGCGCTGTCGCTGAAATACCAGGGCACCTTCGCGCGCGTCGCGCGCGAATGCGCCGTCGTCGACGGCAACATGGTGATGAAGATCGGCGTGCAGGGCCGCGTCATCGTCGGGCCGGCGGGCGGGCCCGGTCAGGTCGACGTGCCGTTGCGGCTCGCCGTGGTGCAGGAAGCGCCCGGCGGCACGAAACCGATCGTGACCAAGTTCATTCGCATTCCGGTGACGATCGGCCCCAACGAAGGCTACGCGACCTTCACGCATATCGAAGAGGCCATGAGCTTTCCGCTGCCGACGCCGACGGCTCTGCTCGATGATTACATCGCCTATGTCGGCTTCGATCCGCTGTCGGCCGAGGCGGAGGACCAGCAAAAGCAAAAACCAAAGCCCAAGCCGAAGGCGAAGCCAAAACCGGCGGCGAGCGCGAACTAACAAGCAGACTAGTTGAACTTCTTCTTGACGTCTTCGATGCCGCGGGCGAGCAGGTCTTCGGCGACCTTGCCTTTGGCCGCAGCCGAAAGGATTTTCTCGGCGGCGGCGACCGCCGTGTCGGCGGCGGCGGAGCGCACGTCGGCGACCGCCTGCGCCTCGGCCTGGGCGATCTTGGCCTCCGCCATCTTGGTCCGCCGCGCGACGAAATCTTCCATTCTTGCCTTCGCCTCGCCGGCGAGACGCTCGGCTTCGGCCTTGGCGCTGGCGATGATGGCCGCGGCCTCGTTTTCGGCCTCGCGCCCCTTGCGCTCGTACTCGGCGAGCACGGCCTGAGCCTCCTGGCGCAGCCGGACGGCTTCGTCGAGCTCGGCCTTGATGCGCGCCTGCCGCTGGTCGATCCTCTCGGCCACCCAGCGGTGCGCGCCCAGATAGACGAGCAGCCCGAGAAACAGGACAAAGGCAATCGCGACCCAGGCTTCGGCTTCGATCATGACGGGGCCTTTACCCCTTTTAACACTGCACCGACGGCGGCGGCGACGTCAGGTTGGGCGGGCGCCGTTCCGATCAAGCGCTCGACGATAGCGGCCGCGGTTTCCGCCGCGATGCTGGCGACGTTGGCCATGGCGGCCGCGCGGCTCCCGGCAATCGACCGTTCCGCCGCCGCGAGCTTCTCGTGGAGTTCCGCCTCGAGCCGCTTGTTCGTCGCCTCGGCCTCGGCCGCCTGCCGCTGCCGGGTCTCGTTGGCGATCGCCTGCGCGCGCGCGCGGGCCTCGGCCAGCGCCTTCTGATAAGCGGCGTCTGCGACCTCCGACTGCTCCTTGAACCGCTGCGCCGCCGCGAGATCCTCAGAAATTCGCCGCTGCCGATCGGCCAGGATGGCGCCGATGCGCGGCAACGCCACGCGCGACATCAGCACGTAGAGCAGAACGAACGTCAGCGCCAGCCAGAGGAGCTGCGAGGGAAAGTGGTGCGCCTCAAACGGCGGGAACTCGTGGTGTCCCGCGGGGGCCTCGGTATGGGCGGTCGGTTCGGCCATGGTTGCTGCCGGGATCGGTGCTGGCAAAGTCGGCGAAAGGTCAGAGCCCGAACAACAGCAAGAGCGCGATCAGGAGCGAGAAGATGCCGAGCGCCTCGGTGATGGCGAACCCGAAAATCAGGTTGCCGAACTGGCCTTGCGCGGCCGACGGGTTGCGTAGCGCCGCGGCAAGGTAGTTGCCGAAGATGATGCCTACGCCGACGCCGGCGCCGCCCATGCCGATACAGGCAATGCCGGCACCAATGTACTTTGCGGCGGTCGGATCCATGAGAAAACTCCTTTTCGAGGTTGTAACAATCGTGCCGTCAGTGGCCCGGGTGTATCGCATCGTTGAGATAGATGCAGGTGAGAATGGCGAAGACGTAGGCCTGCAGGAACGCCACCAGGAATTCCAGCGCGGTGAGCATGATCACCAGGATCAGCGGCAGCGCCGCGCCGAACCAGCCGGCAATGCCGAAGCCCGCAAGCATGATGATGAACCCGGCGAACACCTGCAGCGTGATGTGGCCGGCCAGCATGTTGGCGAACAGGCGGACGCTGTGCGAGATCGGGCGCGACAGGAACGACAACACTTCGATCACCACGATCGCCGGCAGGATGTAGATCGGCACGCCCTTGGGAACAAACAGCTTGAGGAAGCCCAAGCCGTTGCGCCAGAAGCCGTAGATCACGACGATGAAGAACACCAGCAACGCCAAGGTCGCCGTCACGATCAGCTGGCTGGTCACCGTGAAGGAGTACGGAATGAGCCCGATCATATTGGCGAACAAAACGAACATGAACAGCGTGAACACGAAGGGAAAGAACTTCATCCCCTCGGTGCCGGCGGTGCTGCGCACCGTATTGGCGACGAATTCGTAGGACATTTCCGCGACCGACTGCAGCCGGCCCGGCACCACCGCCCGCGGCATCGTCGCTCCGATCAACAGCGCCGAAACCAAGACGACGATCAGCAGCATGAACAGCGCCGAATTGGTGAAGGCGATCTCATGACCGTGGATGGTGACGATCGGCACCAGGTTTTGGATGCGGAATTGGTGGATGGGATCGATCGTCATGGTTTCATCGCCGTCGGGCGCCGCGTGCGTAGTATCAGTGTTCCGGCGTCCTATCTGTCGTCGCCCGGGGTGCGGCCGGGGACGACCCCGGCGGAGCGCATCACGTTGAGTACGCCGGCGACGAAGCCGAGCAAGAGAAAGACAATGAACCCCCAGGGCGAGATGCCGAGCAACCGGTCGATCAGCCAGCCGAGGCCGGCGCCGACCAGAACGCCTCCAACGAGTTCGCTCGAGAGCCGGAAGCCCCTGGCGTAGCCCGATGCAGTCGTCGCCCGATCTCCGCCAGGGCCGTCGGAAGGCGGACCCGCACGCTCGCGTGCCTGGCCTAGACCTTCGCCGAGACGCTGGAGTCTCGCGGAGAGGGTGGCTTCTTCGGTGTGCGCCTTGTCGCGGTCGCCGTTCTCGCGCGTGCCGTCGCTCATCTGTTCGACAACCCGCGGCTTACGGCAACCGAAACGGGCCGCCCCCCTTAAAGCCGCGCGGACCATACTGATTGAGTTTCGCCAAGTCAAGAAACCAGGATCAATCCTAATCTATTGAAAAAACGACAGAATGCACGGTCCCTAGCGCCGGGGAGGTCGCGGTTGTGCAGCGCAAATCCGCACCCGCCCGACGGCATCCCGAGCGAACGGCCTGCGCGCTATGGAAAGTTGCAATCTGCCCGCGGGCCGCGCCATGCTGATGGCGGTTCTGCTACGCTCCGCGAGGAGGTGACCATGAGCAACACGGCCTTCGCTGTCGTCGTCGCCGGCTTCTGTTTGATCGCGCCCGCATTAGCCGACGACGCCATGCCGGAAAATGACGGCAGCCGCTACACCTTCAGCAAGGTGGCGGACGGATTCCTGCGGCTCGACACGCAGACCGGCGAGGTTTCCATCTGCAGCCAGCGGACCGTCGGCTGGGCCTGTCAGGCGGTGCCCGAGGATCGCGCCGTGCTGGAGAGCGAGATCGTACGGCTGCGCCATGAAAACGCGGCGCTGAAGAAGGATATGCTCGCGCGCGGCCTGCCATTGCCGGCCGGCACGCTGCCGGAGCCGCCGGTCGTCCGCGATGGCGATCACGCGCTGCCACCGCGCCTGCATTCCGATCTCGACCGCATGATGGACTTGGTCGACCGGATGTGGCACCGGCTGGTCGAGGCGATCACACACGCGCAAAAGCAGATGCTGAACAAGAGCTGAGCGGGCGGCGTGGCCTTCGGTTTATCCCCCATCCACACAGTGCGCGCGCAGACGATTGCGACGGCGACGCTCACGGTCGAAACCTCTGGCGAAGGCTTTTTCGAGATCACCCGCGAAGTTGCACGCTTTCTCGACACCATCAAGGCGCGCGACGGCGCAGTGCTCCTGTATCTCAAGCACACCTCGGCGTCGCTCGTGATCCAGGAGAATGCCGACCCTGATGTGCGCATCGATCTGGTCACCGCGCTCGAACGTATCGCGCCGGCCTATGCCGGCTGGGTGCATCAGGTCGAGGGACCGGACGATATGCCGGCCCACGTCAAATCGATGCTCAACGGTGTCTCGCTGCAGGTGCCGGTCGTCGGCGGCGCCATAGCGCTGGGGACCTGGCAGGGCATTTATGTCGCCGAGCATCGCCGGCGCGCGCACCGCCGCGAGGTGGTGCTGCAATTTCTCGGGTCTTGCGAAGGGGGCTGATGTGTCTCGATTTTCAACTGCGCCGTGCCCTGTGGACCGCGCCCGGCGATCGGCAGTAACATGAGCTGCGAGGCTGCGTTTCACCTGCGTTTGCCCGCGCGCTATCGATCTGGGTCATCCTGTTGAGCGAGCCTCAGTCCTATCGTCTTGTGATCGCCGACGATCATCCGCTGTTCCGTGGCGCATTGCGCGAAGCGGTCACCGGATTGTTCGGCCGCGCCGAGGTTGCCGAAGCCGGCACGTTCGAAGAGGTCAGCGAGCTGCTGGAACGCGGCGGCGACATCGACCTGATCCTGCTCGATCTGCGCATGCCCGGGGTGCGCGGCTTTTCCGGCCTGATGTATCTGCGCGCCCAATATCCGAGCCTGCCAATCGTCGTGGTCTCGGCCACCGACGATCCCGCCGTGATCCGCCGCTGCATCGATTTCGGCGCCTCCGGATTCATTCCGAAAACGCTCGGCATTGAGGCGCTGCGCCAGGCGATCGCGCGCGTGCTGCAAGGCGAGGTATGGACGCCGCCCGACGTCGACCTCACGCGGCAAGCCGACGGCGAAATCACCGCCATGATCGCGCGGCTGTCGACGTTGACGCCGCAACAGGTCCGGGTGCTGATGATGCTGTCGGCGGGACTGCTCAACAAGCAGATCGCCTACGAGCTCGGCGTCTCGGAGGCGACCGTGAAGGCGCACGTCTCCGCCATCCTGCAAAAGCTCGGAGTCGAGAGCCGCCTCCAGGCCGTCATCGCCGCCGGCAAGATCGAGGCCGGCCAATGGCCGCAGCTGCGGGCGGGTGAAGCGTAACGCCCGTCATTCAGCCGCGACGCGCTGCACCCGCCACTGGCTGATGAGTGCCCGTAACGAAGCCGGCTTGAGCGGCTTGTTGAGCACGTGGACGCCGGCGGTGCGGGCTTCCTCGCGGACGCGCAAGGAACGGTCGGCGGTGACTAGGATCGCCGGCAGGTCGCGGCTGGCGCGCCGGCGTAACTCCGCGATCACGGTCATGCCGTTGCCGCCGTCGAGGTGGTAGTCGACCAGGAGCCCGTCCGGCTCGCGGCCGCTGCCTTCGATCGCCGCCAGCGCCTCGGCGAGGTCGGCCGCCTTGAGTACCCGGCAGCCCCAGCCGCCGAGTAGCGTCTGCATGCCGTCGAGAATGGTCTCTTCGTTGTCGATGCAGACGACGACCGTTCCAGTGAGCCGCCCGGCGGCGACTTTGGGCATGGCGTGCTGGAGCGGCTCGGCGGCGGTGGCGGCGGCGCGCGGCACTTCGACGGAAAACCGCGAGCCGCGGCCGACATTCGAGGTCAGCACCACCTCGCAGTCGAGCACGCGGGCGACGCGTTCGACGATCGACAAACCTAAGCCCACGCCGCGCGCGACCCGCGCGCCCTGGTCGAGACGGTGAAATTCCTTGAACACCGCGCGCCGCTTGGCGTGCGGAATGCCGATGCCGGTATCGTAGACGTCGATGCGCAGCCGCGGGCCGCGGCGCCGGCAACCCACCAGCACGGTACCGGCAGGGGTATATTTGATCGCGTTCGAGACCAGGTTCTGCAACAGCCGGCGCAGCAAGCGCCGGTCGGAGCGCACCGCCAGCGCGCAGGGCATGAAGACCAGATCGAGACCCTTCTCCTGCGCCATTGGCGTAAATTCGACTTCCAGCCGCTGCAGCAATTCGTCGATGCGGAAATCGCTGAGTTCCGGCTTCATCGCGCCGGTGTCGAGCCGCGAAATATCCAATAACGCGACGAATATCTCTTCCACCGCCTCGAGCGAGGCGTCGATGTTCTGCACCAGATCGCCGTCCTCGCCGGCGCGCTGGCGCTCGATCAGGCTGGTCACGTAGAGCCGCGCGGCGTTGAGCGGCTGCAAAATGTCGTGGCTGGCGTCGGCGATGAAACGCGTCTTGGAGGCGTTGGCGTCGTCGGCTTCGCCCTTGGCGCGTTCAAGCTCGGCGTTGAGCCGCGTCAGCTCCCCGGTTCGCTCGCGCACGCGGCGTTCCAAGGTCGCATTGGCGCGCTCGAGCGCCTCCGCGGCCTCCACGCTCGGCGTGATGTCGGTGAAGGTCGTCACCACCCCGCCATCGGGCATGCGGTCGGCGCGCACTTCGATCACCAGCTCGCGCTCGGCGAAGCGCTCGAGGAACGGCTCGGCGACCGAGGTGTATCTGGCCATGCGCTCGGCGACCTGTGCGTCGAGGTCCTTGGCGTCGCGCCCGCCTTGCTGCGCGATATGGCGGAGAATGTCGTCGAGCGGGATGCCGATCCGCGTCAGGTCGTGCGGCAGGTCGAGGAGCTCGCCGAACTGGCGGTTCCAGCAGAGCAACGCCAGCTCGCGGTCGAACACGGCGATGCCTTGCCGGACGTGGTCGAGCGCCGTCTGCAGAATCTCGCGATTGTAATGGATCGCGGCGTTGGCATCGTCGAGCAGCTTGAGCGCCGCCTTGGTCGAAACGGTGCGCTTGCGCAACAACAGCGACAGCACCAGCCGCGACGACGCCGCGCCGATCGCCGAGGCCAGCAGATATTCGCCGTATTGCAGCAACTGGAAGTCGGCTTCGGCCTGCGGCTCGAGCCCGATGCGGCGCGAGGCGGCGAAGCTGGCGAAGGATTTGCGGGTGCGCTCCTCGCCGAGGTAGCGGGCGACGGTCGCGGTCAGTTCCTCGATGGTGACGGAAGCGCGCCGCAGCAGGAAGCTCGGCGCGATCGGCGCCAGCGAGGACGGCACGAACACATCGCCCTGCACGCGTTCGATCGCCGTCGGCCGCCGGCTGAAGGAGAAGCCGACATAGAGCGCGATATTGGCGACGAGACTGAGCAGGACACCGTGCACGAGCGGCGCCAGGTCGAGACCGAACAGCGCCTGCGGCCGCAACCAGGCGAGGCCGAACGGTCCGTCGGTCAGGATCTGCTGATCGAGGATGCCGGCGTCCGAGATGCTCGGCAACAACAGCGTATAGGCCCACACCAGAATGCCGGCGGTCATGCCGGCGATGGCGCCGCGGGCGGTGCCGCGCCGCCAGACGAGGCCGCCGAAGAAGGCCGGCGTCAACTGCGCGATGGCGGCAAACGACAATAGACCGATCGAAGCAAGCTGCGCTTCTCCGGCCGAGCGATAGTAGATATAGGCGAGCAGCAGAATCGCGAAGATGGCGATGCGCCGCACCGTCAGCAGCTGGGCGCCGGCGTCGCTCGGCTCTCCCGCGCGCGCCGCGCGACGCTTCAGGATCAGCGGCATGACGATGTCGTTCGACACCATGATCGCCAGCGCCACCGATTCGACGATCACCATGGCGGTCGCGGCGGAGAGACCGCCGACGAAGGCGATCAGCGTCAACAGCTCGGAATGCGCTTTCAGCGGCAGCGCCAGCACGAACATATCGCTGTCCACGCCCCCCGCGGGGAACGTCAGCAGGCCGGCCATCGCGATCGGTATCACGAACAGGTTGATGAGCACCAGATAGGCCGGGAACAGCCAGGCGGCGCGGCGGATTTCGACCTCGCTGTGGTTCTCGACGACGGCGACGTGGAACTGCCGCGGCAACAGCAGAATCGCGAACAGCGACAACATCGTCATGGCGCAAAATGCCATCAGCGGCGGCGCGCGCGTCAGCACCGCCGCCGTCTGCGGCTGTTGCAGCGCGCGCGCCAACAGCGTCAGCGGGTCGTGGAACATGACGAAGGTGACGAAGATGCCGACGGCGAGAAAGGCGATGAGCTTGATCGTCGACTCCGTCGCGATCGCCAGCATCAAACCGTCCTGATGCTCGGTGGCGTCGATGTGGCGGGTGCCGAACAGAACCGCGAAGGCCGCCATCAACAGCGCCACGAACAGCGCGATGTCGCCGACCAAAGGCGGCGCCGCCACGCCGCCGATCGAGCCGGTGGCGAGAATGGTGCCGACCGAGGATGATACCGCTTTGAGCTGCAGCGCGATGTAGGGGATCATGCCGACGATGGCGATCAGCGCCACCGTCGCCGCGACGGTCTGGCTCTTGCCGTAGCGCGCCGCGATGAAGTCGGCGATCGAGGTGATGTTCTGGCCCTTGGCCAGCCGCACGATGCGGATGATCAGCGGATAGGCGAAGCCGACCACCAGCACCGGCCCGATATAGATCGCCAGGAAATCGAAGCCGGCGCGCGAGGCCAGCCCGACCGAGCCGAAGAACGTCCATGACGTGCAGTAGATGGCCAGCGACAGCGGATAGATCAGCAGCCGCGCGCGGCTGCCGCGGACCAGCTCGTGCCGGCGGTCGCCATAGCTCGCCACCAGGAACAAAAAGCCGATATAGGCGAGCGCGATAATGACAACGACCCAGCCTTGCAGCATGGCGCTTCCTGCGTCGGCTCGGGGCCCGCGGTCGGCCCGGGCGCTCGGTTTGCTAGAGCATGATCCGGAAAAGTGGACGCCGGTTTTCCGAAAAGATCATGCTCCACCAACGAATCTAGAGCATCAATCGCTTCAATCTGAAGCGATTGTGCTCTAGGTCACCACAGTTTGCAGGGGGTGTCTATCGGGTCGGCGGCGGCAAGAAGATACCGGCCCGCCGGTATTTGCTGCGCGGCGGCCGCGGGCACTGAGCATGATCCGGAAAAGTGGAGGCCGGTTTTCCGAAAAGATCATGCTCTACTGACGATTCGCGCAAGATCATGATTTGACGGCGGTGGCAGCCGCGGGCATTGAATGGCGGGTCGATGCCCGCCATTCCTCCGCTGCGCGCGCTGATCGAGACGGCCGAGACGCTGCTGATCGCGGCTGCCGGCGGGCTCGCGTTCACGCTCCTGGGACTTCCCGCCGGTCTCATCTCCGGATCGGTCGTGGCGGTGACGATAGCCGCCCTGCTCGGGCGCCTGGCCAAGGTGTCCGTTCCGCTTGCTCGCGTCTGCTACGTCGTTGTCGGCATCCTGCTCGGCGCGGTGGTGACGCCGCAGACGCTCAAGGGGCTAGCCACCTGGCCGGTGAGCGTGGCGCTCCTCATGGTGGCCACGCTCTGCATGATGGTGGCCACGACGAGCTATCTGCGCGTGGTGCACCGTTGGGACCGGCTCTCGGCGCTGATGGGCGCAAGCCCCGGCTCGATGATGCAAGTGATTACGCTGTCCACCGAACTTGGCGCCGACCTGCGCGCGGTCGCGATCGTGCAGACGCTGCGCGTGCTGCTGCTCACGACCGGCATACCCGGCGGGCTGGCGCTGTTCGGCCTCGTGGCGCCGGCGGTGCCGATCGTCCGCGGGCCGGCCGGCGGCTCTTCACTGGCGGAGATACTTGTCGTCGTAGCGGTCTCGACCGCCACCGCCTGGGCGATGGCGCGGCTCAGGTTTCCCGGCGGCTTCCTGTTCGGCGCCATGACCGGATCGGGCGTGCTGCATGGCAGCGGGCTCGTTCAGGCCGTCCTGCCGTGGTGGATCGGCAGTGCCGCGGTCATTGTACTCGGCGCGGTCGTCGGCTCGCGTTTCGCCAATACGACGTTCCGGCTGATCATCGGCTATCTCGGCGCCGCCTTCGGCTCATTTGCCGTATCGCTCTCGGTCGCCACGCTGTTCGTGCTGATCGTCACCCGCTTTTTTTCGTTCCCGATCGCCAACGTGGTGGTCGCCTTTGCGCCCGGCGCGCTGGATACGATGATGGTGCTGGCGCTGGCGCTGCACCTCGACCCGGTCTATGTCGGGGCGCATCACCTCGCGCGCTTTCTGGTCGTCACTTTATCCGTGGCGGTTGCGGCACCCCGTATGGCGAAGGACAAATCCCCGCCGCGCGATCGGGCTTGAGCGGCGTCACTCGGCGGCGGCGAGCACGCGCTCCTTGAGCGGCAGCTGCAAGCGTTGCCAGACGTCGACCAGCGCCTCGGCCAGCGTGTCGATGAGGCCGTCGTCGTGATAGGGACTCGGCGTGATGCGCAGCCGCTCCTTGCCTTTCGGCACCGTCGGGTAATTGATCGGCTGGATGTAGATGCCGTGCTCGGACAGCAACAGATCGCTGGCCTGCTTGCAGCGCTCGGGATCGCCGACAAAAACCGGAACGATATGGGTGGGGCTCGTCATCACCGGCAGCCGCGCGGCGGTGAGCACCGCCTTGGTGCGGGCGGCGCGATCCTGATGGCGCTCGCGCTCCCATTGTGAGGTCTTCAGGTGGCGGATGGCGGCGGTCGCCGCGGCGCAGACCGAAGGCGGCAGCGCGGTGGTAAAGATAAAGCCCGCGGCATAGGAGCGCACCGCGTCGATCAGTGCCGTCGAGCCGGCGATGTAGCCGCCGAGGCAGCCGAACGCCTTGGCGAGCGTGCCCTCGATCACGTCGATGCGGCCGGCGGCGCCGTCGCGCTCGCTGATGCCGCCGCCGCGCGAACCGTACATGCCGACCGCGTGCACCTCGTCGACATAGGTCATGGCGCCGTAGCGCGCGGCGAGATCGCAGATGCGGTTCACCGGCGCGACGTCGCCTTCCATGGAATAGAGGCTCTCGAATACGATCAGCTTCGGCCGGCTCGGCTCCGCCGCGGTCAGAAGCTGTTCGAGATGCGCCATGTCGTTGTGGCGGAAAATCTGCCGCTCGCAATGCGCCTGGCGCACGCCTTCGATCATCGAATTGTGGTTCAGGGCATCCGACAGGATCAGGCAGTTCGGCATCAGCCGCGCGATCGTGGCAATGCCGGTCTCGTTGGAGACATAGCCGGAGGTGAAGACCAGCGCCGCTTCCTTGCGGTGCAGGTCGGCAAGCTCGCGCTCGAGCTCGACCAGCGGGTGATTGTTGCCGGCGATGTTGCGGGTGCCGCCGGCGCCGGTGCCCATCCGCGTCGCCGTCTCGACCATGGCGCCGATCACCTTGGGGTGCTGGCCCATGCCAAGGTAGTCGTTCGAGCACCAGATCACGACGTTCTTCGGACCTTGCGGCGAATGCCACACCGCATAGGGAAACCGGCCGGCGATCCGCTCGAGATCGGCAAACACCCGGTAACGCCGCTCGCTCCGCAATTGCGCCAGAGCGTCCGTAAAATATGCACTGTAATCCATGAACTTACCGGCCCCCTCGGTCAGCGATACCCCGCCGGAACCCTTTTTAGAGGGGTTCCAGTTGGGTTGTCGAGGCATTGGTAAGCGAAAAATCGTCGCGGCCTTTTGCGGTGGATCAAATGGTAGCCGCTTCCGCCGCGGCCGGTGGTCGCGGCGGTCCGTAGGTCCTATGGAACGATCCGGAATCCGGTCGGGCTCAGGGCTTGGCGCCGGCGCTCGCCCTGGCCCGCGACAGACTACTGGCAATCGGCAGCAACATCGACGGCGGCGTGAAGCGGGTAGAGATAGCGATGATTCTATTGAGCAGACCGGTGACGACCACGGGGCGGCCGGCCTTGAGCGCGGCATAACCAAGGCGCGCCACCTCGGCGGCCTGCATCACCGGCATGGGGCCGCTGAACAGGGCGGAGCCCTGCATTTGCGCGACTTCGGCGAAACCGGTTGCCGTCGGACCCGGGCACAGCGTCGTGACCGTCACGCCGGTGCGGCGCAGCTCGTAGCCGATCGCCCGACCCAAGCTCAGCACGTAGGCTTTGCTCGCGTAATAGACCGCCATTTCCGGTCCGGGCTGGAACGCCGCCGTCGAGGCAACCAGCATGACCTTGCCGCGCCGCCGCGCCACCATCTGCGGCAGGAGAAGCCGCGTCAGCTCGGTCAGCGCCACGACATTCACGTACAGCATGGCCGCGATCTTTTCCGGCTCCGCGCGATCGAACCGGCCGCTGTCGCCGAGGCCGGCTGCGTTGATCAGCACGTCGAGCGCCATGCCGCGTGCGTCGAGGTCTTGCGCCAGCGCGGCAGCCGCTCCGGCCTTGCCGAGATCGGCGGCAATAATGGTGACCGCCGCACGTTCGGCCTTGAGCGTTTCGGCCAAGGCTTCCATCGCCTCGCGGCGGCGGGCGACCAGCACGAGGTGATGGCCGTCTTTCGCCAGTTCGCGCGCGAGTTCGGCGCCGATGCCGCTCGACGCGCCGGTCACCAGCGCGATGGGACGCGTGGCAGAGACCATGGCACGACTCCTTTCCGGATTGGGCCGACATTGCCGGTCTTAGACCGGCAATGTCACCAGCCTATGAATTACCGGCCGACGAAAGCGGCCGCACGTTTTTCGACGTAATGCGCCACGCCCTCCTTGAAATCCTCGGATTGAAACGACTCGACCATGGCCGCGTCGGCCGCCGCGCAGGCTTCCGCCAGCGACTGGAAATAGGATCGGAACACTTGACGTTTCATCACGCCGATCGACCGCGGCGAGGACGTTGTCACCAGATCGCGCGCGATCCCCTGCACGGTCTGCAGAAAATTCTCCGCCGGCAGTTGACGCACCAGCCCCAACCGATCGGCCTCGGCGGCAGTGACCGTGCGCGCGGAATAGAGAAGGTCGAGCGCATTCATCGGGCTGATCAGCCGCGGCAGCATCCAGGCGCTGCCGTACTCCGCGATCAGGCCGCGCTTGGCGAAGGCGGTTGTCAGCTTCGCACCCTCGGCCATGTAGCGGAAGTCGCAGTACAGGCTGAGACAGAAGGCGATGCCAGCGATCGGGCCGTTGATGGCCGCGAAGATCGGCTTCGGCATATCCAGCATGTAGCTGAATTTCTGCTCGAAGTTGCCGGACTTGCCGAGGTTGCCACTCGCGCTCCCGCTTGGCCTCTGGCCGCTTGATATTTTGCTAAGACGCGACATGTCGGCGCCGGCGCAGAAGCCGCGCCCGGCGCCGGTCAGAACGATGGCGCGAACGGCGTTTTCCACCGTAGCCCTTTCAATGGCGTGGCGCACGTCGGCGTCCATCTCGCTGGTCCAGGCGTTGAGCTTGTCCGGCCGATTGAGCGTGATGGTGGCGACGAAATTGTCGACGCTGTAGAGAATGTCAGTGTAGGTCATGCGTTGCCTCCTGGGACCGCTATTGGTCGCGAATATTGCATATCGGCCAAATGCGGTCCAAGAAAACGCAGCACGGAGAAGGACGTGGCCGCCTATTGCCGCCTGCGTCAGATTTGCCTGGTGGCGGCTGATTTGCCGCGCGCGATCGCCGACATGCAGGCGATCTTCGGGGTGAAGCTCGCCTATCAAGACCCGCACGTGCGCCGATACGGATTGCAAAACGCGCTGTTTCCGCTCGGGCTTGCCTTCGTCGAAATCGTGTCGCCGGTCGAGGCCGATACGGCGGCCGGCCGCTTCCTTGAACGCAGCGGCGGTGTCGGCGGCTACATGGCGATCTTCAATTGCAGCGATCCGGAACGCCGCGGCCGGCATGCCAACGCCTTGGGCGTGCGCACCGCACACACCATAGAGCATCACGGCTTTCACGGCGTGCAACTCCACCCACGGGATTGCCGTGCGGCGATGATCGAGTTTGATCGCACCGACGGCGAAGAAGATTTGCGCGGTCCCTACGGCCCGGCCGGCGGAACGGTTTGGACAAACGCGATCCGAACCGACGTCACCAATCGCTTGGCCGAAATCGTCGTCGAAAGCCCCGATCCCGTCGGCCTCGGCCGGCACTGGTCGCGCATCCTGGAAATGCCGTTCGCCGCCGACGGCGACGGCGGCCGCATCGAGCCGGACATGACCGCGATCCAATTCGCGCGCGGTGACGGCGCGCGGGAAATGTTGCGCACGCTGGTGATCGAGGTCGCCGACCGGCGCGGCATCGAACAGCGCGCGAAGGAGCGCGGCTATCCCGTCGCGAACGCCGGCGTCGATTTCTGCGGCGTGCGCTTTCAGTTGATGACACGCGCGGCGTAATGCGCCTGCGTCGTGGTGCTGCCGGTCAGGATTGAACTGACGACCTCTCCCTTACCAAGGGAGTGCTCTACCACTGAGCTACGGCAGCTGCCTTATCGGCTGGCGCGCGACCCCTTAAAAAGCCGCGCGAGCCGACGCACGGCGAGCGCCACAAAAGCGCGGCGATCCTTGCCATAGGGGGTCTCACCGCGCAAGCGCAGGAGTGTGGCCGTCATTCCGGATTGCCGCGAAGCGACAAGTCCGGAATCCATATTCGCTGACCGTGGTTATGGATTCCGGGCTCACCACTTTGTGGCGCCCCGCAATGACGCACCGGCATCAAAACTCCGACGCCAGCCGGTCCAGTCCCATGACGTGGGCGAGGCTGCGGACCTCGTTCTTCTGCTCGTCGCTGAAGCTTAGGATCAACGGGAAGGCCGCGGACTTGAGGTCCTGCACTTCCGCGCTGTCGGGATCGAGCGAAGCCACCACCGCGGCCGCGCCGCGCTGGTTCGCATCGCGGGCTTTGGCGTAGGCGATGCTGCGCAGCGCCGCTTCGACGGACGGCCACATGCGTTCCTGGTCGGGCGTCAGATGCAGCCGCCCCTTGATGCTGGCGATCTGCGCCTCGTTGAGCACAAAGCCCGGCCGGTTGGCGTGGCGAACGGCGCTCTCCGTCAGCGACTTGAGCTCGCTGCGGCGCTGCATTGCCGGCGGCGACTTTATTTCGGTGTCGGCGCGCGGCTGCGGTGCCGCCTGCGCTGGCGGCGCCGCCGGAGATACCGCAACCTGCGGCTCGGGCTGCGCAACGACCCGCCCAACCATGGGCTCGGGGCTCAGCAATGCGAGCTGCGCGCCGCCGAGTACCATGGCGCGCGTCGGGCTTGTTGCGCTGATCGTGCTCGCCGTAGCGGAGACGGTATCCGCGACCGCGGCGTCGGTTTGAACTTCGGGGAAACGCAACGCGACACTTTGGGCGGGCGAAAGGCCTGGCGAAGGATCGGCACTGCGCAAGCCTATGGCGTGCCAATTCCCCAGCAGGTAGCCCGCGGTGCCGACCAGAAGAATCGTCGCCACCCGGCCGCGCTTCGACGCCCTCCGCATCCGAGGTCCCCTTATCCCCTAACGCTGTGTAGCTAATTCCTTTCAAATGAAGCTTAATTTATGACTAATCGGTGGAATTTTGCTGGCGGAGGCTTGTGTCAACGCGCGTCCGGACGGAAAACCGGTCTCCACCCTCGGATCAAGTCCGAGGGCAGGCCTTTTCCTGGACGCGCAAAAAGGCCCGGCATCACTGCCGGGCCTTGAATTCTGAGTGGAGCGCGATCTTTTCGGAAAACCGGCCTCCACTTTTCCGGATCGCGCTCAAGGCGCTATGCGGTTGCCGAAACAGCAAAAAGGCCCGGCATCGCTGCCGGGCCTTGAATTTTGAGTGGAGCGCGATTTTTTCGGAAAACCGGATTGGAGCTAGGCCGCCTCTTCCTCGACCACCGCGTCCTCTTCGGCCTCCGGCTTCGGACCGCGATGCGGTCCCTTGGCCAGCGCGGCCTCGATCTCCTTGACCGCTTCGGTCTCCGTGAGCCGCTGCACGGCGGCGACTTCACGCGACAGCCGGTCGAGTGCCGCCTCGTAGAGCTGGCGCTCGGAATAGGATTGCTCCGGCTGCGTCTCCGAGCGGAACAGATCGCGGACGACCTCGGCGATGGCGACGATGTCGCCGGAATTGATCTTGGCCTCGTATTCCTGCGCCCGGCGCGACCACATGGTCCGCTTGATGCGCGCGCGGCCCTTGAGCGTCTCCAGCGCCCGCCTCACCATCGGCGTTTCGGCAAGCTTGCGCATGCCGACGGAGGCGATCTTCGAGGTCGGCACCCGCAACGTCATCTTGTCTTTGACGAAGTTGATGACGAAAAGCTCGAGCCGCGCACCCGCGACCTCCTGCTCCTCGATCGAGGTGATCTGGCCCACGCCGTGAGCCGGATACACGATGAACTCGCTGGTCTTGAAGCCTTGTCGCTGGGTCGTCTTCTTCGCGTTCATTCCCAAAGTTGCTCCTTCCGCCTCCGGCTTGCGCCGGTGGACGGGCTTCGCCGCGCTGACCCTTGCCTTGGTCGTTCGCCGCGTGGACTGTGATGGCCTTCGGCTGGCGCCGGAGGCCGGCTTTCTTGTCTTCCGGCTCATGCTGGCCGCGCTCTTCTTCGAACGATGACGACGAGTTTTCTCTGCCACTGCTCTCGCGTGGGTCTCACGCCCCTTTTGACGATTCCTCGGAAACGCCCCGGAAAAATATGCTCCCGGTGTGGGGGAGCGGCATGTCGGGGGTGTTTTTCATTATGTAACGCCTTTATAACACATTTTCGCTCAAAATCAAAGCCTTATGGCGTTGCAAAACGGTCGCACCGCCGGCAACCCTAACAATGGTTAAGAACGGTCGCCTCAATCCCCCGTTCCCGGATTAGGGGAAAAATACTTTTCAAACTTGTCGGGGAGGCCCTCAAATTCCTTGGCGTCGGCGGGCGGTTCTTTCTTGGTCGTGATGTTGGGCCATTGCTTGGCAAATTCCGCGTTGACCGTCAGCCACTTCTCGACGCCGGGCTCGGTGTCGGGCTTGATGGCGTCAACCGGACATTCCGGTTCGCACACGCCGCAGTCGATGCACTCGTCGGGATGGATGACCAGCATGTTTTCGCCCTCGTAGAAGCAATCCACGGGGCATACCTCGACGCAGTCCATGTATTTGCATTTGACGCAATTATCATTGACGATATAGGTCATCGGCTCACTCTAACCTTGGCCCTGTGCGCGAGCGTTGCTCCTACCGCACGGCTCCCGACCGCGCAAGGTTCCACAAGCGGCGGCGGCCGCCGGCGCCCGACATGTCAGGTCAGTTCCTCATATAGGAACCGAGCGGTTCGGGCGGGACCCCTGCGCTCGACAAATCCCCCGACTTTCAGCACGCGGACGCGGTGTTCGAGTGCTACCGTAATCACGTCGCCGGTTCGCACCGTGCGGCTTGGCGAATCAATCCGCGCACCGTTCACCCGGACATAACCGGAAGCGGCGAGCGCCGCCGCGGCGTCGCGCGTTGACACGACGCGAGCGTGCCACAGCCACTTGTCGATGCGTTGGCGGTCGGGCTCGGCCGCCGCCGTTGAATTTTGGTGGGGCATGATCTTTTCCGATTGGATCATGCCCTAGCGACGCTCCTTGGCCTCTTCCTCGAGCTGAGCCTTCAGCGCCGCGAGCTTGGCGAACGGCGAATTCGGGTCGGGGGCTTTCTCGCGCCGCTCCAGCCGCTCGTGCCGCGCCACACGCGGCGGCCGCTGCCCGTCGCGGCGCGGACGCTCGAAGCGCTGATCCGGGCCGCGCCGGCGATGATGACGGGGCTGGCGTTCCGGCTTGGCCGGCTCGGCCGCCGCGGCCGGCCCGGCCGCGGTCGGTTCGGCCGGCGGAACGGCTGCCGCGGCTTCGGTGGCCACCGCCGGCGCGCCGGCGTCCTGCATCTGCTCCCCGGTGCCCTTTGCCCGGTTCTTACCGGCCTCGCGATGCCTGTCGCGCGGGCGACGCCGCCCCTCGGGTCGGACCGGGCGACCCGGCCGCCACACCTCGATCAAAATCGGTTCCGGTGGCGGCGGTGTTGCGGCTGCAGCAATGATGTCGCTGTCCCCATTCGCCGGGAGAAGGCCGGAGGGGCTCGCCGTCTCAACCTCTTCGCTCGAAGGACTCGGCGCTCCGGCGATTTGCCGACCTTCTTGGGTGGTCGCGGTCTCGGCTTCTGGCTCTGGCGCATCGACTGGTGCGAGGGGAGCGTCCGAGACGATGTCAGGCGGAGTGGCCGCATCGGTCTCTGCATCCCCACCCGCCGGGTGAGGTGCGCCTTCCGCAGGTTCCGCCACCACGGCCACCTCTTCACCCGATGCGGCGAGATCAGTGACCTCTGCCGGCAGGCCGGCAGCGGCGATCGGGGGAGCAGGCTCGGCCGGTTTCGGCCGCTGCTCCATGCGATAGCCGAGCGAACGCAGAATCGAGGCGAAATCCTCACCCGAGGCGCCGGTCAGCGACGTCATGGCGTTGACCACCGTGAAGCCGCCGCCGGCGACCGCACCGGGCGGTTTCGCGCCCAGGGCGCCTTCGCGCCAGGCCAGCGCCGGCCGGATCAGGTCCGCAAGGCGCTCGAGAATGTCGACGCGCACGGCGCGTTCGCCGCAAACCCGGTAACCCGCCATCCGATACAGCGCCGCATCGATCTCCCCATTGACCGGGATCGATGTGCGGCCGCTGCCGGCGAGATGCAGGAGATCGTCGAGCCCTTTGCTCTGCGGCCCGTCATGCGCGAGCGCCCAGAGCTGGACTGCGAGCGCACGCGGCGCCGGCTTGAGCAGCACCGGAAGATAGATGTGATAGGCGCCGAAGCGCACGCCGTATTTGCGCAAGCTCGCCCGTTCCGGCTGCTCCAGTCCCTTTACTTCTTCCGCGACCCGCTGCCGGTCGAGCACGCCCAGCGCCTCGACCAATTGAAAAGCGACGCCGCGCGCGATGCCGCTCACGTCGGCAGCCGCCGTCAGTTCGAACAGCGGGCCGAGCAGTTTTTCGATGTGCGATTTCACCCAAGCGTGGAGCCGCGCTTCGACCGCCTCGCGCGGCGCGCCGCTCAGATGTTCGTCGGCGACGACCCGCACCCGCGGCCGTAAAGCCTCCTCGCCGGCGATGAGCTTGCCGACGGCGGCGCCGGTCCAGCGGATGGTGCCGTCGCTGCCGAGCACGAATTGCTCGTCCGGCGCTTCGGCAAGCCGCGCCGCGCGTGTCGCAATCTCGCCGGCGAGCGCCTTCTGCGCGGCGTTCTGCAACGCCTTTGCTTCCGATCCGCCCGAGGAGGCGTCGGCGACGAAGACGAGGCCGTCGAGGCGGCCGATGGGATGGCCTTCGACCAAGACATCGCCGGTCTTGTTGATCTCGGGTTCGAGCAGCGCATTCTCGCGCAGCCGCCGCATCAGCACGCTGGTGCGGCGATCGACGAAGCGTTCGGTCAGCCGCTCGTGCAAGGCGTCGGACAGCCTGTCCTCGACGGCGCGCGTGACGTCCTGCCAGTGCTCGGGATCGGCGAGCCAATCCGGACGGTTGGCCGCAAACGTCCAGGTCCGGATGTGGGCGATGCGGGTCGAGAGCGTGTCGATATCGCCGTCGGTGCGATCGGCCTGCTCGATCTGACGGACGAACCAGTCGGTCGGAATAGCGCCCTCGCGCATGAGAAAGCCGTAGAGCGTCACCACGAGCTCGGCGTGGGTCGCCGGCGCGATCTTGCGGTAATCCGGAACCTGGCAGACCTCCCACAGCCGCTCGACCTCGGCGCGGGTCCGCGCCATGGCGCGCACCTCGTCGTCGCGCGCGGCATGTTCGAGCACCAGGATGTCTTCGGCGACCGGCGCGCGCGTCAGCGTGTTTTCCGTCGGCGTCGCCGCCAGCGTCGCCTGCAACGCGCCGATCGAGGAGAAATCGAGATCGGTGTTGCGCCACTGCACGATCTTCACCGGCTCGAACGTGTGCGACTCCAGCGCCTGCGCCAGCTCGGTGTCGAACGGCGGACAACGCCCGGTGGTGCCGAAGGTACCGTCGCGGGTGGCGCGCCCGGCGCGGCCGGCGATCTGCGCCAGTTCGGCCGGGCTGAGCTTGCGGAACTGATAGCCGTCGAACTTGCGGTCGGAGGCAAACGCAATGTGGTCGACGTCGAGATTGAGACCCATGCCGATGGCGTCGGTCGCCACCATGTAGTCGACTTCGCCGGCCTGATAGAGCGCGACCTGCGCGTTGCGGGTGCGCGGCGACAGCGCGCCGAGCACCACCGCCGCGCCGCCGCGCTGGCGGCGAATGAGCTCGGCGATGGCGTAGACCTCGTCGGCAGAGAAGGCGACGATGGCCGAGCGGCGCGGCAGCCGCGTGATTTTCTTCTCGCCGGCAAAACTCAATTGCGACAACCGCGGCCGGCTCACGATGCTGGCGCCGGGCAACAGCCGTTCCACGATCGGCCGCATGGTGGCGGCGCCGAGCACCAGCGTTTCCTCGCGGCCGCGCCGGTGCAGCATGCGGTCGGTGAAGACGTGGCCGCGCTCGAAATCGGCGGCGAGCTGGATTTCATCGACGGCGAGGAACGCGACATCGAGGTCGCGCGGCATCGCCTCGACGGTGGCGACCCAGAAGCGCGGGTTCGACGGCTTGATCTTCTCCTCGCCGGTGACGAGCGCGACCGCTTCCGCCCCGACCCGCTCCACCGCCCGGTTGTAGACCTCGCGCGCCAAGAGCCGCAGCGGCAGGCCGATCACGCCGGAGGAGTGCGCCAGCATCCGCTCGATGGCGAGATGCGTCTTGCCGGTATTGGTCGGCCCGAGCACGGCGGTGACGCCGGCGCCGCGGGCGCGCAAATCACGATTAGTCGAGGGCGAGAAAGAAATCGGCATCGAAAGCCCGGGCGGCCGCATTAGCGCGGCGGGCTGCATCTGTATCACAACAACGCGCGGGAAAGTCCTGTGCTTAAGGTGTGGAACGAGTCTGGAACGAATCGCGGCCGAATCGGCGACTCCCAGCGTGTGCGGCTTCGTTCTCCGCGACATATGGCGTCGACATTCTCATGTAATACCAGATCGGGTGTCGAAGGCCGTCCTTTGCCGTCGCCGACGCGCCAAAAGGGTTAACGCGTCTCGCAATCAGGTTTTTGCGGCGAGTCAAGAGCTTCCCTCCTGTGGATAACGGGGACTTCGCAGGTGTGCCTCTGTCCTAGCCGGGTTTGCGAGCCGCTATCGCCGCCGGATTTTTCGCCGGCAAGAACAACTGGCTTCACTGCGCTTTCACGTTCGCCGCGGCGCGCGGGGGTTTCGCGACCGAGTCGAACCGAGTCGCTTGCAGCACGCCCGTGCCGATCGGCGTCGGCAGCGAGAAGCGAAACGGCACCAGCATCCGCGTGCCGGAAATCGGCGCCATCCACACCTCGGCATCGCGCAGCGCGGCCAGATATCTGATCGCGAGCCGGTCCGGAGTGTAACCGGAAACCGGGATGAAATACACCGCGCAAACGACGACCGGTCCCTGGTAGCCCTTCTCGGCCTTGACCATTTCCATGCGCTTGAATTCGCTGCGCAGATCGAAACGCAAGCGGCCGTCGAACACCGAAACCTTGCGATCGCAAGCCTGCGGCGACACTGGATCGCCGCTGCCGCTGACCGGGTCGAGGGTGGAGGTCATCGGATCGAGCACGTTGCGGCGATCCGCGTCGGTCACGGGAATGCGGTCGGGATGCGGGCCGACCGGAGGCTCGACCGTAAAGTCTTTCAGATTGCCGCCGGAGAACACCATGCGCACGTCGTCGACGCGCTTGTCGTTTATGATGGTGGCTGCATAGCTCGTCGGCACCGGCTGACCGGCGCTCAGTGTGCCCTGCGAGACTCCGGTACCGTGGCCGCCGGCAAAGACCCGAAGCAGTCCGATCGTCGACCCGCTCGCCGCGGCAGTGAATTGGTCCTCGAAAATCTCGATGACCCAGTTGCCGCGGCCGATCGGAATGCCGGCGAGACTGGCGGTATATTCGGCCTCGAGCCGTCCCTGCGCAGCGGCAACACGAGCCGCGTCGGCCGCCAAGACCGCCACAATGAGGCAAACCGCCGCGCTCCACGCGGCGGGTCCAGCGGGGCCAGCAAGCCGTTTCGGCAGAATGAACACGGGGCGACGGTTCCCTTCGACGACCGCGGATGGGGCTTAACGGCGCGGCCACACGGACGGGAGCCGTTTCCGCCGCGTGTGAGCGATAAATGTCGGAAAATGCGTCGTTTCTGTGGTTTTGCCCCGTTTCGCCCGACCAAACTGCTGGCGACACCAGCCAAGCCCCGCGCTTGACGCTCTGCGGGGGGCTCACTATTAGTCCCGGCAATCCTGTCCCATCACACCGTCCGCCGGCCGGCGCCGGATGCGCGAGAGATTGAGGAATTGCCATGTCCTGGCGCTGCGAGCTCACCGGAAAAACCCGCCAGATCGGGCACCGCGTGAGCCACTCGAACCGCAAGACCAAACGGCGGTTCTTGCCGAACCTGCTCAACGTCACGCTGATGTCGGATGCGCTCGGCCGCTCCGTCCGGCTGCGCATCTCCGCCAATGCGCTCAAGACCGTCGACCATCGCGGCGGCTTCGATGCCTTCCTGCTGAAGGCCAAGGACGCCGAGCTGTCGCCGCGGGCGCTCGAGCTCAAGCGCCAGGTCACCAAGAAGCGCGCGGCGACGGCTTAAGCTCTCGCGCTCGATACCATCGATCAGTGTGAATGCGGCTTGCCGCTACGCCGGCTTGCGCCGCGAGCTGCGCAGACGAAAGCCGAGCACGTTCCGCACCCTGACGGGTTCGGCAGCCTCCTCGTCGGTCATCCCCTCTTCGATCTGCGGCTCCGTCAAATACCAGGGCACGCCGATCACCACCACGCCCGAGCCGCCGTAGTCGAGCACGGCGGAGCGAAGCTGCCGCGCCCGATGGTTGCTCAGCAGGTATTCCCACCAGTGGCGCTTGACGAGTTCGGGGATCAGCACGGCGACCGTGCGGCCGGGATTTTCCTCCTTGACCTCTTTGATCAGTTTCAACAGCGGCACATGAATGCGCCGATACGGAGCGCTGCGAAAAACTAACCGTGGCGGATTTGGAAACTTCGCGGCTTTCGCCGGCCTCTCGACGTGCACGGCCCATTGCTCGCGCAGCTCCCGCTCCTCCTTGTCGACGTCGCGGCCTTCGAGCGACGCCAAATGCACCGCCGTCACGTCGGGTGACAGCTCCATGGCCAGCCGCAACGCCTTGTCGGTCAGGCGATTCCATTCCCGCATCGTGACCAGAACGACCGGCGGCTCGCTGCGGCGAAATTCCAGCGCGTCGTCGTCGTGGAGATGCTCCTCGATGTTCCGGTAATACCGCTTGATCGCCTTGTGCAGCACGATGACACAAGGAATGGCAACGATCGTGATCCAGCCGCCCTCGCCAAATTTGGCGATCACGATGACCGCCAGCGCCGTAGCCGTCGTCGCCGCGCCGACGGCATTGATGACGAGATTGATCAAGACCCGCCGGCGTGTTTCCGTGCGCCGCGGGTTGCCCAACTCACGCCGCCAATGAGCCACCATGCCTGTCTGCGACATGGTGAAGGTCAGAAACGCGCCGATCGCAAACAGCGGAATCAGGCGATCGGTGACCCCATCAAAAAGGGTCAACAGCAGTCCCGCGGTGATCGCCAGATAGATGATGCCGACCGAATACACCAAACGGCGGCCGGCGGTCGCAAACGGCCGCGGCAGGAATTCATCCTGCGCTGCAAGTCGGCACATCCGGGGAAACCCGACGAAGCTGGTATTCGCGGATAGGCAAAGAATGCCGAGCGCGCTGGCGATCGCCACGTAATAAAACGCCCCGCGTCCCGCGACCGCGCCTACGAGCTGCGACAGCACGCTTTGGTAGCCGGGCTGCGTCTGGTCCATGGCCATGATGCCGTAGGACGTCGCCAGATAAGCAATGCCGCCGAGCAGGATGCCTAAAATCACAACGATGATCGCAAGCGTCCAGCGCGCATTGTTCACGCGCGGCTCGCGAAATCCGTCGACACAATTGCTGACCGCCTCCACGCCGGTCATCGCCGTGCAGCCGCTGGCAAACGCACGCAACATGAGCCACAGGCTGAGCGCTTCGACGGCTTTGGGCGGCGATGGCGGCGGCACCACCGGCTGCGGATGTCCGCCGCCGGTCATGACGGCGTAAGTGCCGATGAGCAGCACGATCATGAAGCAACCGACGAACAGATAAGTCGGCAGAGCAAACAATCGGCCGGATTCCATCGTCCCGCGCAGGTTGACCAGCGTCAGCAGGACAAGGATGCCGAGGCAAAGCGGCAGGGTGTACGGATGCAGCGACGGCACTGCCGAGATCAGCGCCGCTACGCCCGCGGAAATGCCGACCGCGACGTTGAGCACATAGTCGACCATGATGCCGGCGGACGCCAACAGGCTGGCGTTCACGCCGAGGTTTTCCTTGGCGACCGTGTAGGCGCCGCCGCTGATCGGATAGGCCTTGACGGTCTGCCAGTAGGAGACGAACAGGACCGCCAGCAAGGCGAGGATGACCAGCATCACCGGCTCGAGCGCCGCGAGCCCGGCCGCGCCGGCGGCGGCCAGGATGCTGAGCGCCGCTTCCGGTCCGTATGCAGACGAGCTCAGCCCATCGAGCCCAATCGCCGGGACCGCTTCGCCGATGCCGATCTCGTGGGCGCTGCCTTCCCAATTGGCGAGTGGGCGCCCCAACAAGAACCGGTTCAGCAACCCAGCCAGCGACCATGGGCGGTGATTTTTGCCGTTCGACTCCATAAGCCGCAATTTCTCCTGCACTCGCGCGCGAACAGCGGCGCCGAACTTAAGTTTCAATTCGCAACCGCAATGCGACCCCCTATGTTCCACGAAAGGAGCTGCGGGGATGGGCGGTTACGCGAGCGAACCACCGCCGGAGCTTACCCGCGCCGGAGGCGACTTGCGCAGAAAGTTCAACGACAGGCTAGCGGATTCGCGATAACATTCGGCATTCGGGGGAAGCCGCGATGAGCAATGCAGAACCGGGCCCGCAGGCCGCGCCGTTAGACGGCTCACCGCGGGCAAGCTTTTGGATCAGAGAACTGCCTTATATCCTCATCTTCATCCTGACGATCCTCGGCGTTGCCTACACGAGCTATACAAAAAAGCCGATCCTGGGATATTGGGAGCTGCTGGCCCCGCTGATCGCCCTGGTCTGTATCGCCGCCGGATGGCGTCGCGCCCAGGACAGAAGCGCGCGCTTGCGCTTGATCTGGACGCAGGCGCTGCACTGGTGCGCGTTCCTCTTGGTCATGACACTGATGTTGTTGACAGAGGTGCAGAGGGTACTCAGCGCCGGGGCCACCGGGCTTGCCATTCTCACGCTGTTGGCACTCGGCACCTTTACCGCCGGCGTGCATGTCATGTCGTGGCAGGTCTGCCTGCTCGGGCTCGTCATGGCGCTCGGCGTTCCCGCGATCGCATGGGTCGAGCAATCGGCGTTAATCGTGATGTTGATCGTTTTGGCGGTGGTCGGAATTGGCGCCGTCGTCTGGTGGCACTGGCGCGAGAATCGCCAAGCCAGCAGCGGCTGACGGTTCCGATAATGCCTTACGCGTGCAGGCGGCGCGGCCGCGCGGAACGCTCTCGCTCCTCGCCGGAGTGCTCCGCGAACAGCTCCGCCAGCTTTTCGGTCATGACGCCGCCGAGTTCCTCGGCGTCGACGATGGTCACCGCGCGCCGGTAATAGCGCGTGACGTCGTGGCCGATGCCGATGGCGATAAGCTCGACCGGCGAGCGGGTTTCGATGTCCTCGATCACCCAGCGCAGGTGGCGCTCGAGGTAATTGCCGGGATTGACCGAGAGCGTGGAATCGTCGACCGGCGCGCCGTCGGAGATCATCATCAGGATCTTTCGCGTCTCGGCGCGCGCGAGCAGGCGCTTGTGCGCCCAATCGAGCGCTTCGCCGTCGATGTTCTCCTTGAGCAGGCCCTCGCGCATCATCAATCCGAGGTTCTTGCGCGCGCGCCGCCACGGCGCATCCGCCGCCTTGTAGATGATGTGGCGCAAATCGTTCAAGCGTCCCGGATTGGCCGGCTTGCCCTGGGCGAGCCAGGCTTCGCGCGACTGCCCGCCCTTCCAGGCCCGCGTGGTAAAGCCCAAAATCTCCACCTTGACGCCGCAGCGCTCGAGCGTGCGCGCCAGGATGTCGGCGCAGGTCGCCGCCACCGTGATCGGGCGGCCGCGCATCGAGCCGGAATTATCCAACAGCAGCGTCACCACCGTGTCGCGGAAGTCGGTGTCCTTCTCGCGTTTGAACGACAACGGATGCAGCGGATCGACAATGACGCGGGCCAACCGCGCCGGATCGAGCAGCCCTTCCTCGAGATCGAACTCCCAGGCTCTGTTCTGCTGCGCCAGGAGAAGCCGCTGCAAGCGGTTGGCGAGCCGCGCGACCACGCCCTGCAGATGCGAAAGCTGCTTGTCGAGATAGCCGCGCAGCCGTTCGAGCTCCTCCGGATCGCAGAGATTCTCGGCGCCGACGATCTCATCGAATTTGGTGGTGAAGGGCCGGTAATCCGGACCGCGCGGCTCGTTGCGATTGTGCCGCGGGCGCCACGGCTCGGCCGCGGTCTCCGAATCGCCCATCTCGGCATCGTCGGCCATGTCGGCGGCCGGCGCGTCGATCGCTTCCGCGGCGCTGTCGGGCAATTCCTCGGCCGAGGCTTCCGCTTCTTCGAGACTCATGCGCTCGGAGTCGGCGGAATCGGAGGCCTCGCCGTCGCGGCCGGATTCGTCGTTGCGGTTCTCTTCCTCGCCGTCTTCGCCCTCCTCCTCGGATTCGCTCGAGCGATCCTCGCCCATGTCCAGGCTGTCGAGCAGGTCATGCACTACGTCGCCGAAGCGCCGCTGATCGTTGAGCACGCGCTCGAGGCGATCGAGATTGCGGCCGGCGCGTTCCTCGATCAGCGGGCGCCACAACTCGACGAGCTTGCGCGCCGTCGCCGGCGGCGTCTGGCCGGTAAGCCGTTCGCGGACGATCATGGCGATGGCATCCTCGATCGGCGCATCGGCACGGTCGGTGATCTCGTTGTATTTGCCGCGATGAAAACGGTCATCGAGCATGGCGGTAAGGTTCTTCGCCACGCCGCCCATGCGGCGAGAGCCGATCGCCTCGACGCGGGCCTGCTCGACCGCCTCAAACACCGCGCGCGCCTGCTGGCCGCCGGGCGCGAGTTTGCGATGCACGGCGGGGTCATGGCAGGCGAGCCGCAGCGCGATCGAGTCGGCGTGGCCGCGCACGATGGCGGCCTCCCCTTCATTGAGCCGGCGCGGCGGCTCCGGCAACCGCGCCTTGCCGCCGGCCAGCCCGGGGCGCTCGGCGGCGAAGGCGACCTCGATGTCACCCTTGCCGGCGATCGCGCGTAGGCAGACGCCGACCGCACGCTTGAACGGTTCGGTCGGCGCGTCCTTGGCGGGATTTTTGGGCTTGATGTTGGAGGTCATCGCTCTGCTCCCTCTCCCCGCGAGCGGGGAGAGGTGATTGTTACGACAGCGCGACGTTGACCGCGGATTCCGGCAATTCCTGCCCGAAGCAGCGCTGATAGAACTCCGCCACCAATGGACGCTCCAGCTCGTCGCATTTGTTGACGAAGGTCAGCCGGAAGGCGAAGCCGATATCGCCGAAGATTTCCGCATTCTCCGCCCAGGTGATGACCGTGCGCGGGCTCATGACAGTGGAGATGTCACCGTTCATGAAAGCGTTGCGCGTGAGGTCGGCGACCCGCACCATCTTCGAGACGATGTCGCGGCCTTCGGCCGTGCGATAGTGCTTGGCCTTGGCGAGCACGATCTCGACCTCGTTGTCGTGCGGCAGGTAGTTCAAGGTGGTGACAATCGACCAGCGGTCCATCTGACCCTGGTTGATCTGCTGGGTGCCGTGATAGAGGCCGGACGTGTCGCCAAGGCCGACCGTGTTGGCGGTGGCGAACAGGCGGAACGAGGGATGCGGCTTGATCACCTTGTTCTGGTCGAGCAGCGTCAGCCGGCCGGATGATTCCAGGACACGCTGGATCACGAACATCACGTCGGGGCGCCCGGCGTCGTACTCGTCGAAACAGAGCGCGATATTGTGCTGTAGCGCCCACGGCAGGATGCCGTCGCGGAACTCGGTAACCTGCATGCCGTCGCGAATGACGATCGCATCCTTGCCGATGAGATCGACGCGGCTAATATGGCTGTCGAGGTTGACGCGCACGCACGGCCAGTTGAGCCGCGCCGCCACCTGCTCGATATGGGTCGACTTGCCGGTGCCGTGATACCCGGTAACGATGACCCGGCGGTTCCTGGCAAAGCCGGCGAGGATGGCGAGCGTGGTCGGCTTGTCGAACCGGTAGTCGGCATCGAGGTCCGGCACGTGCTCGTCCGGCTCGGAATAGGCCGGCACTTGCAGGTCGCTGTCGATGCCGAACAATTGCCGGATCGACACCTTCATGTCCGGCAAGCCGGATTCCGTTTCGGTTGCGAGAGTCATTGCACCTCCATGACCCCAGAATTGTCCGAGGCGCTGAATCGGCCCTCACCGGCGGTCGGATGGCGTCAAATTAGCAGAAGCGCCGGGGACCGCAAAAGCCACTTGAAAGATCAGCAGAAACCGGCCGATTTCAGGTAATTATAGGCCTGGATGATCTCCCGCAGCCGATCCTCGGAGGTACGGTCGCCGCCATTGGCGTCGGGGTGATGCCGCTTCACCAGGACCTTGAACTTGGCCTTGATATCGGCGCGCTTGGCGTCGGCTTCAAGGCCAAGCACGTCGAGGGCGCGGCGCTGGGCATTGAGGATCTTGCGGCCCTCGGTAGCCGGCCGCGCATGCCGAGGCCGGCTCGCCCCCATCTCGCCGAACAGCGCGAACGGGTCGTCGGCCGCCCACCCCGAGGCGCGCGAGCCGCCGGGACCGCGCCGGCCGTCGCGGCGGCGGCCGCCGACGCTGCCGATCGAGCCCATTTTCCAAGTCGGGCGGTGGCCGGTGACGTCGTCCTTCTGATACTTCGCGATGGCGTCGTCGCTCATGCCGGCGAAGAAATTGTAGGCATTATTGTATTCGCGGACGTGTTCGAGGCAGAACCGCCAATATTCGCTGGCGCGCAGCCGCCCCTTCGGCGCGCGGTGGGTCGCCGGCGCGTCGCAGCGCGGCCACTGGCAGGCCGGAAGCTCGGCGCGCAGCCGGCGGTCCTGGTCGGGCTTGACCCGGATGCGATCGAACAGCGGTGAATTGATGCTCATGATTCCAATTATGCGGGCGCGACGATGGCACCTTCAAGACTTGACAGACTGCAAAAGCGCGCGTCGCTGGATTGACCCACCGCGCCGCCTTCGCCTTCGTTTACCCGTGCTCCTATCCGAAAACCGGCTTCCACTTTTCGGGGTCATGCCTCTTTCGTTTGGGCATGACCTTATCCGAAAACCGGCTTCCACTTTTCGGGGTCATGCCCTAAGCCTTGCGTCCATGCGGACCCAGGATCTGATCACGGAAAAGTTGCGTAAGGCTTTCACCCCCGAGAGCCTGCATGTCGAGGACGAATCGCATCGGCACGAAGGCCATGCCGGGCATCGGCCGGGTGGCGAGACCCACTTCCGGCTCTATATCGTGTCGGAAGCCTTTCGCGGGAAGAGCCGGCTCGAACGCCACCGGATGATTAACGCCACGCTCGCCGGCGAGCTTGCCGGCGGCGTCCACGCGCTCGCCATCCACGCCGCGGCGCCGGGGGAGAACCTTGGCTGATTACAGATCGCGCACCTCGTCCTCGGCCGCGTCCTCCACTTGCGCCTTCAGCGGCTCGCCGGCGGCGGCAAGAAGCCCCATCAGATCGAGGTGACGCGTGAACATCGCGAGCTTGCCGTCGGGCGTGCGCGGCCACTTGTCCTGCGGCCGATCCCAATAAAGTTCGACGCCGTTGTCGTCGGGGTCGCGCAAATAGAGCGCCTCGCTGACGCCGTGATCGGCCGCGCCATCGAGCGGAATCTTCGCCTCGATCAGCCGGCGCAGCGCGTCGGCCAAGGCCGTGCGCGTCGGATAGAGAATCGCGAGATGATAGAGGCCGGTCGTGCCTGGGGGCGCCGCCGGCGCGCCGCGGCTCTCCCAGGTGTTCAGCCCGATGTGATGATGATAGCCGCCGGCGGAAATAAACGCCGCCTGCGGTCCCAGCTTCTGCATCAACTGAAATCCGAGCACGCCGCAATAGAACTTAAGCGCTCGATCGAGATCGGCGACCTTCAGATGCACGTGGCCGATGCGCACCCCGGCATCGATCGGTGCCGTGGCCGTCTCACGCTCAGCGGCTTTCGTCTCTATGGCCATTGCGCAGGCTCCAAGCAAATGCCCCGGATTAGATGTAGCTGACTGGAACTAGGCGCAAGACGCGCAGGCCGTCGCTCTGGCTAGCTCGCTTTCGCCGTCACCTTGCGGGCGAGCGGCGTGACGCGCAGCGCGGTGATGCGGTTGCGGGTCTTGCGCAAGACGTGGAAGCGGAAGCCGTGAAAGGTGAAGCTTTGTCCGGGCTCGGGGATCGAGCGCGCCTCGTGGATGACCACGCCGGCGATCGTGGTGGCTTCGTCGTCGGGGATGTTCCAATCCATCGCCCGGTTGAGATCGCGCACCGGCACCGCGCCGTCGACATTGACCGAGCCGTCCGCCAGCGCGCGCACGCCGGGAACCGCGATGTCATGCTCGTCGGTGATGTCGCCAACGATCTCCTCCATGATGTCTTCCAGCGTCACCAGCCCCTCGAGCTCGCCGTATTCGTCGACGACCAGCGCCAACGCCGTCTTGCGGTGCAGGAACGCCTTGAGCTGGTCATAGAGCGGGGTGGTGTCCGGCACGAACCACGGCGGCGTCGCCAGCGACAAGATGTCGATCTTGCTGGCATCGCCGCCCGCGGCGTGCAGGGCGCGCAACAGATCCTTGACGTGCAACACGCCGACGACGTTGTCCGGCGACCCGCGCCACAGCGGCAGCCGGGTCACCGCCGCGGCAAGGACGGCATCGACGATCTCCCGCGGTTTCTCGTCGGCATCGAACATCACCATCTTGGTGCGGTGGACCATGACGTCGGAGACCACCAATTCGCGCAGGTCGAGCAGGCCGCCCATCATGTCGCGGTCGAGCTTTTCCACGACGCCGGCGCGGTGCATGAGATCGACGGCGCCGCGCAACTCCTCGCGCGGCGACAGGATCGACTGGATCTTGCCGACCGGCATGCCGAAGCCGCGGAGAATGAAACGCACCAGCCATTCGACCGCCTTCAGGATCGGCAAGAACCAGCGCACCATCCGGTCGACCGGCCGGGCGACGAGGAGCGCGATGCGGTCGGGCATGTTGAAGGCCGCGGTCTTCGGCAGCACTTCGGCGACCACAAAGATGACCACGGTCATCACCAGCGTGGCGTAGATGACGCCGGCGTGACCGAAGAACGCGAGCAACAGGCCGGTCGCCAAAGTCGAGGCGGCGATAATGGTCAGGTTGTTGGCAAACAAAATCGCGCCCAGCAGCCGCTCGCGCGTCGCCAACAGCCGGTTGACGATAGTGGCGTCGCGGTTGCCCTGCTTCTCCAGCCGCATCATGGCGGCGCGCGACGACGCCGTCAGCGCCGTCTCGCCGGCGGAAAAGAACGCCGAGACCAAAAGGCAGATGACAATCGCCGCGACGGTCAACCAATCAAAGATATTCATCGCTCCGCAAGCTTCTCGTCGAGGAATGCACGCACGTCTTCTTGATCGACGCCGGTCTCGACAAAAGCGGCGCCGATCCCGCGCGTCAGGATGAATGTAGGCATTCCGCGCTTCACTTTCTTGTCCTGCGCCATCAAATCCATCAGCCGATGAACGGGCGGCAATCCGCCCGGAATGTCGCTGGGGCGCGTCGGCAATCCGACCACCGCCAGGTGCCGGATGGCGCGGTCGGCTTCGGCGGCGGGGAGGAGCCCCTGCCGCGCCGAAAAGGCGAAAGCCAGCGCCATCCCGGCCGCGACCGCCTCGCCATGCAAGAGCCGGTCGGAGAAGCCGCAGGCCGCCTCCAGCGCGTGGCCGAAGGTATGGCCGAGATTGAGCAGCGCCCGCTCGCCGGTCTCGCGCTCGTCGCGGGCGACGATCGCCGCCTTGGCGCGGCAGCTCACGGCGATGGCGTGTTCGCGGGCCGGCCCGCCGGCAAAGACGTCGCGCCAGTTCGCTTCAAGCCAGGAGAAAAAGGCGGCGTCGCCGAGCAGCGCATATTTGGCGACTTCGGCGTAGCCGGCGCGGAATTCGCGCGCCGGCAACGTGTCGAGCACGGCGGTGTCGGCCAGCACCAGGATCGGCTGATGGAAGGCGCCGACAAGGTTCTTGCCATGCGCGGAATTGATCGCGGTCTTGCCGCCGACCGAGGAATCGACCTGGGCCAGCAGCGTGGTCGGGACCTGCACGTAATCGAGCCCGCGCCGCACCGCCGACGCCGCGAAGCCGGCGAGATCGCCGATCACGCCGCCGCCGAGCGCGACCACGATATCGCCGCGCTCGATGCGCGCGTCGATGATCGCCTCGCAGACTTGCTCGAAGACGCGAAAGCTCTTCGAGCCCTCCCCGGCCGAAACGATGACGCGGGTGGTCGCCACGCCGGCATCGGCAAGCGCGGCTTCGGTGGCGGTGAGATGGTAACGCGCGACGTTCTCGTCGGTAACGATGGCGGCTTTGGCGCCCGGGCGTAGCACCTCCGTGCGCGCGCCGAGCGAAACCATAAGGCCGCGACCGATGACGATGTCGTAACTGCGGGCGCCGAGCGCAACCTTGACGGTTGTGGGATCGGCGCGAAGCGGTGCCGTCATGGGTCGGCCCTTCCCTCCGGCACGGCGGCAGGCGTCAGGAATGCCGCCAGCGCCTTCATGATGTCGGCGACGATGGCGTCATGCGGCAGGTCGCGCGATTGTATGGTCAGATCGGCTTGCGCATAAATCGGCTCGCGTTCCGCCAGCAAGCGGCGCAGCGTCTCCGTCGGATCGGCGGTCTGCAACAGCGGCCGTTCGTGCTTGCGCTTGGAAATCCGCCGCATCAGCACCTCGACATCGGCGCTGAGCCAAATGGAAATGCCGTTCGCCTGGATGACGCTGCGCGTAGCCGGATTCATGAGTGCGCCGCCGCCGGTGGCGAGGACTTGCGGGCCGCCGTCGAGCAGGCGGGCAATAACGCGCGCCTCGCCGCTGCGGAAATCGGCTTCGCCGTGGCGCGCGAAAATGTCGGCAATGCTCATACCGGCGGCCTTCTCGATCTCGGCGTCGGCGTCGACAAAAGGGATGCTTAGCCGCGCGGCGAGCCGGCGGCCGACGGACGATTTGCCCGCCCCCATCATACCGATGAGGACGATCGAGCGGCGTCCCAGGCGGGCCAGGATTGCGGCCGCCGCAGCCGGAGCGTTGGCGTCGTTTTGTAAGGCAATTTCAGTCATTTGCTGCTCAAGTCCGCAATAGCATCGTCCGCACCTGCTGCCCGCGGCTAAAATACCCGCAGAGCGGGCCGAATGACTTGCCAGGCCGGGCCGAACATGATCGTACTCGGTCCCGTTCGCCGGCACCAATGGGATGAGCGCGCGCACGAGTGCGGTGGTGGACACTAGACGATGCCGAGCCTGCTCCGGTTTCTCGCCGCCATCGCTATATTGTGCGCCGTCGTTTATGGCGGTCTCTATGCGCTGGCGCATTTCGTGCAACCGCAACCGCGCGAGATCAGCGTAACGATCCCGCCCGACAAATTCTTCAAGAACCGCTGAGGCCTCGGCCATGGCTCGTATGATGGCGCGCGGCAGGGTTGGCAGCAGGCGTCCTGGACTGGCTCGCGCGGCGAAGCCTGCCGACGAACGGCTCACAGCGCTGTTTCTCGACATGCTGGCGGCCGAACGCGGGGCGGAAAAAAATACGCTGGCTGCCTATGGCCGCGACCTTGCCGATTTCTCCGCTTACCTCGCCGGCACCGGGCGTTCCGTGGCGACGGCGGCGACCGACGATCTGCGCGCCTATCTCGGCGCGCTGGCGCGGCGGGGGCTGCGGCCGGCGACCGTCGCGCGCCGGCTCTCGGCGATCCGGCAGCTCTATCGGTTTCTCTATGCGGAGCGGCAGCGCAAGGACGATCCCGCTGCCGTGCTCGAAGGTCCCAAGCGGGTCCGCGCGCTCCCGAAAACGCTCACCATCGGCGAAGTCGATCGCCTGCTGACGGTGGCCGGACGCTCCGACCCGGCAGCGCCGCTGTCGGTGCGCCTGCGCGCGGCGCGGCTCGCCTGTCTTATCGAGCTCCTCTATGCGACCGGATTGCGCGTGTCCGAACTCGTGGCGCTGCCGGCAACGGCCGCCCGCCGCGACGCCCGCTTCATCATCGTGCGCGGCAAAGGCAACAAGGAGCGGCTGGTACCGCTCAACGACGCCGCCAAGCGGGCGATGGCCGACTATCTCGCGCTTTTGGCGGAGAGCGCCGCCACGCACCGCGCCGAGCGGAATGCCGGATCGAAATGGCTGTTCCCGTCCTTCGGCGACAGCGGCCATCTCACTCGCCAGCACTTCGCCCGTGAACTTAAGGCGCTCGCCGCCGCCGCCGGATTGCGTGCCGCACAGCTGAGCCCGCACGTGCTGCGCCATGCCTTCGCCAGTCATCTCCTGCACAACGGCGCGGATTTGCGCGTGGTGCAGACCCTGCTCGGTCATGCCGATATTTCGACTACGCAGATTTATACCCATGTGTTGGAAGAGCGCCTGAAAAGCCTGGTGCGCGATTTGCATCCGTTGGCGGAAGGCAATAATTGATTGATATTGATTTACGAACGGCCCGTCGCACGTCATTGCGAGCAGCAAGGCGGCGAGCCAATTCAGAATAGGCATTAGGGAATACCCATTAGGGAATACCCATTAGGGAACGGGATTACTTCGCTTCGCTGGCAATGACATGAAAGTTGGTACCGCGTAATGCGCTCCTATCTCGACTTCGAAAAACCGGTGGCCGAGCTCGAGGCCAAGATCGAAGAAATGCGCGCGCTGCAAGCCGCCGGCGACGCCATTGCCATCGTCGAAGAGATCAACCGGATCGAAGTCAAGGCCGATCAGGCGCTCAAGGAACTCTATGGCGCGCTGACGCCCTGGCAGAAGACGCAAGTCGCGCGGCATCCGCAACGGCCGCATTGCCTCGATTACATTGCCCAGCTCGTCGACGATTTCGTTCCACTGGCCGGCGATCGCAAATACGGCGAGGACGCGGCGATCGTCGGCGGCTTCGGCCGCTTCCGCGGCGAGAGCGTCTGCGTCATCGGCCACGAAAAAGGCACCGACACCGACAGCCGTCTCCAGCATAATTTCGGCATGGCGCGGCCGGAAGGCTACCGCAAGGCGGTGCGGCTAATGGACATGGCCGATCATTTTGACATTCCGGTCATCGCGCTGATCGATACTGCGGGCGCCTATCCCGGCATCGGCGCGGAAGAGCGCGGCCAAGCGGAAGCCATCGCGCGCTCGACCGAAGCCTGTTTGCGGATCGGGGTGCCGAATGTCGCGGCCATTATCGGCGAGGGCGGCTCGGGCGGCGCGATCGCGCTGGCGACCGCCAACCGCGTGATCATGCTCGAGCACGCCATCTACAGCGTGATTTCGCCCGAAGGCGCGGCTTCGATCCTCTGGCGCGATACCGCGAAAGCGCAGGAGGCCGCCGCCAGCATGAAGATCACCGCGCAGGATCTGCTGCGGTTCGGCGTTGTCGACACCATTGTGCCGGAGCCAACCGGCGGTGCGCATCGCGATCCCGCCGCGGCCATCGCCGCGGTCGGCACAGCGATCGCCGCCGCACTCGCCGAACTGCACGGCCTCGGCCGCGCCGGTATCGTCCGGCTGCGGCGCGACAAATTCATGGCGATCGGGCGGATGCTGGGTTGATCTCACGGGCCAGCCGCACCGGCCGCAATTGCCATCCGCCACAATAGCGCCCGGATTGGTCCCCGATCGCGTGATGCTGCGGGGACGAGCGAAAGCCCGTCGCGGTCGATCGGGACGGGATAAGGCGTTGGTTTTTCCATCAAATTTGCATAAAATTAACCATTCGTTAGCACCGCCATGCTCCAGCTGAGGGCGACGCCTTGGCTGGCTTGCGAAAGCCACCCCAGAGGGGTAACGATGGGGTCGTGATGGCACGGGGATGGTCCATCAGTCGGGGAGTATCGTATTGATCCGCGCCAGCCTGGTCCGCGCGCAAATTTGCCGTGCCGTTTTGGCGTCGGCGGTTCTCGCCGGTGCCTTGGCGCTTGCCGGTTGCGATACCGACGGTGTCTATCAGCTGCCCACCAAAGCGATGAAGGCACTATCGCCGGAGATGGTGGCGCTGCTCGAACAAAAGAACATGCCGAAGGACTCGCCGATCCTCGTTCGCGTTTTCAAGGAGGAGTCGGAGCTCGAAGTCTGGAAGCAGAACACCACCGGTCGTTACGAGTTGCTCAAGGTTTATCCGATCTGCCGCTGGTCGGGCGACCTCGGACCGAAGGTCCATGAGGGCGACCGCCAGGCGCCCGAGGGCTTCTATCAGATCACGCCCGGGCTGATGAATCCCAATTCCAATTACTACCTCGCGATCAACATCGGCTTTCCCAACGCCTACGACAAGGCCAACGGCCGCAGCGGCGCCTTCCTGATGATCCATGGCGACTGCTCCTCGCGCGGCTGTTACGCCATGACCGACGAGCAGATCGGAGAGATCTATTCGCTCGCCCGCGAATCCTTCCTCGGCGGCCAGCAGTCGTTCCAGATTCAGGCCTATCCGTTCCGCATGACGCCGGCGAATTTCGCGCACCACCGCACCAATCCGAATATGCCGTTCTGGAAGATGATCAAGGAAGGCAATGACCATTTCGAGGTGACGCATCTGGAGCCCAAGGTCGACGTATGCGATCGCCGCTACGTGTTCGACGCCCAGCCGCCGCCGGCTAAATCCGCCAAGCCGCTTGATTTCACGCCGACCGGCCGCTGCCCGGCCTACGTTGTCGCCCAAGACATCGCCGAACCGGTGCAGGCCAAGCAGCAAAACGACGAAGTCCAGTATGCCCGGTTGTCCAAAATCATGCCGCCCGCACCGATCAGGACCGGCCTCGACGGCGGCATGAACAGGGTCTTCCTCGCCCAAACCAACGGCAACATACCCCCGGCGCGGGTGCCGCCGCCGACTGGATTGCCGGCCCAGCCCCCGCCCGTGACGGCCGACAATGGCGGGTCGACGTTCGCCGGCCGCTTGTTCGGAGGCCTGTTCGGATCGAAGCCCGCCGAGCAGACGAAAGTCGCCTCGACCGAGGCCGGATCGCGCGGCTCGGAGCCGGCCTCGACCGGCGCGGCACACCGAACCCAGAGCGCCGCGCATAGTCAGACGGCCGCCGCGGCCGCCAAGCCGACGACTAGCGCGCCGCTCAATGGCGAGCTGCGCAAGGGCGAGGAGACTGTTGCAGCGAAGCCGAAACCGGCTCCGCAACAGGAAGCCAACGCCGCAGCGCCGCCGGCGAAACCGCTCCTCAACGGCGCGCAGCCCGTCGTGCCGGCCGGCAGTTTCGATAGCCGCTGGAGCGGATTACAGTAATCAGCGGTCAGTAATCAGAGGCGCCTCTGATTACTGACATCTGATATCTGACCCCTGTTACGCGTATCTTCCGTGGCAATGCTTGAATTTTTTGCCTGAGCCGCACGGACAGGGCTCATTGCGGCCGACTTTGCCCCAACTCGTCGGATCTTTCGGATTGCGCGCGGGCGCCTGGGCCTCGCGCGCCGCCGCCAGCGCCGCGCCGCCGCCGGCCGCGCCGCCGATGCCGTGCCGCGCCAGCGTTTCGGCGCCGGCCAGCGCCAGGGCCATCTCGTCCTCGCCGGTCGTCGGATCGATCTTGTGCGCCTCCATGGCCGGCAGCGGCGCCATTTGCTGCTCCGGCGGCGGCGATGCCATGATCTCGACGCGCATGAGCTGCGCCGTTACCGCCTCGCGCAAGCTCTGACTCATCGCCTCGAACAGGCTGAAAGCCTCCGACTTATATTCGTTGAGCGGGTCGCGCTGGCCGTAGCCGCGCAGCCCCACCACCTGGCGCAGATGGTCGAGCATGACCAGATGCTCGCGCCAGAGATGATCGAGCGTCTGCAGCAGGATCGATTTCTCGATGTAACGAATGACGTCGGCGCCCCATTGCGCGACTTTCGCCGCCATGTGCTCGTCGGCGCGGCGCTCGACGCGGGCGAAAATCTCCTCGTCGGCGATGCCTTCTTCCTTCGCCCATTCGTCGACCGGCAGATCGAGGCCGAGCATCCGCTTGAGTTCCTCCTTGAGGCCGGCGGTGTCCCATTGCTCCGGATAGGCGTTCTCCGGCACGTGCTTGGCGACCAGATCGTCGATCGCGTTGTGGCGCATGTCGGCGACCACTTCGGCGACGCCGGCGTCCTGCATCCATTCGACGCGCTGGTCGAAGATGACCTTGCGCTGGTCGTTCATGACGTTGTCGTACTTGAGGATGTTCTTGCGGATATCGAAGTTGCGCGCCTCGACCTTCTGCTGCGCCTTCTCCAGCGCCTTGTTGATCCAGGGATGGATGATCGCCTCGTTTTCCTTCAAGCCCAATTTGGTCAGCATGCCGTCGAGCTTGTCGGTGCCGAAGATGCGCATCAGGTCGTCTTCGAGCGACAGAAAGAATTTCGAGTGGCCGGGATCGCCCTGGCGTCCGGAACGACCGCGTAACTGATTGTCGATGCGGCGGCTCTCGTGGCGCTCGGTGCCGAGCACGAACAGTCCGCCGGCGGCGAGCGCCTTCTCCTTCAAGCGTGCGACCTGGGCGCGGATTTCGGCGCCGCGCGGTGACTTGTCGCGCACGCTCCAATCCTCGATGTCGACCAGTTCCTGGCGGATGCGCATGTCGGCATTGCCGCCGAGCTGAATGTCGGTGCCGCGGCCCGCCATGTTGGTGGCGATGGTGATGGCGCCGGGCACGCCGGCCTGGGCGACGATATAGGCTTCCTGCTCGTGGTAGCGGGCGTTGAGGATGGCGAACACCTTGGCCTTGGAGGCGCCCTCGTCGCCGGAATAGAGCGCGGCGAACGCGTTGGGGTCGGAGAAGTCGTGCGCTTCCCAGCCCTGCTGGCGCAGCATTTCCGCGAGCTGCTCGGATTTCTCGATCGAGGTGGTGCCGACCAGCACCGGCTGGCCGCGTTGCTTGCAATCTTCGATCAGCGCGATGACCGCGCGGTACTTCTCCACCGACGTGCGATAGACCTCGTCATCGTCGTCGAGACGGATCATCGGCATGTTGGTGGGAATTTCCAGGACCTCGAGATTATAGATGTCCTGGAACTCGTCCGCCTCGGTGGTCGCCGTGCCGGTCATGCCGGCGAGCTTCTCGTACATGCGGAAATAGTTCTGGAACGTGATCGAGGCCAGTGTCTGGTTCTCCGGCTGGATCGGCTGCCGCTCCTTGGCCTCGAGCGCCTGGTGCAGGCCCTCCGAATAGCGCCGGCCCGGCATCATGCGGCCGGTGAACTCGTCGATGATGACGACCTCGCCGTTGCGCACGATGTAGTCCTTGTCGCGCTGGAACAGCTTGTGCGCGCGCAAGGCCTGATTCACATGGTGCACGACCGAGACGTTCTCGACGTCATAGAGCGAATCGGACTTGAGCTGGCCGGCGTCGCGCAGCCCCTGCTCCATCTTTTCCATACCGACTTCGGTGAGATTGACGGTGCGCTGTTTCTCGTCGACCTCGTAGTCGGCCTTGTCGAGCTTAGGGATGTAGGCGTCGATGGTGTTGTAGAACTCGGAACGGTCGTCGAGCGGACCGGAAATGATCAGCGGGGTGCGCGCCTCGTCGATCAGGATCGAATCGACCTCGTCGACGATGGCGTAGGTGTGCCCGCGCTGCACCATGTCCTCGAGCCGGTACTTCATGTTGTCGCGCAGGTAGTCGAAGCCGAGCTCGTTGTTGGTGCCGTAGGTGACGTCGCAGTCGTATTCCTTCTTGCGCTGCTCGTCGTCGAGACCGTGGACGATGACGCCGACCGTGAGCCCGAGGAACTTGTAGATCTGCCCCATCCATTCGGAGTCGCGTTTGGCCAGATAATCGTTGACGGTGACGACGTGCACGCCGCGGCCGGCGAGCGCGTTGAGATAGACCGCCAGCGTCGCGACCAAGGTCTTGCCCTCGCCGGTCTTCATCTCTGAGATCTTACCTTCGTGCAGCACCATGCCGCCGATGAGCTGGACATCGAAGTGGCGCTGGCCGAGCGTGCGCTTGCCGGCCTCGCGTACGGTGGCGAACGCCGGCACCAGGATGTCGTCGAGGGTCGCCCCTTCGGCCAATTGCTTTTTGAATGCCTCCGTCCGCGCGCGCAATGCCTCGTCGGAGAGCTGCTCTAGATCGGCTTCGAGGGCATTGATGGCGGCGACCTGAGGCCGATAGGCGCGGATACGCCGGTCGTTGGAGGAACCGAACAGCTTGCGAGCGACAGCGCCGATCATCGCGTCATCCTTCCACTCTGCGGCCGTGCCGCGGAGCTATCTGGTCGAGCACGATCTTTGCCGAAAACCGGTATCCACTTTTCGGGATCATGCTGCTTCGTTCCTCGCTCGGCTCCGCGCGATCGGCGCGTTGGCCAACCGGCGGAAAATGCAGCGCTATTTAAGGCTTCTGCACGGCGACGGGGGGCGCCTGGACTATGGTCGAGACATAGGTGGGGATGGTTTTGTTGTCAATGCGAGGCGTCCCTTCACACGCTCGTTAGGCGGCGTGTCGATTCTGCCATTGCCAAGCGGGGGCGTTTCGGCGAGTGTCCGCGCCGGCAATCCGCGCCAGAGCAAGGCGAATTGCCCCCATGACCCAAAGGATCGCGTTCCATGGCCTGTACTCGCCTGTCCGTCTGCCGCGCGCTCGGCGCGCTGACAATTGCTGCGTTTCTCTGCGTGCCGATCAGCGCTCTGCGGGCGCAGGATAATGATCCGGTGATCGCGCGCGCTAACGGGGTCGATATCCGCCAGAGCGACATCGCCTTCGCCGAAGAGGAGATCGGCGGCAACATCCCGGCCATGCCCCCGGAACAGAAGCGCGACTATCTCATCAACTATCTTGCCGACGTGGTCGTGTTGTCGCAGGCCGCCGAGCAGAAGAAGCTGGGCGACCGCCCCGACGTCAAGCGCCGGCTCGCCTTCGACCACAACCGGCTGCTGATGGAGGCGCTGCTGCAGGATGCCGGCCGCGCCGCGCTGTCGGACGAGGCGGAACACAAGGTCTATGACGAGGCCATCAAGCAGGTGGCCAACGAGGAGGAGGTGCGCGCGCGCCATATCCTCGTGCCCACCGAGGACGAAGCCAAGGCGATCCTCGCGCAACTGAAGAACGGCGCCGATTTCGCCACCCTCGCCAAGGAAAAGTCGAAAGACCCGGGCGCGGCCGAAGGCGGCGACCTCGGCTATTTCACCAAGGAGCAGATGGTGCCGGAATTCGCCGCGGTCGCCTTCAAGCTCGACAAGGGCCAGGTCTCCGATCCGGTGAAGACGCAATTCGGCTGGCACATCATCAAGGTCGAGGATAAGCGCATCAAGCCGACGCCGACGTTCGATCAGGTCAAGGGCCAGATCGAAAATTATGTCGCGCACCGCGCCCAGGCGCAGCTGGTCGACAATTTGCGCAAAACCGCCACCGTCGAGCGGCTGGACAAGCCGGCGGCGCCGCCGGCCGCGGATCCCTCGCTCAATCCCGCCGCGCCGGCGAAGAAGTAGTCAGCCCGACGCCGACATTGTACTTTGTCGTCATGCTTAAGACGACCGCCTGCGGCGGTCGTCGAAATGACGTCGGGAGAATGCCATGAAGCTTGCTATTGCGGCGCCGTGCGCTACGTCGCCGAAGGCAAGCCGATGCTGAGAGCGCAATGCCACTGCCGCGAATGCCAATATATCAGCGGCGGCGCTCCCAACATGTTTCTTCTCATGCCGCCCGACGGCTTCCATTACGCCAAGGGGGCGCCACGGCAATTTGCACGCAGCGATCTTGAAGGCGCCGTCACGCGGGAATTCTGCGCCGAATGCGGCACCCACCTGACGACGCGGCGGCCGGGCCTGCGCGCCGTGATTTTGAAAGTCGGCACGCTCGACGATCCAAGCCTTTTTGGCAGCCCGCAGATGGCGATTTACACCGTCGACAAGCAGGCTTTCCATCACATCCCAGAAGGCTTACCAAGCTTCGAGCGCCTGCCCCCACGATAAGAGCGGCCGATAATGAGCTGGGCTTGCCAGATATAACATCGCCGACAGATTACTGATTGCCTTGGAATTCTGGGCGCCTGCCGCGAAGTGACAAAAAAATGCCCACCACCATCTCCCCCCTCGCGCCTTCGTCCTTTCCCGAAATGCCGCCGATCGCTGGCGTGCGGCTGGCGACGGCCGCGGCCGGTATCCGCTATGCCGGGCGCACCGACGTGCTGCTCGCCTTGTTCGATGCCGGAACCGCCGTGGCCGGAGTGTTGACGCGCTCGAAGTGCCCGTCGGCGCCGGTGGACTGGTGCCGCGCGCGGCTCAAGACCGGCGCTGCGAGCGCGCTTGTGGTCAACTCGGGCAACGCCAACGCGTTCACCGGCAAGTCCGGCCGCGTCGCAACCAAGCTGACCGCCGAGATCGCCGCCAAGGCCGCGCATTGCAAAACCGGCGAGGTGTTCCTTGCCTCCACCGGCGTCATCGGTGAACCGCTCGACGCGACGAAGTTCACCGGCGTCATCGACCGGCTGACCGCCGAGGCAGCGCCCGGCGGCTGGCACGAGGCCGCCCAAGCGATCATGACCACCGATACGTTTGCCAAAGGCGCCGCGGCCGTCGTGCGGATGGGCCCGAGCGCGGTGACCATCTGCGGCATCGCCAAAGGCGCCGGCATGATCGCGCCCGACATGGCGACGATGCTGTCGTTCGTTTTCACCGACGCGCCGATCGCGCCCGCGGTTCTCAAAGCCTTGCTGCGCGCGGGTGTCGGCGACACCTTCAATGCGGTGACCATCGACGGCGATACCTCGACGTCCGACACGCTGTTAGCCTTCGCCACCGGCGCCGCCGCGGCGCGCGGCGTCGCCATGATGACGCGGCTCTCCGATCCGCGGCTCCCCGTCTTTCGCAAAGGCTTCAACGCCGTGCTCGCCAACCTCGCCGAACAGGTGGCGCGCGACGGCGAAGGCGCGCGCAAGCTCGTCGAGATCGTGATCGAGGGCGCGGTATCGAAGAAATCCGCCCGCCGTATCGCGCTGTCGATCGCCAATTCGCCGCTGGTCAAGACCGCAATCGCCGGCGACGACGCCAATTGGGGCCGCGTGGTCATGGCGGTGGGCAAGGCCGGCGAGCCGGCCAACCGCGATCGGCTTTCGATCTGGTTCAACGGCATTCGCGTCGCCCACAAAGGCGAGCGCGACCCGGCCTATGACGAAGGCGCCGTCTCCGCCACGATGAAGAAGCCCGAGATCACGCTGAAGGTGGCACTCGGCCTCGGCAAAGGTCGCGATCGTGTGCTCACCTGCGACCTGACCAAAGAGTACGTAGCGATCAACGGGGATTACCGCTCTTGAGAGCTCCTTAACCATTTCTGCGAGAGCGGGCGACAGACCAGGAGCGTTGAAAGGCTCCTTTACTTGCATTGCGTATTTTAAGGTCAGGCCCGTGAGCGTCAAACTCGTCCTCGTCGCCGCCTGCGCTCTCATCGACCCCGACAGCCGTGTGCTCATCGCACAACGTCCGCCCGGCAAGCCGATGGCCGGGCTTTGGGAGTTTCCCGGCGGCAAGGTCGAGCCCGGCGAGCGGCCGGAATTAAGTTTGATCCGCGAGCTGAAGGAGGAACTGGGAATTGTTGTCAAGGAAGAGTGTCTCGCACCGCTGACCTTTGCGAGTCACCTTTATCCCGACTTTCATCTTTTGATGCCTCTCTGGGTCTGTCGTCGCTGGGAAGGAATCGTGGCGGCGCGCGAGGCGCAGAAGCTCAAATGGGTGCGGCCGCACGATCTGCGCAACTACCCGATGCCGCCGGCCGACGAACCGCTGATCCCGCACCTCATCGCGCTGTTATGATGTGAACGCCAGAGGCAGAAGGCCATGCTGCAATTTTCGACACGCGCGATCCGAACCACGTTCCAGCGCTTTCTTCGCGACGCACGCGGGGCTACCGCGATCGAATATGCGCTGATCGCTTCCGGCGTCTCAATCGCGATCGTCGCGACGATCGTCGGGCTCGGCGCCAACGTCAAAGGCCTTTATACCACCGTCGCCGCAACGCTGAATTGATGCTCCTTAGTGGAGTATGGTCTTTTCGGAAAACCGGCCTCCACTTTTCCGGATCACGCTCTAGCTTCAACGCCCAGCCTTTTCCCCTGTCGAAATTTCGCGTGTACCGAGCGCGTCGGCGAGGCGCGCTTGTGCCGAACCGGGCTTGAGCGGCTGCTGCTGATCCGGATGCGGCGCCCAGCCCGACAGCCAGACGATCTCGAAGGTCGCGCGCAGGCGCCCGTCGCTGTCGGCAAACCGCTGCGCATAGATCTCGGCCATGCGCATCAGCGTCGCGCGCTTGAGCGGGGTGCGGCGGCGGTCGAGCAGCGCGTTGGTCGCGCCCATGCGTCGCAAATCGCGCATCAAGGCGAAAGCACAGTCGTAGCGCACGGTGACGCGGTCGATGTCGGTGACCGGGAGCGCGAAGCCCGCGCGCTGCAACAGCGCGCCGAGATCGCGCAAATCGGCGAACGGCGCGACGCGCGGCGAAACACCGCCTTCGATCTCGCTTTCTGCCGCAGCGAAGGATTGCCGCAGCTCGGTCAGCGTGTCGCCGCCAATGAGCGCGGCGAGAAACAATCCGTCGGGTTTCAGCGCACGGCGGACCTGCACGAGGACGCCCGGCAGGTCGTTGACGAATTGCAACGCCAGCGCCGAGACAACGAGATCGAGCGAACTTTCGCGGAACGGCAACGCCTCCTCATCGGCAGTCACCAGCGGAGGAATGCGCGTGACGCCGGCCGCCGGCATCGCATCAGCGGCCACGATCGTCGCCACCGAGCCGAGGCGGGTAAGCCCGGCCCGCACCGCTTCGCCCGGCGTGCCGAGATCGAGGGCCAGATCGAACCGCCGCAGCACCGCGCCAAGCCGGTCGGCAAGATCGTCGGCGACGCGATCAAGCAAAAACGTCGCCGGACCCAATAAAGCCGCGCGGCGGCGGCGGGCGCGGATGAGCGGGCGATCGAAGATCAACGGGCTCGGCAATGTCGGAGTGCTGGTCATCGTCCGATTGTCTCACATGCCGGAGGAAAACGCTCGCAGCGCAAGCTCATGACAAGTCCATGATGGAGCGGTAGCGTGGCGGCATGGGAGACGTGTTCGGCGAACTGGCGGGCATCGCTGCCCCGCCGCGGCTCAAGCGCGCCACCGGCGCGGTGCGCGCACTGTTGCGCGCCGCGCTCGATCTCGCTTTGCCGCGGCTGTGCGCGGCCTGCCGCGAGCCGGTCGAAGGTGAAGGGCTCTGTCCGGCGTGCTGGTCGAAACTCTCGTTCATCACCCGGCCCTATTGCGAGCGGCTCGGCATTCCCTTCGTCTATGACCCGGGTCCGGGCATCCTGTCCATGGAGGCGATCGCCGACCCGCCGGCCTACCATCGCGCCCGCGCCGCGGTACGCTTCGACGAAATTTCGCGGGCTTTGGTGCATGCCCTTAAATATGGCGATCGGCTCGACCTCGCACCGATGATGGGGCGCTGGATCGGCCAAGCCGGCCGGGAACTTCTGGCCGAGGCTGATGCGCTGGTGCCGGTACCGCTGCATTGGCGCCGGCGGTGGGCGCGGCGGTTCAACCAATCGGCCATGCTGGCCGCCGCCGTCTCGGCCATAAGCGGCGTGCCCATCGCCGCCGGCGCGCTCAAGCGTGTGAAGGTGACCACCCAACAGGTGGGACTGTCGCGATCCGAACGCGCCGCCAACGTGCAGGGCGCATTCCGCGTGCCGCCGGAGGGAAAGCCGGCCGTGGTCGGCCGCCGCCTCGTCCTGATCGACGACGTGCTGACGTCGGGCGCCACCGTCGAAGGCTGCGCCAAGGCGCTCCTTCGCGCCGGCGCTGCCAATGTCGATGTGCTGGTGTTCGCCAGGGTTGCCGATCCCGTGCGAACGTCCATATAAGGGTTTGATAGAATTAACGAACCGTTATGACTTCTGTCGAAATCTACACGACCGAATACTGCCCCTATTGCCACTGGGCAAAGGAACTGCTTTCGCGCAAGGGCATCAGCTTTCGTGAGATCGACGTCACGACGGATCGCACGATGCGGCAACAGATGATCGAGCGGGCGGACGGACGTACCACGGTACCGCAGGTCTTCATCGGCTCGCGGCACATCGGCGGCTGCGACGAACTCTACGCGCTCGAGGACGCCGGCAAGCTCGAGCCGTTGCTCGGGCAGCCAGAAGCACCGCCGGCATGAGCGCGGCATCGCCCTCGACCTTCAAGGTCGGCCTCGTCCAGATGCGTTCGGAGCTTGATCCGCAAGCCAATCTCGCGGCCGCCGTCGACGCCATCGAACAGGCCAAGCGCGCCGGCGCCGACTACGTGCTCACGCCGGAAATGACCAACATCATCGCCAAGCGCGAGCACCTCTTGGCGACGATCATGGACGAGGAACTCGATCCGACGCTCGCGGCGCTCCGCGAGGCCGCGCGCCAGCTTTCGATTTACATTCATATCGGCTCGCTCGCGGTCAAGGCTTCGCCCGACAAAGCGGCGAACCGCTCGTTCCTGATCGGCCGCACCGGCGAGGTGATCGCACGCTACGACAAGATCCATATGTTCGATGTCGATCTGGCGAACGGCGAAAGCTATCGCGAATCCCGCACTTACCGGCCTGGCGATCTTGCCGTGATCGCCGACCTGCCGTGGGGCCGGCTTGGCGTGACGGTCTGCTACGATTTGCGGTTCCCGGCGCTCTATCGCGCCCTCGCCGAAGCCGGCGCCTTGTTTTTCTCCATCCCCTCGGCGTTCACCGTGCAGACCGGCGAGGCGCACTGGCACGTGCTGCTACGCGCCCGCGCCATCGAGAACGGCTGCTTCGTGTTCGCCGCCGCCCAGGGCGGCACGCACAAGAGCGGGCGCGAGACCTACGGCCATTCGCTCGTGGTCGATCCGTGGGGCCAAATCCTCGCCGAGGGCGGCACCGAGCCCGGCGTCATCCTCGCCGACATCGATCCGGCGCAGGTCGCCGCTGCGCGCGCGCGGATTCCCTCGCTACACCATGGCCGGCGCTTCGAACTCGTCGAGCCGATGGCCGAGCCGACCCACCTGCGCGCGGTGCGAGGCCCGCTATGATCCGCTACGCGCTTCATTGCGACCAGGGCCATGCGTTCGAGAGCTGGTTCCAGAGCTCTGCCGCCTACGACAAGCAAGCGAAGCGCGCGCTGGTGACCTGCCCGACCTGCGGCTCCGCCAAAGTAGATAAAGCGATCATGGCGCCACGGCTGGCGCGCGCCGAGACCGCCGAACCGCCGCCGCCGCCCGCGATACTCCCGACGCCGCCGCTGCCGTCTGCGCCCGGCAAGACGCCGGTCGCGATTATGTCGCCGCCGGAACGCGAGCTACGCAACAAACTCAAGGAGCTGCGCGACCACCTCACCAAGAACGCGGATTACGTCGGTCCGCGTTTTCCCGATGAGGCGCGCAAAATCCATTACGGCGAGATCGAGCACCGCTCGATCTACGGCGAAGCTTCGCCGGAGGAAGCCAAAGAATTGCACGAAGAAGGCATCGAATTTCATCCGCTGCCGATCCTGCCGGACGAGTTTAATTAGGACGCGCTCCAGTCAATAAGCCCAGAGCAGCAAGCCAACGCCGCAGACGACCAGCACCATGCCGAAAGCTTCGCGCGCAGTGGTGCGCTGACCGAAGGCGAAGCGGGCGACGAGCTGCGCGAACAAAACCTCAATCAAAGCCAGCGTGCGCACGCTCGCGGCAGTGGCCAGCGCGAATGCCAGGAACCAGAACTGCGAGGCGACCGCGCCCGCCAGGCCGGCGAGCAGCGAGGGTTTCCAGGCGCGCAGGATGGCAAACAACACCGTTGGATGGCGCAGCCCGAGATAGAGCGACAGCAACACCGCCTGCAGGACGATACCGACGGCAAGCGTGAACGTCGCGGCGACGACGTAATTGGGCAACCCAAGACTGAGGATGGCGCCGCGAAAGCCGATCGCCGACAGCGCGAACATGCCGCCGGAGGCAAGCCCTAACAGCGTCAGTCTGATGCCGCCAAGCCGCGACCCTTCGCTCTCGCGCCAGTCGACAAGCGAAGCCTTGGTCGACATGATTACCACGCCGGCGGTGGCGATCAGGATCGCCGCCATCATCGGCCAGGTCACGACATCGCCGAGAAAAATGAGCCCGAACACCGCGACCTGGATCGGTTCGGTCTTGATGTAGGCGATGGTGGCGACGAACGAGCGCGCGCCCATCGCGGCGAGCATCAGCGCGGTGGCGGCGACTTGCGCGAAGGCGCCGTCGAGCACCCAGGGCCAAAAGCTCAACCCCGGGCGCGGCAGCGGCGAACCGGTCGCAATGAGCACGCCGGCAAGAAAAACAACGGCAAACGGAAAACCGAACAAAAACCGGACATGCGTCGCACCGACGGTGCCAAGACCGCCGGTGAGCTCGCGCTGCATGGCGTTGCGCAGGGTCTGGGTAAACGCGGCAATGACGGTGAAGACGGCCCAAAGCCAGCCGGTCAGCATTACGCCGCCTGCTCCGCGACGACCATGTAGTTCACATCCATGTCGCTGGAAAGCTGCCAGCGGTCGGCGAGGAGATTATAGATCACGCCGGTCTCATCGATGATGTGCGAACCGGCCTGGTCGATAGCGATCTCAAGCTCGTTCGGCGTGACGAACTTGTCCCATTGATGGGTGCCGCGCGGCAGCCAGCGCAAAATGTACTCGGCGCCGACGATCGCCAGCGCAAAACTTTTTACCGTGCGATTGAGCGTGGCGACGAACAGAAGCCCACCGGGTTTCACCATCGCCGCGGCCAGCTCGACGAACAGGCTGACGTCGGTCACGTGCTCGACCACTTCCATGGCGAGAACGACGTCGAACGCCTCGCCGGCGTCGGCCAAGACCTCGGCGGTGGTGTTGCGGTAATCGATCACCAGACCCGACTGCGCGGCGTGAAGCTTGGCGACCGCGATGTTGCTCTCCGACGGATCGGCCCCGGTGACCGACGCGCCGAGCCGCGCCAGCGGTTCGCTGAGAACTCCGCCGCCGCAGCCAATATCGAGGATGCGCAGCCCGGCGAGGCTGTCGAGCCGCTTCGGATCGCGATCAAAATGCGCGGCGGTGCGGTCGCGCACATAAGCGAGCCGCACCGGATTAAACTTGTGCAGCGGCGCCATCGGCCCGCGCGGGTCCCACCATTGCGCGGCCAGCCGCGAGAACCGCGCGACCTCGCCCTCGTCGATGGTGCCGCCGGAAGTCGGCTGCCGATCCATGTGCGCTACCAATGTGTTTCCAAACTGGCTTTGCTTTAGCTTACCCCTCCCGCAGGGGGAAGGGCGGCCGGTGGGGGCCTAAAAGCCTGCGATTCCGCCAGCAAGAGTCGCGCCCGGGGCGGCTCTGCCGTCATGCGTTTTCGGTTGGACTCGCCGCCGCCAGCGCTTCCGTCGGCCAGCGTTCATGGGTCAGCGGAACGATCATGCGGATGGAGAAGCCCTCGCGGGTATAGGTGGTGTGCACCTCACCATTCATTTGCCGTTCGATGACCAAGCCGATCAGCCGCGAGCCGAATCCGGTATGCCGCGACCGCCGCGCCGGCGGGCCATTCCGCTCGATCCAGTCAAAGGTCAAAGTCAGGCCGCGCCGCGAGGGCGCGACCGACCAGGTCAATTCAAGCCGGCCTTGCGGCCGCGAGAGGCTGCCATGCTTGATGGCGTTGGCAGCGAGCTCGTGCAGCGCGGCGCTGAGGCTAAAGGTCGGGTCCGGCTCAAGATCGACATTGGGCCCGCTGAAAGACGTCCGGTCGAGATACGGCCCCAGCACCACGCGCAACAGCTCGGCGAGCGAGGTCGATTTCCAGCCGGCTTCGGTGATCAGGCGGTGCGCATTCGCGAGCGCGAGTACGCGCGCCTGGTACTTGCTCATGAGGTCGGCCATGTTTTTCGAATTTCTCGCCGTCTGCGAGAACAGCGCCAGCAGCTGAGAAAACAAATTGCCGGAGCGATGACGCAGCTCGCGGATCATCAATTCGTGGCGTTGCTCCAATTGCCGCCGTTGAATGGCGCTGGCAACGAGATTGGCGACGGCGGCGAGGAACGAGGAGTCCTGCACGCTAAACTGCCGAGGTTTGCTGGTACAGACGCCGAGCACGCCATAGGCGCGCCCGTCCTGGCCGGCGATCGTGGTGCTCATGCCGCTGACGCAGCCGTGATGGCGAAGATAATGCGGCGTGGTAAAGCGGGTTTCGGCGGCAAAATCGGCGGTGATGACGGGAACTGCGGCTGCCAGAATATGCCGGGCGTAATCGTCGCGCTCCTTCGACATCACGATCGAGCCGACGCAGCCCGCCTTCCAGCCGAAGCCGGCGCGCAGCAGAAGCTCGTTGTCGCCGGGCATGAGCTCGAGCACCTTGACGAAATCGACCGGCAACGTCAGCGCGACCGTGCTGACCACGTCGTTGAGCAGCCGCTCGATATCGGTCTCCACCAATGCGCGCTCGCCGAGATGCGCCAGCGCCTGCTGTTGTTTGGCGCGACTGCGCAGCTCCTGCTGCAGATTGATCCGGTCGGTGACGTCGTGGCAGAGGCCGACCATGCGCCTGGGCGTGCCGTCCTCGATCGTCAACGTACCGGCCGCCTCGATCCAACGCTCCTCGCCGTCGGCCCGCGGCGCCACACGGTAGCGCACCCGGTAAGGACATCCGGTGCGCAGCGTTTCATCGATGGCTGCCAAGACCGCCGGCCGATCCTCGTCGTGAATGTCGCGTTCGAGAAACGCGTAGGTGCCGTCGAAGCTGCCGGGCGGCAGGCCGCACATCGACTCGACGTTTCGCGACCACGTCACCGCATTCGTGGTGACGTCCCAAGACCAGATGCCCATCTGGCCGGCTTCAAGCGCGGCGCTGACCGTTGCAAGATCCGGAAAGAATGCTGTTGCGATCTCGTCTTCCGGCCGCCGCTCCGGTTCCGGTGTCGCACTCTTTTTTGCCTCGGGCCTGTCCATGTTCTTACAGTCCGGCCTCCGGCCCGGTCGGGTCAAGGCCGTACGCTTCGGACTCTTTGGGAATAACGGCGCAGCAGCGTTTTAGGTTTCGCCGGGGCGGCGAAAAACCGGAGCAATCGACAGGGCCTTAGAGCAGCGAGGTTCCCCGTGTCAGTAGAGGCCGACCGGTGCGGAAGTACTATTCCCTGCGCGCGGCGGCAATCGATCGGCGACGGCGACGGCCGGTTTTGCCAGCGTCCTCGCCACCATGACGACGCGCGAGCCTCGTTCGCTCGACGCGGAGCGTCCATCGTTGATGGCGGCGTTTCGTTGATCGTTCGGCAGGACGACGACTTTGGTACCGATGCCGACGCGATTATAAAGGTCGATCACGTCGGCGTCGCGCAGGCGGATGCAGCCGCTGGAAACGTGCTTGCCGATCGAGCGCGGGTCGTTGGTCCCGTGAATCCGGTAGGCGGTATTGCCCAGATAAAGCGCGCGCGCGCCAAGCGGATTACCGGGCCCGCCGCCGACCCAGCGCGGCAGATACGGCTGCCGAGCGATCATCTCCGCCGGCGGAATCCAATCGGGCCATTCGGACTTGCGGGAAATCGTCTCCACGCCCGACCAGGTGAAGCCTTCACGCCCCACGCCAATGCCGTAGCGAAGAGCGTTGCCGCCGCCGAGTGTCAGATAAAGGAATGTGTGGGCCGTATCGATGATGACGGTGCCGGCAGCCTCGTTGCCCGGATAGGAAACGACTTGCCGCTGCAAGGGCGCCGGAAGCTCGTCGCCGCCGGCGACACCGCCGGGCTCCTCGGTTTGCGTCAGCGGCTGGCGAAGGACCGCGCTGTCGCGATCGATCGGCATGTATGACAGCGATTGGGCCGACGCGGCGCCGGCGAAAATTGTTGCAAACGCCGCGCAGAGAGCCGCGGTGCAGGCGCGACGCGGCAGTTTGTTTGCTGACATGACACCCTCCGCTGCTGGTTCCCGGCGATCCAAGCGCCGGCGGAGTTGAAAGGTTCCACAAAGAGTCCTAAGGCTACGGCAGTGTTTTTGATCAAATTTCTTGTCAAACTGAGCCTTAAAGCAAAGCAGTTTCAAACCAAGCAACGCCGGAAGACGTTCGCCAAGCGGGGCGAAGAAACCGGGCTGAAGGCGTTATCGCAGCCGACCGGAACGCGGGCGCGGGACTGCAGCGGCGTGACGGGCGGCCGAAACTCGTGCTGCCAGGCCGTCGGCTTTACGGTGGGTAGGCGGTCGCCCTTGAGCGCGCGGTTCACCGAGGCGGCAGGCGTGGAGCTCAATCCCACGCCCGTGGTCGACAACGAGGGGAAGGAAACAAGACTCGCGGCGACCAGCGCGAATGCGACAGCCGCAACGCGAAAAGACCACATGCTACGCATCGGATTGTCTCCGAAATCCCGACAACCCCCCGACAAGCTCCCCCGTCCCGACTGCGCGAGGCACACGCGCCATGAAAAAACATGGCGCGTCGGAAACGGTTCCGCAACGCACGGAGAAATTCACCGTGTTGTGATACCGCTCACACCTGCGTGATGACGGCCGCACGGTGCCGGAACAAACCTTCGGGTCGCGCTTTATCGTGCGGACCGGCCATCCTTTCCCCTTCCCCCGTGCTTGGCCGGCCATCGTGGGCGCAGCTGATGGACCGATCAGCTGCGCCCTAATTTTTTTGCTCTACCCACCGCGTGCTTGGGGTCTTCGAGGCGCAAAGAGAGCGCAAAAACGTAGATGGCCGGGACAAAGCCGGCCATGACGCCACGGAGGAGAATTATCGGAAGATTAGGCCGTCGGCTGCCGCTCGCGCTGACGCGCCTTGCGGCCGAAGAACAGCGCCTGGCTGGCGACCGCCGAGACCACCGCGAGCTGGAACGGCTTGGCGATGAGGAACGCCGGCTCTGGACGCTGCCCGGTGAGGAACCGCTCCGGATAGGCGGTGATGAAAATCACCGGCACTTCGAACGTGCCGAGAAGCTCGTTCACGGCGTCGAGACCCGAGCTGCCGTCGGCCAGCTGGATGTCCGCCAGGATCAGCCCAGGCCGTTTCTGCCGGGCGAGCGCGATCGCCTCGGTATGGGTGCGGGCGACGCCGATAACCCTATGGCCCAGGCTCTCCACCAGCGCCTCGATATCCATGGCGATGAAGGTTTCGTCCTCGATGATCAGGACGTCGGTGGCGATCTCGGCAGCGAGCTCCCGCCCGGATGCTTCAACCAGTCCGCGCAGCGTAGGCGGATCGCAGCCCAGAATTTGCGCGGCGTCCTCCTCCGAAAAGCCCTCAAGCGCCACCAGCAGGAAAGCTTGACGCGGACGCGGCGTGATCTGCGTAAGGTGTTGTTCGGGCGGAAGATTCGATACGGCGGCATCGGCTTTTCCGTTCACCGCGACCGAGTTCCAGATCTTGGTGAACAGGCCGTAAAGCGCAACGCGCTGGTTGGGGCTGGAATCGATGATTTGTGGGCTGGCAATGAGCGATTCCAGGGTGGCAGCGACATAAGCATCGCCGGAGGCTTGGCTGCCGGTCAGCGCGCGAGCGTATCGGCGCAAGAACGGCAGGTGCTGGAGTACCGCTTGTGAGGTCGACAAAAGACCCTCCCCTTCCAGGTTCCCGAGGCTACGGGCTACAACGTCGCTGCGCAACCAAGGTTCCAAAAACTGTTCCCGCGGCTGGAACCAACGCTAGAGACAGGCGTTGGTGGCCAGCGATCGAGGGGAGCGCCATGCGGAATTCCGGCGGACGACGGTAACGGGGCATGACAAAAAATGAAGACCGGTAAGACAGTTAACATCGAGCCGCCAGCTCCGAACGAAGACAAGCCGGAGGCCCGGGACGCCATGGGACGGCCAGTCGCACAACGCAAGAGCGAGGTTCGCCTTGGGCGCGAGGTTCAGGCGCGCATCGGGCAGCAGTTGCGCGCCATGTATGACGAAGTCGTCAGCGAAGGCGTGCCGCAGCATATCTCCGATCTGGTTTGCCGGTTGAGCGACCAAGATGATGGGGCGGCATGAAGCTCGATCCCGCCATACGCGATCAAGTGCTGGCGACGGTGCCGAACCTGCGCGCCTTCGCCATCTCGTTGTGCGGCAATATCGACCGTGCCGACGATCTGGTGCAGGAGACCTTGCTGCGCGCGCTTGCCCATATCGACTCGTTTCAACCCGGCACCAACATGCCGGCCTGGCTCTTCACCATCCTGCGCAATCTGTTCCGCTCCGAATACCGCAAGCGGCGGCGCGAGGTCGAGGACGCCGACGGCCGCTACGCCGAGACCCTCAAATCGCACCCCGAGCAGACCGGGCGCGTCGAGTTTAGCGAGTTCCGCGCCGCGCTTGCCAAGCTGCCGTCGGACCAGCGCGAGGCGCTGATCCTGGTCGGCGCCTCAGGCTTCTCCTACGAGGACGCGGCCGCGATCTGCGGCTGCGCGGTCGGCACCATCAAAAGCCGAGTCAACCGCGCCCGCACGCGGCTCGCCGACCTGTTGGCGATCGACAGCGTCGACGATTTCGGCCCGGACCGGGCCACGCGCGCGGTGCTTGGCGGCGGCGGCCGGACCTAGGCAACTGCCCCAGCTAAAACATCGTGTTGGCGTTGGCGGATTTTTCTGGGATCTCCTGAATGACGTCCCAATGCTCGACGATTTTGCCGTTTTCGAGCTTGAAAACATTGATGATCGCGGAGCCCCGACTGCCGGGCACCCGCACGCTATGAACGTGCTGGATGACATAATCCCCGTCTGCAAAGACGTGCTTCACCTCGCTGTGTGAGTCGGGGAATTTCTCTCGCAGGAAGTTTATGAAGGCCTTGAGCCCCTCCGGCCCGTCGGCGGCGTTGGGATTGTGCTGGATGTAGCGCGGGCCGAGGAATTTGGCAGCTGCCTCGAAGTTCTTCTGGTTGATAGCCGCTTCGTAAAATTCCGCCACGACCTTCTTGTTTTCTTCGGTTTGCGCGGTGTCGGCGGCATAAGTGGTGGCTGGCGCCAGCGCGATCAGCGCGGCGGCGAGGAGCAGGCGAAGCATAGCAAATCTCCCTGTTCTTTGCGAGTTGACTGCTACATGTGCGACGGCAAATAGAGCGCTAGCATCGGGAACGAAATCAAGATCACCAGGCGGATCAGGTCGGTGACGATGAACGGCAGCACGCCCTTGAAGATCGTCGAAAACGTCACGTCCTGCACCACGCTCTTGATCACGAAAACGTTCATGCCGACCGGCGGATGGATGAGGCCGAGCTCGACCGTCATCACGATGATGACGCCGAACCAGATCGGATCGAAGCCGAGCTGGGTGATCACCGGGAAGATGATCGGAATGGTCAGGATGATCATGGCGAGCGCATCCATCAGACAGCCGAGCACCAGATACATCAGCATGATCAGCGCCAGCACGCCGTAGCGGCCGAGCCCGAGCCCGGTGAGCAGAGCGGTGACCTTTTGCGGCGTCTGCGTCACCGTGAGGAAATAACCGAAGAGGAGCGCGCCGATCAGCACGGTGAGCACCGCGGCGGCGGTGCGCACGGCCTGCAGCAGCGAGCGGCGGATGTCCGGCCGCGTCAGCTTGCGGCGCGCCAGCCCGATCAGCAGGGCGCCGATCGCGCCCATGCCGCCGGCTTCCGTCGGCGTAAACAGCCCGCCATAGAGCCCGCCGATGACAAAGACGAAGAGAACGAGCATCGCCCAGATGTCGCGCAATCCGGCGAGCCGCTCCTGCCAGGAATGGCGCGGCGCCGCCGGCAGAAATTTCGGCCGCACGCGGCCGATGATGACGATGGTCAGCATGTCCATCGCCGCGGCCAGCAGTCCCGGAATGATGCCGGCGATGAACAGCTTGCCGATGTCCTGCTCGGTGATGATGCCGTAGACGGCGAGCACCGTCGACGGCGGCAGCATGGCGCCGAGCGTGCCGCCGGCGGCGATCACCCCGGTGGCGAACGATTGCGGATAGTCGTACCGGCGCATTTCCGGGTAGGCCACGGTGGCGAAGGTGGCGGCGGTAGCCACCGACGAGCCCGAGATCGCGGCAAAGCCGGCGCAGGCGGCCACGGTGGCGATGCCCAGCCCGCCCTTGAAATGCCCGACGAACGCATTGGCGGCGCGGAACAACTCGCGGCTCATGCCGGAGTTGGACACGAACGCGCCCATCAGCAAAAACATCGGAATGACGCCGAAGGTGTAATCGGTCACCGTGCGCATCGAGGTGTGGCCGACGATTTTCAGCGCCGCCTCGCCGTTGACGAGGTAGGCGAAGCCGCTCACGCCGACGAGGCCCATCGCCATGCCCACCGGCACGCGCAGCAGCATCAGCGCGAACAGCACGACAAAGCCGAGGATGGCGACCAGGTCGGTGCTCACATGCGCCTCTTAGGATCGCGCCTCATTCGACCGGCTTGATCTGATAGCGCCAACCCAGAAGCTCGGGATGGGCGATCAGCCGATAGGTGCGAACGGCGATCAGCAGCACCGCCGAGACGTCGCCGAGCCAGGCGACCAGGAAAAACGGCCAGACCGGCAGGCCCAGATCGAAAGTGGACACGTTTTCGGCGCGCGTGCTCACAACCTTGTCGAACAAGGTGTATGTTTGCACCGTCACCACCAGCAACAGCACCAGCGTGGCAAACACGTCGATGATGCGCTGCATCCGCGGGCCGACATTGGCATAGAGAAGATCGACGGTGATGTGCGTGCCGCGATACGACGTTGCCGCGATGCCCCAGAAGATCAGGATGCCGAGCAGCAAGCGGCCGAAATCATAGCTGTCGGGAATCTGCACGGCGAAGAAGTAGCGCAGCAGCACCGAGACGAAGATGTCGATAGCGACGACCCCGGCGAAAAACGCGGCGATCAGTTCGATCCCGTCGATGAAGCGGTCCATGGCATTGCGCGGCGGGCGGGCGCCTGGTGCGGTTTCTCCCTGCTGCTGAGTCATGAACCACCGAATCTCTAACCGTCATCCTGAAGTGCGCGGCAAAGCCGCGCCTCGAAGGATGCGGCCAAGGCCGGCTCGTCGCGTTTCGACGGCCACCGATGTATCTGGCTTCAATAGCCGGAATTATACTTGGCGAGCTCCGCCTTGAGCTCTTTCAGCACCGTGTCCGGATCGTTACCCGTCTTTTTCACCGCGTTGGACCACCTCTGCACCACGGGGCCGGCCGCCGCCTTCCATTCCGCGAGCTGCGCGTCGGTGATCGAATAGACCTCCTGACCGGGCTCGGCCTTGAGCTTGGCGATGCCGGCATGCTCGAAATCCGCCCAGGGCGCGGCGACCCGTTCCGCCCATTGCGTGTTGCAATGGTCGTCGATCACCTTCTGCTGCGACGGCGACATCTGCGCATAAGTCGACTTGTTCATCACCCAGACGAAGCTCGTGGTGTAGAGCGGCACGTCCATGTGGTACTTCGTGACCTTGTCGATGCCGAACAGCACAATCGAACCCCATGGGAAGGTGACCGCATCGGCCACGCCCTTCTCGATGACATCGCGCACTTCGGGCGCCGACGCCTGTACATTGTAGCCGCCGAGCTCGGTGACCAGCGAAGCGATCGTCGCGTGCGCCGGCCGGATCTTCATGCCCTTGATGTCGCCCGGCACCATGATCTTCTTCGTGCGCGAGTGGAACGTGCCGGGATCGTGGGCGAAGGCGAAGCAGAGCTTGACGTCCTTCATCTCCGTGCCGGCGTATTTGCGATACCAGGCGTCGAGTGCCGCGGAGCCGCCCTTACCGTTGGCCAACATGAACGGCAAATTGCCGGCGTCGAAGATCGGGAAGCGGCCGGGCTGATAGCCGGGATTGACATAGGTCACGTCGGCGATGCCGTCGCGCGCCATGTCGTAATGGTCAAACGCCTTGCCGAGCTGCTGCGCCGGATAGACTTTGTATTTGATGGTGCCGCCGGAATCGTGCTCGACCGAGGCGCCCCAATCCTCCATCGCCTTCTGCAACGGATGCGACGGCGGCACCCAATGCGACAGCTTGAGCTCGAAGGTCTTGTCCTCGGCCGAGGCCGCGCCGATTCCGAGTGCGAGGCCAAGCATCGCGAGGCCGCAAAGCGTTCCTGGGCGCGTCCGGCGCATGAAGCCCTCCCCGGTGGCGATTAGTTGCAGTCCCAACTGATTCATCTAAGCGGAAAAGCCTCGCTCTGTATAGCAGCGGGCGCGGTGCGCGTTCATGCTCAGGAAACAGGTTGACCTCGTCCAAGGAGGCGGAGCTCGCGGCGCAATTCCGTTACATCTCGCCGCCATAGGGTCCTTGCGGATCGGCCAGCGCCTGCAAGCGCAGCGCCGCGGCGTGCGCAAAGCGCAGCATCACCGTCTTGCGCCGCGCCGGCACCAGCCGGTGCTCGGGCGCCTCGCAAACGATCGAGGCGCCGAAGGCATCCGCCACGATCAGGCCGGCGTCCGCCGGAAATATCTCGCACGGCACATCGACGATCGTGGCGAAGAACAGCCGGTCGCAATGCAAGCGGTAGTCCATCCACTTCTGGTCGGCGCGGAAGTCGGCGACCGAGGATTTGATTTCCACAATCAGGATTTCGCCGTCGCCGCCGAGCGCGACGAGATCAGCGCGCCGGCCGGACGGCAGCGGCAGTTCGCTCACCACGCAATAGCCGAGCGCATGCAGAAACCGCGCGGTGCCGCGCGCGATGGCGAGCGCCGTCTGCGATTGCCGTCCATCGACCGGCATCGCCGCCGGCAGCAGGTTGACGCTCATTGTCAAAATTCCAGGAAGCGGCAGGCTCGGCGAACGCCGAAAATCGAGCTTACGCACGCCACGAACTCCGACTGCGCAGTCACGGTGTCGTCCCGCGCGGGAATGGCCCCGGCAAGCCGCTCATTCTGCCGCGCCGGCGCGCTCCGGAAAAGCCCCCTTAAGCGCCGCGCGCGAGGCCGCGATGACGCCGCGCTCCGTGATCAGGCCCGTCACCAGCCGTGCCGGGGTCACGTCGAAGCTGTAATTTGCTACCGGCGAGCCCTCCGGCGCGATGCGCACCGTCGCGATGCGGCCGTCGGCGGTGCGTCCGGTCATGGTCGCCACCTCATCGGCGCCGCGCTGCTCGATCGGTATCTCGGTGACGCCGTCGGCCACGGTGAAATCGATGGTCGGCGACGGCAACGCCACATAGAAAGGCACGTTGTTGTCACGCGCGGCGAGCGCCTTCAAATAGGTTCCGATCTTGTTGCAGACGTCGCCATTGGCGGTGACGCGATCGGTGCCGACGATGACCAGGTCGACCAGGCCGTGCTGCATCAGATGGCCGCCGGTATTGTCGGCGATCAAAGTATGCGGCACGCCGTGCTGACCGAGCTCCCAGGCGGTGAGCGAAGCGCCCTGGTTGCGCGGCCGCGTCTCGTCGGCGAAGACGTGAATGGCGATGCCCCTGTCATACGCCAGATAGATCGGCGCCGTGGCGGTGCCGACATCGACCGCCGCCAGCCAGCCGGCGTTGCAATGGGTGAGCACGTTGACCGGCTCGCCGGGCTTCTTGCGGGCGGCGATGGCTTCGATCAGCGGCAGGCCGTTGCGGGCAATCGCGCTATTGATGGCGACGTCCTCCTCGCAGATCTCGGCCGCGCGCCGATAGGCCGCGGCGGTGCGCTCGGCGCGCGGCCGGTTGCGCACCGCCGCCATCATCTCCTCGAGCGCCCATTTCAGATTGATCGCCGTCGGCCGCGTGGCGATCAGCGTGGCGTAGGCGCGCTCCAGCGCTTCGTCGCAGGCGTCCTCGCGCAGCGCCAGGCACATGCCATAGGCCGCGGTGGCGCCGATCAGCGGCGCGCCGCGGATCACCATGGCGCGGATGGCATGCGCGGCATCCTGCAGCGTCTTAAGGCGGGCCGTGGCGAAGCGATGCGGCAGCGCCGTCTGATCGATCACGCCGACCGACCAGCCGTCCGGCTCGACCCAGATGCTGCGCATGGCCTTGCCGTCGACCTTCATGGGCAACCTTTTATGAGCATGAACCGTTCTTATGTCGCACGGCTTGCCCGCGCAACGTCCTTGCCGCAATCTCGTACCACCCGCTGGAGACGCCGAATGGCCGCCGTCGATTACGAGGCAAAGTACAACAATCGGGCCCGCGTGCCGGACCATGCGGAGACCTGGCGGCAAGGCACGGCGCAAACACGATACCAGGAACTCCCCGGCAACCACTTCACGGTCATCGACCCGCTCGCCGATCCCTCGAGCGCCATGGTCGCGCGCATCGCCGAACTGACGCAGCAGGTCAGCCGCTGACTCGACCCGGCGCTTGCCTGCTGAGCAGCACGCAGGCGGACGCCGCAAAGATCAATGCGAACCCGATGATGTCGGCACCGGTCGGCCGTTCGCCGAGGATCAGGATCGAGGAGACGACTCCGATCACGGGAATGGCCAGAATGCCCAGGGATGCCGTCGCCGCAGGCAGCCGCCGCACGATGTCGAACCACATGGCGTAGGCGATCCCCACGCCGGCGATCCCGACGAACGCCGCGGCAAACAGTCCATCGGCGTGAGCGGCGGCGAGACGAGGCCCGCCCTCGAACACGAGAAGGCAAGATGCGATGATGATGAACGCGATCGTAAGCTGCCAGCTCGTCACTCCCAAGGGATCGGCCTCGATGCGCGCCCATTTCAGGTAGACGGTGCCGGCGGCCCAGCTCAGGCCGGTGGCGACAGCTAACACAACGCCCAGCGGTATCCCGCTCGCGGCCAGGGGACGAATGAGGACGGCGAGCCCTAGCGCACACAGGGCAAGCGCAACCCCCTGCACACGCGTGGGACGCTCGCCGAGGATCAGCCAGGCCAGCAACACGGTCCAGATCGGCATCGTATAGGTCAAAACTGCGACCCGTGAGGTTGCGGTTGCATTTTGCGCAAAAGCGCTGAGCAGACTGAACGACGCGACGTTGAGGAGCGAAGCAATTACCACATGCGCCCACGTCCGCGCCGTCGGAAGGCGGAAGCTGCGGCGCTTGACGAGACAAACCGCCAAGAGCGTCAACGCGCCGATGCCCGAAGTCATCGCGCGCATGGTCAACGGCGGCATCTGCTCGAGCGCGATCTTCATCGCCGGCCAGGTGACGCCCCAAATCAGGCAAAGCACGACGAGCGTCAGCTTCGCCTGGATGTCGCCGACACCCATTGCCGCGGGCTTGGCGTTGCGGTGTTCGCCGACGGTCACGGTGCTTGCGGTCCGGCGGCAAGAAACCAGTCGACGATCTGCGTGCCGGTCCAGAACTTGACGTCGCTCTTTTTGCGAATGGTCTCGAACACGCGGCGGAAATATTTCAACCGGTGCGGCGCGCCCATGATGTAGGGATGCACGACCAGCGCCATGACGCGCGCCGAGTCGACGGCGTCGGCATAGATCTGCTCGAACTGGTCGAGCGCGCGGTCGTAATATTCGCAGGCCTTGTGGTGCTGGATCAGCATCATGGCGACGTCGTTGCATTCCTGCGTGTAGGGCACGTTGATAATCGGTTTGCCGCGGGTCTTGAGCCAGACCGGCTGATCGTCGAGCACCCAATCGGCGACGTAGTCATAACCTTGCTCGGCGAGCAGGTCCGGCGTTTCCCAGGTCTCGGTGAGGCCGGGGCCGAGCCAGCCGCGCGGCGGCTTTCCGGTCGCCTCGGCGATGACCGCGGGGGTCTTGGCGATATCGGCGCGCTCGTTCTTCACCTTCTGCATGTTGCGTTGGGTGAAGCCGGGGCCGATGAATTCCCACTTGCGTTCGGCGGCGGCGCGCACGATCGCCGGATAGGCGGCAAGCGCCGAGCCGTTGATGGCGAGGACGCCGGGAATGGCGAATTCGTCGAGCACCTTGACCAGGCGCCAGAAGCCGACCCTGTTGCCGTATTCGTGCCACGCCCAGTTAGGCACGTCGGGCATCGGCGAGCCGCCCGCCGGCGGCGTCAGCACGGTGCGCGGCATCGGCTGCGTGGGGTCCCATTCCTCGACATTGACGATGACCCACACCACCATGTGGGCGCCGTCGGGGAGCCTGAGTGGCGCACGCTTGGTGATGGCGGAAAAGGCAAGGCGATCAGTCGGCAGCATCGGCCGCTTCGGCGGCCGCTGTCTTGCCGCGGTTTTTCCCGGACGCTTGATCATCGCCGAAGTATGCCTGCCGGGCGCCGTGGCACCAAGGTTCCTCATGCGTGGCTGAAGCCCCGCCGCAGAGGGCCGCTATGTTGCACCGCATGGCGCGGTATGTTAGCAACGCCGCGATTTTAGCGGGGCCGCGGGGGCATTCCCGCTGCCTCCCATCCCGAGTCCCGCCTGAATCCCAAAGGCTTGCGCCGGCCGTTTGCGCCGTTTGCGGGTCTTGCGGAAAAGCTCAAAAAGAACCCGAACCGACGCGCAGAGAGCACGCGAGCTTAGAGCAGGCACTTGGCAGGCGAACAACCCATCGTATCCGGCATGGCGGGCCGCTACGCGACCGCGCTGTTCGAGCTGGCGCGCGAGACCAATGCGATCGACGCGGTCAGGGCCGACCTCGAGCGCTTCGACGCGCTGGTCGCCGAAAACCCCGACCTCAACCGGCTGGTGCGCAGCCCGGTATTTTCCGCGGCAGAGCAGTTGCAGGCGCTGTCGGCGGTGCTTGATCGCGCCGGAATTGGCGGCCTCGCGGCCAAATTCCTCAAGCTGGTGACCATGAACCGCCGCCTGTTCGCCGCGCGCGATATGGTCAGGGGTTACCGCGAGCTGGTGGCGCTGCACAAAGGCGAGGCCACGGCCGAGGTCACCGTCGCCGAGCGGCTCAAGGACGATCACATCGCCGCGCTGAAGAGCGCGCTCAAGGCGGTCAGCGGCAAGGATGTCGACCTCGCTATCAAAATCGACCCCGCCATCATCGGCGGGCTCGTGGTCAAGCTCGGCAGCCGCATGGTCGACACTTCACTGCGCACCAAGCTCAATGCGATCAGGCATGCGATGAAAGAGGCCCGATAATGGATATCCGCGCCGCGGAAATCTCCGCAATTCTCAAGGAGCAGATCAAAAATTTCGGCCAGGAGGCCGAGGTTTCGGAGGTCGGCCAGGTGCTGTCGGTCGGCGACGGCATCGCCCGCGTCTATGGCCTCGACAACGTGCAGGCCGGCGAGATGGTCGAATTCGAGAGCGGTGTCAAAGGCATGGCGCTCAACCTCGAAATCGACAATGTCGGTATCGTGATCTTCGGCACCGACCGCGAGATCAAGGAAGGCCAGACCGTCAAACGCACCCGCGCCATTGTCGAGGTGCCGGTTGGCAAGGCGCTGCTCGGCCGCGTCGTCGACGCGCTCGGCGATCCGATCGACGGCAAGGGGCCGATCAATGCCGAGAAGAAGGCGCGCGTGGACGTCAAGGCGCCCGGCATCATTCCGCGCAAATCGGTGCACGAACCGATGGCGACCGGGCTGAAGGCGATCGACGCCTTGATCCCGATCGGGCGCGGCCAGCGCGAACTCATTATCGGCGACCGTCAGACCGGCAAGACTGCGATCGCGCTCGATACCATCCTGAACCAGAAGTCGATCAATGCCTCCGGCGACGAGAAGCTCAAGCTCTATTGCGTCTATGTCGCGGTCGGGCAGAAGCGCTCGACGGTGGCGCAATTCGTCAAGGTTCTCGAGGAGAACGGCGCGCTCGACTATTCGATCGTGGTCGCGGCGACCGCGTCCGATCCGGCGCCGATGCAGTTTCTGGCGCCATTTTCCGGTTGCGCCATGGGCGAGTATTTCCGCGACAACGGCATGCACGCGGTGATCATCTACGACGATCTCTCCAAGCAGGCCGTGGCCTACCGCCAGATGTCGCTATTGTTGCGCCGGCCGCCGGGCCGCGAGGCCTATCCGGGCGACGTGTTCTATCTGCACTCACGGCTCCTTGAGCGCGCGGCAAAGATGAACGACGATCAAAAGGCCGGCTCGCTCACCGCGCTGCCGGTAATCGAAACGCAAGCCAACGACGTGTCGGCCTACATCCCGACCAATGTCATCTCCATCACCGACGGCCAGATCTTTCTCGAGACCGACCTGTTCTATCAGGGCATCCGTCCGGCGGTGAACGTCGGACTGTCGGTGTCGCGGGTCGGCTCTTCGGCGCAAACCAAAGCGATGAAGAAGGTCGCCGGCCGCATCAAGGGCGAGCTGGCGCAATACCGCGAGATGGCGGCGTTCGCGCAGTTCGGCTCCGATCTCGACGCCACCACGCAGCGGCTGCTCAGCCGCGGCGCGCGGCTCACCGAGCTGCTCAAGCAGCCGCAATTCTCGCCGCTGAAGATGGAGGAGCAGGTCTGCGTCATCTATGCCGGCGTCAACGGTTATCTCGACCCGCTTCCGGTCGAACGCGTGCGCGCCTTCGAGGAGGGTCTGCTCGGCACACTGCGCACGCAGCACCCGGAGATTCTCAGTGCGATCCGCGATTCGCGCGATCTCGACGACGCCACGGGCGCCAAACTCAAGGCCGCGGTCGAAGTTTACGCCAAGACGTTCGCGGCCTGAGCAGGGACACGCTTAAACCCGATGCCGTCCCTCAAAGACCTGCGCAACCGCATCGCCGCCACCAAGGCGACGCAGAAGATCACCAAGGCCATGCAGATGGTCGCGGCATCCAAGCTCCGCCGTGCACAAGCTGCGGCCGAGGCGGCACGGCCCTATGCGACGCAAATGGATAAGGTGCTCGGCAACATCGCCGCCTCGGTCGGCGGGATCGAGACGGCGCCGCGGCTCTTACGCGGCACCGGCGGCGACAGCGTGCATCTGCTTCTGGTCTGCACCGCCGAACGCGGGCTTTGCGGCCCCTTCAATACCGCCATCGTGCGGCTCGCCCGCGAGCGCGCCAACGCGCTGATGAAGGACGGCAAGGAGGTCAAATTCTTCTGCGTCGGCCGCAAGGGCTACGATCAGCTCAAGCGACTTTACGAGAAACAGATCCTCGAGATGGTCGACCTGCGCGCGGCGCGGACGCTGCGTTTCGAGCACGCCGAGATGATCGCGGAAAAGATCATCACGCGTTTCGACAATTTCGAATTCGAAGTCTGCACGCTGTTCTACTCGCGCTTCCGTTCGGTGATCGCGCAGATCCCGACCGCGCAGCAGATCATACCGCCAGTGTTCGACGCCAAGGCGACGGCCGCGCTGGGCGGCGCGGCCTACGAATTCGAGCCGGAAGCCGAGGACATCCTGCACGATTTGTTGCCGCGCAATGTCGCCGTGCAGATCTTCCGCGCCTTGCTGGAAAACTCGGCGTCGTTCTACGGCGCGCAGATGTCGGCGATGGACAACGCGACCCGCAATGCCGGCGACATGATTCGCAAGCAGACGTTGAAGTACAACCGGACGCGTCAGGCGATGATCACCAAGGAGCTGATCGAGATCATCTCCGGTGCCGAGGCGCTGTAAGCAATTTTGTGAAGAGGGCCATATGGCGAACAAAGTCGGACGTATCACACAGGTTATCGGCGCCGTCGTCGACGTGCACTTCGACGATCATTTGCCGGCGATCCTCAACGCGCTGGAAACCAACAACCACGGTAATCGCCTGGTGCTCGAAGTCGCCCAGCATCTCGGCGAGTCGACCGTACGCACGGTGGCCATGGATATAAGCGAAGGCCTGGTCCGTGGTCAGGAAGTGACCGACACCGGCCTGCCGATTGCGGTTCCGGTCGGCGCGGGGACGCTTGGGCGTATCATGAACGTCATTGGCGAGCCGGTCGACGAGGCGGGAAAAATCCCGCACCAAGAGACACGCGCCATCCATCAGGAGGCGCCGGCCTTTACCGAGCAGTCTACCGAGGCCGCGATCCTTATCACCGGCATCAAGGTGGTCGATCTGCTCGCCCCCTATGCCAAGGGCGGCAAGGTCGGGCTGTTCGGCGGCGCCGGCGTCGGCAAGACCGTGATCATCATGGAGCTGATCAACAATATCGCCAAGGCGCACGGCGGCTATTCGGTGTTCGCCGGCGTCGGCGAACGCACCCGCGAGGGCAACGATCTCTATCACGAGATGATCGAATCCGGCGTCAACAAGGACCCGCGCAAGGGCTCGGTCGAGGGATCAAAGTGCGCGCTGGTCTATGGCCAGATGAACGAGCCGCCCGGCGCGCGCGCCCGCGTCGGCCTTTCGGGCCTGACCGTCGCCGAATATTTCCGCGACCAGGGCCAGGATGTGCTGTTCTTCGTCGACAACATCTTCCGCTTCACCCAGGCCGGCTCGGAAATGTCGGCTCTGTTAGGCCGCATTCCCTCGGCAGTGGGCTACCAACCGACGCTCGCCACCGACATGGGCGAGTTGCAGGAGCGCATCACCACTACCACCAAAGGCTCGATCACATCGGTGCAGGCGATCTACGTGCCGGCCGACGACCTCACCGATCCGGCGCCCGCGACCTCCTTCGCGCATCTCGACGCCACCACGGTGCTGTCGCGCTCGATCGCCGAGAAGGGCATCTATCCGGCGGTCGATCCGCTCGATTCGACCTCGCGCATGCTCTCCGCGACGGTCGTCGGCGAGGAGCACTATGCGGTTGCCCGCCGGGTGCAGCAGATACTCCAGCGCTACAAAGCGCTCCAAGACATCATCGCCATTCTGGGCATGGACGAACTCTCCGAAGAGGACAAGCTGACGGTAGCGCGGGCGCGGAAGATCGAGCGCTTCCTGTCGCAACCGTTCCATGTCGCCGAAGTGTTCACCGGCTCGCCCGGAGTTTTCGTCGAACTGGCCGACACCATCCGCGGCTTCCAGGGCCTGTGCGAGGGCAAGTACGACCACCTGCCGGAAGCCGCCTTCTTCATGGTTGGCACCATCGAGGAGGCGGTCGAGAAGGGCAAGAAACTTGCCGAAGCGGCGTGACAACGGCGTAGGCACCCATGGCTGAGCTGCATCTCGATTTCGTCTCGCCGGAAAGCGTGCTGTTTTCGGGCGACGTGGACCAGGTGGACCTGCCCGGCGCCGAGGGCGACATGGGCATTCTCGCCGGCCATGCGCCGCTGGTGACGCCGCTGCGGCCGGGCATCGTGACGATCTATCGCGGCGGCGCGCGGGAGCCGGTGGTTGTCACCGGCGGCTTTGCCGAGGTCGGCCCCACCGGGCTGACCGTGCTGGCCGACCGCGCCGTGGCGCGTGAGGATTTTGACACCACGACGTTGGCGAGCGAAATCAAGGACACTGAAGAAGACGTTGCCGACGCTACCGACGAGCATCAGCGTGACAAGCTCGCGCGCCATCTCGAGCAGCTGAAGACCTTGCAGGCGGCGCTGGCGCCATAGCGCGCCGCATCTGATTCATGCGCGCGGCTGGCTTTAGCTTTGCGGTGCGGCGAGTTTCTGAAATTCCGCGACCACCCGCTCATAAACTTTGCGCTTGAACGGCACGACCAGGTCCGGGAGATTTTGCACCGGCTCCCAACGCCATTCCAGGAATTCCGGTTCGTGGCCGCCCGCCGGATGTGCGATGTCGATCTCGCTCTCGTCTCCGGTAAAGCGCAGCGCGAACCATTTCTGTTTCTGGCCGCGGTATTTGCCGTTCCAGGCGTGGCCCACGAGCTCGCGCGGAATATCGTAGGTCAGCCACTCCGCGACCTCGGCGAGGCGTTGCACCGAGCTGATATTGGTCTCCTCGCGCAACTCGCGCAAAGCGGCCGGCCAGGGGTCCTCGCCCCGGTCGATGCCGCCCTGCGGCATCTGCCACGCATGCGTGTTGTCGACATGCTCGGGACCGTTGACGCGGCGGCCGATGAAGGCGAGCCCGGCGCGATTGAGCACCATCATGCCTGCACTGGGACGATAGGGCGGAGTTTCGAAGGACATGCGGAATATGCGAATGGCGAAGGGTGGGCGGTCAGGAGTGCCTAGCGCATTGCCGGCGCCTCGACCATTCTATTCGTGCCTTTGCTGTTTCGCTATTCGCTTCCCTTCAGCTTCGGCTTTGCGTCGCCTTCATTGCTGCCGCGGCGACGGGGTGGAGGAGCCGGAAGCGGCTTTTCGCCAGCTTCGCCCATGTTCGGCGACGGCGCGGCCGGAATCACTACCTCCCGCCGCTCCCCGGTCTTGCCGTCGATGATCGTGACCGTCCTGGTGCTCTCCGGCGCGGCCTGATTGGCCGGCGGCTTCGAGACCGGCACGACGACAACAGTCGGCCTGTCGGATGCACCGGGAGCCTGCACGCCGGCATTGGCTTGCGGCGGGGCCATGACATCGGGCTTGGTGACGACCTTCGCCGCCTGCAGATTGATCGGCACGGTGACTGTGGGCTCGCCCCCGAACGAGCCATCGCCGACAATGACCCACACCACGAACAGCGCGAAAAACAGCCCGAGCGCGCCGGCGATGATATGCGGCACCGCGATGGGCAAGCGACGCCGCTGCTTTACCGGCTGCTGGCCGAGCGGGGCGCTGAAATCATCGACCGTCATCGGTCAAGTCCTGGGACATTCCCGGCGAATCACACCCGGGCGAATCAGGCTGACAGCCTATCACGGGAGGAATCCTGAGACTTGAAGCGCCACTCGCCGGTGGCGGGCCTGAAAAAAGTGCGGGGCAGCTCGTCGCCGCCCCGCATTCGGATCAGAAACCCGCCGTTTAGTTGGGGACGGCGGCCTTCGGATTTGGTGGGAACGCGGCGTCGGTGATCGTGCCGCGCAGGAGATCGATGGCCTCTTTGAGCGCCCGATCGTCCTTTTCATCCGGCGGCACGTAGGACTGCGAGCCGGACTCTTCCGTCGTCCCCTCGGCCTTGAGATGACCGCGGAGCGAGGCCTCGCCCTTGGTGTCGGTGCGGGCCTTCAAGTCATCCGGAACGTCCTGCAGCACCTCGATGTCGGGCGTGATGCCCTTGGCCTGGATCGAGCGGCCCGACGGCGTGTAGTAGCGCGCCGTGGTCAGCCGCAGCGCGCCGTTGCCGGACCCGAGCGGGATGATCGTCTGCACCGAGCCCTTGCCGAACGAGCGGGTGCCGACGAGGGTGGCGCGTTTATGGTCCTGCAGGGCGCCGGCGACAATCTCCGACGCCGAGGCGGAACCGCCATTGATCAACACGATAACCGGCTTGCCCTTGGTCAAATCGCCGGGCCGGGCATTGAAGCGCTGCGTCTCCTCGGCGTTGCGGCCGCGGGTGGAGACGATTTCGCCCTTCTCCAAGAACGCATCCGATACCGAGATCGCCTGATCCAGCAGGCCGCCCGGATTGTTGCGCAGATCGACCACGAAGCCTTTGATCTTGTCGGCGCCGAGCTGCGAGGTGAGGTCGCTGATCGCCTTCTTCAGGCCGTCGGTGGTCTGCTCGTTGAACTGCGTGACGCGGATGTAGCCGATATCATCGCCCTCGCTATGCGAACGCACCGATTTGACGCGGATGACGTCGCGCACGATCGTCACTTCGATCGGCTTGTCGGCACCCTTGCGCATGATCGTGAGCTTGATCTTGGTGTTGACCGGGCCGCGCATCTTATCGACGGCCTGATTGAGCGTCAGGCCCTGCACCTGCTCGTCGTCGAGCTTGGTGATGATGTCGTTGGCCATGACGCCGGCCTTGGCCGCCGGCGTCTCGTCGATCGGCGCCACCACTTTTACCAAGCCGTCCTCCATGGTGACCTCGATGCCGAGGCCGCCGAACTCGCCGCGCGTCTGCACTTGCATATCGCGGAAGCTCTTCGGGTCCATGTAGCTCGAATGCGGGTCGAGCCCGGCCAGCATGCCGTTGATCGCCGATTCGACGAGCTTGCTGTCGTCCGGCTTCTCGACGTAATCGGCGCGCACGCGCTCGAACACATCGCCGAACAGATTGAGTTGCCGGTAGGTGTCCGACGAGGCCGCTTTGGCGGTCGATCCGACCAGAGCGGTGTGTGGCTGGGTCACGAGCAGTGTGAGCCCGGCACCTGCGATTGCGCCGAGGAACATGAGGGAAGTTTTGCGCATCATCCGCGAACCTTTTCACCTTCGGTTGTTGCCCACCACGGGCTTGGATCGATGGGAGTTCCATCCTTACGGAACTCCACATAAAGCACAGGTTGCATAGACCTGGTCGCCACGGCCGCGGATTCCGGCAATCCGCCGCCCATCACCGCCACGGGTTCACCCGTGAGCACAAACTGGCCGAGATCGACGGAAATCCGCTCCATCCCTGCTAGTAGCACATGATACCCGCCGCCGGCATTCAGGATCAAGAGTTGCCCATAGCTGCGAAACGGGCCCGCGTAAACGACCCAACCGTCGCATGGGGCGGTGATCTGGGCGCCGGCACGGGCGGCGATGGATAGCCCCTTTTGCATGCCGCCGAGGCCGTCAGAGGCGCCAAATTCGCGGATTTTCACTCCGTTCACCGGTAAGCGCAGGTGCCCCCGTGTGGCCGCGAACGCCACCGCCGGGGCCATGCGGCCGGGGTCCCTGAGCGCGGCCAGGTCGGGCCGGGTTGCGTCCTGTTCGATCGAGCGGCTCTCGGCGCGGGCGGCGCGGGTGGCACTATTGAGGCCTGATTCGAGCTTGGCGATGAGATCCTTGAGATTGTCGACCTGATGCGCCAGATCGGCGGCGCGCGCCCGTTCGGCATCGAGTGCCTGCTCGGTGGCGCCTTGTTTCTTCTGCCGCTCGTCGATCAAAACGTTCATGCGCAACTGCTCGCGCCCGAGCATGGCGAGATCGCGCGAAAGCCGCTCGCGTTCGCCGACGATATCCTTGCGCACGCGCGAAAGATCGGCGAGGTCGCCGGCGAGCGCGTCGGCCTGGGCGCGCATTTCCGGCACCACGGCGCCGAGCGTGATGGCGCTGCGCAGCGCTTGCAACGCGTCTTCCGGCCGCACCAGGAGGGCCGGTGGCGGCTGATGGCCGATCCGTTGCAGCGCCGCGAGGATCTCGACGGTGACGCCGCGGCGCTCCTCAAGCGATCTGCGAAGAAACACTTCCCGCTCGTCGAGCAGTTTGGCGCGCGCCTGCGTCGCTTCGATGCTGGCCTCGACGTCGCGCACGCGCGCGGCGGTGTCGATGAGCTGCTGGTTGAGCGCGCGCCGATCATCACCGATCGCGTCGATTTCCCGCTTGAGCTTCGCCTGGATTTCTGCCGACTCGCGCTCCTTGGCGCGAGCCGCCTCGAGTTCCTGATCGTGCTGTTTGAGGGCGTCCGGGTCGGAGGTCGCGGGTGTAGGAGTGGTCGGGGCGGCCGGTGGCCAAGAGACCCCGGAGAACGGAATCTCGGCCGCTCCCGGAGATTGAACGGACGGAGTTTGCGCGAGCGCGGGCACGCTTGCGCCGAAGGGCAGTGCCAAAGCCAAGGCCGACCCGAGCACAAGGAGCAGATCGGTGCGGCTCAACCGGCGGAGAATCATGTTGTCCAAAAGTAGACGCCAAGCTCGGGAACGCAAGACAAAGCAGACACGATGCGACCGGATTAAGACACAGCCTGGCGCGATCTGTCACAAATCGGTGAGGCGACATTAAGAATAATTCAAGGTCGGTCAGCCCCGGTGATAAGGATGCCCGGCGAGAATCGTGCCGGCGCGATAGAGCTGTTCGAGCAACATGATGCGCACGAGCTGATGCGGCCAGGTGGCGGCTCCGAACGCGAGCCGGAGCTTGGCTCGCGCGGCGAGGCTCGGCGCGAGTCCATCGGCACCGCCGATGATAAAGCACACGGCCGCACGGTCTTCCGCGCGCCATTCGCGCAGCAGCGCCGCCAGCACCGCACTATCGAGGCTCTGACCGCGCTGGTCGAGAACGACGACAATCGCCCCGTCGGGAATGACATTGGCGAGCGCAATCGATTCCTCGACACGGCGGCGCTCGGCATCCTGGGCGCGACTTTCGCGTATCTCGATGACTTCGACGTCGCGCAGGCCAAGCGGACGCCCGGTCGCTTCCGCGCGCTTGCGATACCAGGCAGCGAGCTCGCGCTCGGGTCCTTGCTTCAGGCGGCCGATTGCGGCGACGACAAGGCGCATGGACGGCCACACATGATTGCGCAGGCGAAGTGCAACGTCGCCCTTCGCGGGCCGGTTCGCCGCCACCTCGGGGTGGCGGAACGCTATGACGCGAGCTAGCTCACGCGTCGTGCCGACCGCCCGGCCGTCCACATCCCTTCGAGATTGTAGAAGGCGCGGACTTCGGGGCGGAAGACGTGAACGATCACATCGCTGGCGTCGATCAGCACCCAGTCGCAATGCGGAACGCCTTCGACGCGGGCGACGACGCCGGCTTTGTGCAGGTCCTCGACGACCCTGTCGGCGACCGAGCCGACATGGCGTTGCGAACGGCCGGAAGCCACGACCATGTAGTCGCCGATCGAAGATTTGTCCCGGAGGTCTATGGTGAGGGTGTCCTCCGCCTTCATATCGTCGAGGCGGTAAAGGACCAGACGGAGGATCTCCTCGGCGTCAGGACGCATTCTGGAGACCGGTTCGGGCACGCGACGGTCGGCCCGAAAGATCGCAGGTGTGGACAGGGGTCCTTATCCTTTCGCTCCATTTTCGACCCTGGTCAGCGACTCCAGGGCTGCCACTAAGATAGGCACGCAGCGTTAATAGTTTCAACCGTCTTGCATGCAACGTGACCCAATCAATCATCGTGCAAGGCCCGTGCCGCCCGCAACGCCGTCGAGGACAGCGGCGATTTGAGGCCATGCAGATAAATCCAAGCCGGCGGCGTTCGTTCCGGCAGGGTTTTTGCCGCCGATTCGGGCACGCGGGCATAGGCCAGCGCTTGGCCGGCGATGCCGGCCGAGGCATAGAGGCTGGGACCGAGCCGATCGACGACCGCGATCGGCACCAACCGCGCGATGTCGCGCCAGTGCTGCCAGCGATGAAAGCTGCGCAGATTGTCGGCCCCCATGATCCAGACGAAGTGCATGTGCGGGCAACGCCGCAGCAGATAGCGGAGCGTTTGGTAGGTGTAGCGCGTGCCGATCTCCGCTTCGAGATCGCTCACGTCGATGCGCGGATGGTTGGCCAGCGCACGCGCGGCCACGACGCGCTCTTCGAGCGGTGCGAGACCGCGGGTGTCCTTGAGCGGATTGCCGGGCGTGACCAGCCACCACACGCGATCCAGCCCGATCCGCTTCATGGCGAGCAGACTGGCCCCGCGATGGGCCGCGTGGGCCGGATCGAACGTCCCGCCGAACAGCCCGATGCGCATGCCGGGCGCATGGGGCGGCAGCACGGGGCGGGCGAGCCGACCCGACGGTCCCACGCTTGCGCGGGAGGGAACGGAAGGGGCAGCCGCACGCGGAGGCGGGAACTCGCGGTTCATGGCCGTCGAAACAACCCCCTCCACACCCGACGTCCGCCAACCGCCGTTCGCGACATGTTACGGCGGAGGACGAAAATCATGGCCGCGTCTGTCCGCTGCCGCGGATGCGGTACTTGAAACTGGTGAGCTGTTCGACACCGACAGGGCCGCGCGCGTGCAGCCTGCCGGTGGCGATGCCGATCTCCCCGCCGAAGCCGAACTCACCGCCATCGGCAAACTGCGTCGACGCATTATGCAGGACGATCGCCGAATCGACCTCGCGCAGAAACTTCTCCGCCGCCGCCTTGTCTTCGGTGACGATCGCGTCGGTGTGATGCGAGCCGTAGCGCTCGATATGAGCGATCGCGGCGTCGACGCCGTCGACCACGCCCGCGGTCAGAATGGCGTCGAGATACTCGGTGCCCCAATCGGCCTCGGTCGCCGGCTTGACGCGGCGATCGACCGCCTGCACCGCGGCATCGCCGCGGATTTCGCAGCCGGCATCGATGAGCATGCCGATGAGCGGCTTGAGCAGTTTCGGCGCGCCGGCGCGATCGACCAGCAAGGTTTCAGCCGCTCCGCACACGCCGGTGCGGCGCATCTTGGCATTGAGCACGATGGCTTTGGCCATCTCAAGTTTGGCCGCCCGATCGACATAGACATGACAGACGCCTTCGAGATGCGCGAACACCGGCACGCGCGCCTCCGCCTGCACGCGGGCGACAAGGTCCTTGCCGCCGCGCGGCACGATCACGTCGATGGCGCCGTCGAGCCCGGCGAGCATCATGCCGACGGCGGCGCGCTCGCGTGTCGGCACGAGCGAAATCGCGGCCGCCGGCAGCCCGGCCTCGACCAGACCTTCGACCAGCGCCGCATGAATGGCGCGAGCCGAACGGAAGCTTTCGGAACCGCCGCGCAGGATCACGGCGTTCCCGGCCTTCAGGCACAACGCGCCGGCATCTGCCGTGACATTGGGCCGGCTCTCGTAGATCACGCCAATGACGCCGAGCGGCACCCGCACCCGCTCGATGCGCATTCCGTTTGGACGCCGCCACGACGCCATGATGGTGCCGACCGGATCCTTGAGCTTGCCGATGGCATCGAGTCCGGCCGCCATGGACTCGATTCGCTCGGCGTTAAGCGTCAACCGGTCGAGAAAGGCGGCAGTCACGCCCGCGGACTTTGCCGCGGCCAAGTCCTCTGCATTCGCGGCCAGGATCGCTGGCCGCGCCCGGCGCAGCGCCTTGGCCATCGCGGCAAGCGCACGATTCTTGCGTGCTGCCGGGGCAAGCGCGAGCACATGGCCGGCCTTGCGCGCTTCGCGACCGATCTCGCGCATCGTCGCGTCAAGCTTCCCGGCGCCTTCCACCGCCTTCAGGGGGGCATTCACGGCATTGATCCGTCTCGCGTTCAGCGTTTCCTACCATGTTCGGCGCGGCCCGGCGAGGCGGCGCAGCGCGATCATTGTCCACAGCAATCCCCCGGCATTCGTACCCCGGTCATAGAATTCGAGGAACCTGTCCAAAGCTGAGGACGTTGCGCTCCAGGTTTCGCAACGGGAGGGTGTCATGAGGTCGCCAGTTGAGCGTCTACCCCGCCGTTTGCCGCGGCGGTTCCCGGTCGGCGCCACCTATGTGATCGAGGGTTACGGGACGCAGGAAGGCGATTTGCGGGTTATTGCCCGCTACGTCGTGTTGCCCGGCGGCCGCCGGATCAATGTTCCGGCTGATCTCAGCCGGCCCGCCGCCTCGCAGCGCGCTCGGGCTTTCCACCGCACTGGGAATCCTGAGCAATCTCCAGCCAAAAGCCGATCCGAGCGCGGCGGCGAAAAAATCGTAGCCCGCCGCGGAACCCGGTAACCCCGCCGGCGTTGACTCGGTGGCGCCGGGCGAAGCCCCCCAGCCCCTCACCCTCAATCACCCGGCGTCGAACCCCGGCTGCGTCAAGCGGTCGGGGTTCTCTTGTTCTCGGCAATGCACGGGGCCAGGTGTGCGGACCCTTCCTTCGGGATGACATCCGGTTCTCTCTTCGTCATTCCGGACCGACGACCAGATCGTCGCGATGGACCATTTCCGCGCGGCCGCGGAAGCCGAGAATCGACTCGATAGCGGCGGACGATCGGCCGCGGATTTTCTGAGCATCCTCGGCGTCATAGGCACACAGGCCGCGGCCGATTTCCGCTCCGTCGAGACCGCGGATAATAACCGCGTCGCCGCGCGCAAAGCCGCCCTCGATGCTGACGACGCCGGCCGGCAACAAGCTCTTGCCGCGCCGTAACGCCGCGACAGCGCCGGCGTCGATCACCAGCGTGCCCTTGGGCTCGAGCGCCCCGGCAATCCACTTCTTGCGCGCCGTCACCGGATTCGCCGCCGTGAGAAACCATGTGCAGCGCGCTCCCTCGGCGATCGCGCGCAATGGATGATCGCGGCGGCCCGAGGCGATGACCATGTGGGTGCCGGCATTGCTGGCGATTCGCGCCGCTTCGATCTTGGTCTGCATGCCGCCGCGCGACAGTTCCGAGCCGGGCGCGCCAGCCATCGCCTCGATGTCAGGCGTGATGCGGGCGACGCAGGGGATGTGCCGCGCCGAGGCATACCTGTCCGGCGGCGCGTCATAGAGCCCGTCGACATCCGACAACAGCACCAAGAGATCGGCGCTCACCATGGTGGCGACGCGCGCAGCCAGGCGATCATTGTCGCCGTAGCGAATTTCGTTAGTCGCGACCGTATCGTTCTCGTTGATGACCGGCACCGCACGCCATTCCAGCAGCGTGTCGATGGTGGAGCGCGCGTTGAGATAACGCCGCCGCTCCTCGGTGTCACCGAGCGTCACCAGCACCTGACCGGCGGTGATGCCATGGCGCGACAGCGCCTCGGCCCAGGTGCGCGCCAGGGCGATCTGGCCGACCGCCGCGGCCGCCTGGCTGTCCTCGAGCTTGAGCGGACCGCCGGGAAGCTTGAGCACCGCGCGGCCCAGCGCGATCGCGCCGGACGAGACGACCATGACGTCGCGCTTCTCGCGATGGAGTGCTGCGAGATCGTCGGCCAGCGAGGCCAGCCAGGCCTCCCTGAGTTTTCCGGCCTTCGAATCGACCAGCAGCGAGGAGCCGACCTTGACGACGACACGGCGGAAGTCGGCAAGCGCAGGCGTTTTCATGGCGGGATCAGGCGGCAGGCGGGCGGATGTCGTCACAACTCGGCTTCGTGTTCAAGCTGCGCCTTGTTCTCAAGGCAATAATAGCCGGACAATCGGCTCACCAGCTTGCGGCGCTTCCAATCATTGAGGATACGGCTCACATTTTCCCGCGCAATGCCTGCCATCGCGGCGATATCGCTTTGCCCGATCTTCTGTCGGATGACAATGCGGCCCGAGCCTACATCCTGGCCGAAATTCTCGGCGAGTTCGAGCAAGGTGGAAGCGACGCGGCCGCGAAGCGGCAGGAAACTACCGGCGGCGATCACCGAATCGGTCTCGCGCAGGCGGGTGGCAAGCAGTGTGACCAGCGTTTTATAGACCTCGGGATGTTTTCGCGTGAACGCTTCGAACGCGGCACGGCTGAGAAACCTCAATGCGGCGTCGCGTACCGCAACGACCGACGCTGAGCGCGTCCGCCCGTCGATCATGGAAAGCTCGCCGACAATGGCACCGGGGCCGAGGAAGGCGAGGATCCGCTCGGCGCCGGAGCGCGAAACCATCGTCACCTTGAGCAAACCGTCCTCGATCCGATAGCAGCCGTCGCCGGGGTCGCCGGCGAGAAACAGCACCTCGTCGGCGGCGAGCCGCACCGGCTTGGCGCCGGCAAACAGGTTGGCTGAGAGACGCCCGGGCAATTCCGCAAGCAGGCTCGGACCCGGACGGTTGTCTTTTAGCATAAAGCCCCCTCGCCCCTCCGGCTCGGGACAGCGCTCCTGCAAGCATGCGGCAGAATGGGCCACAATAAAAGCCCGCCCGGACTTTGCGTCCGAGCGGGCTCAGTTGACCCTATTCGGGTCACGGGGGTGTTTGGGGACCGAGATTCCACCCCTTCGGGGCCGCCGCCGGCCCTTCGGGGGGTCGGGGGGGATGCGCAGGACCGCGCGGCAGACCGAACTCTTAAGCTTGAGAAAATCTTAACGGCTCGCCCGTGACGGCGAAGTGACCGCCATCACACAAAGTGACTTTATCGCAAGCTCTTGATTTACAAGCGCTTTTTTGCAGGAACCCGGCAACGTTGCCGCTCACGCATGCATCAAGGGCCGGATGCGCGCACTTTGACGCCGGCACGCTTCTCCACCGGCTGCACGATCGCGGTGAGGTCCGCGTCCGGCCCAAGCTCCTCGCAGGTGAGTTGCAACAGCTGGGCGACCGCCTCGATCACTTGCGTCGGCACGCCGAGCGCTGCGCCCTCATCGAGAAAGAGTTTGACGTCCTTCATCATCAGCCCGGCCGTAAAGCCGAGATCGAACGTGCCGGGGAGGACGGCTTTGGCGAATTTTTGTTCAGTCGCCGTGTTGCGCCCGGTGCCGGCGTTGATCACGTCGAGCATGATGCGCGGATCGAGCCCCGCCTTCACGCCCATCACCATCGCTTCCGACGTTGCCGCCATCGCCGTCGCCGACAGCACGTTGTTGACGAGCTTCATGGTCTGCCCGGCGCCCGGCCGCTCGCCGAGGATGAAAACCTTGCCCAACACCGCGAGCGCCGGCTCGATCGCCGCGATCTCGGCGCGCGGGCCCGACGCCATGACGGCGAGCGTGCCCTTTTCCGCGCCGCGTACGCCGCCGCTCACCGGACTGTCGATCTGCACGATGTCGCGCTGCGCCAAGAGCTTGAAGATGCGCTGCGCCATCACCGCGCCGGTGGTCGACAGATCGACGAAGCGGCGTACGCGCTTGCCTTCGATCACACCGCGCGGACCGGTCGCGACCGCAAGCACGATATCCGGCGTCGGCAAACTTGCCATCACCGTCTCGGCCGCGTCGGCGACTTCCGCCGGCGAGCGCACCGCGATCGCCCCGCGCGCGCTTAGATTCCCGATCGCTTCCTGGCGCGTATCGTAGACGACGACGCGGTGTCCGGCCTCAATGAGCCGCCGCGCCATGGGCAAGCCCATATTGCCGAGACCAATGAAGCCGATGTCCATGGCATTCACCCTGTGATCATTTGGCGTTGACTGAGGCCGCCATGAATTCAGCCCGCACCTTCTCGGTATGCTCGCCGAGCGCAGGAACCGGGCCGTAATGGCGCGACGTGGAAGTGCGCTGTTCGGCCGGCGCCGGATAGGACACCGGGCCGCTCGGCGTGCCGACGGTGATGCGGCGAAGATGCGGATGATGCGCGAGGTCGGCCGGCGTGTTGACGCGCGCAAACGCGACATCGGCGTCGGCGAGTTTTTGAATGAGGATTTTCGCATCGAGCGTGCCGAACTTTGCCGCCACCCTGCCGTCGGTCGCGGCGCGACGCTTCATGCGCTCAACGTTCGTGGCAAAGGCCGGATCGTTCGCAAGCGCGGCGTCGTCCAAGACCGTTGCCGCCAGCACGCGCCATTCGCGATCGTTCTGGATTGCAATGAGGATGTCGACGCCGTCACGGCTGCGAAACGCGCCGTATGGCGCGATCGAAGTATGCGCGAGGCCCAGCCGCTGCGGCGGCTTGCCGCCCTCTTGCTGGATGAGCGGAACCGCCATCCAATCGGCCATGGCGTCGAACATCGAAACCGACAATTCGGTGCCTTCGCCGCTGCGCTGTCGCGCGATCAGCGCCTCGAGAATCGCCTGGTAGGCATTCATGCCGGCGGCGATGTCGACGACGGAAACGCCGACCCGCGACGGCTCCGCCGTGCCGGTAATCGAGGCGAGGCCGGATTCCGCCTGGATCAACAGGTCGTAGGCCTTGCGCCGCGCATACGGTCCGCTGTCGCCGAAGCCTGAAATGGTGCAGCAGATCAGCCGCGGGTGCTGGCGCCGCAGCCGCGCGATGGGAAAGCCGAGCTTGTCCACCGCGCCAGGCTTGAGATTCTGCACGAACACGTCGGCGCGCGCGATCATCTCGGCCAGGACCGCCTTGTCCTTGGCGGCGCTGAGATCGAGCACGACCGATTCCTTGCCGCGATTGAGCCAGACGAAATAACTGCACTCGCCATGCGCGAGGTCGTCGTAGGCGCGCGCGAAGTCGCCTTCCGGCCGCTCGATCTTGATGACGCGCGCGCCGGCATCGGCGAGCCGGCAAGTGCACATCGGTGCCGCGACCGCCTGTTCGAGCGAGACGACGAGAAGGCCGGAGAGCGGCAGGGTCATCTCAATACGACCGTGGCAGCCCGAGCACGTGCTCGGCGATGTAGGACAGAATGAGATTGGTGGAAATCGGCGCCACGGTATAAAGCCGGGTCTCGCGGAACTTGCGCTCGATGTCGAATTCTTCGGCGAAGCCGAAGCCGCCATGGGTTTGCACGCACATGTCGGCCGCCGCCCAGGACGCCTCGGCAGCGAGGTGTTTGGCCATATTCGCTTCGGCGCCGCAGTCCTTGCCGGCTTCGTAGAGCGTGGCCGCCTCGCGCACCATCAATTCGGCGGCGCGCATGCCGATATAGGCCCGCGCGATGGGAAATTGGACCCCTTGGTTCTGCCCGATCGGCCGGCCGAATACCACGCGCTCGCCGGCATAGGCCGCGGCCTTGGCGATGAACCATTTGGCGTCGCCGATGCATTCGGCGGCGATGAGAATGCGCTCGGCATTCATGCCCGACAGGATGTAGCGAAAGCCCTGCCCCTCCACGCCGACAAGATTGTCGGCAGGCACCCGCATGTTCTCGAAAAAAACCTCGGTGGTGGCGTGATTCATCATGGTGCGGATGGGCCGAATGGTCAGCCCCTTGCCCTTCACCTCGCGCATGTCGATGAGGAACACCGACAGGCCGGCGGTGCGCGACGCCGCCTGTTCCCGCGGCGTGGTCCGCGCCAATAGCAACATGAGATCGGAATGTTCGGCGCGCGAGGTCCAGATCTTCTGGCCGTTGATGACGTAATGATCGCCGTCGCGCGCCGCCGTGGTGCGCAGACTGAGCGTATCGGTGCCGGATGTCGGCTCGGTCACCCCGAAGGCCTGCAGCCGCAAGTCGCCGCGCGCGATGCCGGGCAGATAGCGCGCCTTCTGTTCGGCACTGCCGTGACGCAGCACCGTGCCCATCGTGTACATCTGGGCGTGACAGGCCGCGCCGTTGCAGCCCGAGGCCTGGATTTCCTCCATGATGGCGGCGGCGGCCGTCATGGTCAGGCCGCTGCCGCCGTATTCCTCCGGGATCAGCGCGGCGAGAAAGCCGGCCTTGGTCAAGGCCGCGACGAATTCTTCCGGATAGGCGCGCTCGCGGTCGAGACCGCGCCAATATGCGCCGGGAAAATTTCCACACAGCGCCCGCACCGCCTCGCGAATTGGTGCGAGGTCCGCGGCTTCCGTCACGGCTTCACCTCGGCGCGGCCGTTGTTGATGGCAATCACGTCACGCTCGGCGACGCGGGCGCGAAAGCTCACCACGGCACCGTCGCGCCACATCTCGGTGCGGATGGTCTCGCCGGGAAAGACCGGAGCGGAAAAGCGCCCGGCAAACGCCACCAGTCGGGTGGGGTCATAGCCGCACAAGGTCTTCAGCACCGCGTGGCCGGAAACGCCGAAGGTGCCGAGCCCGTGCAGGATCGGGCGCGGAAAACCGGCGGCCCTGGCGAAGGCAGGCTCGGCGTGCAGCGGATTATAGTCGCCGCTCAAGCGGTAGATCAGCGCCATTTCCGGGCGGGTGGGCAGATCGCAGATCAGGTCGGGAGCGCGCGTGGGAATCGGATGCGGCGCCGGCGCCTCGCGCGGCGGCCCGCCGAAGCCGCCGTCGCCGCGGCAGAACGCCGTCCCCGTGATGGTCGCGACCAACTCGCCGGTCGCCTTGTCGGTCACCTTGCGTTCGTAGAGGATGAGCGCGCCTTTGCCGGCGCCTTTGTCGATGATCTCAAGAATGCGCGTATGGCCGACAAGGGTGCCTTGGCCCTTGAGCGGCCGATGCAGCGTGAAGCCCTGCTCGCCGTTGACCACCTTGACGTGATCGATGCCGGTGTTGCGCACCCAGGAACCGCCATAGCCGAGGACGGTCGCCATGGTCGGCAGCACCTTCAGGTTCTTTTCGTAGACGAAGGCGAGCTCGTCCTCGTTCGTCGGATCGTGGCCGAGCCCGACGCCGAGCGCGTAGAGAATGCAGTCCTTCGGCGCGTAACTTTGCTCGACCGGCGGGATCTGCATCGCCATCAGTTTATCGTAGACGATAGCCATAACTCACTCCGTTCTGTCCCGCTGAGCTTTTACACCGGGTCCCACGAAAACACCTCAGGCGATCGTTCGAGCGGCGTAAAGGAGCTGGCGAACGCAGCCTTGAGCTGTGCGGCGAGCTTTTGCGGCGTCCAGCCGTCGGAGCGATGCAAGGTGCGGATCGGCAGGTTCTGGTTGAACAGGTAAATTTCGTTGTTGCGCGCCGAAAGAATTTGCCCGGTGATGCCGGAGGCTTGGTCGGAGGCGAGATAGACGACGAGCGGCGCGACTTTTTCCGGCGTCACCTGGCTGGCGCGGGCAACGCGCGCCTTCTCCTCCTCGGTCTCCGCCGGGATCGACTGCACCATGCGCGTCCAGGCGAACGGCGACACACAATTCGAGCGCACGTTGAACCGCGCCATATCGAGCGCGATGCCGCGCGAAAGCCCGAGAATACCGAGCTTCGCCGCCATGTAATTGGCCTGGCCGAAGTTGCCGATCAGCCCCGACGTCGACGTCATATGCACGTAGGTCCCGGACTTCTGCTCGCGGAAATGCGTGGCGCAAGCGCGGCTCATGATGAAGCTGCCGTTGAGATGCACGTTGATGACGTCCGACCAGTCAGACCAGCTCATGCGGTGAAAGATGCGGTCGCGCAGGATGCCGGCATTGTTGACCAGGATGTCGACGCGGCCGAATGCATCGAGCGTCGATTTCACGATCTTGTCGCCGTTCGCCGGCTCGCTGATCGACAGCGTCGAGGCGATCGCCTGGCCGCCGGCTTTTTTGATCTCTTCGACGACGGAATGCGCCGGCGAGGCGTCGGTGCCTTCGCCCTCGAGGCTGGCCCCGATATCGCAGACCACGACGCGGGCGCCCTCCTGCGCCAGCAAAAGCGCGATGGCCCGCCCAATGCCCCGCCCCGCGCCGGTGACGATGGCGACTTTGCCTTCCACAATGCCTGGCATTTCATCCCCCTATCGCGCCCGCAATCTATAACCACGATATTCGCAGTTTTGCGATGGGGAGACTATGGCGGTCACGCCGCGAATTGGAGTCCGGACTTCGCGCGCGCCGAATGACGGTGGTGGTGCCGCGGAGAGGATTCGAACCTCCGACCCACGCATTACGAATGCGTTGCTCTACCGGCTGAGCTACCGCGGCACGTCAACGGCGAGGCGTCCTAGTAATACCTGAAAAACGTAAACGCAAGGATGGGCGACAGTGTCTCAATTGGAATGCTGGATGGGCATGTCGCAAAGCGCCTCGACCCAATGGCTTAGTGGGTCTCCGCCTCGGCCCGCAGCTTGAAGCGCTGGATTTTCCCGGTCGCGGTTTTCGGCAACTCGGTGCGGAATTCGAGCCAGCGCGGATATTTGAAGACGGCGAGCTTTTGCCGACAATAATCCTGCAGCGCGCGCGCCAGCTCGTCGCTGGCGTTTTCCGGCGATTTGAGCACCACGAAGGCTTTCGGTTTGATCAGCGCATCGTCATCGGGCCAGCCGACGACGGCCACTTCGAGCACCTCGGGATGGCTTTGCAGTGCCGCCTCGACCTCGAACGGCGAGACGTAGATGCCGCTGACCTTGAGCATGTCGTCGCGGCGGCCGCAATAGACGAAATAGCCTTGCTCGTCCTCGACATATTTGTCGCCGGAGCGCGTCCATTCGCCGAGAAACGTTGTGCGCGATTGCTCCCGATTGTTCCAGTACATGACCGCGCTGGTCGGTCCGCGCACTTGCAGCTCGCCCATCTCGCCGGGTTTTTTCACAACCTCGCCATGGTCGTCGACCAAACGAACGTCGTAACCGGGCACCGGCTTGCCGGTGGTGCCGTATTTCACCTCACCGAGACGATTCGAGATGAAGATGTGCAACATCTCGGTCGAGCCGATGCCGTCGAGAATATCGACGCCGTAGCGCTCGCTCCAGCGGCGGCCGACGTCGGCCGGCAATGCTTCGCCGGCTGAAACGCAGCGCCGGAAGCGGATGCCTCCACGCTCTGGCGCGTCCGCGCTGGCGAGAAAGGCGGCGTAGAACGTCGGCACGGCGTAAAAGACGGTAACCGGGTGCTTGCTCAGAGTATCGGCCACCAGCTCCGGCGTCGGCCGCTGCGGCAGCAGCACGGTCGTCGCTCCCGCCGACATCGGGAAGGTGAGCGCGTTGCCCAGCCCATAGGCGAAGAACAGTTTTGCCACCGAGTAGCACAGGTCGCCTTCGGTGATGCCGAGAAACGGCTTGGCGTAAAGTTCGTCGGTTAGCTTGAGGTCGGCGTGCGTGTGCACAGCGCCCTTTGGCTTGCCGGTCGAGCCGGAGGTGTAGAGCCAGAAGCATATTTCATCGCGCACCGTCGGCGCGGTCACCGCCTCGCTGCCGGCGCCGGCAAGCAAATCCTCGAAGCGCGGATGGCCGTGCGTCTTCTCGCCGGACACGATCACATGCGTGAGGTTTTCGCAGGCGCCGATCAGCCCGGCGAATTTCGGGTAAAGCTCTTCGGAAACGACCAGCAGCCGCGCCCGGCTGTCGGCGAGCATGAAGCGGTAATCGTCCTCGGTCATGAGCGTGTTGACCGGCACCGGGACCACGCCGGCCTTGATCGCGCCGAGGAAGGCGGTCGGCCAGTCGATGCTGTCGAGGAGGCACATGAGGATGCGCTCCTCGCGGCGGATGCCGAGCGAGCGCAGCACGTGGCTGAAGCGCTCGACGCGCCCAGCAAGATCGCCGTAGGTCCAGCCGCCGCGCGGATCGATAAAGGCCAGTTTTTCCGCACGGCCGGCGTCGAGATTGCGCTTGAGAATGTCGGCGGCGAAATTGTAGTCGCGCGGGATCGCGCTTTCGGCCGCACTCGGCGCCAAATTCGGCTGAGCGATATTCATCGCCGTATTCCTCCCAGGCCCGTCGGGTCTTGCCCGTCACTTGCCCCGGGGGCAAGGCATTATGCCGACGCGGAATTTCGGCCGCAATGGCCCTGGCAAGTCCCCGGTATTGCGCTATGACAAGCGCGCCGATCCCTTGCCCGGATTTACACCATGATTGCAAGCCGCGACCGCATCCTCACCACCCATGTCGGCAGCTTGCCGCGCAACGAAGCGCTGAGCGAGCTGCTGATACGCCGTGAGGCGGGCGAAAGCTTTGACAAAGGGCAATTCGAAGCGGAGATGGAGGCGGCGGTGCGCCACGTCGTGACCAAGCAGAAGGCGGCCGGCATCGACATCGGCAACGATGGCGAGCAGCAGCGCGTCGGCTTCCAGACGTACGTGCCGCAACGCATGTCCGGCTTCGGCGGCGAATCCAAGCGCCGGCGCGGGCGCGAGTTCGAGGAATTTCCCGAGCTGGCGCAATATCTCACGCGCCGGTTCCCCAATGTGAGCCGGCAACAGAATGCGCCGGAGGCGCAGGCCGAGCTGCACTATCACGACACCGCGGCGATCGAGCGGGAGATCGCGCGCGTCCAGCGTATCGCCGGCGAAGGCAAGCCGTTCGCCGAGACTTTCATGACCGCGCCGTCGCCCGGCATCATCGCTTCGACCATGCTCAACGCCTATTATGATTCGCACGAGGCCTATCTCGCGGCGCTGGCGCGCGAGATGAGCAACGAATATCGGGCGGTTCACAAGGCCGGCCTGCTCCTGCAGATCGACGCCCCCGATCTCGCCATGGACCGCACCATGTTCTACCGCGACGGGTCGGATGCCGATTTCGTCAGGGCGTGCGACCTGCATGTGGCGATGATCAACAAGGCGATCGCGGGCATCCCGCGCGAGCGGGTGCGGTTGCATGTCTGTTACGGCAATTGGGAAGGACCGCACATTCACGACATCGCGCTGGAAAAAATCCTGCCGGCGCTCTACCAGGCCGCGGTGGGCGCGCTGTCGATCGAATTTGCCAATCCGCGCCATGCCCACGAATATGCCGCGCTCAAGCGCGTGCCGTTCCCCAAGGACATGATCCTCATTCCCGGCGTGGTCGAGACCACCAGCAACTTCGTCGAGCATCCGGAAGTGGTGGCGCGCCGCATTGAGGAGGCCGTGGCGGCGGTCGGCGATCGCGAGCGCGTCATCGCCTCGGCCGATTGCGGCTTCGGCACCTTCACCCGGCGCGAATGGGTGATCGAGCCGGTGGTGTGGCTCAAGCTCAAATCGATCCGCGACGGCGCCGACATCGCCTCGGCGCGGCTGTGGGGAAAGGAAACCGCCGCCTGATCGCCGCGCATTTCAGTTCAATCAGATAGGAACGACACCGTGATCGATCTCTACACCTGGACGACGCCCAACGGCCGCAAGGCCTCCATCGCGCTCGAGGAGATGGAGCTGCCGTACACGGTGCATCCGGTCGACATCGGCAAGGACGAACAATTCAAGCCGGAATTTTTGCAGATCAGCCCGAATAATCGCATCCCCGCGATTGTCGATCGCGACACCAGCATCAGCCTGATGGAATCCGGCGCGATCCTCATCTACCTCGCCGACAAGACCGGCAAGCTTTTGCCGAAAACGGGCGAACCGCATTATCGCGTGCTCGAATGGCTGATGTGGCAGATGGGCGGCCCCGGGCCGATGTTCGGCCAGGTGCATCACTTCGTGAAATACAACAAGGGCAAGGCGCCGTATGCGGAAGAGCGCTATCTCAAGGAAGCGCACCGGCTCTACGGCGTGCTCGACCGCCGGCTCGCCGAGCACGAATACGTCGCCGACCGGTATTCGATCGCCGACATCGCCATCTGGCCGTGGGTGTCGCGTTTCGACTGGCAGACGGTCGATCTGGCGGCCTATCCCAACGTCGAGCGCTGGTACACGGTGATCGCCAATCGGCCCGCGGTGCGGCGGGGCTATAAGGTGCCGAAAGACGTCGGCGATATCCCGATGCCGTAATGCATTTCCCCCAACTGTGAGGCGCTCGGCGTTTGCGACCATTTCTGGCTCGACGGCACACCACTTCGTGCTGCGCTACGGCTCGCAGACCGGGTATAATGCCTGCAATTGGACCAAGGGAGCACGCCATGGACGACATCACCAAGCGCGAACCAATCAAGATCACCGCCGAGGACGTCAACCCACGCTACAATTGGGGCCGTCATCTGCCGGTTCTCGGCACGATGGGCGTCGATTTCGAGGAGCGCGTCGACTACCGGCGCATGCACCGCTACCGGCTCGGCCGCGCGCAGGCCGCGCTCGAAGCTTCCGAGCTCGGCGCGCTGCTTTTGTTCGACGACAACAATATCCGCTACGTCACTTCGACCAAGATCGGCGAATGGGCGCGCGACAAGCTCTCGCGCTGGGCGCTTTTGGTTCGCGGCGGCGAGCCGATTCTCTGGGACTTCGGCTCCGCCGCCGTCCATCACCGGCTCTATTCGCCATGGCTGAAGCCGGAGAACTGCAAGGCCGGCCTTGTCGGCTTGCGCGGCACCGTCGATCCGGCTTTCGGCTTGATGAAACATCATGCCGAGGAAATGGCTTCGATCCTCAAGGCCGCAGGCGTCGCCAAGATGCCGATCGGTGTCGACATCATCGAACCGCCGATGATGTTCGAACTGGAAAAGGCCGGGCTCAAGATCAAGGACGGCCAGCAGGTGATGCTGGAGGCGCGGGAAGTGAAATCCGCCGACGAGATCGCGCTGTTGAACCGCGCCGCCGCCATGGTGGACGGCGCCTATCAGCTGATCGACGAAAAGCTGAAACCCGGCGTGCGCGAGAACGACATCGTCGGCATGGTCAATGAGTTCCTCTATCGCCACGGCTCCGACGACGTCGAAGCCATCAACGCCATCTCCGGCGAGCGCTGCAATCCGCATCCGCACAATTTCACCGACCGCATGGTGCGGCCCGGCGACCAGGTGTTCTTCGACATTCTGCAAAGCTTCATGGGGTACCGCACCTGCTATTACCGCACCTTCAATGTCGGCCGCGCCACGCCGTCGCAGCACGACGCCTACAAAAAGTGCCGCGAATGGCTCGACCTGGCGATCGACCTGATCAAGCCGGGCGTGACCACCGACGAGGTGTGCAGCGTCTGGCCGAAGGCGCAGGATTTCGGCTTCCCCGACGAGCTGTCGGCTTTCGGCCTGCAATTCGGCCACGGCCTGGGCTTGAACCTGCACGAACGGCCGATCATGAGCCGCGTGGTGTCGATGGAGCACCCGACTGTGATCAAGGAAGGCATGGTGTTTGCGCTCGAGACCTATTGCCCGGCGACCGACGGCTACTCCGCCGCGCGCATCGAGGAGGAGGTCGTGGTCACCGACAAGGGCCACACGGTGATCTCGCTGTTCCCGGCCGAGGAGCTGCCGATCGCCAACCGCTATTGAGCAGCGGAACAGGACTGGCTTTGGGGGGTGCGACTGCAAGAGCGTCGCGCCCCCCGGCGCAGCCAGGATACGCCTCGCCTGCGACGGCGGTTCCGTTTGCAGAGCGGAGCGGAATAGCGCCCTGCAAATGGATGCTTATGTGCGGAAATAGTTAAGCGCGCAGAGTGCGTTTTTTTCTTATATTCAATAAGTTAGACTACTGCCTCAGTTTCTCCTCCGATGCGGCTTTTGTGCGGCGCACAAAAAGCTGGCTTTTTGCGTCATAATCCGTTAGCTCCGGCGCTTCCCAGGACAAAAACGAGGGACTGTCCGAGCATGAAAACGATGCTAGCTGCGTGCCTTCTTATCGGCGTATGGACCACGAGCGCCAGCGCCGTCGATCTCGCCGAACTCGCGCCCTGCAAGCCGGCGGCGGCGAGGCTGTGTGACCACTCCGGCGGCATGACCTGGAGCAACCTGCTTCACTGCGGCGCCACGCTCGCCGCGCATAGCTGGCGCGTGGGCAGCACGTGCCGTGAGGTGCTCAGAAAGTATGGGCAATTGTAAACCGCCCCATCGGCAAAAACTTGCAAGCATTCCCGCCCCGGCCCCAAGCCGGGGCTTTTATTTCCGGCGCCGACATGCCGCCTGCCGGGAGGGATGAATGCGACACTGAAACCTGCTAATTCGTTCGCCAGCGCCCCATCGCACATCGTGGACGAAAAGCATCAGAGGACGCCAAGAGGATCCCATGTACCCCAATCTCGAACTTTATATCGACGGCCAATGGCTCAACGGCGACGGCCGCGCCGGCGAGGACGTGATCAATCCGGCAACGGAAAAGCCGCTTGCGCGCCTGCCGCACGCCGGCACGGCCGATCTTGACCGCGCGCTCGACGCCGCCAAGAAGGGCTTTGCCGTCTGGCGCGCAACCTCGCCCTATGAGCGCGCCAAGATCATGCGTAAAGCCGCCGACCTCATGCGCGAGCGCTACGACGCCATCAGCAAAACCATGGTGCAGGAGGAAGGCAAGCCCTACCCCGAAGCGCGCGCCGAGGTGCGGACTTCTGCCGACATCATCGAGTGGTACGCCGAAGAAGGCCGCCGCGCTTACGGCCGCATCGTGCCCGGCCCCGGCAAGGGGTTGCGGCAGATCGTGGTGCAGGAGCCGGTCGGCATCGTTGCCGCGTTCACGCCGTGGAATTTCCCCACACTGACGCCGGCGCGCAAGATCGGCGGCGCGCTGGCCGCCGGCTGTTCGTTGATCCTCAAGGCATCAGAGGAGACGCCGGGCGCCTGCGTCGAGATGGTGCGCTGCTTTGCCGATGCCGGCCTGCCGGCCGGCGTGCTCAACCTCGTTTTCGGAGTACCGGCGAACATTTCCGAGCACCTCATCGTCAAGCCGGATGTGCGCAAGATCTCGTTCACCGGCTCGATTCCGGTCGGCAAGCATTTGGCGGGGCTGGCCGCCAAGGGCATGAAGCGCGCCACGATGGAACTCGGCGGCCATTCGCCGGTGGTGGTGTTCGCCGACGCCGATCCGGAGAAATCCGCCGATACCATCGCCGCCTACAAATACCGCAACGCCGGCCAGGTCTGCATCTCGCCGACGCGGTTTTATGTGCAGGAGCCGGTCTACAGCCGCTTCCTGGCCCGCTTCACCGAATACGCCAAGTCGCTCAAGC
>JBEKWO010000003.1:0-158982 GCA_049512975.1 Xanthobacteraceae bacterium | reverse complement strand
CGCCGAGCGCAAATTCTTCCCGGGCTATGTCCTGGTGAAAATGGAGATGACGGACGAAGCCTACCACCTGATCAAGAACACCCCCAAGGTGACCGGCTTTCTCGGCTCCGACAACAAGCCGATGCCGTTGTCGGATGCCGAGGCGGAGCGCATCATCCATCAAGTACAGGAGGGCATCGAGCGGCCGAAGCCGTCGGTCTCCTTCGAGGTCGGCGAGCAGGTCCGCGTGTCGGACGGCCCGTTCGCCTCCTTCAACGGTACGGTGGAGGAGGTGGACGAAGGGCGTTCGCGGCTCAAGGTCGCGGTGTCGATCTTCGGCCGCGCCACTCCGGTCGAATTGGAATTCGGGCAGGTGGAGAAGCTATAAGACGTGTGAAGCCGTGGGAGGCGAAGGGGCGGTCGCCAGCCGCCGACAGCCGCACCACTAACAGGAGTAGAGCATGGCAAAGAAAATCACCGGATACGTCAAGCTGCAGGTGCCGGCCGGGGCGGCTAATCCGTCGCCGCCGATCGGTCCCGCGCTCGGCCAGCGCGGCCTCAACATCATGGAGTTCTGCAAGGCGTTCAACGCGCAGACCCAGAAGCTTGAGAAGGGCGCCCCGATCCCCGTCACCATCACGGTCTACGCCGACCGCTCGTTTTCCTTCGAATTGCGTACTCCGCCGGTGTCGCACTTCCTCAAGAAGGCGGCCAAGCTCGAAAGCGGCTCGAAAGCCCCCGGACGCGATGTCGCGGGGTCGGTCACCAAGGCGCAGGTCCGCGAGATCGCCGAGCAGAAAATGAAGGATTTGAACTGCGACACCATCGAGTCGGCCATGCGCATGATCGAAGGCTCCGCCCGCTCGATGGGGCTCGAGGTGAGGGAATAACATGAGCAAGCTTGGAAAACGCACGCGCGCGGTGCGCGAGGGCATCGATCGCGAAAAGCTCTATCCGCTCAACGAAGCGGTGAAGATGGTCAAGGAGCGGGCTAAGGCGAAATTCGACGAGACCATCGAGGTGGCGATGAATCTCGGCATCGACCCACGGCATGCCGATCAGATGGTGCGCGGCGTGGTCAACCTGCCGAACGGCTCCGGCCGCTCGGTGCGGGTCGCCGTGTTCGCGCGCGGGGCCAAGGCCGACGAGGCCAAGGCCGCGGGCGCCGACGTCGTTGGGGCCGAGGATCTGGTGGAGAAGGTGCAGGGCGGCAATATCGATTTCGACCGTGTCGTCGCCACGCCCGATTTGATGCCGTTGGTCGGCCGCCTCGGCAAAGTCCTCGGCCCGCGCGGCCTGATGCCGAATCCCAAGGTCGGCACCGTAACCATGGACGTCACCAACGCAGTCAAGGGCGCCAAAGGTGGGTCGGTCGAGTTCCGCGCCGAGAAGGCCGGCGTCGTGCAGGCAGGCGTCGGCAAGGCCTCGTTCAGCGAGGAAAAGCTGATTGAGAACATCCGAGCCTTCGCCGATGCCGTGCAGAAGTCGCGGCCGGCCGGCGCCAAGGGCCACTTCATCAACCGCGTCGCCATCTCGTCGACCATGGGACCCGGGGTGAAGGTCGAGCCGCAGAGTTTGTTCGCGAGCTGAGGCCTCGCTTTCCGCTTGGCAAACCCGCCGCGAGCGGCTAAATACAGACCAAGGGCGTGCCGGCCCGATTTGTCGGCGCGCTTTTGTGCGTTTCTCGAAAACCAGATGAGCGAGGCCTCTCTTAGCGTTGATCCTGCGCGGATTTTCCTAAGGGGGGAAGAGCTTGACGGTGATTGTGAACGTGCTTGGTCATCCGGATTTTCCGGACGACCGTCCTGTCCGAGACTGCAGGCGCCGGCAACGGCTTAATCGATAAAGCCTGCATAGACGGGTGAAGACCGGGGCAAGCATATTGCCCTTCGGTCCTAACCTCGATGGCCCGGAACAGCCTTGGCTGTGCCGGGGGGCAGGCTGAAGAAGGTCGTTCTGCCTGGTTCTTCGTGAACCAGAACGGCGCGGCCCGGCATCAACCCCGGCGGTTTCCTTTAACGGGACCGCCAACCGGAGAGAGCTCAATTGGATCGCGCGGCAAAAAGCGAGCTCGTCGCAGCCCTTGGCGAGGTATTCAAGGCCACCAAGGTCGTCGTCGTTGCTCATTATTCCGGCCTGACGGTCGCCCAGATGCAGATTCTGCGTCGGCAGATGAAGCAAGCTGGGGCGAGCGTGCGGGTCGCCAAGAACCGCCTCGCCAAGATCGCTCTTGAAGGCAGTGACGTCGCTTCGATCGGGCCTCTGCTCAAGGGGCCGACATTGATCGCCTTTTCGGGCGATCCGGTCGCGGCGCCGAAGGTCGCCGTCGATTTCGCCAAGACCCACGAGCGGTTCGTGATCCTTGGCGGAGCGATGGGTAAGACCACGCTCGACCCGAATGGGGTCAAGGCGCTTGCCGCCTTGCCTTCGCTCGACGAGCTGCGGGCGAAGCTCGTTGGCCTGATCGTCGCGCCGGCGACCAAGATCGCGCAGGTGGTGAACGCCCCTGCCGCCAAGATCGCTCGCGTCGTACAGGCCTATGCCAACAAAAGCGGGGAAGGCGCGGCTGCCTAAGCTGCCTCAACTCGAAGGTTAGAACCGAAGGACAACACTCATGGCTGATCTACAGAAAATCGTCGACGACCTGTCCGGGCTCACCGTGCTCGAGGCGGCCGAACTTGCCAAGTTGCTGGAAGAGAAGTGGGGCGTTTCCGCCGCCGCCGCGGTTGCGGTTGCGGCCGGTCCCGCGGCGGGTGCCGCCGCACCTGCAGCCGAGGAGAAGACCGAGTTCACGGTCGTGCTGTCGGCTGTGGGCGACAAGAAGATCGAAGTGATCAAGGAGGTGCGCGCGATCACCGGCCTCGGCCTCAAGGAGGCCAAGGACTTGGTCGAAGGCGCTCCCAAACCGGTGAAGGAAGGTGTCAACAAGGACGAGGCCGCCAAGATCAAGGCGACTCTCGAAAAAGTCGGCGCCAAGGTTGAGTTGAAGTAGGTGAATGCCTATCTCGCGGATATCCCGGGCGAGCGGAGCGAGACTCGGGGATCCCGCGAGGCTGCAGACGTGGATGGCCGGATCAGTCCGGCCATTGCGAAAGGTACGGTTGATACGGTCGATGTGGTGGAAATCGGTGATTTCGGCAGGCCAGGTCGCGGAATCACCGACAATGCCGCGCACGGCAAGCGTATTGGGATGATTCGGACTTCTTAGCCGAATCACAGACAATAGGTGGTTCGACGCCTGTCCCGACGGTCGCGATGGATTGCGGCCTTCTGGAGAGTCGTCTTGATCGCCTCGGTGCCTCGAACCCGGCGGGTTCGAGGATGGTGGCTTGAACGGGACCGTTCGAGCCCGATGGTTCGATTGAGCGAGAGGACATGATGGCGCAGACGTTTATCGGTCGGAAGCGCGTACGGAAGTTTTTCGGAAAAATTGAGGAAGTCGCGGAGATGCCGAACCTCATTGAGGTTCAGAAGGCGTCCTACGACCAATTCCTGCTGGTGGTGGAGCCGCCGGGCGGCCGCCCCAACGAGGGCCTGCAGGCGGTGTTCAAATCGGTGTTCCCGATTTCCGACTTCTCCAACACGTCGATGCTCGAATTCGTCAAGTACGAGTTCGAAGGGCCCAAATACGACGTCGACGAGTGCCGGCAGCGCGGCATGACCTATGCCGCGCCGCTCAAGGTCACGCTACGCCTGATCGTGTTCGATATCGACGAAGAGACCGGCGCCAAGTCGGTCAAGGACATCAAGGAGCAGGACGTCTACATGGGCGACATCCCGCTCATGACCAACAACGGCACCTTCGTCGTCAACGGCACCGAGCGCGTCATCGTCTCGCAGATGCATCGCTCGCCCGGCGTGTTCTTCGATCACGACAAGGGCAAGACGCACTCTTCGGGCAAGCTGTTGTTCGCCGCCCGCATCATTCCCTATCGCGGTTCGTGGCTCGACATTGAGTTCGACGCCAAGGACATCGTTTACGCGCGCATCGACCGGCGGCGGAAGATTCCCGTCACTTCGCTGCTTTATGCGCTCGGCATGAGCGGGGAAGAGATCCTCAATACCTTCTACAAGCAGGTGCATTACAAGCGCACGAAAGAGGGCTGGCGCGTGCCGTTCGATGCCAACCGGCTTCGTGGCTACAAGGCGATTAAGAATCTCGTTGACGCTGATACCGGCAAGACCGTCCTTGAAGAGGGTAAGAAGCTCACTGTACGCGCTGCACGTCAGCTTGCAGAAAAGGGCCTCAAGGCGCTTCGGATGACTGATCCGGAACTGATCGGGCGTTACCTCGCCGAGGACCTCGTCAACCCCAAGACCGGCGAGATCTATGCCGAGGCCGGCGAAGAAATCACGGGCACGGAGCGGAAAGACGGCGAGTGGGACATAAGCGTCGGTAAAACGCCACTGAAGTCGCTGATGGATCTCGGCTACAAGGAGTTGCCGATTCTCGACATCGATCACGTCAATGTCGGCGCCTACATCCGCAATACACTCGCGATCGACAAGAACATGACGCGCGAGGAGGCACTATTCGACATCTACCGCGTCATGCGCCCGGGCGAGCCGCCGACGATCGACACCGCGCAGTCGATGTTCCAGTCGCTGTTTTTCGATTCGGAGCGTTACGATCTCTCCGCGGTCGGCCGCGTCAAGATGAACATGCGGCTCGATCTCGATGCGCCGGACACCGTGCGCATTCTGCGCAAGGAAGACATCATCGCGGTGATCCGCACGCTGGTCGACCTGCGCGACGGCAAGGGCGAGATCGACGACATCGACCACCTTGGCAACCGGCGGGTCCGCTCGGTCGGCGAGCTGATGGAAAATCAGTATCGCATCGGGCTCTTGCGCATGGAACGCGCGATCAAGGAGCGCATGTCGTCGGTCGATATCGACACGGTGATGCCGCAGGACCTGATCAACGCCAAGCCGGCGGCGGCGGCGGTGCGCGAGTTCTTCGGCTCCTCGCAGCTGTCGCAGTTCATGGATCAGACCAACCCGCTGTCGGAAATCACCCATAAGCGGCGGCTGTCGGCGCTCGGCCCCGGCGGCTTGACCCGCGAGCGCGCCGGATTCGAAGTCCGCGACGTGCACCCGACGCATTACGGGCGCATCTGTCCGATTGAGACCCCGGAAGGGCCGAATATCGGCCTGATCAACTCGCTCGCGACCTATGCACGGGTCAACAAATACGGCTTCGTCGAGACGCCTTACCGCAAGGTAAAGGACGGCCGCGTCAGCGACGAGGTCATCTACCTCTCGGCGATGGAGGAGGGCCGCTACACCGTCGCCCAGGCGAACTCCGCCATCGATGCCAAAGGCCGCTTCACCGACGATCTCGTAGTCGTGCGGCATGCCGGCGACGTGCAGCTCATTCCGCCGGACAAGGTGGATTTCATGGACGTGTCGCCGAAGCAGCTTGTTTCGGTGGCCGCGGCGCTGATCCCGTTCCTCGAGAACGATGACGCCAACCGGGCACTGATGGGCTCCAACATGCAGCGCCAGGCGGTGCCGCTGGTGCATGCCGAGGCGCCGTTCGTCGGTACCGGCATGGAAGGCGTCGTGGCGCGCGACTCTGGTGCCGCCATCGCCGCCCGCCGCACCGGGATCGTCGATCAGGTTGACGCCACCCGTATCGTGATCCGCGCCACCGACGAATCGGACCCGACCAAGCCCGGGGTCGACATCTATCGGCTGCAGAAGTTCCAGCGCTCGAACCAGAACACCTGCATCAATCAGCGGCCGCTGGTGAAAGTCGGCGACCAGGTCAAAAAGAGCGACATTATCGCCGACGGTCCGTCGACCGATCTCGGCGAGCTCGCGCTCGGAAGGAACGTCCTCGTCGCGTTCATGCCGTGGAACGGCTACAACTTCGAGGACTCGATCCTGCTCTCCGAGCGGATCGTCAAAGACGACGTCTTCACCTCGATCCATATCGAGGAATTCGAGGTGATGGCGCGCGACACCAAGCTCGGTCCCGAGGAGATCACCCGCGACATTCCCAACGTCTCGGAAGAGACGCTGAAGAATCTCGACGAGGCCGGCATCGTCTATATCGGCGCCGAAGTGCGCGCCGGCGACATCCTGGTCGGCAAGATCACGCCGAAGGGCGAGAGCCCGATGACGCCGGAGGAAAAACTCCTGCGCGCCATCTTCGGCGAGAAGGCGTCCGACGTGCGCGACACCTCGCTGCGGGTGCCGCCGGGTGTGCAGGGCACCGTCGTCGAGGTCCGGGTATTCAACCGGCACGGCGTCGAAAAGGACGAGCGCGCGCTCGCCATCGAGCGTGAGGAGATCGAACGGCTGGCCAAGGACCGCGACGACGAGCAGGCGATCCTCGACCGCAACGTCTATGGCCGTCTCGCCGAACTCTTGGAGGGCCGGCAGGGCATTGCCGGGCCGAAGGGGTTCAAGAAGGACACCAAGATCACCCGCGCGGTGCTCGAGGAATTTCCGCGCTCGCAGTGGTGGCTGTTCGCCTCGCCCAACGACAAGGTGATGGCGGAGATCGAAGCCATCCGTAAGCAGTACGACGAATCGAAGAAGCGGCTCGAGCAGCGCTTCCTCGACAAGGTCGAGAAATTGCAGCGCGGCGACGAATTGCCGCCCGGCGTCATGAAGATGGTCAAGGTCTTCGTCGCCGTGAAGCGCAAGATCCAGCCCGGCGACAAGATGGCCGGACGCCACGGCAACAAGGGCGTGGTGTCGAAGATCGTGCCGGTCGAGGACATGCCGTTCCTCGCCGACGGCACCTCGGTCGACATCGTGCTCAATCCGCTCGGCGTGCCGAGCCGCATGAATGTCGGGCAGATCCTGGAGACCCATCTCGGCTGGGCTTGTGCCGGCCTGGGACTGAAGATCGGTCACGCTGTCGATCTCTACAACAGCAAGAAGGACGCCAAGCCGCTCAAGGAGCTGCTGCGCAAAATCTACGGCGACGAGGAGACCATCAAGTCGCTCGACGAAAAGGGTTTGATCGAGCTCGGCAGCAATCTGCGCCACGGCGTGCCGATCTCGACGCCGGTGTTCGACGGCGCCAAGGAGGCGGATATCGAGCATATGCTCGATCTCGCCGGTCTTGATCATTCCGGCCAGGTGAGCCTCTACGATGGGCGCACCGGCGACACCTTCGACCGCAAGGTCACGGTCGGCCACATCTACATGCTGAAGCTGCATCACCTCGTCGACGACAAGATCCATGCCCGGTCGATCGGCCCCTACAGCCTGGTGACCCAGCAGCCGCTGGGCGGCAAGGCGCAGTTCGGCGGCCAGCGCTTCGGCGAAATGGAGGTGTGGGCGCTCGAAGCCTACGGCGCCGCCTACACGCTCCAGGAAATGCTGACGGTGAAGTCGGACGATGTCGCCGGCCGTACCAAGGTGTACGAGGCAATCGTGCGCGGCGACGACACCTTCGAGGCCGGCATTCCGGAATCGTTCAACGTGCTGATCAAGGAGATGCGCTCGCTCGGGCTCAACGTCGACCTGCACAACTCCAAGCAACAGCGTGGCGGCGACGGCATGTCCGAGGCCGCCGAGTAACACGACGCGTCATGCGCGGGCATTAGGCGCGAAGCGCCGTCTTGGTGCCCCGTGTCCCGCGCATCCCGATCGGAAGGCAGTGCCTTCTTAAGCGAGATGGTCGGGTCAAGCCCGGCCATGACGAGGCAAAGACAACGATAGCGGCCGACATGGTCGGCAAGCGGAGACGACGATGAACCAAGAGATCATGAATCTTTTCAGCCCGCAGGTGCCGGCTCAGGTCTTCGACCAGATCCGGATTTCGATCGCGAGCCCGGAAAAGATTCTGTCCTGGTCATACGGCGAGATCAAAAAGCCGGAGACCATCAATTACCGCACCTTCAAGCCGGAGCGCGACGGGCTGTTCTGCGCGCGCATCTTCGGTCCGATCAAGGACTACGAGTGCCTGTGCGGCAAGTACAAGCGGATGAAATACAAGGGCATCATCTGCGAGAAGTGCTCGGTCGAGGTGACGCTGTCGCGCGTGCGGCGCGAACGCATGGGCCATATCGAGCTGGCAGCGCCGGTCGCGCACATCTGGTTCCTGAAATCGCTGCCGTCGCGCATCGGGCTGCTACTCGACATGACGCTCAAGGACCTCGAGCGCATCCTCTATTTCGAGTACTACGTCGTGCTGGAGCCTGGGCTGACCCCGCTCAAGGATCGTCAGCTGCTGAGCGAAGAGGAATACACCAAGGCGCAGGACGAGCTCGGTGCCGACAGCTTCACCGCCATGATCGGCGCCGAAGCGATCCGCGAAATGCTGAAAGCCCTCGATCTGGAGAAGATGGCCGCGGACCTGCGCAAGGAAATCGCGGAATCGACTTCCGAGCTCAAGCCGAAAAAACTCGCCAAGCGGCTGAAGCTGATCGAGGCGTTCGTCCAGTCCGGCAACAAGCCGGAATGGATGATCTTGACCCACGTGCCGGTGATTCCGCCGGACCTGCGCCCGCTGGTGCCGCTCGACGGCGGTCGCTTCGCCACGTCCGACCTCAACGATCTCTATCGGCGCGTCATCAACCGCAACAACCGGCTCAAGCGCCTGATCGAGTTGCGCGCGCCCGACATCATCATCCGCAACGAGAAGCGGATGCTGCAGGAGGCGGTCGACGCGTTGTTCGACAACGGCCGCCGCGGCCGTGTCATTACCGGCGCCAACAAGCGGCCGTTGAAGTCGCTCGCCGACATGCTCAAGGGCAAGCAGGGCCGCTTCCGGCAGAACCTGCTCGGCAAGCGCGTCGATTATTCCGGCCGCTCGGTGATCGTGGTCGGTCCCGAGCTCAAGCTGCATCAGTGCGGGCTGCCGAAGAAAATGGCGCTCGAGCTGTTCAAGCCGTTCATCTATTCGCGGCTCGACGCCAAGGGCCTGTCGACCACCGTGAAGCAAGCCAAGAAGCTGGTCGAGAAGGAGAAGCCCGAGGTTTGGGACATCCTCGACGAGGTGATCCGCGAGCATCCGGTGCTATTGAACCGCGCGCCGACGCTGCATCGTCTCGGTATCCAGGCGTTCGAGCCGGTGCTGATCGAAGGCAAGGCCATCCAGCTGCATCCGCTGGTCTGCGCGGCGTTCAACGCCGACTTCGACGGCGACCAGATGGCGGTCCACGTGCCGTTGTCGCTGGAGGCGCAGCTCGAAGCCCGCGTGCTGATGATGTCGACCAACAACATCCTGCACCCGGCCAACGGCTCGCCGATCATCGTGCCGTCGCAGGATATCGTGCTCGGTCTCTATTACCTGTCGATCATGGCTGACGGCGGCCCGGGGCAGTGGAAGCTCGAGCTGCATGCGCAGAAGGAACTCGAGCGCGACCGCAAGAAGAAGAACATTGTGCAGGGCTTTTACCACAATATCAGCGAGGTCGAGCACGCCTTGCAGGAGAAGGCGGTCGGTCTGCACACCAAGATCAAGTATCGCTGGGAGGGCGTCGACGAAGCCGGCAAGCCGGTCCGCACGTGGTACGAGACCACGCCCGGTCGCGTGCTGCTCGGCGAGGTGTTGCCGAAGCAGCCGAAGATTTCGTTCGACCTCGTCAACAAGCTGATGACGAAGCGCGAAATCTCCAGCATGATCGACACCGTCTATCGCCACTGTGGGCAGAAAGAGACCGTGATCTTCTGCGACCGCGTCATGGCGCTCGGCTTCCACCATGCCTTCAAGGCCGGCATCTCGTTCGGCAAGGACGACATGGTGGTGCCGCGCTCCAAGCCGGCGAGCGTCAATAAGACCCGCGAGCTGGTGAAGGAATTCGAGCAGCAATACAACGACGGCCTGATCACCCAGGGCGAAAAATACAACAAGGTCGTCGATGCCTGGTCGAAGTGCACCGAGGAAATCGCCGACGCGATGATGCGCGAGATCTCCACCTCCAAGCCCGCGGAGAAGGGCCAGGAGGCGCAGGTCAACTCGATCTACATGATGGCGCATTCCGGCGCGCGCGGCTCGCCGGCGCAGATGCGGCAGCTCGCCGGCATGCGCGGCCTGATGGCCAAGCCGTCCGGCGAGATCATCGAGAGCCCGATCATCTCCAACTTCAAGGAGGGCCTCTCCGTGCTCGAGTACTTCAACTCGACGCACGGCGCGCGCAAGGGCCTCGCCGACACCGCGCTGAAGACGGCGAATTCCGGTTATCTGACCCGGCGTCTCGTCGACGTGGCGCAGGACTGCATCATCACCGAGGAGGATTGCGGCAGCACCCGCGGCATCAAGGTGCGGGCCATCATCGATGCCGGCACCGTCGTGGCGTCGCTGGCGAGCCGCATCCTCGGCCGCACCACAGCCGAGGACGTGCGCGACCCGTCGAGCAACGAGGTTCTGGTCGCCAACGGCACGCTGCTCGAGGAGCCGCATGTCGAGCGGCTGGTCAATGCCGGCGTGCAGGAGGTCAAGATCCGTTCGGTGCTGACCTGCGAGACCACCAGCGGCTGCTGCGGCAAGTGCTATGGGCGCGATCTCGCCCGCGGCACGCCGGTCAATATGGGCGAGGCGGTGGGCGTCATCGCCGCGCAATCGATCGGCGAGCCGGGCACCCAGCTCACCATGCGCACGTTCCACATCGGCGGCGCGGCGCAGATCTCGGAGCAGTCGTTCGTCGAGTCGAACTTCGAGGGCACGATCAAGATCAAGAACAAGAACGTCGTGCGCAATTCGGACGGCGATCAGATCGTGATGAGCCGCAACCTCATCGTCGCCGTCACCGATCCGGACGGCACCGAGCGGGCCGTGCACCGCATCCAATACGGCGCGCGGCTCAAGGTCGAAGACGGCGAGCACATCAAGCGCGGCCAGCGCATCGCCGAGTGGGATCCCTATACACGCCCGATCCTCACCGAGGTCGAGGGCACGGTCGGTTTCGAGGACCTGGTCGAAGGTCAGTCGATGACCGAGACGCTCGATGAATCGACCGGCATCGCCAAGCGCGTGGTCATCGACTGGCGCAGCGGCTCCGTCCGCGGCCAGCAGGATTTGCGTCCGGCTTTGGTGATCAAGGGCAAGGACGGCAAGATCCTCAAATTGAGCCGCGGCGGCGACGCCCGCTACACGCTGGCGGTCGACGCCATCATCTCGGTCGATCCGGGCGCCAAGATGAAGGCGGGCGACGTCATCGCCCGCATTCCCACCGAAAGCGCCAAGACCCGCGACATCACCGGCGGTCTGCCGCGCGTCGCCGAACTGTTCGAGGCCCGGCGGCCCAAGGAATCCGCGGTCATCGCCGAGATTTCCGGCACGGTGCGCTTCGGCCGCGACTACAAGAACAAGCGGCGGATCACTATCGAGCCCGCCACCAAGGACGAGGAGCCGAGGGAGTATCTGGTCCCGAAGGGCAAGCACATCCACTTGCAGGATGGCGACCTCATCGAGAAGGGCGACTATATCGTCGAGGGCAACCCGGCGCCGCACGACATCCTGGCGATCAAGGGCGTCGAGGAGCTGGCCGGCTACCTGGTCAACGAAATCCAGGACGTCTATCGGCTGCAGGGCGTTGCCATCAACGACAAGCACATCGAAGTGATCGTGCGGCAGATGCTGCAGAAGGTCGAGATCGACGAATCCGGCGAGACCGACCTGATCCAGGGCGAGCAGGTCGACAAGATCGAGTTCGACGAGGTCAATGTCCGGGCGATCGAGGAAGGCAAGAAGCCGGCGACCGCGCATCCGGTGCTGCTCGGCATTACCAAGGCTTCGCTGCAGACGCGCTCGTTCATCTCGGCGGCTTCGTTCCAGGAGACGACGCGCGTGCTGACCGAGGCTGCGGTAAGCGGTAAGGCCGACACGCTCGACGGTCTCAAGGAGAACGTCATCGTCGGACGCCTGATCCCGGCCGGCACCGGCGCCATGATGAACCGGCTGCGCGAAGTCGCCGTCAAGCGCGACCAGCTCATCCTCGCCGAGCGCGAGAAGGAAGCGGCCGCCAAGGCCGCGGCCGCCGAGACGGCGGCGCTGCCGGCGGCGGAGTAGACGCGGGGCAGTTGCAAATTACGGGAAGGCCGCCATCTGGGCGGCCTTTTCGTTTTATGCGCCCCTCCTATGTTTGCTAGACTCCTCGATAATGTCGGCGACGTAGAAAGGAGGCGTCCATGAGCACAGTTCTGGTCACCGGCGGGTCGGGCTTCATCGGCAGTCATTGCATCCTGCAACTGCTGGCCGCGGACCACCGGGTGCGCACAACGGTGCGCAACTTGAAGCGCGAGACCGACGTGCGCGCCTTGCTCAGGCAAGGCGGTGCCGAGCCGGGCGATCGCTTGTCCTTTGTCGCCGCCGACCTCGAAAGCGACGCCGGCTGGCCGGATGCCGTCGCCGGCTGCGAGTACGTGCTGCATGTCGCCTCGCCACTGCCGGCGAACGTCCCCAAGGACGAGAACGAGCTGATCGTGCCGGCGCGCGATGGTGCACTGCGGGTGCTGCGCGCCTCGCGCGACGCCGGCGTCAAGCGCGTGGTGCTGACCTCCTCATTCGCAGCGATCGGCTACGGCCATAAGCCGCAGCAGACGCCGTTCAACGAGACGGACTGGACCGACCTCAACGGCCCCAACATCCTCCCCTACACGAAATCGAAGACTTTGGCGGAACGTGCGGCCTGGGATTTCGTTGCGAAGGAAGGCGGCGGGCTCGAGCTTGCCGTCGTCAACCCGGTCGGTGTGTTTGGCCCGGTACTCGGGCCTGACTATTCGACCTCGATCCTTCTCGTGCAGCGCATGATGGACGGCGCCATGCTCGGCTGCCCGCGATACTATATCGGCGTCGTCGACGTGCGCGATGTCGCCGATTTGCATATCCGCGCCATGACGCATCCGGCCGCCAAGGGTGAGCGGTTTCTCGCCGTCGCCGGCGATGCCATGTCGATTAGCGATATCGCCAAGATGCTGAAGCGCCGCATGGGCGCCGCGGCGAGAAGAGTGCCAACCCGGCAACTGCCGAATTGGCTGGTGCGCTTTGCCGCGCTCCGCGATCCGGCGGCGAGGCAGATCATTCCCGAACTCGGCAAGATAAAGAACGCCACCAACGAAAAGGCCAAGCGGGTGCTGGGCTGGGCGCCGCGTTCGCGCGAGGAGGCCATCGTCGCCACAGCCGAAAGCCTGGTGCAGCTCGGGCTTTTGAAGGATAGCCCGAGAAAGGCCGCCTAGATGAAGCGGCCAGCCGCAGCGCTTCCGACGACCGGGTGCACCCTGCAGAGAGCCCGGATGTGCTTGCGCCATCGCGCTTTCGTGCCCATATCGGCTTGACTTCGACCGGTAGCGCCGATACATACCGCGCACTTTGCGGCAGGCGGTGAGCTTCGCCCGTCGGAACGGCCTGTCCGGGTCCCAGCTAAGCTATTGAAAGTCGTTTGCTTTCTTGGCTCCCCATTCATGGGTAAATGGGACGCGGCGCGACGCCTCGACATAAGCAGGCTCAAACGCTGCCTCTGACTCGGAAAGTCAGATCGACGAAGCGCACGACCGCGGGCATCTGCATCGTGGTCCTCTGCGGAGTTTCCAGCGCCCTTGCTTCCATGGTGGGAAGCGGAAGGCGCGATTTCTTTTGCGCGAACGCGTTTCGCGCGGTGACCACCGGGCGCAGGCCCGAAAAAGGCAAAAGGGGCGCAAGCCCCGAAAAAGGAAAGTTTGGCGAGCGATGCCGACCATCAACCAGCTCATTCGCAAGCCGCGGGTGACCCAGCACGCGAAGAAGAAGGTGCCGGCCCTGCAGCAGAGCCCGCAAAAACGCGGCGTCTGCACGCGCGTCTACACGACCACGCCGAAGAAGCCGAATTCGGCGCTGCGCAAGGTCGCCAAGGTTCGGCTCACCAACGGCTTCGAAGTCATCGGTTATATCCCCGGCGAGGGCCATAACTTGCAGGAGCATTCGGTGGTGATGATCCGCGGCGGCCGCGTCAAGGATTTGCCGGGCGTGCGCTACCACATCCTGCGTGGCGTGCTCGATACCCAGGGCGTGAAAAATCGCAAGCAGCGGCGCTCGAAATACGGCGCCAAACGGCCGAAGTGATTGGAGTCTGAACGATGTCCCGCCGTCACAGCGCAGACAAACGCGAGATCCAGCCGGACCCGAAATTCGGCAACGTCGTGGTGACCAAATTCATGAATTCGGTGATGCACGCCGGCAAGAAGTCCGTGGCGGAGAACATCGTCTATGGCGCCTTGGATATGATCGAGGGCAAGACCCGGCAGAACCCGATCAGCGTCTTCGAGCAGGCGCTCGACAACGTCATGCCGTCGATCGAAGTGCGCTCGCGCCGCGTTGGCGGCGCGACCTATCAGGTGCCGGTCGAGGTGCGCACGTCGCGGCGCCAGGCGCTCGGCATCCGCTGGATCATCTCCGCCGCGCGCGAGCGCAACGAAAAGACCATGACCGAGCGGCTCTCCGCCGAGCTGCTCGATGCCTCGAATAACAGGGGGAACGCCGTCAAGAAGCGCGAGGATACACACCGGATGGCGGAAGCCAACCGCGCGTTCTCGCACTATCGCTGGTAAAGCCGGCGACAGCGAAGGATTTCCCATGCCCCGCATCCATCCGATCGAGGATTATCGCAACTTCGGCATCATGGCCCACATCGATGCCGGCAAGACGACCACGACCGAGCGCATCCTCTATTACACCGGCAAGAGCCATAAGATGGGCGAGGTGCACGAAGGCGCCGCGACCATGGACTGGATGGAGCAGGAGCAGGAGCGCGGCATCACCATCACCTCGGCCGCGACCACCGCCTTCTGGGCCGGCAAGCGCCTCAACATCATCGATACGCCCGGCCACGTGGATTTCACCATCGAGGTGGAACGTTCGCTGCGCGTGCTCGACGGCGCCGTCTGCGTGCTCGATTCCAACCAGGGCGTCGAGCCGCAAACCGAGACGGTCTGGCGGCAGGGCGACAAGTACCGGGTGCCGCGCATCGTGTTGTGTAACAAGATGGACAAAACCGGCGCGGACTATTTCCAGTGCCTCAAGGACATTGTCGATCGCCTCGGTGCCAAGCCGGTGGCCATCCAGCTGCCGATCGGGGCCGAGAACCAGTTCAAGGGCGTCATCGATCTGGTGCGCATGGTCGGCGTGGTGTGGGACGAGGAGACGCTCGGCGCGGAGTACCACGACATTGAGATTCCGGCCGAGCTGTTGGACCAGGCCAAGGAGTATCGCGAGAAGCTGATCGAGGCGGCGGTCGAGCTCGACGACGAGGTGATGGCTGCTTATCTCGACGGCCGGGAGCCCGACGAAGCGACGCTGAAGCGCCTGATCCGCAAGGCCACAATTAGCGGGGCGTTCTATCCGGTGCTGTGCGGCTCGGCGTTCAAGAACAAGGGCGTGCAGCCGCTGCTGGACGCCGTTGTCGATTATCTGCCGTCGCCGCTCGACGTGCCGCCGATCAAGGGCATCGATCCCAAGGGCAACGAGGTCGTCCGCAAGCCGTCCGACACCGAACCGATGGCGCTGCTCGCGTTCAAGATCATGGACGACCCGTTCGTCGGCACCATCACCTTCTGCCGCATCTATTCGGGCACGCTCGAAAGCGGCACCGGTGTCTTGAATTCGACCAAAGACCGTAAGGAACGCGTCGGCCGCATGCTGTTGATGCATGCCAACAACCGCGAAGACATCAAGGAAGCCTTTGCCGGCGATATCGTGGCGCTGGCGGGACTGAAGGAAGTCCGCACCGGCGACACGCTGTGCGATCCGCAGAAGCCGGTGATCCTGGAAAAGATGGAATTCCCCGATCCGGTCATCGAGATCGCCATCGAGCCGAAGTCGAAAGCCGACCAGGAGAAGCTCGGCGTGGCGCTCGCCAAGCTGGTGGCCGAGGACCCGTCGTTCCGCGTCAACACCGACCCGGAATCCGGCCAGACCATCATCAGAGGCATGGGCGAGCTGCACCTCGACATCAAGGTCGATATCCTCAAGCGCACCTACAAGGTCGATGCCAATATCGGTGCGCCGCAGGTTGCCTATCGCGAGAAGATCACCCGGCCCGCCACCGTCGACTATACGCACAAGAAGCAGACCGGCGGCCACGGCCAATACGCGCGCGTCAAAATCGTCGCCGAGCCGGGCGCGCCGGGCACCGGCTTTGAATTTGAGAACGAAATCGTCGGCGGCTCGGTGCCGAAGGAGTTCATCCCGGCGGTCGAGAAAGGCCTGGAAGGGGTGATGAGTTCCGGCGTGCTCGCCGGCTTCCCGGTGGTCGACCTCAAGGTCAGCCTGATCGACGGCGCCTCGCACGACGTCGATTCCTCGGCGATGGCCTTCGAGATCGCGGCGCGCGCGGCGTTGCGCGAGGCGCTGCAGAAGGGCGGCCCGGTGCTGCTCGAGCCGGTCATGAAAGTCGAGGTGGTGACGCCGGAGGAATATACCGGGTCGGTGATCGGCGATCTCAATTCGCGGCGCGGCCAGATTCAGGGCCAGGACATGCGCGGCAATGCCAACGTCATCACCGCGATGGTGCCGCTCGCCAACATGTTCTCCTACGTCAACAATCTGCGCTCCATGAGTCAGGGGCGTGCCACGTTCACCATGCAGTTCGATCACTACGCTGAGGTGCCCAAGGGCATCGCGGACGAGGTTCAGGCGAAGTTCGCCTGATCGGCGTTTTTACGAAGGTCTAGAAGAGAGCCGGAACGGAGAGTCTCATGGCCAAGGAAAAATTCCTGCGCACGAAACCGCATTGCAACATCGGCACGATCGGCCATGTCGATCATGGCAAGACGACGTTGACGGCGGCGATCACCAAAGTCTTGGCGGAAAAAGGTCAGGCGAAGTTCACCGCCTACGACCAGATCGACAAGGCGCCGGAGGAGAAGGCGCGCGGCATCACCATCGCCACTGCGCATGTCGAGTACGAGACCGACAAGCGCCATTACGCCCATGTCGATTGCCCGGGCCATGCCGACTACGTCAAGAACATGATCACCGGCGCCGCGCAGATGGATGGCGCGATCCTGGTGGTGAGCGCCGCCGACGGCCCGATGCCGCAGACCCGCGAGCATATCCTACTCGCCCGCCAGGTCGGCGTGCCGGCGCTCGTCGTCTATCTCAACAAAGTGGACATGGTGGATGATCCCGAGCTCCTTGAACTCGTCGAACTCGAGGTCCGCGAGCTGCTCTCGAAGTACAATTTCCCCGGCGACAAGATCCCGGTGGTCAAGGGCTCGGCGCTGTTTGCGCTCGAAGGCAAGGATGACGAGCTCGGCAAGAACTCGATCACGGCGCTGATGAAGGCGGTGGACGACTACATTCCGCAACCCGAGCGGCCGAAGGACCAGCCGTTCCTGATGCCGGTCGAAGACGTGTTCTCGATCTCCGGACGCGGCACGGTCTGCACCGGCCGCATCGAGCGCGGCATCATCAAAGTCGGCGAAGAAGTCGAGATCGTGGGCATCAAGCCGACGCTGAAGACCGTCGTCACCGGCGTCGAGATGTTCCGCAAGCTGCTCGATCAAGGCGAGGCGGGCGACAACGTCGGCTGCCTGCTGCGCGGCACGAAACGCGAAGAGGTCGAACGCGGGCAGGTTTTGTGCAAGCCGGGCTCGGTCAAGCCGCACACCAAGTTCAAGGCTGAGGCCTACATCCTCACCAAGGAGGAAGGCGGACGCCATACGCCGTTCTTTACCAATTACCGGCCGCAGTTCTATTTCCGCACCACCGACGTGACGGGCGTGGTGACGCTGCCGGAAGGCACCGAGATGGTGATGCCGGGCGACAATATCGCCATGGAGGTGACGCTGATCGTGCCGATCGCCATGGAGGAAAAGCTGCGCTTCGCCATCCGCGAGGGCGGCCGCACCGTCGGCGCCGGCGTGGTGGCGAGCATTCTGGAATAAGTGCTTGATCCGTCATGGCCGGGCTTGTCCCGGCCATCTCGATCATAAGGCACGACGGTGCAAGGGAATCGGGATTGCCGGGTCGAGCCCGGCAATGACAAGTGAAAGAGAAGACGATGAACGGCCAGAACATACGCATCCGGCTCAAGGCGTTCGACCATCGCATCCTCGATGCGTCGACGCGCGAGATCGTCAACACCGCCAAGCGCACCGGCGCGCAGGTGCGGGGACCGATCCCGCTGCCGACCAAGATCGAGAAGTTCACGGTCAACCGCTCGCCGCATATCGACAAGAAAAGCCGCGAGCAGTTCGAAATGCGCACGCACAAGCGGCTGCTCGACATCGTCGATCCGACGCCGCAGACCGTCGATGCGCTGATGAAGCTCGATCTCGCCGCCGGTGTCGACGTCGAGATCAAGCTCTAGGCGCGAAGGGGATTTGGCAATGCGTTCCGGAGTGCTGGCACAGAAAGTCGGGATGACCCGCCTCTTCACCGAGGCCGGCGAGCATGTGCCGGTGACGGTGTTGCGGCTGGCCAATTGCCAGGTGGTGGGTCATCGCACCAAAGAGAAGAACGGCTACGTGGCGCTGCAGCTCGGCGCCGGGCAGCGCAAAGTGCAACGCACGACCAAGGCCGATCGAGGCCACTTCGCGGTGGCCAAGGTCGAGCCCAAGCGCAAGCTCGCCGAATTCCGCGTCGACGACGACGCGCTGATCCCAGTGGGTGCCGAGATCACGGCGGATCACTTCGTCGTCGGCCAATATGTCGATGTCACCGGGACTTCGACCGGCAAGGGCTGGGCCGGCGGCATGAAGCGCTGGAACTTCGGCGGCCTGCGGGCGAGCCATGGCGTGTCCATCTCGCATCGCTCGATCGGTTCGACCGGCGGCCGTCAGGACCCGGGCAAGACTTTCAAGAACAAGAAAATGTCGGGCCACATGGGCGTCGATCGCGTGACCACGCTCAATCTCAAAGTGATGCAGACCGACGTCGAGCGCGGGCTCATTCTGGTCGAGGGCGCGGTGCCCGGCGTCAAGGGCGGCTGGATCACCGTGCGCGACGCGGTGAAGAAGAAGCTGCCGGCCGGCGTGCCGAAGCCCGGCAAGTTCAAGCTGTCCGAGACCGCGCTGGCGGCGCAGCCGGAAACTGACAAGCTGGCCTCCGCCGAGCCGCAGAAGGGCGCGTGACATGGAACTCAACGTCACCACTCTCGACGGCAAGAAGGCCGGCTCGGTCACGGTCTCCGACGCCATTTTCGGGCTCGAACCGCGCGCCGACATCATTCAGCGCTGTGTGGTGTGGCAACTGGCCAAGCGCCAGCGCGGCACCCATGCGGTGAAAAATCGCGCCGACATCAATCGTACCGGCAAGAAGATGTACCGGCAGAAGGGCACCGGCTCCGCCCGCCACGGCTCCGCCCGCGTCAATCTGTTCCGCGGTGGCGGCCGCTCGTTCGGCCCGCAACCGCGCAGCCACGCCATCGGCCTGCCGAAGAAGATCCGGGCGCTGGCGCTCAAGCACGCGCTCTCGGCCAAGGCCAAGGATGACGGCATCATCGTCATCGAGGCGCTAAGCCTGAAGGAGGCCAAGACCAAGGCGCTGCGCAACCAGTTCGAAAAACTTGGCCTGGCCAACGCGCTGATCATCGACGGCGCCGAAATTGCGCCGGGTGTGCGCACCGCCGCCCGCAACATCCCGAATATCGACGTGCTGCCGGTCCAGGGCATCAATGTCTACGATATCCTGCGCCGGCAAAAGCTGGTGCTGACGCGCGCCGCCGTCGATGCGCTGGAGGCGCGCTTCAAATGAGCACCACCGATCCGCGCCATTACGACGTGATCATCGCGCCGGTCATCACCGAGAAGGCGACCGGCGCATCCGAGCATAACAAGGTCATCTTCAAGGTCGCGCTAGGCGCGACCAAGCCGCAGATCAAGGAGGCGGTCGAGAAGCTGTTCGACGTGAAAGTCAAAAGCGTCAATACGCTGCGGCGACGCGGCAAGTGGAAGGCGTTTCGCGGCCGCTACGGTCTGCAGTCGAGCAGCAAGCGCGCCGTGGTGACCCTCGAAGAGGGTCAGAAGATCGACGTGACGACGGGACTTTAGGAGCGGCTGATGGCACTCAAGACCTATAATCCGGTCACGCCTGGTCAGCGACAGCTGGTGCTGGTCGATCGCTCGGCGCTCTACTCCGGCGCCCCGGTCAAGGCGCTCAGCGAAGGCAAGAGCTCGAGCGGCGGCCGCAACAACGGTGGATCGATCACCATTCGCTATCGCGGCGGCGGCCACAAGCGCGCCTACCGCAGGATCGACTTCAAGCGCCGCAAGTTCGATATGCCGGCCAAGGTCGAGCGGCTCGAATACGATCCGAACCGCACCGGCTTCATCGCGCTGATCAAATACGAGGACGGCGAGCTCGCTTATATTCTGGCGCCGCAGCGGCTTGCCGTCGGCGACACCGTCGTCGCCGGCGAGTATGTCGACGTCAAGCCCGGCAACGCCATGCCGATCGCCAATATTCCGGTCGGCACCATCGTGCACAATATCGAGCTTAAGATCGGCAAGGGCGGCCAGATCGCGCGCTCGGCCGGCACCTATGCGCAGCTGGTCGGCCGCGACGGCGCCTACGTCATCGTACGGCTCAATTCCGGCGAGCAGCGGCTGGTGCACGGCCGCTGCATTGCCACCGTGGGTGCGGTGTCGAACCCCGACAATATGAATGTCTCGATCGGCAAGGCTGGGCGCACGCGCTGGATGGGGCGGCGCGGCCATGTTCGCGGCGAGACGATGAATCCGGTCGACCATCCGTTGGGCGGCCGCACCCGCGGCGGCCGTCACCCGGTGACGCCGTGGGGCAAGCCGACCCGGGGTAAGAAGACCCGCAAGAACAAGAGCACCGCCAAGTTCATCATGCTGAGCCGCCACGCGCGGAAGAAGAAAAAGTAGGGGCGTTAGGAGCAATCATGACGCGTTCGGTCTGGAAGGGTCCGTTTGTCGACGGCTATCTGCTGAAAAAGGCGGATGCCGCGCGCTCGTCCGGACGCCACGAGATGATCCGTATCTGGTCGCGGCGGTCGACGATCCTGCCGCAGTTCGTCGGGCTCACCTTTGGCGTCTACAACGGACAGAAGCACATCCCGGTAACCATCACCGAGGAAATGGTCGGCCACAAGTTCGGCGAATTCGCGCCGACGCGGTCGTTCTACGGCCATTCGTCGGACCGCAAGGCCAAGCGCGCGACCGGCGCGCCGGCCGCGGCGCCGGCGGCGCCGGCGGCGCCGACCGGCGGCGCATCGTGAGGCGGGGAGGAGAGTTGGCATGAGCAAGAAAGCGCGCGAACGCTCGCTCTCCGACAACGAGGCGAAGGCCGTCGCCCGCATGCTGCGGGTAAGCCCGCAGAAGCTCAATCTTCTGGCGCAGCTCATTCGCGGCAAGAAGGTTGCGGCGGCGCTGGCCGATCTCGAATTCTCGCGCAAGCGCATCGCCCGCGACGTGCGCAAGTGTCTGGAATCGGCGATCGCCAATGCCGAGAACAATCACGATCTCGATGTCGACGACCTTGTCGTGATCGAGGCGCATGTCGGCAAGGCGCTGGTGATGCGGCGGCAGGAGCCGCGGGCGCGCGGCCGCGTCGGGCGGATTGCCAAGCCGTTCTCGAACCTCACCATCGTGGTGCGTGAGGTCGAGGCGCAGGCTCAGTAGAGCGCTCGGGACAGAGGGCTCAGGAGAAGAATATGGGTCAGAAGGTCAATCCGATCGGGCTTCGCCTGGGCATCAATCGCACCTGGGACTCGCGCTGGTACGCCGGCAAGTCGAGCTACGGCTCGCTGCTGCACGAGGACATGAAGATCCGGGCGGCGCTGATGAAGGAGCTCAAGCAGGCGGCGGTGTCCAAGATCGTGATCGAGCGGCCGCACAAGAAGTGTCGGGTCACCATCCACTCGGCGCGGCCGGGCGTCGTCATCGGCAAGAAGGGCGCCGACATCGAGAAATTGCGCCGCAAGGTCGCCGCGCTCACCGACAGCGACGTGGTGATCAACATCGTCGAGATCCGCAAGCCGGAGCTCGATGCCCAGCTGGTCGCCGAATCGATCGCGCAACAGCTCGAGCGGCGCGTCGCCTTCCGCCGCGCCATGAAGCGCGCGGTGCAATCGGCGATGCGGCTCGGCGCCGGCGGCATCCGCATCAATTGCTCGGGGCGGCTCGGCGGCGCCGAGATCGCCCGCATGGAATGGTATCGCGAAGGCCGTGTACCGCTGCACACACTGCGCGCCGACGTCGATTACGGCGTTGCCACGGCTTTTACCACCTACGGCACCTGCGGCGTCAAGGTCTGGATCTTCAAGGGCGAGATCATGGAGCACGACCCGATGGCGCAGGACAAGAAGATGGCCGAAGGCGAGGCCGGCCGGCCGCGTCGGGATGCGGCGTGAACGAGCAAGGTGAATAGAGGCGTCCGTCATGCTGCAACCGATGCGAACGAAATTCCGCAAGGCGCACAAGGGCCGCATCCACGGCGCCGCCACGAGCGCGGCGACGCTGGCGTTCGGCCAGTTCGGGCTCAAGGCGCTCGAGCCCGACCGCATCACCGCGCGTCAGATCGAAGCGGCACGCCGCGCCATGACCCGGCACATGAAGCGCTCCGGGCGCGTCTGGATCCGCGTCTTCCCGGACGTGCCGGTGTCGAAGAAGCCGCTCGAAGTGCGCATGGGCTCGGGCAAGGGCACGCCGGAATTCTGGGTGGCGCGGGTCAAGCCGGGCCGCATTCTGTTCGAGGTCGACGGCGTGACCGTGCAGGTGGCCAAAGAGTCGCTGGCGCTGGCCGCCGCCAAGCTGCCGATCAAGACCCGCTTTATCGAACGTATCAGCGAGTAGGCGTGTGATGAAAGCTGCCGATATCAGGGCGATGACCGTCGACCAGATCGACGACGAGGTGCTGAAGCTCAAGAAGGAGAGCTTCAACTTGCGCTTCCAGCGCGCTACCGGCCAGCTGGAGAACACCGCGCGCGTGCGCGAAGTGCACCGCGATATCGCGCGGCTGAAGACGATTGCGCAGCAGAAGCGCGCAGCGAAGAGTTAGAGGATCAGATGCCCAAGCGCAGCCTGCAAGGTGTCGTGGTGAGCGACAAACAGAGCAAGACGGTCGTGGTGCGGGTCGAGCGCCGCTTTACGCACCCCATATTCAAGAAAACGATCCGCCGCTCCAAGAAGTATTACGCGCACGACGAGAACAATGAATTCAAGGTCGGCGACACCGTTTGGATCGAGGAGCACCGGCCGATCTCCAAGCTCAAGCGCTGGGCGGTGGTGCGAGGCGAAAAGCAGAAGGCGTCGTAAGCGCGGCGCGCCGGAAGGAACGAGTGGGGTAGCCCATGATCCAGATGCAAACCAATCTCGACGTGGCGGACAATTCCGGCGCGCGCCGTGTCATGTGCATCAAGGTGCTTGGCGGCTCGAAGCGGAAATACGCCACCATCGGCGATGTCATCGTCGTCTCGGTCAAGGAGGCGATCCCGCGCGGCCGCGTCAAGAAGGGCGATGTGATGAAGGCGGTCATTGTGCGGATTTCCAAGGATATCAAACGCGCCGACGGCTCGATCATCCGCTTCGACCGCAACGCGGCCGTGTTGATCAACCCGCAGATGGAGCCGGTCGGCACACGTATCTTCGGCCCGGTGCCGCGCGAATTAAGAGCGAAGAACCACATGAAGATCATCTCGCTCGCGCCAGAGGTGCTGTAATGGCGGCGAAGATCAAAAAGGGCGACTCGGTGATCGTGATCGCGGGACGCGACAAGGGCCGCACCGGCGAGGTCATCGAGGTGCGCCGCGACGACGGCTACGCACTGGTGCGCGGCGTCAATATCGTCAAGCGTCACCAGCGCCAGAGCGCCACGGCGGAGGGCGGCATCATTTCCAAGGAAGCGCCGATCCATTTGTCGAACATCGCGCTGGCCGATCCCAAGGACGGCAAGCCGACGCGTGTCGGTTTCACGTTCGTCGGCAAAGGCGACGCGCGCAAGAAGGTGCGCCTCGCCAAGCGCTCGGGAGTCGAGATCGATGGCTGATACGGACGAAAAGAAAGCCAAGAAGGCGGAGAAGCCGCAACGGCCGGACGTCGCCGATCAGGCCGACAAAGCGGTCAAGGCGGTCAAGGCGGAGAAGGCCGAGAAGGGCGCCAAGGCGGCCAAGCCCGAGAAGGGCGGCAAGGCCGCGGCCGACGGCAAGGGCGGCAAAGCCGACAAGCCAGCGGCGCCGCGCGCGCCCGAACCGCGCGTGCCGGCGCGGCTGAAGGTCGAGTTCGAGCAGGTGATCCGCGGTAAGCTCGCCGAGCAATTCGGCTACAAGAACCGCCAGCAGATTCCGACGCTCGACAAGATCGTCATCAATATGGGTATCGGCGAGGGCGTCGCCGACCGCAAGAAGGTCGAATCGGCGGCCGCCGATCTGGCGCTCATTGCCGGGCAAAAGGCGGTGATCACCAAGGCGCGGAAATCGATCGCCACCTACAAGGTGCGGGCCGGCCAGGCCATCGGCTGCAAGGTGACGCTGCGCAAGGCGCGCATGTACGAGTTCATCGACCGGCTGATCAATATCGCGCTGCCGCGGGTACGCGATTTCCGCGGCCTCAACCCGAAGAGCTTCGACGGCCGCGGCAACTATACGCTCGGCGTCAAGGAACACATCGTGTTCCCGGAAATCGACTACGACAAGGCCGCCGACATCTGGGGCATGGACATCACCGTGTGCACCACCGCGCGCAGCGACGACGAGGCGCGCGCCTTGTTGACGGCATTCAATTTTCCGTTCCGGCAGTGAGGCGGCAAAACCTCAGACGCGGAACCGCGAGGAGACCTAAATGGCGAAGAAGAGTTCGATCGAGAAGAACAGCCGGCGCCGCCGGCTGACCAAGAAATTCTCCGGCCGGCGCGCGCGGCTCAAGGCCATCGCGCGCGACAAGACCAAGCCGGTCGAGGATCGTTTCGCCGCGACGCTGAAGCTCGCCGAAATGCCGCGCAACTCGTCCGCCACCCGCATCCGCAACCGTTGCGAGATGACCGGCCGGCCGCGTGGCTATTACCGCAAGCACAAACTGTCGCGCATCGCGCTGCGGGAGCTCGGCTCGAAAGGGCTGATCCCCGGCCTGGTGAAGTCGAGCTGGTGAGGAGGATCGCAACGATGATGAACGATCCGCTCGGCGATCTCTTGTCCCGCATCCGCAACGCGCAGATGCGCAACAAGTCCAAGGTCAACAGCCCCAGCTCGCGGCTGCGCGAGAGCGTGCTCGAGGTGCTCAAGGCGGAAGGCTACATCCGCGGCTACGCGGTGGTCGAGCGCGAAGGCCGCTCGGAGATCGAGATCGAGCTGAAGTACTTCGAGGGCGAGCCGGTGATCCGCGAGCTTGAGCGCGTTTCCAAGCCGGGCCGCCGCGTCTATACCTCGGTGAGGAATTTGCCCCGCATCAACAATGGCCTCGGCGTCGCCATCGTTTCGACGCCCAAGGGCGTCATGGCCGACCACGACGCCCGCGACGCCAATGTCGGCGGCGAAATCCTCTGCACGGTATTTTGACCGGGAACGCAGGCGAAAGCGAGCAACGGATAACCAGCCATGTCCCGCATCGGCAATAAACCAGTCGCGATCCCCGCCGGGATCACCGCCAATGTCGCGGGTCAGACCGTGAAGGTGAAGGGGCCGAAAGGCTCGCTCGAAGTCGTGCTGCACGATGACGTGACAGTCAAGCTCGAGGGCGGCCGCATCATCGTCAATCCGCGCAGCGAGACCTTGCGGGCACGTGCGCAATGGGGTACGTCGCGCACCCTGATCGCCAATCTGATCGCCGGCGTCACCAAAGGCTTCGAAGAGCGGCTCGAGATCAACGGCGTCGGCTATCGCGCCGCGGTGCAGGGCAGGAACCTGCAGCTCGCGCTCGGCTACAGCCACGACGTCGTCTATCCGATCCCCGAGGGCATCACGATCGCCACGCCGCGCCCGGTCGAGATCGTGATCAGCGGCATCGATCGCCAGAAGGTTGGGCAGGTCGCCGCCGAAATCCGCGAATACCGGCCGCCCGAGCCCTACAAGGGCAAGGGCATCAAATATGCCGACGAGCGCATCTTCCGCAAAGAAGGCAAGAAGAAGTAACGGAGCCGCCCGATGACCAAGCTCAGTGACAGGATCAAGCGGCGGCAGGGGCGCGTGCGCGGCACGCTGCGCCGCACCGCTGGCGAGCGCAAGCGGCTTTCGGTGTTCCGCTCCTCCAAGCACATCTACGCGCAGGTGATCGACGACGATCGCGGCGTCACGCTGGTGGCCGCCTCTTCGATCGAAAAGTCGGCGCGGGAGGGCCTGAAGACGGGCGCCAGCGTCGCGGCGGCCAAGACCGTCGGCAAGCTCATCGCCGCGCGCGCCCAGGAGAAGGGCATCAAGGACGTGGTGTTCGACCGCGGCAGCTACCTCTATCACGGCCGCGTCAAGGCCTTGGCCGAGGCCGCGCGCGAGGGCGGATTGAATTTCTGACGATGCGAAAGCGAACGAGTTGGATCGACAACATGGCAGACAGACATGGCACGTGAACCCCGCGAGCGGCGAAACGAAGAGCGCGACAGCGAGTTCGTCGACAAGCTCGTCCACATCAACCGCGTCGCCAAAGTGGTGAAAGGCGGCCGGCGCTTCGGCTTCGCCGCGCTGGTGGTGGTCGGCGATCAGAAGGGCCGGGTCGGCTTCGGCCACGGCAAGGCGCGCGAGGTGCCGGAGGCGATCCGCAAGGCGACCGATGCCGCCAAGCGGGCGCTGACGCGGGTACCGCTGCGCGAGGGGCGCACGCTGCATCATGACGTTTCCGGCCGCCATGGCGCTGGCCGGGTCTATCTGCGCGCGGCGCCGCCCGGCACCGGCATCATCGCCGGCGGTCCGATGCGCGCGGTGTTCGAGACGCTGGGCATGCAGGACGTGGTGGCAAAATCCCTCGGCACCTCGAATCCGTACAACGTGGTGCGGGCGACGTTTGATGCGCTGAAGCATCAGGATTCGCCGCGCTCGGTGGCCGCGCGCCGCAACATCAAGGTCTCGGCGCTGCAGGCGCGCCGCCGCGACGTCGAGGCCGAACAAGCGGCCGATTGAGGCCTCGGGAGCAGGCGATGAATAGCGGCAAGAATGCGGACCACAACGCTGGCAAGACTGTCACGGTGCAGCAGACCGGCAGCCCGATGCGCCGGGACCACACCCAGCGCGAGACGCTGATGGGCTTAAAGCTCAACAAGATCGGCCGCGTTGCCAAGCTTGTCGATACGCCGCAGACGCGCGGCATGATCGCCAAGGTCGCGCACCTCGTGCGCGTGGTGGAGAAATAGCATGAAGCTTCACGAACTCGCCGACCGCCCCGGCGCCCGCAAGACCCGCAAGCGCATCGGCCGCGGCATCGGCTCCGGCAAAGGCAAGACCGGCGGCCGCGGCGGCAAGGGCCAGACCGCGCGCTCCGGCGTGCGCATCAAAGGGTTTGAGGGCGGCCAGATGCCGCTGCATCGCCGCTTGCCCAAGCGCGGGTTCAAGAATACGGCGTTCGCGCGCAGGCTCAACGAGATCAATCTCGGGCGCCTGCAGCAGGCGATCGACGCCGGCAAGCTCGATCCGGCGGCGACCATCGATGCCGCGGCTTTGGTCAAGGCGGGTGTCCTGCGCCGGGCCAAGCATGGCGTGCGCATTCTTGGCGGCGGCGAGATCAAGGCGAAGATTGTTCTTGCGGTGTTCGGCGCGTCGAAATCGGCGGTCGCCGCGGTGGAGAAGGCCGGCGGCTCGGTCGAAATCCTCGCTCCCAAGGCGGAGACGAGCGAACAGGCGGCCTGATGCCTATATAGGCGGGCAACGGAGCACCAGCGGAAATGGCCTCTGCAGCAGAACAACTGGCAGCCAATCTCAACTTCGGGGCGCTGGCCAAGGCCGAAGAGCTGAAGAAGCGCATTTGGTTCACGCTCGGCGCGCTGCTGGTCTACCGGCTCGGCACCTACATTCCCTTGCCTGGCATCGATCCCAACGCCTGGAATCAGATTTTCAATTCCCAGGCCGGCGGCATTCTAGGGATGTTCAACATGTTTGCCGGCGGCGGCATCCACCGCATGGCGATATTCGCGCTGAACATCATGCCCTACATTTCGGCCTCGATCATTATCCAGCTGATGACGACGGTATCGCCGACGCTCGAACAGCTCAAGAAAGAGGGCGAGCAGGGCCGCAAAATCATCAATCAGTATACGCGCTACCTCACCGTGGTGTTGGCCGCGTTTCAGGCCTACGGCATTTCCGTCGGTCTGCAAGGCGCCAGCAACGTCGTCACCGATCCGGGCCCGTTCTTCGTCATCTCCACCGTGATCACGCTGACCGGCGGCACCATGTTCCTGATGTGGCTCGGCGAGCAGATCACCCAGCGCGGCATCGGCAACGGCACGTCGCTGATCATCATGTCGGGGATCGTGGCGCAACTGCCCTCGGCCATCGCCGGCACCCTTGAACTCGGCCGCCAGGGCGCGCTTTCGACCGGGCTCATTCTCATCGTCATCGTGATGGTGGTGGTCGTCATCACCTTCATTGTGTTCATGGAGCGCGCGCAGCGCCGCCTGCTGATTCAGTATCCCAAGCGGCAGGTCGGCAATCGCATGTTCGAGGGCCAATCCTCGCATCTGCCGCTCAAGCTCAACACCTCGGGCGTCATTCCGCCGATCTTTGCCTCCTCGCTGCTGCTGCTGCCAACCACGGTCGCCAACTTTACGGCCGGGCAGGGGCCGGGATGGCTGACGCTGATCACCACGCAGCTCTCGCACGGGCGGCCGCTGTTTCTGGCGCTCTATGTCGGGCTCATTGTCTTCTTCGCCTTCTTCTACACGGCGATCGTGTTCAACCCGACCGAGACCGCCGAGAATTTGAAGAAGCACGGCGGCTTCATCCCCGGCATCCGACCGGGCGAGCGCACCGCCGAGTACATCGATTACGTATTGTCGCGGATCACGGTGATCGGCGCGGCCTATCTGGCGATCGTTTGCCTGTTCCCGGAAATGCTGATCTCGTATGCAGCGGTGCCGTTCTATTTCGGCGGCACCTCGCTGCTCATCGTGGTCAGCGTGACCATGGATACGGTGGCGCAAGTGCAGGGATACCTGCTGGCCCACCAGTACGAAGGCTTGATCAAGCGATCGAAATTGAGGGGGCGCCGTCGATGAGATTGATCCTGCTGGGCCCGCCGGGGGCTGGCAAGGGAACGCAGGCTCAGCGTCTCGTCGCCAAATACGGCATCGTTCAGCTCTCGACCGGGGACATGCTCCGCGCCGCCGTGAAGGCCGGCACCCCGGTTGGCCGGCAGGCTCAGGATATCATGGCGCGCGGCGGGCTTGTGCCCGACGATGTCGTGGTCGAGATCGTGGCGCAACGGATCGCACAGCCTGACGCGCGCAAAGGCTTCATTCTCGATGGGTTTCCGCGCACGGTACCGCAGGCCGCGGCACTTGATCGCATGCTGGCGGAGCGGAACCTGGCGCTCGACGGCGTGATCGAGTTGCGCGTCGATGAGGACGCCCTCGTCAAGCGTATCGAGCGCCGCATCGAGGAGATGAAGGCGCGAGGCGAAGCGCTCCGGGAGGATGACAACCCTGAGGTGCTGCATCGCCGGCTCAAGGCCTATCGCGAGCAAACCGCGCCCCTGATCGACTATTACCGGGATAAAGGCGCGCTGATTACCGTCAACGGCATGGCGCCGATCCCGGAGGTCGCCGCCGCCATCGACCGGGCGCTGCCGGCGGAGCCGACAATAGGAAAAAAGTCCATGAGCGGAGCGTCGGCGACGGCCAAACCGGCCGGATGATACCGACGCGGCACTCGGTCCGCCGAAAGCCGGGAGACTGGCGCCCAGTGATAACTATTTACACGAAATCGCTAGCCGAGGTTGACGAAAGCGCGGGGAATCCATTAATAAGCAGGGAATATCAGGTCGGAGATTTAGCAGCGATGCCAAGCCGCAAGGGCAGGCAGCCGTTGGCTTTTTACGTTTGTGGCCTTCTCAGGTGACATTCGAATCGACAGATCGCAGCCAGGCGGCGCAGGGACACCCTGGGCTGGCCAGCACAAGGAGTAACTGAGGTGGCCCGTATCGCCGGCGTCAATATCCCGACCAACAAGCGCGTCGTGGTCGCGTTGCAATATATCCATGGCATTGGCCCGGCCAAGGCCAAGGAAATCGTGCACAAAGTGTCGATTCCCGACGCGCGCCGGGTATCGCAATTGACCGATCAGGAAGTGCTGCAGCTGCGCGAGGTGATCGACCGCGACTATATCGTCGAGGGCGATCTGCGGCGCGAAGTGGCCATGAACATCAAGCGGCTGATGGATCTCGGTTGCTATCGCGGGTTGCGTCATCGTCGCGGCCTGCCGGTCCGCGGGCAACGTACGCATACCAATGCACGCACCCGCAAGGGGCCGGCCAAGCCGATCGCCGGCAAGAAGAAATAGCGCGTCGAACAGTGTGACGGCACGGTGCGGCCGGGCCGATCCGAAAGGGTTCAGAATGGGTAAGGAAGCTACGCGCGTCCGCCGCCGCGAACGCAAGAACATCGCCTCGGGCGTCGCGCACGTGAATGCCACGTTCAACAACACTATGATTACGATCACCGACGTGCAAGGCAATACCATTGCCTGGTCGTCGTCGGGCACGATGGGGTTCAAGGGCTCACGCAAGTCGACGCCCTATGCCGCGCAGGTTGCTGCCGAGGATGCCGCCAAGAAGGCGCAGGAGCACGGCATGCGCACGCTCGAGGTCGAGGTCGCGGGCCCCGGATCGGGGCGGGAATCGGCGCTGCGCTCGCTGCAGGCCGCCGGTTTCACCATTACCTCGATCCGCGACGTAACCCCGATCCCGCACAATGGATGCCGGCCGCGCAAGCGGCGGCGCGTATAGGACATCCGGCCGATGGAACAAGTGGAACATCTGCCGCCGCAAGACCTTGGCCTCACGGAGCGGAGTGAGGCGCGCGAGCGGATCGCGCCGCGCAACGCGATGGGTGACAACGTGACGATTCAGAAGAATTGGCAGGAATTGATCAGGCCGGGCAAGCTGCAGGTCAGCGCCGGCGCCGACGCGCGGCGGGTGGCGACGGTGGTTGCCGAGCCGCTGGAACGCGGCTTCGGCGTAACGCTCGGCAACGCGCTGCGGCGCATTCTGTTGTCCTCGCTGCAGGGCGCCGCGGTGCAGTCGGTGCATATCGACGGCGTGCTGCACGAATTCTCCTCGATTGCCGGCGTGCGCGAGGACGTCACCGACATCGTGCTCAACATCAAGGACATCGCCATCAAGATGCAGGGCGACGGGCCCAAGCGCATGGTGGTGAAGAAGCAAGGCCCGGGCACCGTCACCGCCGCCGACATCCAGACCGTGGGCGATATTGTCGTGCTCAACCCGGAGCTCATTCTGTGCACGCTCGACGAGGGCGCCGAGATCCGCATGGAATTCACCGTCAATACCGGCAAGGGCTACGTGCCGGCCGAACGCAATCGTCCGGAGGACGCGCCGATCGGGCTGATTCCGGTCGACAGCCTCTACTCGCCGGTGCGCAAGGTCTCCTACAAGGTGGAGAACACGCGTGAAGGCCAGATCCTCGACTACGATAAGCTGACACTGTCGATCGAGACCAACGGCGCCGTGAGCCCCGAGGACGCGCTCGCCTACGCCGCGCGCATCCTGCAGGACCAGCTCAACGTGTTCGTGAATTTCGAGGAGCCCAAGCGCGAGACCGCGCAGGAGGCGATCCCCGATCTTGCCTTCAATCCGGCGTTCCTCAAGAAGGTCGACGAGCTCGAGCTCTCGGTACGTTCGGCCAATTGCCTGAAGAACGACAACATCGTCTATATCGGCGATCTGGTGCAGAAGACCGAGGCCGAGATGCTGCGGACGCCGAACTTCGGCAGGAAGTCGCTCAACGAGATCAAGGAAGTGCTGGTGCAGATGGGCCTGCATCTGGGCATGGAAGTCCCCGGCTGGCCGCCGGAGAACATCGAGGAACTGGCCAAGCGGTTCGAGGATCACTATTGAGGCCGTCATGCCCGGCCTTGTGCCGGGCATCCACGTCTTTGGATTCGATTAAGTCGTGGATGGCCGGGACAAAGCCGGCCATGACGAACGAGTAAACGGCAGGAAGAGCGACATGCGTCACGCCAAAACCCACCGCAAGTTCGGCCGTCGCTCGGACCATCGCCGCTCGATGCTGGCGAACCTTGCCGCGTCGCTGATTAAGCACGAGCAGATCGTCACCACGCTGCCGAAAGCGAAGGACTTGCGTCCGGTCGTGGAAAAGCTGGTCACGCTCGGCAAGCGCGGCGATCTGCACGCCCGCCGGCAGGCGATCGCGCAGATGCGCGATCTGGCGATGGTCAAAAAGCTCTTCGAGGTCATCGGCCCGCGCTACAAGGAGCGCAGCGGCGGCTATACCCGCGTGCTCAAGGCGGGCTTCCGCTACGGAGATTCGGCGCCGGTCGCGGTGATCGAGTTCGTCGACCGCGACGTCGAGGCGAAAGGCAAGGATTCTGGCCCGGTGCAGGTGCGCGCGGAGGAGCCGGCTCCCGCCGCCGCCTAGAGTATGATCCGGAAAAGTGGAAGGTTTTCCGAAAAGAACATGCTCTACCAAGATATTAGAACGCCAATCGATTCAGTCTGAAGCGATTGCGCTCTAGGGCGCGCCGCGCCCTTCTAAAGCCCGGCTCGCGCGCCTATATGGGACGGCATCGATTCGGGGTCTTTGCATGCCGCATCTGCGCGTCTCTGGCACCGTACTGGCTGCCGCCGTTCTTGCATTTCTGACGTTGCTAACGAACACGAGCGCGCAGGAGCGCGTGGTGCCGGGCTCGTCCGCCGAGCTGGTGCTGTCGTTCGCGCCGGTGGTCAAGCGCGTGGCGCCCGCGGTGGTGAATGTCTATGCCGCCCGCGTCATCGAGAACCGCAACCCGTTCATGAACGATCCGCTGTTCCGCCAGTTTTTCGGCGCAATGCCGCGCGAGCAGGTGCAACGCTCGCTCGGCTCCGGCGTCATCGTCGATCCGGCCGGGCTGGTTGTCACTAATTACCACGTGATCGAGGGCGCCAGCGAAGTGAAGGTAGCGCTCGCTGACAAGCGCGAGTTCGACGCCGAGATCGTGCTCAAGGATGAGCGCAGCGACCTCACCATTCTGCGCATCAAGGACGCGCACGAACGATTTCCCGTGCTGGAGTTCGGCAATTCCGACGAGCTGCAGGTCGGCGACGTGGTGCTGGCGATCGGCGACCCGTTCGGTGTCGGCCAGACGGTGACGCACGGTATCGTCTCGGCGGTGGCGCGCACCCAGATCGGCATCTCCGATTATCAGTTCTTCATCCAGACCGACGCCGCGATCAATCCGGGAAATTCTGGCGGCGCCCTGGTCGATCTCAAAGGCCGGCTCATTGGCATCAACACCGCGATCTATTCGCGTTCCGGCGGCTCGCAGGGCATCGGCTTTGCCATCCCCGCCAACATGGTGCGGGTTGTGGTTTCTTCGGCCAAGGGCGGCAGCGCTGCGGTCAAGCGTCCATGGCTCGGCGCCAACCTCCAAGACGTGACGCCGGAGATTGCCGAAAGCCTGGGACTGAAGCGGCCGAGCGGCGCGCTGGTCGCCAGCGTTACCGCCGGCAGCCCCGCCGCCAACGCCGGTGTCAAGACCGGCGACTTGATCGTCAGCGTCGACGGCACGCCGGTCGACGATCCGAACGCCTTCGATTACCGCTTCGCCACAAAGCCGCTGGGGGGCACCGCGCAGATCGGTGTCGTCCGCCAAGGCCGCGAGATGGTGGTCGCGGTCGCGCTGCAGAGCGTTCCCGAATCGCCGCGCGACGAAGTGGAAATCCGCTCGCGTTCGCCGTTCAGCGGGGCTACCGTCGCCAACCTTTCGCCGGCGCTCGCCGACGAGCTGCGGCTCGATCCGCAGAGCGAAGGCGTCGTCATCGTCGGCGTCGCCGGCGGCTCGGCGGCGCAATCGGTCGGTTTAAAGAAGGGCGACATCGTGGTCTCGGTCAATAACCAGAAGATCGCGAAATCCGCCGATCTCGATCGCATCGTGCGCGCCGGCGGACGGCAGTGGCGCATCACTATCAAGCGCGGCGGCCAGCAGATATCGGTCATATTCAGTGGATGAATGAGCACGCGCCCGAAGCAGAGCTCGCCGACTTTGTTCGCCGCCGCCGGCCTCGAGCACGACGCGCCGCGGCCGCTCGCCGATAAGCTTCGACCGGACCAGCTTGCCGATGTCGTCGGGCAGGATCATCTGCTCGGCCCCGACGGCACGCTGACCCGCATGCTGGAGACGCGCTCGCTCGGCTCGCTCATCTTCTGGGGGCCGCCGGGCACCGGCAAGACCACGGTGGCGCGGCTGCTGGCGCGGGCGACCGACCTGCACTTCGAGCAAATCTCGGCGATCTTCTCCGGCGTCGCCGACCTGAAGAAGGTGTTCGACGCGGCGCGGGCGCGGCGCGAGACCGGGCAGGGGACGCTGCTCTTTGTCGATGAGATTCACCGCTTCAATCGCGCCCAGCAGGACTCGTTTTTGCCGGTCGTCGAAGACGGCACCATCGTGCTGGTCGGCGCCACCACGGAAAATCCGTCCTTCGAGCTGATTGCGCCGCTCCTCTCGCGGGCGCGCGTGCTCGTCTTCAAGCCGCTCGACGCCCCGGCGATCGAGAAGCTTTTGCAACGCGCCGAGGCCATCGAAGGCAAAAAGCTGCCGCTCGATGACGCTGCCCGTGCTTCGCTGATCCGCATGGCCGACGGCGACGGCCGCGCCGCGCTGACGCTGGCGGAAGAAGTCTGGCGCGCGACGCGGGCGGGCGAAACCTTCGATGCCGCCGCCTTGCAGGACATCGTGCAGCGGCGTGCGCCGATCTACGACAAGGCGCAGGACGGCCACTACAACCTGATCAGCGCCATGCACAAGTCGGTGCGCGGCTCCGATGTCGATGCCGCGCTGTACTATCTCTGCCGCATGCTCGACGCCGGCGAGGACCCGCTGTATCTCGCGCGCCGCGTCGTGCGCATGGCGGTCGAGGATATCGGGATTGCCGATCCGCAGGCGCTGGTGGTCGCCAATGCCGCCAAGGACGCGTACGATTTCCTCGGCTCGCCGGAAGGCGAACTCGCCATCGCCGAGGCCGTGATCTATGTGGCGACCGCGCCGAAATCGAACGCGACTTACGTGGCGTTCGGCGAGGCCATGCGCACGGCGAAGGAAGCCGGCTCGCTGCTGCCGCCCAAGCACATCCTCAACGCGCCGACCAAGCTAATGAAGACCGAGGGGTACGGTGCGGGCTACGAATACGACCACGACGCGCCGGAGGCGTTCTCCGGCCAGGACTATTTCCCGGAACAGCTCGGCCGCCACAAATTCTATGATCCGCCCGAGCGCGGCTTTGAGCGCGAGATCCGTAAGCGGCTGGAATATTGGGAGAAGCTGCGCCGGGAACGGGGCGGATCGTGAGAGGCTCCCGAGGTCCCCGCCAGCCGGGCGGCGGCAAGCAGATGGCCGGATCGCGCCAGCAACGTCGTTTCGTTCGCCGCCACCCTGAGGCGGCCGCGAAAGGGAGCCTCATTGCGCGAAGCGCAAAGGGGCTTCCGAAGCAATCCTTGAAGGATGGCGGCCTAGGTCGCGCAATCTCCGTGGACCGGTTGCACCGGTCGTCGAAGAATGGCGATGAACAAAAAGTCGTGCCGCTTCAAATACCGAGCGGTGTCCAGAACGTTCCCGTCACCGCCGACGAATCCGGCATGCGCGTCGATCGGTTTCTCGAAGCGCGGTTTCCCGGATTAAGTTTTTCTCATATCCAGCGTGTCATCCGTAAAGGCGAGGTGCGCGTGAACGGCAAGCGCACGCAGCCGAAGAACCGGCTGGAGGCCGGACAGATGTTGCGCATTCCGCCGCTGCGGCTCGAACGGCCCAAACCGCGCGCGGCGGGGAGCGAAGCAGAAGAAAAAACCCGCGCCCTCCTCGAATCGATCACGCTCTTCGAAGACGCCGACGTGCTGGTACTCAACAAGCCGATGGGGCTCGCGGTGCAGGGCGGCTCCGGCACCACGCGCCATCTTGACGGCATGCTCGATGTGTTGCGCGACGCGCACGGCCAGCGCCCGCGGCTGGTGCACCGGCTCGACAAGGATACGGCGGGCTGTCTCCTCGTCGCCAAGACCCGCTTCGCCGCCGCGGCCTTGGCGAAGACCTTCCGCTCACGCTCGGCGCGAAAGGTCTATTGGGCGCTGGTCGCCGGCGTTCCCAAAGTGCAGCAAGGCCGCATCTCGACCTATCTCGTTAAGGAAGAGCGCGAAGACGAGTCGCTGATGCGCATTGCGCGCCATGGCGAGAAGGGCGCCAGCCATGCGGTGACCTACTACGCGGTGGTGGAAACGTCAGGACCGCTGCTCGCCTGGCTTTCGCTCAAGCCGGTCACCGGCCGCACCCATCAATTGCGCGCGCACATGGCGCATATCGGCCATCCGATCGTCGGCGACCCGAAATATTTTTCGCGCGAGAATTGGCAGCTGCCCGGCGGCATGCAGAGCAAGCTGCATCTCTTGGCGCGCCGCATCGTCGTGCCGCATCCGCGCGGCGGGGTGATCGACGTCACCGCGCCGCTGCCGCCGCACATGCAGCAGTCGTGGAATCTGCTCGGCCTCGACGCCAAGCGCTACGATCCGATCGTCGAGGCCCCGGAGGAATGACGATAATCACCGCAAACTCGCGTTGATCTTGTCCAGCGCCGCCGAGCCGGGGCACAGCTCGTTCTCGCCGAGCGCGTTGAGCGGCGCGTCGACGGTATTGAGATGGCCGTGCAAATCGTCGGTCTCGGGCGCGACGTACAGCAGCCCGGTAACGATCTGCCCCTTAGCGGCGTGAAGCTGCTGGAAGGTCATGGCGCCGAGCCGGTCGTGCACGTCGTAATCGGCGTCGAGCTTGCGCAACGCCAGCGTCGAGCCGTCGTGCTGCTCGACCAGTTCGACGCTGCCCGGAGCGTAATCGACCTTGATTGGCGCGCGGCCGGAAATGAAATCGAGCCGGTTGACGGCGTCGTTGTGCTCGCGCACGTAATCGAAGCTCTTGGTCGAGCCGGCGTGATTGTTAAAGGCAACGCACGGCGAGATCACGTCGATGAAAGCGGCGCCGCGATGTTCGATGGCGGCCTTGATCAGCGGCGTTAATTGCGCCTTGTCGCCGGAGAACGAGCGGGCGACGAAAGTGGCGCCGACTTGCAGCGCGATGCCGACCAGGTCGATGGCGTTGTCGGTGTTGACCACGCCGCGCTTCGATTTTGAGCCAGGATCGGCGGTGGCGGAGAACTGGCCCTTGGTCAAGCCGTAGACGCCGTTGTTCTCGACGATATAGGTCATGTTGACGCCGCGGCGGATGGCGTGGGCGAACTGACCGAACCCGATCGAGGCCGAGTCGCCGTCGCCGGAGACGCCGAGATAGATCAGATCGCGGTTGGCGAGATTGGCGCCGGTCAGCACCGACGGCATGCGGCCGTGCACGGAATTAAAGCCATGCGAATTGCCGAGAAAGTAGGTCGGCGTCTTCGACGAACAGCCGATGCCGGAGAGCTTCGCCACCCGATGCGGCGCGATCGCCAGCTCGAAGCAGGCCTCGATGATCGCCGCCGAGATCGAGTCGTGGCCGCAGCCGGCGCACAGCGTCGACACCGCGCCCTCGTAGTCCCGGTGGGTGAAGCCGAGATCGTTCTTCGGCAGTTCGGGGTGATGGAATTTCGGCTTGACGACGTAGGTCATGACACAACCTTGCCCCTGCGCAGCGGCGTGACTTTGAGCGCATCGATGTGGTCGGCGATGGCGCGGGCGATGAAGCGCGCAGTGATCGGCGTGCCGTCGTAATGCAGGATCGGTACCAACCGCACCGGATCGATGCTGCATTCGTTGACGATCAGCGAGCGCAATTGCGCGTCGCGGTTCTGCTCCACCACGAAGACGAAATCGTGCTCGCCGATGAAGCTGGTGACGCTCGAATGGAACGGGAAGGCGCGCACCCGCAACCGGTCGAGCGTGTGGCCGTCGGCTTCGAGAAACTCGGTCGCTTCGTCCATCGCCGGCGAGGTCGAGCCGAAATAGATGACGCCGTATTTGGTAGGCTTGTCCGCGTTGGCCTGTAGCGGACGCGGCACCAAATCTCGCGCGGTCTCGAACTTGCGCAGGAGCCGCTGCATGTTGTCGGCGTAGGCCGGGCCCTCCTCGGTATAGCGGGCGTAGCGGTCGCGCGAGGTGCCGCGGGTGAAGAACGATCCCTTGGTCGGATGCGTGCCGGGATAGGTGCGGAAGGGGATGCCGTCGCCGTCGACGTCGAGATAGCGGCCGAAATCGGCGCCGGCTTCGAGCGCCGTTGCCGTCATGATCTTGCCGCGGTCGTATTTGCGCGCATCGTCCCAGGCTAGCGGGCGGCTTAAGCGATGATTCATGCCGATGTCGAGATCGAGCATGACGAAGATCGGCGTTTGCAGGCGGTCGGCGAGGTCGAAGGCGTCGGCGGCGAATTCGAAAGCTTCCGCCGGATCCTCGGGGAACAGCAGGATGTGCTTGGTGTCGCCGTGGGAAGCGTAGGCGCAGGACAGGATGTCGGTCTGCTGGGTGCGCGTCGGCATGCCGGTCGAGGGGCCGGCCCGCTGCACATCGAAGATCACGGCGGGAATTTCGGCAAAGTAAGCGAGGCCGAGAAATTCCTGCATCAGCGAAATTCCGGGTCCCGAGGTCGCGGTGAAGGCGCGGGCGCCGTTCCAGGAAGCGCCGATGACAATGCCGATCGAGGCAAGTTCGTCCTCGGCCTGGATGATCGCGAACTTGTTTTTTTTCGTTTCCGAATCCACGCGCAGGCGGCTGCAATGGCGGGTGAATGCTTCGGCGAGCGAAGACGACGGCGTGATGGGATACCAGGCGCACACCGTGGCGCCGCCATAGACCGCGCCCAAGGCCGCGGCGGAATTGCCTTCGATGAAGATGCGGTCGCCGACCGCGTCGGCGCGCTTCAAGCGCAAGCCGACCGGGTGCTCGACATTCATCGTCACCCAGTCGCGGCCGAGATGCAGCGCGTGCTTGTTGGCGTCGAACAGCTTCTCCTTGCCCTTGAACTGCTCGGCGATGAGCTTCTCCATTTCGCCGACATCCATGTCGAGCAGCGCCGACAGCGCGCCGACATAGACGATGTTCTTGAACAATTGGCGCTGGCGCGGGTCGCTGTATTCGCGATTGCAGATGGCGGTGAGCGGCACGCCGATGACGGTGATGTCGTCGCGGAATTTCGACTTCGGCATCGCCTTGGTCGAATCGTAGAGCAGATAGCCGCCCGGCTCGATGCCGGCCACGTCGTTGTCCCAGGTCTGCGGGTTCATCGCCACCATTAGGTCGGTGCCGCCGCGGGCGCCGAGATGGCCGGCCTCCGAAATGCGCACCTCGTACCAGGTCGGCAAGCCCTGGATGTTGGAGGGGAAAATGTTGCGCGGCGCCACCGGAACGCCCATGCGCAGCACCGAACGGGCGAACAGCTCGTTTGCGCTCGCCGAGCCGGAACCGTTGACGTTGGCAAATCGGACGACGAAGTCGTTTACGCTTTGGATCGGCATGCTTGCTCTGCGTGAGTCATATCGATGAGGTATTTCTGCATGTCCCAGGCGCCGGTGGGACAACGCTCGGCGCACAGCCCGCAGTGCAGGCAGACGTCCTCGTCCTTGACCATGACGCGGCCGGTTTTCAGGTCGTCGGCGACGTAGAGGTCCTGGGCGCGGTCCTTGGCCGGCGCCTTGAGCCGCGTGCGCAGGTCGGCTTCCTCGCCGTTGAACGTGAAAGTGATGCAGTCCATCGGGCAGATATCGACGCAGGCGTCGCATTCGATGCAGAGCTGGCCGGTGAACACGGTCTGCACGTCGCAATTGAGGCAGCGGTCGGCCTCCTTCAGGGCCAGCTCGACGTCATAGCCGAGCTCGACCTCGGCCTTGATGTCGCGCAACGCCACGACCTTCTCGCGAAGCGGCACCCGGTAGCGCCGGTCGGGCGTGATCTCGTTGTCGTAGCTCCACTCGTGGATGCCCATCTTCTGGCTGGTGATCGTCATCTGCGGTGGCGGCCGGACGTTGATGTCCTCGCCGCGGCAGAACCTGTCGATCGAGATCGCCGCCTCGTGGCCGTGCGCCACCGCCCAGATGATGTTCTTCGGCCCGAATGCGGCGTCGCCGCCGAAGAACACTTTGGGATGCGTGGCGGCCATGGTCCTGACGTTGACCTTCGGCATGTTCCACTTGTCGAATTCGATGCCGCAATCGCGTTCGATCCAGGGAAAGGCGTTCTCCTGGCCGACGGCGACCAGAACGTCATCACAGGCAAAGTGCTGGTCCGGCTCGCCGGTCGGCACGAGATCGCGGTGGCCCTTGGCGTCGCGCACCGCCTTGACCTTCTGGAAAGTGACGCCGGTCAGCTTGCCGTCCTCGTGGGTGAACTCCTTCGGCACCAGATAATTGAAGATTGGAATGTCCTCGTGCATGGCGTCCTCCTTTTCCCAGGGGGACGCCTTCATTTCCTCGAAGCCGGAGCGCACGACGACCTTGACGTCCTCGCCGCCGAGCCGGCGCGAGGAGCGGCAGCAATCCATGGCGGTGTTGCCGCCGCCGAGCACGATGACACGCTTACCGATGCGGTCGATGTGCCCGAAGGAGACGTTGGAGAGCCAGTCGATGCCGATATGGATGTTCTTTGCTGCTTCCTTACGGCCGGGAATGTCGAGGTCGCGGCCGCGCGGCGCGCCGCAGCCGACGAAAATCGCGTCAAACCCTTCGGCCAGCAGCTCCTTCATGCTGTCGATGCGCTTGCCGCCGACAAAGGCGATGCCGAGATCGAGAATGTAGTTGCATTCCTCGTCGATCACGCTTTCCGGCAGGCGGAATTTCGGAATCTGCGTGCGCATCATGCCGCCGGCCGCCGGGTCCTGGTCGAACACGACGCAGTCGTAACCCATCGGCGCGAGGTTGCGCGCCACCGTGAGCGAGGCGGGGCCGCCGCCGACCAGCGCGATGCGCTTGCCGTTCTTGGTGGCGGCCGGCTTGGGCAAGCGGGCGCGGATGTCGTCTTTGTAGTCGGCGGCGACGCGCTTTAGTCGGCAGATCGCGACGGGGTCCTTCTCGACCCGGCCGCGCCGGCAGGCGGGCTCGCACGGTCGGTCGCAGGTGCGTCCCAAAATGCCAGGAAACACGTTCGATTCCCAGTTGACCATATAGGCATCGCTGTAGCGGCCAGCGGCGATCAACCGGATGTATTCAGGGACCGGCGTGTGCGCCGGACAGGCCCACTGACAATCCACCACCTTGTGGAAGTAGTCCGGAACCGAAATGTCGGTAAGTTTCATCTAGTCCTCTTGCCCGCAGCGCCCGCCTTTTCCTCGGCGGTCATTGAAGCCGCTGCGCGGATCGGCACGCCCTCAGACCCGTGGTTCCTCGCCGAATCCGGCGCGGATACTAGTCGAGGGAGGTGCGGATTTCCACCGTTTGTGCTTGTTATAACAAGCTTCTACTGCTGGCGGTCCTTAACGAAAGCGCGATTGCATGCGTCACCGGCGCACAGTCGCTGCCCGCTGGCCGCGACGCCGTGTGCTTGATCTAAATCATTGAATATGTTGGCTATTTTATGTCACTTCGCAGTTGCGGCAAGGCGGCGCGGCGGGACATGATGGAGACGGTGAAGTTCTCATCTATGGTCTAAGGTCTATGCGCGACAACTTCGAGAAATCTTCGCCGGAGAATGCCGTCGAGGCGGTGCGCCGCGCCACGCGGCCGGTCCTGCGGCGCCGCTTCTACAGCCAAGCCGGCACAGCGCCGGCTGGCGAGGGCTTTGCCGTGCGGCTCGACGACAAGCCGGTGTGCACGCCGGCCGGCCGCATCCTTGCCGCGCCGACGCTCGCCTTGGCCGAGGCGATCGCAGCGGAATGGGACGCGCAGCGCGACGTCATCGATCCGGCGAAAATGCCGCTGACGCGCTTGGCCAATGTCATCATCGACGGCGTCAGCGATCGGCCCGGACCGGTCGCCGCCGAGATCCGAAAATATCTCGCCACCGATCTTGTTTGCTATCGCGCGGCGGCGCCGCAAGGACTGGTCGAACGCCAGGCGCGCCATTGGGATCCGATCGTGGCCTGGGCGCGCGTCGCGCTCGGCGCGCCTTTCAATTTAGGCGAGGGGGTCATCCACGTCGTCCAGCCCGAGCCCGCGCTCGCCGCGGCCGGCGCCGCCATCCCGAGGGATTCTTGGCTGCTCGGCGCCGTGCACACGGTGACCACGCTCACCGGCTCGGCGCTGGTTGCGCTCGCGCTGTCGCGCGACCGGCTCACCGCGGAGGAGGCCTGGCAGGCCGCGCATGTCGATGAGGACTGGAACATGGCGCAATGGGGCCCCGACGAGATTGCGCTCGAACGCCGTGCCTTCCGTTTCGCGGAGTATCAGGCGGCGGTGAGGGTGCTGAGGTCATTGTAGTCGGCACCGAGCGACCCGCCTTCGCTCACTTTGCGGGCTGCTGCAATGGCGGCGTCGTCGCGCAAACGGCGCAGATCGGCCCACTCTTGACGAAGGATTCGCATCCGAGCGCTACCGCCGGACCGGCTGCGTGCCCGTCAATGAGCACCCGAATGAACGCTTCCGGTCGCAATGACGAACGCGGACGGCGTCGGTAATGTTCATCCTCGAGCTTGGGAATCGGCGCGAGGCGCCGATCCATCGCTAAGGAGGCTGTCGTCCCCGGCGAACAAAGCCTCCAGCAGCTTTCGTTCCCGACCTACGATCAGGTTCAAAAATTCGCCGGCGCCGCCCATCGTGCGAAACGCGTCGTAGCCCTGTTGCAAAAACTCGTGCAGTTCGCCCAAGCCGGCAAACCGCGCCGGCCGACGCATCATTGACAGCGCGGTCCCGATCAACGGCTGATGCACCAATCGGTCAAGCGAGTGGCCGAGATCTTCGATGAGATCGATCTGGCGCTCACGGTCGTTGCGGCGGTCGACCTTGCGGTAGGCGCGGCCATACGCGGCCGCTGTCAAGTTCGGCCCGAGTGCCGCGGCCATGGCTAGGTCGAGCTCTTCGGACAGGGCTTCAAGTTCGATGGCGTCCGCGACCGTCTCAAGCCCCGCCGTTGGCAGCAACCGCTTGGTTGTGGGCACGACCCGTCTGACGTCAGCGTCGAGTCTGGTCAGATCCTTCGAGCCGTACAGATCGGTCAGAAAGAATGTGGCGGCGGGGCCCATGCTTGGGCTCGCCAGAAGGTCGGCATGGGTGCGGGCTAGTCTCACCGCCTGCCAAGCGCGCAGCCGCTGGCGGGCGGCCTCAAGGTCGGGGTCGGCTTTGGCGCTTTCCCGCAGATGCGCGGCGAGGTCGAGCTGTTTCGTCAATCGCTCGACGACGTCCTGTTGGTCATTCATGGCAATACCAAGCACCACTTCGTTTGGTGCTATGTTGATCTAGCGCAATTGTTGCGCGGCAAACGGCAGCACAATCAGCCGAGACGCTGATCAGGACGATGACGATGGCGCGTAACGAACTCATGGACCCGGTCGATACCACTTGGCTGCGCATGGATCGGCCGGCCAATCTGATGATTATCATCGGCGTCTTGATGCTTGCTGCCCCCGCCGACATTGGGCGCATTGAAACCACCCTTGCCAAACGGATGCTCACGTTCCGCCGCTTCCGGCAGCGGGTCGAGTCGCGTCCAACCGGAATGTGGTGGTGCGACGATCCGCATTTCGACATCGCGCGTCACATCAAGCGCGTTCGGCTTTCGCGCCCCGGCGGCAAGGCCGATCTCGAGCGCTATGTTGCGGAACTCGCCTCGCGGCCGCTTGACCGTGCGCATCCGCTGTGGGAATTCCAAATCGTCGAGGACTACGAGCAAGGCGCTGCGATCGTCGCGCGCATCCATCATGCGATCGCGGATGGCATTGCCCTTGTCGATGTCATGCTCTCGCTCACTGACGATCGGCCCAACGCGCCGCTGATGCGGCCGCCGCGCAGAGCGGGCGGTGAAGGCGGTCTCGGCTTGAATTTGCGGGAGCTGTTGGGGCCCGCAGGCGAGATCATCGGAGCGGGCCTGCGGCTCACCAATGAGGCTTGGCACAGCGCGATCGATCTCGCCACCCATCCCACGCGGGCAGCCGACTATCTGCGCGACGGCTCCGGGATCGCGAGCGAACTGGCCTATCTGCTGTTCATGCCGATGGACACGCCGACTCGTTTCAAGGGCACGCCGCTGGGAGACAAGCGCGTGGCCTGGTCCGAGCCGATCCCGCTTCCCGAGGTGAAGGCGGTGAGCCGGGCCCTCGGTTGCTCGGTCAACGACATGCTGCTCTCCGCCGTCGCCGGCGCGCTTAAAGGTTATCTGGAGGAGAAGGGCGATCCGACCAAGGGCGTCGAAGTGCGCGCCTTGGTGCCTATCAATCTTCGCCCGATGACGGCCAACCCCACGCTGGGGAATCGTTTCGGTGTGGTCGCCATCGAGCTGCCGGTCGGATTCGAAAACCCGCTGGAACGGCTGTTCGAGGTGCGGCGACGCATGGAGGTGCTTAAAAAATCCTACGAACCGGTAACGACCCTGGGGCTCTTTGCAGCGCTCGGCTACGCGCCCAAGCTGGTCCAGGACAAATTGTTCGATCTGCTGCTCAGCCGAGCCACCGCGGTGATGACCAACGTGCCCGGCCCGCAAAACCCGCTGTATCTCGCCGGCTCCGAATTGAAGCAAATCATCTTCTGGGTGCCTCAATCGGGCAATATCGGTATGGGCTTGTCGATTCTGTCCTTCAACGGCAGGGTCCATTTCGGGCTAATAACCGACGCGGCTCTGGTGCCTGATCCGCAGTCCATCATGGCGCGCATCCGGCCGGAATTCGAGCGCCTGCTCTATTTCGTGCTGATGCAGGGATAGGCGCAGTCAATCCGCAAGCTCGGATTTTGCCAGCTCGGCGTCGAGCCGCTCCATCGCATCGGCGGGCGCACAGGCGGCTGCTTCCTGATAGAGGCGAGTGGCCTGCGGAAGTTTTGCCTCGCCGAACATCATGACAAGACCGTTGGCATATTCGATGCGCGCGATTGCCGAATGCGGATTGAGCTTGAGCGCAGCCTCGAAATGTTTCACGCCAGCCTCACGGCTCGCCCCATAGGTCAAGCCGCCGAGCATGGCGCCGACCTTGTTGATTACCTCGGCGTGATAGGTGCCCATGGCGATATGGGCATCGGCATGGCGCGGCTCGAGCGCAATTGTTTGCTCCAGGGCATGCTTGACCTTACCCCCGAGACCCTCCGCCAACGCCTTGATGACCGAAATCCCTTGACTGTAGCGGCCCAGCGCCTGGGCATGAAAGTACCAGGCATTGGCCAGCGTCCCGGCGCATTCGGTCAATCGCTCGGCGCGGCCCGCCGATTGAAGAAACAGATCGAGTTTGGCTTTTTCGCCCTTTTCCAGGTAGGTGGCGTAGATGTTTGTGGCCTTGTTGGCGACATTGCAACCGATCAAGCCGATGGCAAGACCGAGCTCCACGGCTTCGGCAAAATCGCCGCGATGATAGGCGCGCCACGCATCCTGAAGCGTTACCGCAGCCGCATCGATCGACTGGTTTGACACTGCGAGGCGCGGATGGCGCGCGATTAGCTGCTTCAGGCCTGCCGCGTCGAGATACGGTTCGCAATCGCCTCGATGCAGACGCGACCAGTGCGTTTTGAGAGCAGCACCGGCATATGCATAACCGGCATCCGCATAGGGAAAGACCTTCCACCGTGCTTTGGCCATCTGGCGTAATCCTTCGAGCCGATGTGGGCCTAAAGTCTCAGTTGCTGTGCTCGATTCTTACTACCGCGCTCGTCGACCCGCGCTTTGTCCGGCTAACCGAGGTCCGTCGCGATGTGGCCATCAACGCCTCGAGACGGTCTAGAGTCGCCTCAAGATCGCCCGTGGTCCGGCCGAGATCTCCTGTGCTGCGGCGCCGAGCCCGTCCGTGCGGCAAGAGCGTGCGACGAGTGTCGGCGAGAACGTCCTCGTTGACAGTGATGCCGTGGCGGGCCAGCACCGGGCGCAGCTCGTCAAGCCGACGCCGCAGATCGGCGCGCGTCTTCTGGTAAGCGTGCTCGCACAACCGCCGGCGGGCTGCATAGCTGAACGCATTGGTGAAGAACATTTCAACATCGCCGCGATCGGGCTCGAACAGCACGACGTCGGCGTCGGGATATTCCGTGCGATAGCGGCCCATCCCGACTTGCATCCGCGAATGGATGAGCGTTCGCAGTGCCTGCGACATGATCGCCGGAAGCCCGCTTCCGCCGATCGAGGGATGCTTCACGTGGCCGTGGCGGGTCGCCTCGCGGGCATCGAACGGCACCAGCGGATTGACGCACAGCACCAGCTTGGCGCCGGCACTGAGAGCGAGTGAGGCGTGCAACGTTTTGGTCAGCACCCCATCGACGTAAAGCCGCCGGCCGACCTCGACGGGGGGAAACAGGCCGGGCAGCGCGGCGCTCGCCGCAACGGCGCGCGCTATGGGCACGTGTTCCCAGCCGGGAGAGCCGAACGCCACCGCCGCGCCGGTGTCCAGATCGGTTGCGACCAGAAACAGCTTGTGCGGCAGCATGCGGAAGTCGTTGGTCCGCGGTGGCGTCAGGAACAGCCTAGTGAGGTAGTTGGCGATGCCCGTATTGTCGAACAGACCGGTCGGCAGCGCTCGGGCGAGGCGCCCAAAAGATTCGAAGAACCCACGCGATCCCGGGTCTTCCAGATATTGCCGCGCGGCGGAGGCTAAGAGCTGCGGCACTGCCGCGAGCCGGTTGGCATATTCGCCGAGCGCCGGACGCAAGAGCAGGCCGGGCTCGAACGGATCGTCGGCCGCGCCGCTCTCGATGAACATCGCGTGCATCTCGAGCGCCGTAATGCCGTTTACCAGCCCGGCCGCGATGAAGCTGCCGGAGCTGACGCCGACATAGAGGTCGCAGTCCGTCAGATTGAGCCCGTCAAGCGCCTCACCAAGCGCGACGAGGGCGCCGATCTCGTAGATGGCACCCAGCGGCCCGCCACCCGCGAGCGCCAGCGCTCGGCACGGATGCGTCACGTTCTCTCTCCTTCAGAGATCGGTAACGGCCGATAGCAGAACCACCGTCGCACCGTTAGTCAATGCAACGCCAGCGCGTCGTACGGCCGCCGTTGGCATAGCCGCGGCCGGAGCTTCCGATCAAGAATTCGTAGCCACGCTAGTGTTCGGAATGCCGTGACTGCTCTTTCGTCGCCGAAAGCTTTTTGGTCACCGCCGTCAATTCGGCCACCCGATGCGAGAGCGTGTCAATGTCCTTCTTGGTTGGTACGTTCAGCATGTGGAGCGCCCGAGCGACGCGGTCCTCGAACACGTGCTCCAACTGATCCCATGACTTGGAGGCCGAGGCCTTCACTTCCGCCAGCGCATCGTCGGCGGACTTCTTGGCCTGCTTCTGAACGGCCTCGCCTTCCTTCACCAGCGTCTCGAAGAACTTGCCGCCCTCCTTTTGAGCCTTTGCGAAGGCGCCGAGACCGGCCAGCCAGATCTGAGTGGCAGAGTCGCGGATCGCAGTCACTAACTGTTGGCTCTTGTCGCCCCCCTGAGCGAGCGCGCTTAATTTCTTTGGCATAATACATCTCCGTCTCTGGTTGCGATTGTCCGGTGTCCCCCGGCGGTCACGACTATCGCCCAGTGGCGGCTCGCTTGCGTTGATCAAGATCAAAGCGGCACGTGCGCTAGTGATTAGCATGAAGTCGTATGATGTCAGGGACTTCGTCCTACGCCGTTAAATATAGCCTACCGAGCAGGCGTGGTCGCGATGCGGGACGCCGAACATGATGTATTTTGTCACCGGGGCGTCGGGTTTTATCGGCAAACGCTTGGTGCGTGCGCTGCTTCAAAGGCCCGACGCCCGGGTCTATTTTCTGATCCGGGACCCATCACCCGAGCGCATGGCTACGTTGCGGGAATTCTGGGGAGCCGATGAAAGTCGTGCGATTGCCGTCAAGGGCGATCTCACAAGCGCCGGACTGGGGCTGAGCGACGATACTGTGGCGGCGCTGACCGACAGGGTCGATCATCTCTTTCATCTCGGGGCAGTCTATTCGCTTGAAGCCGATCCTGAGACGGAGATGACCACGAACGTCGAGGGCACGCGCAACACGATACGCTTCGCCGAGGCGATCCGAGCCAGGCGGTTCCACCATGTCAGTTCGATCGCCGCAGCCGGCCTCTATGATGGCGTGTTCCGGGAAGACATGTTCGCGGAGGCGGAAAACCTCGATCACCCCTATTTCGCCAGCAAACATCTGTCGGAAAAAGCCGTGCGCGACGAGTGCCGGGTGCCCTGGCGAATCTACCGGCCGGGCATCGTCGTCGGGGACAGCAGCACTGGCGAGATGGATAAGATCGACGGCCCGTATTACGTCTTCAAGCTCATACAGAAGCTGCGCAAAACGTTGCCCTCCTGGATGCCAAGCATCGGTCTCGAGGGCGGCCGGATCAATCTTGTACCGGTGGACTTTGTGGTCGCCGCTCTCGACCACCTGGCTCATGTCGATGGCGAGGACGGTCGCTGCTTCCACTTGACTGACCCAAATCCGCGGCGCGTGGGCGATATTGTCAACATCTTCGCCCGTGCGGCGCATGCGCCTGAGATGACCATACGGATCAATGCCGCGCTCCTCGGGCTGATTCCGCGCGCTCTGCTCGACGGCCTCATGGCCCTCACCCCGGCTCGCCGCATCCGCAAGGCGATCATGAAGGATCTCGGATTGCCGGACGGTATTCTGAGCTTCATCAACTATCCGACGCGCTTCGACAGCCGCGACGCGGAACGGCTGCTCCGGCCCGCCGGAATCATAGTGCCGCGGTTCGAGGATTATGCCTGGCGACTGTGGGATTACTGGGAGCGCCATCTCGATCCCGACTTGTTCGTCGATCGCTCGCTTCGGGGCCGTGTCGCAGGACGGGTCGTTCTCGTCACGGGCGGGTCGTCCGGTATTGGCAAGGCGGCTGCGCTAAAGCTCGCTGGTGCCGGAGCGGTGACGATCATCGCCGCGCGGGGCCCTGAAAAGCTCGAGGCTGCGCGGCAGGAGGCGGCAGCGCGCGGACTGCCGCTGGTCATCTGCCAGGCCGATATCACCGATGCATGTCAATGCGACGCCCTTATCAAAAAACTCAATGAGGAACACGGCGGGGTCGATATCCTGATCAACAATGCAGGCCGGTCGATCCGACGAGCAATCGAGAACTCCTACGACCGGATGCATGATTTCGAGCGCACCATGCAGCTCAACTATTTTGGAGCGCTGCGCGTCACCATGGGTGTGTTGCCGGGAATGGTGAAGAAGCGAAGTGGCCATGTCATCAACATCTCGTCGATCGGTGTGCTGACTAATGCGCCGCGGTTTTCCGCCTATGTGGCCTCGAAGGCCGCGCTCGAAGCCTGGACGCGATGCGCCGCGTCCGAGTTCCTCGATCGAGGGGTCGAGTTCACTACGATCAATATGCCATTGGTTCGTACTTCGATGATCGCCCCGACGAAGTTTTACGAACGGGTGCCGGCAATCACCGCCGAGGAGGCTGCAGATTTGATCGTGGAGGCGATCATCCGCAGGCCGACGCGGATCGCGACGCGTCTTGGCACTTTTGGCGAAGTTGTGCACGCGGTCGCCCCGCGCGTTGGCCAGATCATCATGAACACCAGCTTCCGAATGTTTCCGGAATCCGCCGCCTCGCAGGGTCAACAATCGGCGGGCGAGCGTACGACCGCCGACCAGATCATGTTCGCGCAGTTGCTGCGCGGCATCCATCTTTGACCCGGACTTTTGGTGCGGCCCGGGGCTTGTTAAAACGCGCTCACGGTGGCGCGGCCTTCGGCGTCTACGCCAGCTCTTCCTTGAGGAGGCGCAGCACTTCCGCCGACCAGGTCAAGCCGATATGGCCGAGGGCGGGAAGAATATGCTCGGGCGCGCCAGGCAGGCCGGCACTGTCGTGCGGCACGACGAACTCGTCGGCGCGGCTCCAAAGCGTTGCGAGCGCGATCCGCGGCGTCTCCGACGCATCCAGGCGACGCAGCCAGATGCTACCCAGCTCCATTTCGCGGGCGTTCCGGCCCAGGCCAAGCCGCGCAACCTCAGTGCCACGATGCGGCGCGGCGATGGTCACGAGTTTGCCGACGCGGGCGGTGCCGTGATGCTGCAAATAGGCGCGGGCCACGAGACCGCCCATGCTGTGAGTAACAAGCGCAACCCGGGCAGCTCCAGTTTCCGCCACCAGCGCCTCGATGCGTTGCTGCAATTGCCCCACGAAATGATCGATACTCGCGAAGGGCGGTTCCAGGTTGAGAGTCGCGACCTCGAGGTGGTTTCCGCGCAGGCCCCGCCGCAACCACCACCACAGTCCGCGATTGCACAGATAACCGTGAACCAGCAATACCGGCAGCCGCCCGGCGCGAAGCGGCCGCACGAGGTCGGCACCCATCCACCGCCGTTCGAACGGCGCGATCACCGTGAACTGCACTAGCAGGGCTAGGCATTCACCGACGGCGCTCCACCAGCGGTACGCACTATTGAAATCCGAGCCGACCGCCGATGGCCGCGCGTAGAGACGTAAGATTACATAGATCGCGACCGTCACAGCGAAGTTGAGAACCGGAAAAACACCGATTACCAGGCCGGCAATCATAGCCGGGCTCGCGCCGTTCATCAGAAATGCGGCTACCGCGGCGAGCGCGACCAGCTCTAGGGCTAGAAGGGTTCGAAGCCATCGGGATATCATCGGGACGACGATCTCTCAGATGTATGACATTTGTCAAAAGTGTAGTGCAAAAGGCCGCTACAATTTTAGTTTGTCAAAGAAGCATTATCGGCGGGAGTAGGCCATGGAGAGGATTTGGCTCGCGCGGTATCCGCAGGGCATCCCGGCAGATGTGAACGTCGCCGAGTATGGCTCCGTCGGCGAGATGTTCGACAAGAGCGTAGCGAAGTTCGGACCTCGCGCCGCGTATACGAATATGGGGACGGCGATCAGCTATTCCGAACTCGACCGCTTATCTCGAGCTTTCGCGGCCTATCTGCAGTCAGCGCTGAAGCTGAAAAAAGGCGCGCGGGTCGCACTCATGATGCCGAACATATTGCAGTATCCGGTAGCGTTGTTCGGTGCGCTGCGGGCCGGCTACACGGTGGTGAACTGCAACCCATTGTACAGCCCTCGCGAACTGGAACACCAGCTTGCGGATTCGGGCGCCCAGGTCGTCGTCATCGCGGAGAATTTCGCTTCCGTTCTGGCCAAGGTTATTGCGCGGACCGCGGTTCAGCACGTGATCACGACGCAGCTCGGCGACATGCTCGGATTCCCGAAAAACTTGGCAGTCAATTTCGTCGTCAAGTCGGTCAGGAAGATGGTGCCGGCGTGGAATATCCCGGGGGCAGTGTCCTTCAAATCCGTGCTGCGCCGCGGCGCGGCGCAGACCTTCGAGCCGGTGGACGTCAGTCCGGACGATCTCGCGTTTCTGCAATACACCGGCGGTACGACTGGAGTTCCCAAAGGCGCCATGCTGAGCCATGGCAACATCATCGCCAACCTGCAGCAGTCGCACGCGTGGCTCAAGCCCGTCCTCGAAGAGGGCCGCGAGATCATCATCACCGCATTGCCGCTGTACCACATCTTCGCGCTCACGGCGAACTGTCTGGTGTTCCTGAAGATCGGCGCGACCAACGTGCTGATCACCAACCCTCGCGACATTCCCGCGTTCGTCAAGGAATTGGCCAAACATCGTTTCACGGTCATTACTGGCGTGAATACACTGTTCAACGCCCTGCTCAACTATCCCGACTTCGTCCGGCTCGACTTCACGCCATTGAAGGTTTCGGTCGGCGGCGGCATGGCGGTGCAGCAGGCGGTTGCCCAAAGGTGGAAGGAGGTCACCGGCAAGGCCCTCATCGAAGCCTACGGCCTCACGGAGGCATCGCCCGGGGTCACGCTAAATCCGCTCGACCTCAAAGACTACAACGGTTCGATCGGTCTCCCGATTCCCAACACGGAAATCGCGATTCGCAATGACAGCGGACAGGATCTCCCGATCGGACAAATCGGCGAACTCTGCGTACGCGGTCCTCAGGTTATGAAGGGATATTGGAAGCGGCCGGAGGAAACCGCCGAAGTGATGACAGCTGACGGCTTCCTGCGAACCGGCGATCTGGCAAGAGTCGATGAGGACGGATTCGTCCGCATTGTCGATCGTAAGAAGGACATGATCATTGTGTCCGGATTCAATGTGTACCCGAATGAAATCGAAGACGTCGTCGCCATGTGCGCCGGCGTGCTCGAGTCTGGGGTCGTCGGGGTGCCGGATCCCAAGTCGGGTGAGGCCGTAAAACTCGTGGTCGTGAAGAGGGAGACCGCTCTCACGGCCAACGAGTTGATCGCGCATTGCCGCAATCATTTGACCGGCTATAAGATTCCACGTCACGTGGAGTTTCGCAGCGAGCTGCCGAAATCGCCGATCGGAAAGGTGCTGCGGCGCGCACTTCGTGAGGAGCGCGCGATGGAGACGATTTAAAAGCTCGCGACTGTCTCGCGCCTCATATTTGGCGGCGGCCCATGCGGAACGCGGTCGCGAGGGTGTGGCCTCCAACTCATAAGTCAGTGCGTTGTTGAAGGGGCGTCCCTACCGATCAGCCGCCGGTGACGCTCATATGGCGGGCCAGCGCCGGCCGCTGGTGGCGGCGGTCGATGACGAAATCGTGGCCCTTGGGTTTACGGGAAATCGCCTCGTCGATCGCGGCGAAGAGGAGATCGTTGCTTTCGGAGGCGCGCAGCGGCGCGCGCAGATCCGCCGCATCTTCCTGGCCGAGGCACATATAGAGCGTGCCGGTGCAGGTGATGCGCACGCGGTTGCAGGATTCGCAGAAATTGTGGGTGAGCGGCGTGATGAAGCCGAGTCGGCCGCCGGTCTCGGCGACGCGCGTATAGCGGGCGGGACCGCCGGTGCGATAGTCGAGGTCCTCGAGCGAAAAACGCTCGGCGAGGCGCGCCCGCACCACCGACAGCGGCAGGTACTGGTCGAGCCGGCCTTCGCCGATCTCGCCGAGCGGCATCACCTCGATCAGCGTCAGATCCATGCCGCGCCCGTGCGCCCACTCGATCAGCTGCGGGAACTCGTCGTCGTTGACGCCTTTGAGCGCGACAGCGTTGATCTTGACTTTCAGGCCGGCGGCCTGCGCGGCGTCGATGCCGGCGAGCACCTGCGGCAGCGAGCCCCAGCGGGTGATGGCGCTGAATTTTTCCGCATCCAGCGTGTCGAGCGAAACGTTGATGCGCCGCACGCCATGCGCCTTGATCTCCTCGGCGTATTTCGCGAGCTGCGATCCGTTGGTGGTCAAGGTCAGCTCGTCGAGCTGCCCGGAATTCAGATGCCGCGACAGCGAGGAGAACAGCGTCATGATCCCGCGGCGCACCAGCGGCTCGCCGCCGGTGAGGCGAAGCTTGCGCACGCCGCGCGCGACGAAAGCCGAGCACAGCCGGTCAAGCTCCTCGAGGGTGAGAAGATCGGCCTTCGGCAGGAAGGTCATGTTCTCCGACATGCAATAGACGCAGCGGAAATCGCAGCGGTCGGTCACCGACACGCGCAAATAGCTGATGTGGCGGCCAAACGGGTCGACCAGCGCCGGGCGGACGGGTGCGGCATCAAAATCGCGAACTTGCGAATGGTCCACTATTACGCTGTCCATCGACTGCGTTTCCATCTCCTCCCTGCGCATGATCTTTTCAGTAAACCGGACACTTTTCCGGATCATGCTGAAGGCTCCATATGAGCCAAACCGCAGGGTTGTTCTATTTATAACCTACGTAGTCACTCTTTGTGCTCGATAAAGCCCTGATCGTCCATAGTATTTTTCACATGTCCGAGATCGTCGACGACGCTCGGGAGTTCCGCGAAGCTGCTGATGACCCGGTCCGGCCGCAGTGTTGCGATCGGCACGTCAGTATAGCCGAAATCGACGGCGACGACCGGCACGTTCGCGGCGCGCCCGGTGCGGATGTCCGTCACCGAGTCCCCGACCATGATCGCGCGTCCGGGCTCGCCGCCGGCGCGGACGACGGTCTGCCGGAAAATCTCCGGATCAGGCTTCTGCACGCCGAACGTGTCCTGGCCGCAAATCGCGGCGAAGCGCTCGCTCAGCCGCAGCGTATCCAACAGGCGTTTCGAGAGCCATTCGAGCTTGTTGGTGCAGACCGCCAGCCGATGATCCGCGGCGGCCAAGCGGTCGAGCGCCGGCTCAAGCTCGGGGAACGGCCGCGAACGGTCGGCGATGTGTTCGGCGTAATGGGCGATGAAGGGCGTGTAGAGCTCATCGACGGCCGCGGTCGAAGAGTTCCGCCCGTCCAAAGCCAGCGCCCGCTCGATCATGGTCCTCGCGCCGCCGCCGATCAGCGGCCGGGCGTCGTCATAGGGAACGGCCGGCAGCCCGTGCTTTGCCAGGATAAAATTCAGCGTGTGGATGAGGTCGGGCGCGGTGTCGATCAGCGTGCCGTCGAGATCGAAGACAATGGTGAGCATGGCTTCCGCCTAGCCGCCGAAGGCCCGCGGCGCAAGCGTCTGTTCGCTCTGCGGCAAGGGCTTGGTCGCTTTCATCCCGATTTTGCCCTACATACCCGCCTATGAACGTCGAGGCTTACAAACGCGCCGCGGCCGCGCGCGCCCTGGAATTCGTGCGGCCGGGCATGCGGCTCGGGCTCGGCACCGGTTCGACCGCCAAGCACTTTGTCGACTTGCTCGGCGAGCGCGTGCGGGCCGGCCTCGACGTTGTCGCCGTGCCGACCTCCGAGGTAACGCGCGATCATGCGGAGCGGGCCGGCATTGCGCTCACCACCCTCGACGACATCCCGGAACTCGACCTGACCGTCGACGGCGCCGACGAGATCGCGCCGGACCTGACCCTGATCAAGGGCGGCGGCGGGGCTTTGCTCCGCGAGAAGGTGGTGGCCGCGGCTTCGGCGCAAATGATCGTGATCGCCGACGAGTCGAAATGGGTCTCGATGCTAGGGAATTTCCCGCTGCCGATCGAGATCGCGCCGTTCGGCGCCACGGCGATCCACCGCGCGGTCGAGGCCGCCAGCGCGGAAGCCGGCTGTCCCGGCCCGGCGCTGTTGCGCAAAGGGCCGAACGGCCAAGCTTTCGTCACCGACGGCGGTCACTGGCTGTTGGACGCCCAATTGCAACGCATCGCCGACCCGACCGAACTCGCGGCGCGTCTGTGCACGGTGCCCGGCGTGATGGAACACGGCTTGTTCATCGGCATCGCGCGCACTGCTATTCTGGCCGGTCCGGACGGGGTGCGCCTCGTCGAACGGCGCTAAGCGGCGTGCAAAGGAGCAGGATCGCCAGATGTCTGGTTACGACGCTGATCTGTTCGTCATAGGCGGCGGCTCGGGTGGCGTGCGCGCCGCGCGCATTGCCGCCCAGCATGGCGCGCACGTGATGCTCGCGGAAGAGTATCGCGTCGGCGGCACCTGCGTCATCCGCGGCTGTGTGCCGAAGAAGCTGCTGGTCTACGCATCGCGCTTCCGTGCCGAATTCGAGGACGCCGCCGGCTATGGCTGGACGGTGCCGCAAGCGTCGTTCGATTGGCCCACCTTGATCGCCAACAAGGACCGCGAGATCGCGCGGCTCGAGGCGGCCTATACTGCGACGCTGGAGAAGGCTGGAGTCACCATCGTCAAAAGCCGCGCCGTGCTCACGGACGCCCACACGGTGCGATTAGCGAACGGCGATCGGGTACGCGCGGCCTATATCCTGATCGCCACCGGCGGCGCGCCGAGCCATGGCGATCCGATCCCCGGGATCGAGCACGCCATTTCCTCGAACGAGGCGTTCCACCTGCCGCAGCTGCCGCCGCAGGTGGTGATCCAGGGCGGCGGCTACATCGCCGTGGAGTTCGCCGGCATCTTTGCCGGGCTCGGCGCCCAGGTGACGCTGATCTATCGCGGCGAGAACATCTTGCGCGGCTTTGACGACGACGTGCGGGCGCACGTGCGCATGGATATGGAGAAGCACGGCATCAGGGTCTTCACCGGCTGCAAAGTCGCGGCCATCGAGCAAGCCGGCGCCCGCTTCGCGGTGCATTTGTCGAGCGGCAATCAGCTCGGTGCCGATCGCGTGATGTTCGCCGTCGGGCGGCGCCCGAACATCGCCAACATGGGTCTCGAGGAAGCCGGAGTAGAGATCGCCAAAAACGGCGGCGTCGCCGTCGACGATTACTCGCGCACGACCGTTCCAAACATCTACGCCATTGGCGACGTCACCAACCGCGTCAATCTCACGCCGGTCGCCATCCGCGAAGGCGCCGCCTTCGCCGACACGGTGTTCGGCGGCAAGCCCACTGCCGTCGATCACCGCAACGTGCCGACGGCGGTGTTCTCCGATCCCGAAGTCGGAGTGATCGGGTTGACCGAAGCGCAGGCGCGCACGCGACTCCCGCAGACCGACGTCTATCGGGCCATGTTCAAGCCGCTGAAAGCGACCTTGTCGGGCCGCGACACCACAGTGCTGATGAAGCTCGTGGTCGACGGCCTGACCGACCGCGTCATGGGCTGCCATATCGTCGGGGAGGGCGCCGCCGAAATGATCCAGGTTGCCGCCGTCGGCGTGAAAATGGGGGCGACCAAGGCGGATTTCGACGCCACCATGGCGCTGCATCCGACCACCGCCGAGGAATTGGTCACGATGCGGCAGAAGAGCGCCAGCTACGCTCGCGAAGCAGCGGAATAAACGGCATTTTCGGCACTGTCGCAGCGCAGCGCCGGCGTGTATAAGACCGCCGGAGTATGGAGACGGTCATGTCCACGCGGACAAACTCGGCAAAGTGGAGTCCGGACAAGTGGACTCCAGACTCTTGGCGCTCGAAGCCGATCGTGCAGGTGCCGGATTACCCCGACGCCAAGGCGCTCGCCGACGTCGAGGCGCAGCTTGCAAGCTTTCCGCCGCTCGTTTTTGCCGGCGAAGCGCGCAACCTCAAGCGCACATTGGCGCAGGTGGCGACCGGCGACGCGTTTCTGCTGCAGGGCGGCGACTGCGCCGAAAGCTTTGCCGAGCACGGCGCCAACAATATCCGCGATTTCTTCCGGCTGTTCCTGCAAATGGCGGTGGTGCTGACCTATGCGGCGGCCTCGCCGGTGGTCAAGGTCGGCCGCATTGCCGGCCAATTCGCCAAGCCCCGCTCGTCGCCGACCGAGAAACGCGGCGGCGTCGAGCTGCCGGCTTATCGCGGCGACATCGTCAACGGCACCGACTTCACGGCGGAGGCCCGCACGCCGGATCCGCGCCGACAATTGGAGGCTTATCGGCAGTCGGCGGCGACGCTCAACCTGCTGCGCGCGTTTGCCACCGGCGGCTACGCCAATCTGTCGAACGCGCATCAATGGATGCTGTCCTTCGTCAAGGACTCGCCGCAGTCTAAGCGTTATCAGGACCTTGCCAATCGCCTCACCGAGGCGCTCGACTTCATGCGCGCCTGCGGCATCGATCCCGAAGTTCATCCTGAAATGCGCACGACCGATTTCTTCACCAGTCACGAGGCGCTGCTGTTGGGCTACGAGCAGGCTTTTACCCGCGTCGATTCCACTACCGGCGACTGGTACTGCACCAGCGGCCATATGCTGTGGATCGGCGACCGCACCCGGCAGCCGGATCACGCCCACGTCGAGTACTGCCGCGGCATCAAAAATCCGCTCGGATTGAAGACCGGCCCGACGCAGAAGCTGGACGAACTGCTCAAGCTCATCGACCTCCTCGATCCGGACAACGAGCCAGGCCGCCTCACCCTGATCTGCCGGATGGGTGCGGACAAGGCCGCCGAGCATTTGCCGCCGCTCATTCGCGCGGTGAAACGCGAGGGCCGCAATGTGGTGTGGTCGTGCGACCCTATGCACGGCAATACCATCACCTCGGTGACCGGCTACAAGACGCGGCCGTTCGATCAAATCCTCAAGGAGGTGCGGACGTTTTTTCAAGTGCATGCCGCCGAAGGCACTTATGCCGGCGGCGTGCATCTGGAAATGACCGGCCAGAACGTCACCGAGTGCACCGGCGGCGCGCGCGCGATCACCGACGAGGACCTCAACGATCGCTACCACACGGTCTGCGATCCGCGGCTGAATGCCGAGCAGTCGCTCGACCTCGCCTTCCTGCTCGCCGACCTGCTCAAGACGAAGCGGGACGGCAAGGCGAAGCCGTTGCCGGCGGTCGCCGGACTATAAAGCCGACAACAGGTTTCCGCGCGTTCGCGGGGGCCGCGCAGCTTTGCCGCCAGCAGGGCTACGTGTGCCTGTCTCATAGCCTGCGCTTGACAGCTTCGATATTTCCATTATCATAGAAACATCGAAACTTGGAGGCGGTTATGGCGGTGAATGTTGACGCGCACATCGCACGTTATGCCGACATGTTCTCGGCGATGGGTACCGAGGCGAGGCTGCGCATCATGCGGCTGCTGTTGTCAGCCCATCCGGATGGAATGGTTGTCGGCGACATCGGGGCCGAATTGGAGATCCCGGCGTCGACCCTGTCGCACCATCTCGACAAGCTGAGAAACGAAGATTTGGTCAGCGTACGGCGCGAAGGGACGTTTCTTCGCTATTCGGCAAACGCGGAAGCGTTGCGGGAGATTTTGGCGTTTCTTTACGCGGAATGCTGCACTCGCAACAAAGCTGTTCGCCCGGAAAAAATCACGCGATCTGCATAGGGGAGGCTGCTTATGAGCACCGTCGATGTCAAAGACGCCGTCAGAGAGAAATATGCGCAGGCGGCCTTAAGGGTGGGCGCCACGGGAGCCTCGTGCTGCGGGGCGTCGTCGGCCCGCGACCCCGGCAATCCTATCACCTCGAAACTTTACGACTCCGCCGAGACCGAGACGGTGCCCGAAGGCGCGGTGCTCGCTTCGCTCGGATGCGGCAATCCAACCGCACTGGCGCAACTCAACCCGGGCGAAACGGTGCTCGATCTCGGATCGGGCGGCGGTATCGACGTTTTGCTGTCGGCGCGGCGTGTTGCGCCGACCGGCAAGGCTTACGGACTGGACATGACGGATGAGATGCTGGCGCTCGCCCGGGAAAATCAGCGCAAGGCGGGAGTCGAGAATGTCGAGTTTCTCAAAGGCGAGATCGAAAACATTCCGCTGCTGGACAATTCGGTCGATGTCATCATTTCCAACTGCGTCATCAACCTGTCACGCGACAAGGATCGGGTCTTGAGCGAGGCGTTTCGCGTGCTCAAACCGGGCGGCCGTTTGGCGGTATCCGACGTGGTCACCCGCGGCGAGGTGCCCGACCTCATACGGCGCGACATCCTGCTGTGGGTCGGCTGCATCGCGGGCGCCCTTGAGGATACGGAATACGCCGACAAGCTGGCAAAGGCCGGATTTGAAGCAATCAGTATCGAACCAACCCGCATTTACGATGTCGAGGACGCGCGGGCATTTCTGGTCGGCAAGGGCGTCGATGTGGATGCCATCGCGCCGCAAGTCGAAGGCAAGTTCATGAGCGGTTTCGTGCGCGCGGTGAAACCCAAAGATCATCCGGTGAAGTGATGGATCAATCCGGTTCAATCTCGCCGGAACAGTTCACGTCTTGTACGCGGATCGCTGAAGATGAACACGGAGATTGACCACCCACGCCACTTCCCACGGGATTCGCTGCACCTTAGGAGTGACGAAAGCGGGGCGCGGTTCTGGTCGGTCTCGCTCAGTTCTACCCAACTCACCTATTTCGAAGTGGGGCCAAATTGCCGGTTTGAGGGTCACAGCCATCCCAGCGAACAGATAACGCTCGTGCTGGAGGGCGAGCTGTTCTTCGAGACGGTCTCAGGGATCACGCGAGTCGGTGTCGGAGAGGTCATGGCGATTCCAGCCAACATGCACCATGCGGTTTACACAAAAACCCTAGCGGCCAAAGCGGTCGATGCGTGGTCTCCCGTGAACAGGAAATACCCAGATGCCCCGTAAGCGATTGTCGGAGCATGGCACGTGAATAAAGTATTTTACGCGCCGTACCTGATGCTAACGCTCGCCCTATTTGGAATAGCCATCGCGTTCTATGACGCCTATGCAGTCTACAACGGCTCAGCACTGTGGTGTCCGCCGCCCATTGACGGATGCAACGAAGTCGCGAGCAGTCCGTACGCGCGCATATTCAATCTGCCGGTGGGGTATTTCGGCGTCATCTACTACTTGTACATGTTCGGTTTGGCGGCGGTGCTGGCATTCGATCCGATCTCGCGCGGCCTTCGTTACGCCGCCCTAGCCTACGCCGCCTTCTGTATTTACTGTCTAGCCTCAGCGGTCGCGACCCTTCTTCTCTTCATTGCGGCAATCTCGCATTTTAGAACGACACTCACGTCGGTCTAACTACTGGCAGAATGTCGGCTAATGGGCCACGGTCCGAGCGGACGAATACTTAAGGGCGCGCCGTCCCGCCCTGCCGACCGACAGCAATGCCAGTCGCCCAGGTGGCTGCAAAGATCAGGACAAAGGGGAGCCAGGTCCCGAGAACACTGCCGAACATCGCAAAGCTTCGCACGATGAAGGCCGCAACGATGACCAAGTCGAGCGCCGCGACAATGCCCAGGAACAGCGCCGCGGTCATCAGCGGGGTCGTGTAGGCAAAGCGCGTGAAGTAGATCCAGCTCAGCCCCGCGAAGACGACCGGCGCCACGATCGCGTGCACGATCAGGGCCACGGTTTGCGTCGTGACCGCGAAACCGATCCCGATCGAGGTGGCGCAAAGCGCCCACCCCACGAGTGCGAAGCCAAATATGGCTGCGGCGCGTCCTATGGTCATCCGATCGCGCCTCTTCCGGGCCAATGTGGCCTTTCTTGGTCGCCAAAGCCAGCGACCAAGAAAGGCCGCTGAGTTCGCCAAGCCTTATTCAAGGATCGGTTGAAATTTCGGATTTCCGTTGCAGCCTAGCGCCAGGGTGGCAGCGCCGTCGTCGGGCGTTTCCCGCTCAGTCCCGCGCAGGCTGCAATCCAGACGAGCGGTTGCCACTCAAGGAACGTCCCGGGTTCCCGCTTTCGCGGGGCCGCGCGGCGCGCTAGATCATGACCATGAACGACCGTCCCGCCGACCGTCTGGCCATTGCCGTGGCGCAGCTCAATCCGATCGTGGGCGACGTTGCCGGCAACCTGGACCGCGCCCGCGCTGCGCGCGCCCAAGCCGGCCGGGACGGCGCCGAAATCGTCGCTTTTTCCGAGCTTTTCATCGCCGGCTATCCGCCGGAAGACCTGGTGCTTAAGCCGGCGTTCCAGGCGGCCTGCCGCGCCGCGGTGGAGACGCTGGCGCGCGAGACCGGGGACGGCGGGCCGGGCGTACTGATCGGCACGCCGTGGGTCGAGGACGGCAAACTCTACAACGCCTATGTGCTGCTCGCCGGCGGGCGTATCGACGCCGTCCGCTTCAAGGTCAACCTGCCTAACTACGGCGTGTTCGACGAAAAGCGCGTGTTCGCAACGGGACCGGTGCCGGGCCCTGTCAACTTGCGCGGCGTGCGGCTTGGCCTGCCGATCTGCGAGGATACCTGGACCGACTGGGGCGACTACGAGAACGTGGTCGAATGCCTGGCCGAGACCGGGACCGAACTCCTCATCGTGCCCAACGGCTCGCCGTACTGGCGCGACAAAGCGGACGTCCGCCTCAACGTTTCGGTCGCGCGCGTCAGCGAGGCCGGTCTGCCGCTTCTTTACATCAACCAGGTCGGCGGCCAGGACGAATTGGTCTTCGACGGTGCATCCTTCATCCTCAATGCCGACCGTTCGATCGCATTGCAGCTGCCGGCCTTCCACGAAGCGGTGGTGACGACGCACTGGTCACGAATCGACGGCGTCTGGCGATGCGCGCGGGGACCGATCGCGCCGGCGGCGGACTTGGATCAGGCCGATTACACCGCCTGCATGCTCGGTTTGCGCGACTACGTCGACAAGAACCGCTTCCGCGGCGTCGTGCTCGGCCTGTCTGGCGGCGTCGATTCGGCGCTATGCGCGGCGCTCGCGGTCGATGCGCTGGGAGCCGACCGCGTGCGCTGCATCATGTTGCCCTATCGCTTCACTTCGAAGGAATCACGCGACGATGCCGAGGCGGCCGCCCGCGCGCTCGGCGTCCACTACGACATCGTTCCGATCGAGAGCGCGGTGCACGGGCTCGAGGAAGCGCTGGAGGGTATCTTTGCCGGCGCGCCGCGCGATGTCACCGAGGAGAATCTGCAGGCGCGTGCCCGCGGCGTTATCTTGATGGCGATCTCCAACAAATTCGGCTTGATGGTGGTAACGACCGGCAACAAGTCGGAAATGTCGGTCGGCTACGCCACGCTTTACGGCGATATGAACGGCGGCTTCAATCCGATCAAGGATCTCTACAAGACCGAGGTCTATCGCCTGGCACGGCTGCGCAATCACTGGAGGCCTGAGGGCGCGCTCGGCCCCGACGGGCCGGTTATTCCGGAGAACGTGATGACGCGGGCGCCGAGCGCGGAGCTGCGCGAGGACCAGACCGACCAGGATACGCTGCCGCCCTACGACGTGCTCGACCAGATTCTCGAGCGGCTGGTCGAGCGCGAGGAGCCGCTGGCCAGCATCATCGCGGCCGGCTTCGATCGTGAGACGGTGATGAAGGTCGAGCGCATGCTCAACCTCGCCGAATACAAGCGCCGGCAAGCGGCGCCGGGCGTCAAAGTGACGCTGAAGAATTTCGGCCGCGACCGGCGCTATCCGATCACCAGCCGGTTCCGCGATCCGGGCAGCGAGCTGCCCGCGCCCGACCGCACGCTGGTCAGAGGCGCGGCCGTCGCCAAGGCCGGCGCGGCGGATTTTTGAGCAGGATTACCTAGGTCAATGCGCCGAGACGAACGGCGGTCCGACGGTGCGCACGGTGCGGGGCGACGCGTTGGCATCGGGAGCGCTCGTGTCTGCCGCGGCAGGCGGTGCGCTCGGGTCGGGCTGGCTCGCGCCGCCGTCTTTGGCCGGCGGCTTGCCCGGCAGCGCCTGCTGCGGCGCTTGCGAGAGGGCTTTCGCCTTCTGATCGGTCACGACGATATCGCCGCTCTCGAGCGTGGTTGAGTCGTCGGCGTTCTTGAGCGCATCGGCCCAGCTCTGACCCGGTCGGCGGCAAGAGCAGCTCGCGACGAAATCTTTGCGATAGTGAAAGGCACTCGGCAGCTCGGTATACGGCTGACCGTTGATCGACACTGCCTGGTTGATGTCCTCGCCCGGATTGCGATAGCTGTAGAGCACTGCTTGGGCGGCGGGGCACAGGCGTTGGCAGGCGCGCTGATCGTCGGCGAAGCGGTTCGGCACCGTCGAGTACGAGATCGGGAAATAAAAGCCGTCGCAGGTGCGCACGCAGACCGTACGATAGGTTCCGGACGGCGCGCCGTCGCTGCCTGGATTGATGATGGTGCCGCCGAACAGCGCGCTAAAGAAACCGCCCGGTCCGGCTGCCTCTGCGGCGGCGTGATATTGGGCGCCGCAATTGTTTTGCGCCAATTGTCCGATAAGCGCCCGGCGCTGGCCGTCCTGATCGCTATTGCCGCTCTTGAGGCGCTCCAGATCGGTCATCGTGTGGTCGAGACTGTCGCGCATCTGCTGGATCTGCGAGTTAAGCGGTCCGCATTGCGGCAACCTTCCGGTAAACAGCGCAAAAAATCCGCCGCCTTCGCAGCCTTGCTTTTTCGATTGCGCCAAGACGCGGTCGAGATCCGCCTGTTGCTTGGCGACGGCGTCTTCGTAGCGCTTGATCTGGTCGGCACGGGCAGGATCGGCGGCGCCGCGGTTGATCATCGCCAGTTGGCTCTCGAGGCGCACGCAAATCGGATTCGACGCCGCCGGCTGATCCGGAGGCGTCTGGGCGGCGGCGCCGGCGCAGAATGCGCCAGCGGCAAGGGCGAAAAGGCCGAGGCCGCGCAACAGCTTGATCGTCATCCAGTCCCGGCCTTTGTTCCCGCGAGGTGGCGCGATGAAGCGATGCAATGGTGACCAAAGTGTGAAGAGGGGTGGCTACTCCGCGTCCGGTTGGTTTTCCGGGCGCGCCCGGTCGAAGGCGGGGAGCGCGAGGCAAGCGGTGTCGATGGCGACGATCTTGGGGAACTTGTCGAGCGGCACGTTGAGCCGCCGGGCATTGTAGACCTGCGGCACCAGGCAGAGATCGGCCACCGTGACGGCGCCGCCGCAGGCATAGGGTCCCGGGCGAACCAGCGCCTCGATGGCCTCGAAGCCGGTGAGCACCCAGTGATGATACCAAGCGTCGATCGCAGCCTGCTCCTGGTGCAGTTCGCGCTTCAGGTAACGCAGCGAGCCGATATTGTTGAGCGGATGGATGTCGCAGCCGACGATTTCGGCGATCGCGCGCGCCTGCGCCCGCGCGATCGGATCCTTCGGCAGCAGTGGCGGTTCGGGGTGCGTCTCGTCGAGATATTCGATAATGGCGAGCGACTGGATCAGCACGTCGCCGGTCGGCGCAACCAGAGCCGGCACGCGCATCTGCGGGTTGATGGCGCGGAATTCCGGCCGCCGGTTATGGCCGCCTTCCTTGACCAAGTGGACCGGCACCGTCTCATAGGCGAGGCCCTTGAGATTGAGCGCGACGCGCACGCGATAAGCCGCCGACGAACGAAAATACGAATAGAGTTTCACGTCAGTCCGCCTCGTCGTCTTCGTCTTGCTGCCCGGCTTCGGCGGCGAGCTGCGCGGAGCGCGCGGTCAGCTGGCTCAAGGCGCGATCGAAGGCGTCGCGGTCGGCCGGCGTCAAAATCTCGGTCAGCCGGCGCGCGAAGTCGAGCGCGTGGGGTGCTACTTCCTCGTACATGGCCCGTCCGGCGGCGGTGAGCGACAGGAAGGTTTCGCGCATATCGTCGCGGTTGGCGCGGCGTGCCAGCAACCGGCGCTTTTCCATCAGCGCCACCGCGCGCGACACCTTGGTCTTGTGCATGTGCGTGTGCGCGCCGATGGCTTTTGCCGTCATCGCCTCATACTGACCCAGCGTGACCAAGACGCGCCATTCCGGCACGCCGATGCCGTAGCGCCGCGAATAGACGCGGGAGAGCGCCTGCGAGACGAGGCTCGCCACCACATTGAGCTGATAAGGCAGGAAATTCTCGAGCTTCAGCGGCGCCTCGTCGCCGAGCGTGGCAGAGCCTGCGGTCACGGCGGCCTTGATTTCGCCTTCCATCGCCCGCTGACCAGCCATGGCATCACCTGAGGCGCCGTCTTAAGGCGTGCCTTTCGCGCCGGCGGCCCTTTGCGTTTGCGGCGCAACGGCGGGAACATGGACGAAGTTGTGGTGCCGCGCAACGGTGGTGCGGCCTTGCTCGAATGCTTCGACGCGACGCCAGGCACCGTCTATCTGGTGCGGCCCGACCAGCATTTGTGCGCACGGTGGCGGCGGTTTGATCCCGCTGCCGTGGCCCGCGCCTAGCAAAGGGCACTGCAAAGGTGAAAGCGATGCCGAAACTCGTCACCGCCTCGCAATTCGCCGATCCCGACGCCGCCTATGTCGCGCTGGTGGAAGCGCGGCGCAATCTATCCGAGGCTCAGGCGGCGGCGCTCGATGCCAAGCTCGTGCTCATCCCCGCCAACCACGTCGGCGACCTCGACGTGCTGCGCGAGGCCATCGCGCTGGCGAAGGAAAGCCGATAGGAAAAATCAGCGCGAGCACTCGATGGCGACGAACTCGTCGCAGTGGGTGCCGTGGCACGAGCCGGGGGCGCTCGCCGGGATGGCGCCGGTAATGTCGTCGCGATCGACCTTGCGATAGGACAGCGCGTGGCCGAATTCGTGCGTGCGGCAGTAGGAATTCGCCGCCGCCGCGCCGCAGGCCGCGCCTGAAGCGAGGCAAAGGTCGACGCCGTAGCCGTCGCCGTTGTTGGCGATGATGAAGAGGCGCTTTTCCGCCTGAGCGGCGGCTGCGCCAAACAGCACAGCGGCACAAGCGACCGCCGCGATCATGGAACGCATGGAACCCCCAGCCGGCGCCGGAAACGCCGCAATCCGCGTAGCTATAAACAGGAAGAATGCGACGGCTGAGTTAAGGCTGTGTTAACCCCGCGATCCGCCCTGCCATCGGCCGTGCCGGCGCCGCGATTCGCGTGGCGCGAAGGCGGATAGCCGTTCTGAGTGGTCGAGGCTATAAGGGCTGGCGCCGCCGCAAGGCGATGACGGAAGAGAGTTAAGTTGATCGCGCAATCGATACTGACCTGCCCAAAGTGCGCGCACCAGGCGGCCGAAACAATGCCGGCGGATGCTTGCCAGTACTTTTATGACTGCAAGGGCTGCGGAGCGCGGCTCAAGCCTCTCCCTGGCGACTGCTGCGTGTTCTGCTCCTACGGCTCCGTGCCGTGCCCGCCTGTTCAGGCTAACGCCAAACCCTTGACGCAATGACCGTCCTCGCCCATTGTGCGCGCATGAACGGCGGCTTTAACTCAATCTGCGGCATTTGCCGGGAGATTATTCGCTAGCGACCACGCTGGCTGCGGCCGTCTTTTCTCATGATCGAGACCATGGACGCCCGGCCAGCAGGGCGAGCGCTATGGATTCGACGATGGAATTGAAGCTTTACGATACGCTGACGCGCGAGAAGCGGGTCTTTAGCCCGCTCGATCCGGCCAACGTGCGCATGTATGTGTGCGGGCCGACAGTCTACGACTTCGCCCATATCGGCAATGCGCGGCCGGTGATCGTGTTCGACGTGTTGTTCCGTTTGCTGCGGCATCTCTACGGCGCTGAGCACGTCACTTACGTCCGCAACATCACCGACGTCGACGACAAGATCAACGCGCGGGCGGCGGAGGAATATCCCGATCTGCCGCTGAACGAAGCGATCCGCAAGGTCACGGAGAAGACCGACCGGCAGTTTCACGAGGACGTGGCCGCGCTCGGCTGCCTGCCGCCGACCGTCGAGCCACGGGCGACCGAGAATATCGCCGAGATGCGCACGCTGATCGAGCGACTGGTGGCGTCGGGCAACGCCTATGTCGCCGAGGATAACGTGCTGTTCAGCGTGCCGTCGATGCCGGACTACGGCGCGCTGTCGAAGCGGCCGCTCGACGAGATGATCGCCGGCGCCCGCGTCGAGATCGCCCCCTACAAGAAGGACCCGCGGGACTTCATTTTGTGGAAACCGTCAAAGCCTGACGAGCCAGCGTGGCCGTCGCCGTGCGGCATCGCGGCGCCCGGCCGTCCCGGCTGGCACATCGAATGCTCGGCGATGTCGTGGAAATATCTCGGCGAAGCTTTCGACATCCACGGCGGCGGCATCGATCTCATGTTTCCGCATCACGAGAACGAGATCGCGCAATCACGTTGCGCCTTCCATACGCCGGCGATGGCGAATTTCTGGGTGCACAACGGCTTTCTCCAGGTCGAAGGCGAGAAGATGGCGAAGTCGGCCGGGAATTTCGTGACCATTCATGAGTTGTTAAAAGATTGGAATGGCGTCGGCTGGCCCGGCGAAGCGTTGCGTTTCAATATGCTGCGAAGTCACTATCGCCAGCCAACTGACTGGACATTGAGCGGCCTAGATGAGTCTCATAAAGTCTTATGGGAATGGGCGGACAGGTTGGACACGATAACAGCCAGGACCCTCGTGCCCTTAGAGGTGATTCAGGCGCTTTCTGATGATCTAAACACTCCTGCAGCCATTTCCGTACTTCATAAACTTTTCCGAGCGGGAGAATTCGCCAGATTGCGTGCCGCACTGAATTTTCTCGGGTTTAGCGGTAGTCGATCAGCGCTACCGAAGCATTATTATATGAAAGCGGAGGCCGGACATTTTTCAATTGGTGGCCAATCAGTCGAGTTAAGGCTTGGACGAACCCAAGAAGTCGACGCAGAAACGAAGGCAAACATTCAGCGCCTGGTTGATGCGCGCGACGTGGCTCGCAAGGCGAAGAATTATCAAGAGACAGACCGCATCCGCGACGAGCTCGCGAAAATGGGCGTCGTGCTCAAAGACACCAAGGACGGCACCACCTGGGAGATCGCGCGATGAACGCCCGCGCGCAGCCGAAGCTCGCCATGCGGCCGCTGTTGCCCGCGGACGTGCCGCTGCTGGCGGAGATTTTTCGTGCCAGCATCGAGGAACTGACCGCCGACGATTACAGCGAGGCGCAACGGGCGGCGTGGGCGGAGACCGCCGACGATGTGGAAGAATTCGGCGCGCGGCTTTCCGGCGCGCTGACGCTGGTTGCGACCTTCGGCGGCGCGGCGGTGGGCTTCGCTTCGCTCACCGACAATAGCCGCATCGACATGCTCTACTTGCATCCGGCGGCGGCCGGGCAGGGCGCCGGGGCCATGCTGTGCGACGCGCTGGAGAAACTCGCCGCCGCCCGCGGCAGCAAAGAGCTCGAAGTCGAAGCGAGCGACAGTGCCCGCGGCTTTTTCGAGAAGCGCGGCTTTGTCGCCAAAACCCGTAATACCGTATCGCTCGCCGGCGAATGGCTCGCCAACACCACAATGGTCAAGCCGCTCGCCGCCGCCAAACGGAGCGCGTGATGAAACGTACGGACGTGCCGTTCCAGCGCCATTGGCTCTATTATCTGGTGCTGAAATACGCCTTGATCGCGGTGGCCGTGGCGGTCACCTTCTACACCGCCTATCGGCTTTATTCGGGATAACACCATGCCACGCCAAGGCTCGTCCCAAGGCTCGTCGTTTTTCGGCCTGCGCACCCATCACGTCGCGATTGCGCTCGTCGCCATCCTGATCGCGGTGGCGTTGGCGTCGAACTATTATCTCTGGTGAGGGTGAGGCGATGCCGCGCGAGCGACTTTATTTGTTCGATACCACGCTGCGCGACGGCGCGCAGACCAACGGCGTCGATTTCACGCTCGCCGACAAGCTTACCATCGCGCAGGTGCTCGACGAGCTGGGCATCGACTATGTCGAGGCCGGCTATCCGGGCGCCAATCCGACCGATACCAACCTTTTCGCCGAGCGGCGGCCGCTGCGCGCCTGTCTGACCGCGTTCGGCATGACCCGGCGGCCCGGCCGTTCGGCGTCCAACGATCCAGGCCTTGCCGCGCTATTGGCGGCGCAGGCCGACGCCATCTGCTTCGTCGCCAAGTCCTGGGATTATCACGTGCGGGTGGCGCTGGAGACCACCGAGGAGGAGAACCTCGCCTCGATCCGCGACAGCGTGCGCGCCGCCAAGGCCAAAGGCCGCGAGGTATTGCTCGATTGCGAGCATTTCTTCGACGGCTACAAGGCCAATCCGGCCTATGCGCTCGCCTGCGCCAAGGCGGCCTACGACGAAGGCGCGCGCTGGGTGGTGCTGTGCGACACCAACGGCGGGACGCTGCCGCACGAGGTGGAAAAAATTGTCGGCGAGGTCTGTAAAGAAATCCCCGGCGACCATGTCGGCATTCACGCGCATAACGACACCGAGCAGGCGGTGGCGAATTCGTTCGCCGCCGTGCGCGCCGGCGCCCGGCAAATCCAGGGCACGCTCAACGGCCTGGGCGAGCGCTGCGGCAACGCCAATCTCGTGTCCATCATTCCGACGCTGAAGCTCAAGCCGGATTATGCCGAAAAATTCGACATCGGCGTGTCGGACGAAGCGCTCAGGAAAATCACGCGCGTTTCCCGTACGTTGGAAGAAGTTCTCAATCGCGCGCCGAACCGCTATGCGCCCTACGTGGGCGAAAGCGCGTTCGCCACCAAGGCCGGAATTCATGCTTCCGCGATCATGAAGGAATTGAACGCCGGCGTTGACGAACCGGCGAGCTACGAGCACGTGCCGCCGGATACCGTCGGCAACAAACGCAAGCTTTTGGTGTCCGACCAGGCCGGAAAGGCGAACCTCTTGGCCGAGCTTGACCGCATCGGGTTCGCCGTCGACAAGGACGATCCGCGGCTCGCCCGCCTGCTCGACGAAGTCAAGGAACGCGAGGCGATCGGCTACGCCTATGAAACGGCGGATGCTTCCTTCGAGCTGCTGGCGCGGCGCCTGCTCGGCAAGGTGCCGCGCTACTTCGACGTGGAAAAATTCGACGTCAGCGTCGAGCAGCGCATCAACGCCAAGGGCGAGCGGGTCACCGTGAGCATGGCGGTGGTGAAAGTGAGGGTCGGCGACGATCTTTTGATTTCCGCCGCCGAAGGCATCGGTCCGGTCAACGCGCTCGACCTCGCGCTGCGCAAGGACCTCGGCAAATATCAGAGCTACATCACCGGGCTCGAACTCACCGACTATCGCGTGCGTATCCTCAACGCCGGCACCGAGGCGGTCACGCGCGTCTTGATCGAGAGCGCCGACGAGACCGGCGATCACTGGACGACGATCGGCGTCTCGGCGAACATCATCGACGCGTCCTTCCAGGCGCTGATGGATTCGATCGTCTACAAGCTCTTGAAATCGGGCGCGCCGGGGTGAGTATTTCACCCTCTCCCGCCAGAGGAGAGGGAGAATGGGAGGCCTCCCCATGATCGACCACGTCTCCGTCGCGGTGCGCGATCTCGGCAAAGCCCAGGCGTTCTACAGCGCGGTGCTGGCGCCGCTCGGCTTCGCCAAGCTGCGCGAGTGGCCGGATGCGGCGGTCGGCTTCGGCAAGAAACATCCGGAATTCTGGCTCAACCAGCGAAGCGCAATGGAGGAGGTGGCGGAAGACAGCGGCGTGCATATTTGCCTGCGCGCGCCGGACACCGCCGCGGTCGATGCTTTCCACGCCGCAGCGCTCAAAGCCGGCGGCACGTCCGACGGCGCGCCCGGACTGCGGCCGGAATACTACGCCACCTATTACGCGGCCTTCATCCGCGATCCGGACGGCAACCGCATCGAGGCGGTGACGTTTGTGCGGGAAGGGGCAGAGTAGCCGTTACTCCGGGCTCGCGTCTTTCGGCGGGAATGACGATCACAACCGCTCTGCCGGAACCGCCATCTGCTTCTCCGCCTCGCTCACCGCGCGCACGGCTTTGCGCAGCTTCGGCAGGATGTCTTCGATGCGGTCGGCGACCAACAGATCAACGCCGTTCACCGGCGGCGGCACCAGGCCGAGCGCGCGCATGTGCGCCAACAGCCCGAGCAGCGGATCCCAGAAGCCGTTGATATTGGCGACCAGGATCGGTTTCTTGTGACGGCCGAGCTGCGCCCAGGTGAGTTGCTCGACCAGCTCCTCGAGCGTGCCGAGCCCGCCCGGCAAAGCGACGAAGGCGTCGGCACGCTCGAACATCGTGCGCTTGCGTTCGTGCATGTCGGTGGTGACGATCAGTTCCTGCCCGCGCCGGCGCGGCCGTTCCTGCGCGGTCAGGAACTCCGGAATGATGCCGGTCGCGGCGCCGCCCTGCTCGATGACCGAGCCGGCGACCGCTCCCATGAGGCCGATGGAGCCGCCGCCATAGACCAGGCGAATACCGTTCTCGGCGAGGATTTTGCCGAAGCCCTGCGCGGCCTTGATGAAGGCCGGGTCGGTGCCCGGGTTCGATCCGCAATAGACGCAGATCGCATTGATTTTGCTCATGGAGTCAACACTCATGGAGGGATAGATGTGGCGTTGATTCGCGCCTCCTGCAAGCTGCGAATCGAAGAGGCGGGGCTGAAATCGGCCGCGAATGGCCGGCAACCCGGCCCGACCCGCGGGTGCAGGAGAGGGCGAAAGCCTCTATATGACGGCTAAAGGCGGCCGGCACGGGGCCGTCGAGGTCACGGCTTGGAATGCACGACATAAAACACCCTACGCCCCAGCCGCGCCGCGAAGTGTCCGCCCGCGGTGCGGCGCTGTTCTCGACGCTGTTTCATCTGTGGCCCTACATCTGGCCGGCAGATCGCCGCGACCTGAAGGCTCGCGTGGTGTTCGCGACGGTGCTGATCTTCGCCGCCAAATTAGCGACCATCGCGGTGCCGTTTACCTTCAAATGGGCGACCGATGCGCTGGCCGGCCATGGCACTGCGCCGATCGAGGCCAACAATTGGCTGGCCTGGGCGATGGCGGCGCCGGTGGTGATGACGCTCGCCTACGGCGGCATCCGCATCCTGATGGGGGTGCTCACCCAATGGCGCGACGGCATTTTTGCCAAGGTGGCAATGAATGCAGTGCGGCGGCTTGCGCTGCTCACCTTCGAGCACATGCACCTTTTGTCACTGCGATACCATCTCGAGCGCAAGACCGGCGGCCTGACGCGCATCCTCGAACGCGGGCGCAACGCTATCGAGACCATCGTGCGCATGGTGCTGCTGCAGCTTCTCCCGACCATCGTCGAACTGGCTTTGATCGTCTGGGTGCTGCTGTTTCACTTCGACTGGCGCTACGTGGTGGTGATCATGATCACCGTCGCGTTCTATGTCGGCTTCACCTTCTATGCCACCGAGTGGCGGATCGGCATCCGCCGCAAGATGAACGACAGCGACAACGACGCCAACACCAAGGCCATCGATTCGCTGCTCAACTACGAGACGGTCAAATATTTCTCCGCCGAGCAGCGCGAGGCCAAGCGTTACGACCGCTCGATGGCCCGCTACGAGGACGCCAGCGTCAAGGCCTATACCTCGCTGGCGGTGCTCAATGCCGGCCAGGCGGTTGTCTTCGCGATCGGGCTCGCGGCAGCGATGGTGCTGTGCGCCCGCGGCGTCGAGGCCGGCACCAATACGGTCGGCGACTTCGTCATGATCAACGCCATGATGATCCAGCTTTATCAGCCGCTGAACTTCATGGGCATGGTCTACCGCGAGATCAAGCAGGCGGTGATCGACATCGAGAACATGTTCGCCATCCTGGCGCGCAAGCCGGAAATCGAAGACCGGCCGGATGCCCGCCCGCTCCAGGTGCGCAGCGGCACGATCCGCTTCGAGCACGTCGGCTTCGCTTATGAACCGGCGCGGCCGATCCTCAAGGAACTGAACTTCGAGGTGGCGGCCGGGCGCACCGTCGCCATCGTCGGGCCTTCCGGCGCCGGCAAGTCGACGATTTCGCGGTTGCTGTTCCGCTTCTATGACGTGACCGGCGGCCGCATCCTCATCGACGGCGAGGATATCCGCGACGTCACGCAGACCTCGCTGCGCGCCGCCATCGGCATGGTGCCGCAGGATACGGTGCTGTTCAACGACACCATCCGCTACAACATCCGCTACGGCCAATGGGACGCCAACGACGCCGAGGTCGAAGAGGCGGCGCGTCTCGCGCAGATCGACGGTTTCATCCGGCTGTCGCCAAAGGGTTACGAGACCGAGGTCGGCGAGCGCGGTCTGAAACTGTCCGGCGGCGAGAAGCAGCGCGTCGCCATCGCGCGCACCATCCTCAAGGCGCCGCCGATCCTGCTCCTTGACGAGGCGACTTCCGCGCTCGACAGCCGCACCGAGCGCGACATCCAGGACGCGCTCGACCGCGTGTCGAAGAATCGCACCACGCTGGTGATCGCGCACCGGCTCTCGACCATCGTCGGCGCCGACGAGATCCTGGTGCTCGACCAGGGCGTGATCGTCGAGCGCGGCACCCACAATGAGCTGCTCGCGCTTGGCGGCCTCTATGCCGGCATGTGGAACCGCCAGCGCGAGGCGCAAATGGCGCGCGAGATTCTCGCCGAGGTCGAGGAGGATACGCTGGCGCCCAACCGCAACCCGCCGGACGCGGACGAGGAACTCCTGCCTGCCGCCGCGGACGCCGCCGAATGATTGGTGCGGAATTGTCATTCCGGGGCGCAGCGAAGCGGCGAACCCGGAATCCATAACCACGATAGTTGAGGGAATGGCGCTTTGGCACATGTTCTGCAAGTTTTGGGGTTATGGATTCCGGCTCTCGCTTGCTGCGCTCGCTCGGCCGGAATGACGCTGAGTTAACGCATGTCCGTCATCAACTCCATCCGCTCGCAACTCGCACCGGTCAATCGGGAAGGCTATCCCTTCATCGGCGGCTTCGCGCTGGCGAGCTTGGTGTTGTTTTGGCTGTGGCCGCCGCTCGGTTGGCTCGGCGTCGTCGCGACGCTGTGGTGCGTCTATTTTTTCCGCGACCCGGCCCGGGTCACGCCGGCGCGGGACGGCGTTGTGGTGGCGCCGGCGGATGGCCGCATCAGCCGCATTGCCGACGCCGTGCCGCCCGAGGAGCTCGAGCTCGGCGCGTTGCCGTTGCCGCGCATTTCCATCTTCATGAGCGTATTCGATTGCCACGTGAACCGGAGCCCGCTCGCCGGACGTATCGAACGCATGGTCTACCGGGCCGGCGCCTTCCTCAGCGCCGATCTCGACAAGGCGAGCGAGAGCAACGAGCGCAATTCCTTCGTCATCGCCGCCGACGGCGGCGTGCGCATCGCCGTGATCCAGATCGCGGGTCTGGTCGCGCGCCGAATTGTGCCGTTCGTGCGTGCGGGCGAGGCGGTCGGTGCCGGTCAACGCATCGGCATGATCCGCTTCGGGTCGCGGGTCGATGTTTATCTGCCGGCGGGTACGCGGCCGCTGGTCGCCGAGGGCCAGACCGCCATCGCCGGCGAGACCGTGCTCGCCGAGATCAAGCCTTTGCCGGAGGGCTAGGCGTTCGACGTGAGCTGAGAAAGCGTTAACGCGACGGGCACTAGTTTGCCACGGCGCATGGCGGCGCCATCGTGGAAAGGTTATATTGCCGGCATGGCTGATCTGTCCCCGTTGGAGAACCGCCGGCTGCGCCGGCGGCGATTCCGCCGCATTCCGGTGCGCACGCTGGCGCCGAACCTCGTGACGTTGCTGGCGCTGTGCGCCGGCCTGACCGCGATCCGCCTGGCATTCGAGAACCGCTATGGGTTGGCGCTCGCGGCCATCGTGTTTGCCGCCATCCTCGACGGCATCGACGGCCGCCTGGCGCGGTTGTTGAAAGGAACCTCGCGGTTTGGTGCCGAACTGGACAGCCTGTCCGACTTCGTCAATTTCGGCGTCGCTCCGGCGCTGATCCTCTATTTCTGGGGCCTGCACGATCTGAAATCGGGCGGCTGGATCGCGGCGATGGTGTTTGCCATTTGCGCAGGGCTGCGGCTCGCCCGCTTCAATGTGATGATCGACGATCCGGACCGCCCCGCCTGGGCCAGCAATTTCTTTGTCGGCGTGCCGGCGCCGGCCGGCGCCATCATCGTGCTGTTGCCGATCTATGCGGTGTTTCTCGGCGTTCCGCGATCGCCATTTTTGACCTGGCTGACGCTCGCTTACACGCTGGCCGTCGCCTGCCTCATGGTGTCGCGGCTGCCGGTCTTTTCCGGCAAGCGCATCGGCCAGCGGGTGCCCCCGGAAATGGTCGGGCCGCTGGTCGTGGTGATGGTGCTGGCCGTGGCGCTGCTCGTTGCCTATCCGTGGATCCTGCTCACCGCCGGGACGCTCGCCTATCTGGTGAGCTTGCCGTTCGGCTGGCTGTCCTATCGCGGCTACGAGCGGCGGTCGCGCGAGAGCAAAGCGGAAGCGGCGACGCAAGCTGCCGCCGCACGGCCGACGCCGGCGGCTCCGGGCATCCCCCACCCCGCCGAAAACGAAGAGCGTCCTTCGCACCTCAATTGAGCCGTATCGCTCGAGCTTGTCAGCGTTCGAGGGGACCATGCGACTTGCCCGCCGCACGCTTCTGGCCTCGTTGTTGGCGTCCGTGGCGGCTCCCGCCGTGCTGCGGCTGGCGCGGGCCGACGCGCCGCAAGTAACGCTCAAGCTGCATCACTTCTTCTCGGCGGTATCGAGCGGGCACAACAAGTTTCTCGCGCCCTGGGCGCGCAAGGTCGAAGCAGAATCGGCCGGGCGCATCCGCATCGACATCTTTCCCTCGATGCAGCTCGGCGGCGCGCCGGCGCAACTGTTCGACCAGGCGCGCGACGGACTCGCCGACATCGTCTGGGCGGTGCCGGCCAGCACGCCCGGACGCTTCGCCAGGATCGAAGCTTTCGAGCTGCCGTTCGTGCCGTCGCACCGCGCTCTGGTCAATTCCAAGGCGATCGAGGATTACGCGGCGGTAAATCTGCAGGACGAGTTCCGCGAGGTTCATCCGATCTGCTTCTCATGCCGCGACCACAGCGTCCTGCATGCCAACCGCAGCATCCAGTCGATCGGCGATCTGAAGGGGCTCAAGCTGCACGTGGCAAACCGTCTTGCCGACGAAACCGTGCGCGCGCTGGGCGGGCAGGGCGTGACCGCACCGATCCCGCAGGTGCCGATGGCGATCGCCACGCACGCGATCGACGGTTGTCTCGATCCCTGGGATGTGGTGCCGGGCTTGAGGCTGCACGATCTGCTCAAGAGCCACACCGACTTCGCCGAGTCGTCGTTGAGCACGACGGCGTTCGTGCTGGCGATGAACAAAGCGGCGTATGACCGGCTGCCACGCGAGCTGAAGTCGGTGGTCGACAATAATTCGGGGCAAACCGCGGCCGGCATGGCGGGCGCGATGTGGGACCTCGACGCCGCTGCCGTCGCCGATATGGTGCGGCAGCGCGGCGATGCGGTGACGACGCTGACGGCGGAACAGATCGCGCCATGGCGCAAGGCCACCGAGCCGGTGATCGCGGCATGGCTGCGGCAAATGCGAGAGCGCAAAATCAACGGCGGCAAGCTCGTCGCCGACGCCCGGGCGCTCGTGGCCAAATACGCCAACGAGCCGGAGCCGCAACCGCCGCCTGAGCCGAAGATCGCAGCGCAGCCGGAGCAGCCGCCGCAAGTCAAGGCCGCAACGCCGAAAGTGGAGACACCCGCCGCCGCGCCAGCGGCAAAAATTGCTCCCGCTGCGAAACCTGTCCCGCCCAAGGAGCTGGACATCCCCCTGTAACGAAGCGGGCCCTTAGTGGCGCATGATCTTTTCGGCTCGAGGAACTTTTGCGCGCGTGTGATGCGTGCTGATCGCCCGGCGCGGCAGATCATTGCGGCAGCGGATAACCGGGCATCAGATCGTAGGGATGCGCCCAGCCGGGCAGGGCCTTGATGCGCTCAAGCCAAGCGCCGATGTTCCTGTATTCGGCGGCCATGTCGAAACCGAATTCCTTGGGCGGATAGTAGAGGTAGCCGACCAGCGAGAGATCGGCGATGGTCGGCTCCGGCCCGAGCACGTAGGCGCGAGGGGCGAGGCGCTTGTCGAGTATGCCGAGCGCATTGTCGATGCGGCCCTTGAGGAAAGCGAGCACGGCCGGGTCGCCTTTCGGCTTCGCCAGACTGTGCAGGAACCGATAGGGCGCCAACAAGCCGTTGAGCTTCTGGTTGTCGAAAATGATCCAGCGCAGCGCTTCAAGCCGGATGGATTCGCCAGGCGGCAGAAATTTTCCAAAGCGGTCGGCGAGGTAGAGCAGGATGACGCCGGACTGGCTGAGTTTTCTCGCGCCGTGGACCAGGACCGGCGCTTCGCCCATTTCGTTGACGGTCGAGCGATATTCCGCCGTCCGCGTCTCGCCATTGAAAAAATCGACAAAGATCGGCTGCCAATCGGCGCCGACGAGATTGAGCATCAGCGCCGCGCGATAGGCGTTGCCGGACTGGGCGAAGCAGTAGAGCTGATACTCGGCCATGGTGCGCCTTTAGAAATTCACGAGCCTGGCGTCGGCCGCTTTGGCGGCGGCGTAAAAATCATTCATGCCGGCGAGCTTGACACGGCGATCGAGCGATGCGGCGGCAAGCCCGCGCGCCTCGACGCACGGCTTGCACGCCAGCAGCATCACCTTCTGGTGACTCGCGATCTCCTCGTAGCGATTCGGCGGGCCGACCGGCACCAGCGTCTTGCCGACGCCGTCGACCGCCATCAGCACCGCGTCGTGGAACAGCATCAGCGTGACGCTGTCGCCCGCCTGCACGGCGGACGCGGCGAACAGAAACGGCAGCATGGCGCGGGTCGGATCGGTCGGTCCCCAGGTACCAGAGATGACCCACTGCATGTCCGGTCTCCTTTTCCCAACGATCGCAGGCTAGCGCGACAGCGATATTTCTCCGCCGGCGGTCGCTTGCCCGGCGAAGCGGCCGTCGGAGAACGAAACCTGCGCCAGCGGCTGGCCCTTGTGGTCGCGGATGACCAGTACACTGTGCTCGAAAGTCCACTTGCGGCTGGTGAAGAAATTGCCGGGGCAGCCGCCTTCGGGCGCGATGGTGCCTTGGACGGCGCCGGGGGCATTGCCGAAAGTCATGAAGCAGGCGCCGCCGCCGGCTGCGGCAAGCCGCCAGCGGCCGGCCAGATCGACCGGAGGTGGCGGCGGAGGAGGCGGGGGTGGCGGGGGAGCCGCCGCGACCGGCGGTTCGGGCGGAGGCTTGCTGGCACAGCCGGCAAGCGCAGCAAACGCGGTAAGCGCCAGCAATGCGGCGGCGACCTTTGCCGCGTGTGTTCTCCTAGGCCTCAAGTCGATCAATGTGCTCATCGCCAATTAGAAAACCCGAAATACAGCCGCAAAAGAAGCCCCCAAAGCCGCTTACCGAGGCCCAACACCCCTTTTGCGGCAATATTCCTGACCGAAATCAACCCTTTTGTGGGACCCGTGTCGAAGAAGGCACACTGGCAGCGCTGGCTCGCGCGCGCCAAGCGGCCCGTATCGCGTCCGAGGTGGTGCCCGAGCCGTCCGGCTTCCAGCCGGGCGGGCCGAACACGTAGCCGAGCCGCTCGCGCCAATTGCCGGCCGCGCGTACGTCGTGGACAATCCCGGCCCATTCATGGAAGGCGATGCGTAATGGATTGAACGTGCCGAGGTTTTTGACGATGCCGTAACGGCACGGCTCGGTGTCGTCTTCCGGCACGAAAGTGCCGAACAGCTTGTCCCAGATGATCAGGATGCCGGCGTAGTTGCGGTCGAGATAGCGGGGATTTGTTGCATGATGCACGCGGTGGTGCGACGGCGTGTTGAACACGGCCTCGAACCAGCGCGGCAGCCGGCGCACCTGCTCGGTGTGGATCCAGAACTGATAGATGAGGCTGATGCCTTTCTCGAAGATGATCAGCGCCGGCGGAAAGCCGATCAGCGCCAGTGGCAGCCAGACCACCCAGGTCAATGCCAGATTGCCGGTCCAGGTCTGGCGCAGCGCGGTCGAGAGATTGTAGTGCTGCGACGAATGGTGGTTGACGTGGGCCGCCCACCAGATGCGGTGCTCGTGGCTCAGGCGATGGAACCAGTAATAGCAAAGGTCCTCGGCCAGGAAGATCGCCAGAAACGCCCACCACGTGTAGCCGATGTCGAACAACCGAAACTGCCACACCCAGGCGGTAGCCAAATACAGTAGGCCGGCGGTGGCGAGCCCTTGGGCGAAATTGCCGAGACCCATCAGCAGCGACGCGGCGGTATCGCGCAGCTCGTAACTCGCGCTGCTGCGCAAGCGGGCAATGGCGACCTCGGCGAGCACCAGGACGATGAACGCCGGGACCGCGAGCGCAACGGGATCGGGAAGAGTCATGATGCAAGCGCGGCCGCGCTGCGGCCTCCCTGTGTTTCGGTCGGCCGGATCAGCAACCGCTCCATCCGCGCCGCCCAGGCCTGGGCCGCTTCCGCATCGCCGAGCCGCAAAATGAACCGGCGCGCGCCGAGATCGGTGAGCGTCAGGACGAGGTCGCCGCCGCGCGCCGCGACGCCGGCAAGGTCGCCAGGTGCGACGATCCGGACCGTCACCCGATCACCCAGCGCGAACAGGACGGCGATGCGGCGCTCGGCGCGGTCAACGGCGAGCGCGCCGCGCTTGTCCGCCGCCAGCCGCAGCTCGCCGGACTCGAAATCCGGATGGTCGAGCGCCAGCTGCCGGCGAACGGTGTCGGCGTCGTCGATGCTGGCGCTTCTCAGCCCGCCGACGAGCCAGACGACCAGGACGATGAGGGCAATTCCGCCGACCGGCAGGATCAAGTCCAACGGGCTCACGACAGCGGCACCTCATACCGGCGAATGCCGAGATCGGCCGAATTTCGCGAACAATAGGGCCGCGCGCGGCTGGCGGCAACCGCACGAACATGTACCGGCCGCCATCAATCCCCGGTATAAACCCGCAAGGCCGACCTTCGGGGGAGGGGACGATGCAGGCTTCCACATTCACGTTGGCGACGCCCGACGGCGTGTCGCTTTTTGTCTATCGCTGGCTTCCCGACGGGCCGCCGAAGGCGGTCGTGCAGATCGCGCATGGGCTCGCCGAGCACGCGGCGCGGTATGCCCGCGTGGCCGAGGCGCTCACCCGCGCCGGCTATGCGGTCTATGCCGACGACCATCGCGGCCACGGCCGCACCGCACGGACGCCCGACGAGCTCGGCCTGTTCGCCGAGCGCGACGGCTGGAAGAAATGCATCGACGATCTTTGGCTGCTCAACCGCCGCATCGCGGCCGACCATCCGGGCCTGCCGATCGTCCTGCTCGGTCACTCGCTCGGCTCGTTCATGGTGCAATATTTCATTAGCGAACACGGCGACGCGCTCGCCGCCGCGGTGCTCTCGGCCTCGAACGGCAAGCCGCCGCCGATCGCGCCGATCGGGCTATTGCTGGCGCGGCTGGAGCGGCTCCGTCTCGGGCAACGCGGCCACAGCTCGGTGATGCAAGCGCTGTTCTTCGGCGCTTTCAACAAGCCGTTCAAGCCGGCGCGCACGCCGTTCGACTGGCTGTCGCGCGACACCGCCGAAGTCGACAAATACATCGCCGACCCGTTGTGCGGCTTTGAATCGACGGTGCAACTCTATATCGACCTGCTGGAAGGGTTGCGCGAAACCGCCAATCCGTCGCGGCAGGCGCGAATTCCGAAAGACCTGCCGATCTACATCTTCAACGGCAGCCGCGACCCGGTCAGCGACAACATCGCTCAACTCATCGACGCCTATCGGGCCGCCGGTATCAAACAGGTGGTGCACAAAGTCTACCCGGACGGCCGCCACGAAAGCTTGAACGAAACCAATCGCGACGCGGTGACGCGCGATCTGATCGCCTGGCTCGACGGCGTGATCGGGCAGCGCCGCCGCTCGGCTACTTCATCGTCGGGATGACGAACTCGGCGCCGTCCTTGATGCCCGAGGGCCACCGCGCGGTCACCGTCTTGGTCTTGGTATAGAAACGCACCGCATCGGGGCCGTGCTGGTTGAGGTCGCCGAAGCCGGAGCGCTTCCAGCCGCCGAAAGTGTAATAGGCGAGCGGTACGGGAATCGCGAAATTCACGCCCACCATGCCGACCTCGACGCGGCTGACGAAGTCGCGCGCGGCGTCGCCGTCGCGGGTGAAGATGGCGACGCCGTTGCCGTAATCGTGCTCGGACGGCAGCCGCACCGCCTCTTCGTAGTCCTTGGCGCGCACTACCGAGAGCACCGGGCCGAAAATCTCGTCCTTGTAAATGCGCATGTCCGGCGTGACGTGGTCGAACAGGCAGCCGCCCATGAAGTTGCCGTGCTCATAGCCCTGCAGCTTGAAATTACGGCCGTCGACCACGAGCTTGGCACCTTCTTTGACGCCGAGGTCGACGTAGCTTTTGACTTTGTCGAGATGCGCCTTGGTGATCATCGGACCGTAATCGGCCTGGGTGTCGGTCGACGGCCCGATCTTCAGGCTCTCGACCCGCGGCACCAGTTTCTCGAGCAGAATGTCGGCCGTCTTCTTGCCCACCGGTACCGCGACCGAGATCGCCATGCAGCGCTCGCCGGCCGAGCCGTAACCGGCGCCGATCAGCGCATCGACGGCCTGATCCATGTCGGCGTCGGGCATCACGATCATATGGTTCTTGGCGCCGCCGAAACATTGCGCGCGTTTGTTGTTGGCGCAGGCGGTCGTATAGACATATTCGGCGATCGCCGACGAGCCGACGAAGCCGATCGCCTTGATGCGCGGATCGGTGAGCAGCGTATCGACCGCCTCCTTGTCGCCGTTGACGACGTTCAGCACGCCCGCGGGCAGCCCGGCCTCGAGCAACAACTCGCCAAGCCGCATCGGCACCGACGGAGCGCGCTCCGACGGCTTGAGGATGAAGGCGTTGCCGCAGGCCAGCGCCGGCGCGAATTTCCACATCGGGATCATCGCCGGGAAGTTGAACGGCGTGATGCCGGCGACGACACCGAGCGGCTGGCGCATGGAATAAAGGTCGATGCCGGGACCGGCGCCTTCGCTGAATTCGCCTTTAAGCAGATGCGGGATGCCGCAGGCGAACTCGACCACTTCGAGGCCGCGCTGCACGTCGCCTTTGGCGTCGGCGAAGGTCTTGCCGTGCTCGGATGAAAGCAACCGCGCCAGGCTGTCGTGTTCCTTCTGCGCCAATTCGAGAAATTTCATCATCACCCGCGCGCGCCGCTGCGGATTCATGGCCGCCCAGCCCGGCTGCGCCGCTTCGGCGACGGCGATGGCGTGCTCGACCTCGGAATGCTTGGCGAGGGCGACCTTGGCCTGCACCTCGCCGGTATTGGGATTAAAGACGTCGCCGAAGCGCCCCGATGTGCCCTTGACCTCTTTGCCGCCGACGAAATGGCCGATCTCACGCATGAGCTTTCTCCTTGGACAATGAACGGCGGGGGCGGTGGGTTGGAAGTTCCTACAACACAACGGCGAACGCGCATAGGAACTTCACATCCAGGCCGCCCTCGGCTGACGATCCGGCCGGTGGCCCGCTAGTACGACCGGAAGTTCGCAGGTCGCTATACCGCAAGGACTTCCAGTGCGCGGAAGCGGGACACTAGCGCTTTTCCCTGGGCCTATTGTGCGGCTTTTTTCCGCGGCGGTCACGGGGGCGGCGGGGGTCCTCGATATGCGGTTCCATTACCGCCCTGGACGGGGTCTTGCCGGACCGGCATACCGGTCCCACCCTACGATCCACAGGGAGATGGACATGTCGAGTCAATCGGGTAGTGGCGTGCGCGATCTGACGCCGCAAGAAGTCGCGCAAGGACTGAAGGACGGTCGCGTCGTTCTGGTTGACGTGCGCGAGCCGAACGAGACGGCGGTCGAACGCTTTCGCGGCGCCGTGCTGGTGCCGCTCTCGGCCTTCGATCCGGTCGCGATCCCGGCGCCGCCGGGTTGCGAAGTCGTGTTTGCCTGCCGCTCCGGCCGCCGCTCGGTCACCGCCTCGCTCGCGGCGCAAGAGCAAGGCTTCGCCTACGACGCGCATCTCGCCGGCGGGCTTCTGGCGTGGAAAGCCGCCGGACTGCCGACCGAGACCTGAGCCAGTGACGGCCTCTCGCGCAATCTTGGCGATCGTCGCCATGCTGACCGGTGCATGGCTCGGCGGCATATTTCCCGCCACTGCGCAGCCGGAGCGGGTCGTCAATTTCTACAATTGGTCGGACTATATCGATCCCACGGTGCTCGACGATTTCACCAAAGAAACCGGCATCAAGGTCCGCTACGACACGTTCGATTCCAACGACACGCTGGAGGCCAAGCTTTTGGCCGGCAAATCCGGCTACGATGTCGTGGTGCCGACCGCTTATTTTCTCGCCCGCCAAATTTCCGCCGGCGTCTTTCAGAAGCTCGACAAGTCGAAGCTGCAGAACCTCGGCAATGCATGGCCGCAGATCGCGGAGCGGCTGGCGATCTACGATCCCGGCAATCAGTATGCCGTCAACTACATGTGGGGCACGACCGGGATCGGCTACAACGTGAAAGCGGCGAGCGCAATCCTGCGGCCGCAGGCGGCGAGCAGCGCTGCCGGCGACGGTCTTATCAACTCTTGGGACGATGTGTTCGACCCGCAAAGGATCGCCAGGTTCAAGGATTGCGGCATCTATCTGCTCGATTCGTCCGACGACATCATGTCCGCCGCGCTCCACTATCTTCGCCTCGATCCGAATTCGAGCAATCCGGGCGATCTGCAAAAGGCCGCCGATCTCCTGACCAGGATCAGGCCGTACGTCCGCAAGTTCCATTCCTCGGAATATCTCAACGCACTGGCGGCCGGCGAGATCTGCTTCGTCGTCGGCTTTTCCGGCGACATCAAGCAGGCGCAGAAGCGCGCCGCCGAGGCCAACGGCGGCGTGGAGATCGGCTATGCGATTCCGAAGGAGGGCGCGCAATTGTGGTTCGACAACCTCGCCATCCCCAAGGACGCGCGGAATGTCGCCGCGGCGCACCGCCTCATCGATTATCTGCTGAAACCCGACGTGGCGGCGAAGAACACCAATTTCATTTCCTACGCCAACGGAAATCTGGCGAGCCAGAAATTCATCGACAAATCGATCCTCGACGACCGCACCATCTATCCCGACGCCGCCACCATGGCGAAGCTTTACACTATCATCGCGCACGACCAGAAGACGCAGCGGCTGATCAACCGGCTGTGGACGCGGATCAAGACCGGGCGATGAGGGGATCGGCTCTTTTGTCCCGAGCACCCGAAAGGCTACACAACGGAATTCGCGCCGCGGTGAGCGCGGCAGGAACGTGAGGAGACACGAATGGGCGCGCTAGACGACAAAGTTGCCATCGTCACCGGCGGTTCGAGCGGCATCGGCGAACGGATCGTCGAACTCTTCGTCGAAGAAGGAGCCAAAGTCGTCGTCGCCGCACGCCGGCAGGAAGAGGGCGCTGCACTGGAAAAGCGCCTCGGCGTCCGCTTCATCCGCACCGACGTTGCCAACGAGTCCGACGTCAAGACAATGGTCGATCAAGCCGTTAAGTGGTTCGGTCGCGTGGATTGTCTGGTCAACAATGCGGGCGTGCCGTCGCCGATGGTCAGCATCACCGAGATCGACGTGCCGACGATCGACCAGCTGCTGGCGGTCAATGTCCGCGGCGTCATGCTGGGCATCAAGCACGTGGCACCGGTGATGCTGGAGCAAAAGGCCGGCAGTATCATCAATATCGGCAGCATTGCCGGTCTTCGCGGTGGCGCTTCCGGCCACATCTACAGCGCCACGAAGGCCGCCGTGCAGTCGATCACTCGGTCGGCCGGCGCGGAGCTGGGGGAAAAGGGCATCCGAGTCAACACCATATCGCCGGGCGCGATTGTCACCGGCATTTTCGCCAAGAACGCAGGCGTTGAGGCTTCCAAGGCCGACCGGCTGACCGATGTCATCAAGGGGGCTTTCGCGACGCTGCAGCCGATCCCGCGCGCCGGTATGCCCGAAGACATCGCCCAAGCCGCGGTGTTCCTGGCCGGCGACGGATCGAGCTTCATCAATGGCCAGGATATCGTCGTCGATGGCGGGATGACGAGCGTCACCCGCGGCTGGTCAGCTTCTGCGACTGCGCGCGGCGAAATGGGCAAGCGGCTGAAGGAAGCTGCCAAGAAGTTGTAAGGTTACACGCCGCTTCTCACCGCTCCCGCCAGCGGTGATGCAGCCAGAGCCATTGCTCGGGATGCTCGCGCACCCAGCCTTCGACCACCGCGGTGATCGCCTGCATGGTCCCCTTGATGTCGATGCGGCCGTCGGCGTCGCGCGCCGGCTCGACCGGATCGGTGATATCGACCCAAAAGCTATTGCCGTCGGGCTTGCGCACCGCGCGTAACCCGTGAATGGGGGATTCGGTTTGGCGGGCCAAGAGCGCGATCAACGGATTGGCCAGGCAGCGCCGGCCGAAAAAAGTCACCTCGACACCTCTGGTGAAATGCTGGTCGACCAGCATGCCGACATGGGTGCCGGACTGTAACAGGCGCGCCAGCTTGAGCGGCGCCTCGAGGCCGGTCGGAACTAGCTCGCCCATCAGCGGCTCACGCAGCTTGACGATGATGTCGCTGACGGGGCGGATATTGGGCCGCCGATACAGCACGGCGGAATGCTCGACGAGCACTTTCGCCACGACGGCGGGAAGTTCCCAGTTGGCGAGATGAGCGGCAAAACCGAGTATCGGCTTGTCGACGTCCAGCATACGCCGGAAGCGTTCGGTCGTTTCCGCCGCGTAGGTGATGACGTCTGCCGTTTGCCGGCCGAGGCCGTCGACGCAGAATTCATCGAGGTGAGCGAACTCGACCGCGATCCGGCCGAGATTGTCCCAGACGCCGGCGAGGATTTGCTCGATCTCGGCCTCGGATTTTTCCGGATAGGCGGCGCGCAGATTTTGGCGGGCGAGGCGGTGTTCCTTGAACAGCGGCCCGAGCTTGCGCATCGCCGCGCCGGCGAAGTCCGCCGTGCGCCTACGGTCGAAGCGCTTGACCGCGCCGAGCAGTCCGACGGCGCTGGCGCCGACCGCCGCATCGAATAGCGCTTTGAGTCTCCGTTCGGCCATCAGAACGTGACGACGATTTTGCCGAAAACCTGGCGGCTTTCGAGCCGCGCCAAACCGCGCTCGAAGTCGGCGAGCGCGACCTCAGTGTCGATCACCGGCAGCAGACCGGATGCCATCTTCGCCAGGCTCTCGCGGATGTTGCGCATGGAGGCGCCGAACGAACCGAAGATGTGGTATTGCTGCTGGAAGAGCTGGAACAGATTGATGGTGGTCGACTGACCGGAGGTCGAGCCGCAGGTGACCAGCCGGCCGCCGCGCTTGAGGCAGAACAGCGAGCCGTTGAAGGTATCGGGACCGACGTGCTCGAAGGCGACATCGACGCCTTTCTTGGCGGTGAGCTTGCGCACCACGCCTTCGAACCGCTCGGTCCGGTAATTGATGACGTGGTCGGCGCCGAGCGCCTTGGCCTTCGCCGCTTTCTCGTCGTCGCCGATGGTGGTGATGACGGTGCAGCCGATCGCCTTCGCCATCTTGATGGCCACCGTGCCGATGCCGGAACCGCCGGCTTGCACCAGAATGGTCTCGCCCGGCTCGAGCTTGGCATTGTCGAACAGCATGTGCTGGACGGTGGCAAACGCCACCGGCGCGCAGGCGGCATCGCGGAAACTCACCCCCGCCGGCACCGGGATCACCAGCCGCGCCGGCATGTTGAGCCGATCACGGGCAAAGCCGTCGACATGAAAACCCATGATGCCGCCGACATTTTCACAGAGATTGTCGCGGCCCTCGCGGCAGGCTTTGCAGATGCCGCAGGTCAGCGCGCCGTAGGCGACGACGCGATCGCCCCCCTTCAAGTTGGCGACGTCGGGGCCGACGGCGACGACTTCGCCGGCCGCTTCGACGCCGACGACGAGCGGCAGCTTGCGCTTGGCGAACGCCATGCCGCGCCAGCCCCAGACGTCGATGTGATTGAGGCCGACCGCCTTGATGGCGATCTGCACCTCGCCCGCTGCCGGCACGGCCGGCGCCGCGACATCGCGCAGCTCGATCTTGCGATCGGCGATGAGCATGAGCGCGCGCATCGAAAGCAGCGGGGCCGGGCTCTCGGGCGCGTCGCCCGCGGTCGTGCCGGCGGCGAGGCTCACGCCGGCTCCCGCGCCATGACCAGGCAGACGTTCTGGCCGCCGAAGCCGAACGAATTGGACATGGCGCGCCGCACCGTCGCGTCGCGCGCCACATTCGGCACGACGTCGAGCGGGATCGCCGGATCCGGAACGGTGTGGTTGATGGTCGGTGGGATGCGTTGATGTTGCAGCGTCAACAGCGTGAACGCCGCTTCGACGGCACCGGCCGCGGTCAAGGTGTGGCCGATCATCGATTTGTTCGACGAGATCGGAATGCCGCGGATGCGCTCGCCGAACACCGCGGAGACGCCGAGATGCTCCATCTTGTCGTTCTCCGGCGTCGAGGTGCCGTGGGCGTTGATGTAGTCGATCTCCTCCGGCGCGACGCCGGCATCGGCCAGTGCATTGCGCATGGAGGCGATGATCGGCTTGCCGTCGGGGCTCGATCGGGTGCGATGGAACGAATCGGACTTCTCGCCATAGCCTTCGAGAATGCCGAGCACGCGCGCGCCGCGCGCGCGCGCGTGATCGAGATTTTCGAGCACCAGCGCCGCGGCGCCTTCGGCCAGCACGAAGCCGTCGCGGTTTTTGGAGAACGGCTTGGAGGCGCGCTCCGGCGGATCGTTTTGGGTCGAGAGCGCGGACAGGAGCGAGAAACGCACCAGCGATTCCGGCGTCAGCGAGGCGTCGGCGCCGATCGCCAGCGCGGCTGCGCAATCGCCGCGGCGGATCGCCTCGATGCCCAGTTGGATGGCGCTGGCGCCGGACGCGCAGGCGGTGTTCAGCGAGATCGGCGAGCCTTCGGTGCCGAAATGCTCGGCGAGATGCTCGCCGATGATGCCGAACTTGAAGGTGCCGTGACGCGCGGCGAATTCGCGGGCAACCCGCATCAGCTCGGGATAGCCGGTGCCGGCATTGGCTGCGGCCATCTCGGCCATCCGGATACGATCGGCCCACTCGACTTCGAGCGGCGGCGGCGCCAGGAACAGCGGCCCGGGGAAACGGTCCTTAGCGCCGAGGCCGGCTTCCGCGATCGCCTCCTCGCCGGCGAGAAGCGCAATGCGCTCGGAAAGCTCTGCCGGCGACATGGCGTCCCGGTACACCTCGTCGACCGCGCCGGCGATGGTGGTTTTCAGACCGTCGGTCGGAAAGCGTGAAATACGGCGGATGCCGGAGACGCCGCCGGTCAATTTCGCCCAATTGTCGGCTTTGCCGATGCCGAGCGAGGTGACCACGCCGATCCCGGTGACGGCGACGATCGGGCGGTTAAGCTTGTCCCGTGTTGCCGCGGCCATGACGTTCTCCTTCAATCGACCCGTTCAACCAGCGCCAAGCCTTCGCCGCGCCAGTTGCCAACGCTGGTGACCACGACCTGCGAGAGGTCGGACGGGCTCGTCCCGACGTCCCCAGCTCCGGCCGGTGCGGGCAGCTTACCGTGCTCCAGCGCCGCGCAGGCGATCCCCAGATTGCTCATAAATTGAGCCTCGAGACCATGCCCGATATAGGTCCCGGTGGCGCGCACGGGAAGGCCAATGTCGTTAAGCGCCTCGCGCTCCGCCGACGTCGCCGGTTCGAGCCCGGCGGCGCCGGAGATCACCGCAGCGTGGGCGCGGTCGACCCGCGCGGCGATCGTCTCCCATTGGCGGCGGAGCGTCGCCTCGATGTCTCCCGTCAGACGCCGGTTACGGTCGGAACAGACCGATGAAATCCGCCCCCGGGCGCGGGCGCCGCGGGCCTGCGCGTGGTCGCGGCTTTCGAGCATGAGGAACGCGCCCATGTTGCCGAGCGCGATGCCCCCTTGCGGACCGCGATCCCAGACCGGCACGAACGAGCCCTGCAGCAGCGCGCCGGATTCCTCATAGACCAGCAGCGCGTCCCAGCGCGTGGCATGAAAGGCGCCGCCGACCAGCGTCAATTCGCTCTGTCCGGCGGCGATGCGCGCCTGCGCGACGCGCGCGGCGTCGACGCCGGCGGCCTCCTCGCCGAGAAACGTGCGTGAGGATCCCACCACGCCGTGCACGATCGAGATATTGCCGGCGAGCAGGTTCGGCAGCTGCGCCAAGAACAAGGTCGGGCGCAGATCGCTCATCAGCCGTTCGTTGAGGAAGGCGCCGGGCTTGGCCGCGCTGCGCATGGCGCTGAGGATCGCGGCGTCGGCGGCGATGTCACGCTCGCCGCCTTCGGCGGCGACGATCATATCGGTGCGGTCGAGCAGATCGGGCTTGCCGGCAATGCCGGCGTCGCCGAGCGCGAGGCCAGCGGCATAGACGCCGACGCGCTGCCACAGCTCCATCTGCCGCTGATCGCTCTTCTTCGGAATCTGCTTGTCGAAATTGATCGGCGCCAGCGGATGCACGATGTAAGGCGCGAAGCTCTTGTCGTCGTAGGGCGGTGGATCGCCGCGTTGCAAATGACGCCACGCCGCATCGAGCCCTTCGCCCAGGCAAGTCACAAGTCCGACGCCGGTGATCCACACCTCGCGGCGTTCCGTCACTTGGCGAACTCCTTGACCGCGATATCGATCCGTTCCGCCCAATCAAACAACACCTGGCGGAATTGCGGCGTGGGGTAGGGCATGATGCGATACGTCAAATCCGCCTCGCAGACGACCTTGCCGTCGTGGCGTCCGGCGCATTCGCCGACGGCGTAGCCCGAACCCTCATGCTGCACATGGCCTTCGAATTCGAGCAAGCTGCCGGGAAAGACCGGGCTGCGGAATTTGGCGTCCTTGACGCCGACCAGAATCGGCATGGCGGCGAAGCCGCCGATCACGCTGACCAGCCAGCCGGTGGTCTGCGCCATGCATTCGATCAGCAGCACGCCCGGCATCAGGGGATAGCTCGGAAAGTGGCCCTCGAACACGGTGCTCTGCTGCGGAACGGTGCAGACCGCACGAATCCGGCGCGCGCCGACGTCGATCTCGACGACGCGGTCGATCATCTGAAAATATTCAAGCTGCATGGGTGGCGCCTCAGGCGCCCTTCGCCGCGACCAGCTTGTCGATTTGCTCGCTCAGATTCTTCAGCACGAAGTACTGGTCGGTGGTCGCCTTGCCCTCGTTGACTTCCTGGGTCCATTGCTCGAGCGGTAGCTTAATGCCGAAGGTCTTGTCGATGGCAAAGGCGATATCGAGGAAGTCGAGACTGTCGATCTCGAGGTCGTTGATGGCGTGGCTTTCCGGCTTGATGTTCTCCCGCGGGATGTCGCAGGTTTCCGCAATGATATCAGCCACTTTATCGAACGTACTGGACATCGGGCATGCTCTTTTTCTGGCAGCAGAATGGCGCCGTCCGCGGGAACGGCGCCGAACAAGCCCGATCGCTGCGGGCCCCTCCGGTCGTGGATGCCCGTATAGCGAAGGACATCGTCGAGTTCAACGCCGCCCGGGGATTGCGCATGTCCGCCGTCGTTTGCCGCATGGCAACCGGCAGCGATCTGTCCTAAATTCCCATTAAGGGCGTGTGGGCGGGTATCCGATACGGAGCAATGCGATGACTTATTTTGCGGCCAAGTCAATCCGTTACTGCCTCACCGCGGCGTTCGCGCTAGCGGCGGTGCAACTGGCGGCGGTTGGCGCCGAAGCCGCCGATTATGATGTCGGATCGATCCACATCGCCCAGCCCTGGGCGCGCGCCACGCCGAAGGGCGCAAGCTCCGGCGCCGGCTACATGACGGTCACCAACAACGGTACGACGCCCGATCGCCTGAGCTGCGTCTCCAGCGATGCCGCCGCGAAGTGCCAAATCCACACCATGACCGTGGAGGGCGGCGTGATGAAGATGCGGCCGGTGGAAGGCGGCCTCGAAATCAAGCCGGGCGAGACCATCATGCTCAAGCCGTCGAGCCTGCACGTGATGTTCGTCGACCTCAAGCATCCCCTGGAACAAGGCAAGATGGTCGGGGCGACGCTCAAATTCGAGAAGGCCGGTACGGTCGACGTCGAGCTTCCGATCGCGGCCATCGGCGCCGCCATGCCCGGCGCTCCCGCCGCCGGCGGCACGATGATGCAGGGCGGCGGCATGATGCAGATGAAGCACTAGAGGCGCCGCGGCGCCGCACCGGCTATTTGTTCGCCTCGCGGAACGGCGCCGGCGTGCCTTCGGGCACCGGCATGCAGAACACGTTGAGTATCATCGACACCATGGCGTAGTAGCCGAGGATGCCGACCAGCTCGACGATTGCGGCATCGCCGAGAAGTTTATGCACGCGCTTGTACGTGGCGTCGCTGACGCGCCGCGTCGCATACAGCTCCCGGACGAAGGCGTAGATCGCCATCTCGTCGCGCGGTGCCGATGTAGGCGTTCGGCCGGCGTGAAGATCGCGGATCGTGGCCGGCTTCACGCCTTGCTTGGCGGCGATCGCCGCGTGCGCCACCCATTCATATTGCGCCTGCCAAAATCGCGCTGTGCAAAGGATCGCGAATTCCGACAGCCGCGGCGGCACGCTGGTGCCTAGGCGCGCATGGCCGCCAAGCTGCTGCGCCAAATGACCGAAGCCGGGAGCATGCAGATAGACCGCGAACGGACCGCTGTTGCTGAAGCGACCGCGCGGGCCGGATGAGATCGCGTCGACTAACGCCTGCTGCTCGCCGGTCAAGCTCGCCATGTCGAGCGCGGGCAGGCGGGGGGAGGGCAATCGGCGCGTTCGGCGCGATTTGTTCGATCGGGAGCGGGCCGACGGCGATTTGGCCATGGTTTCCTCTTTTGAGATTCGCAACGAGACTGGCTTTTTTCGTCGCGTCGAGCTTTCTGCAACGCTTTTCGCTATTGCACGTCAGCATGAACCGCCGGGTCAAGCCCGGCGGTGACGAAGAAATCCGGCGCCCTATTTCTTGCTGGCGGAGCTTGCGCTAGAAGCGAGGCATGGTCGCCGTCAAAGCGCTGTTGTTCGACGTCTTCGGCACGCTGGTCGATTGGCGCAGCGGGGTTGCGCGCGAGGCCGAGGCGGTGCTCAAGCCGCGCGGCTACGCGCTCGACTGGCCGGTCTTGGCGGATGCCTGGCGCGGCGAATATCAGGGCGCCATGGAGGAGGTGCGCTCCGGCCGCATCCCGTTCGGCAAGCTCGACGTGCTGCACCGGCGAAACCTCGATCGCATCCTGCCGCGTTTCGGCGCCGGCTCGCTGAGCGAGGAAGAACGCCGCACACTCAACCTCGCCTGGCACCGGCTCGACGCCTGGCCCGACGTGACGGCCGGCCTGGCGCGTCTCAAGCGCAAGTATCTCTTGGCGCCGCTGTCGAACGGCAATGTTTCCATCATGGTCGATCTGGCGCGGCGCAATGACTTTCCCTGGGACGCCATCCTCGGCGCCGAATTCGCCGGCGACTACAAGCCGAAGCCGCGCGTCTATCTTTCCGCCGCCGAAGCCTTCGATCTGGCGCCGCAGGACTGCATGATGGTGGCCGCGCACAGCAGCGATCTTGCCGCCGCCGCGGCGCTCGGCTTGCGCACCGCCCATATCGCGCGGCCGAACGAGGGCGGACCGGGTCGCGGCGAGACCGCGCCGACTGTCGCGGTCGATATCGCGGCGAACAGCATCGAGGATTTGGCGACGCGGCTCGGCGTGTGAGAGACGTTACTGCGCCGGTGCCTCGACCCGAAAACCGCCGCTTGCGTCGAGCGCAATACCGCCGTCGGCGACGGCGCGCGCCCAGCGGTTGGTCGCGGCGATGCCGCCGAAGGAAAAGAAATGCGGCACGATGCCGGCGGGCGCCGCCTCTGCCAGCGTCCGCACCAGGTCATCGGGCGTGGTCAGGGCGAACATCTGGCGCATCAGGCCTGCGCGACGCGCCAGCGCCTGCGCGGAGGCGCGCACGCCGCAGCGGCTGGCGTAGCGGAGAAGCGCCGCGAGACTGGTCGGGCCGACCAGCCCGATGCGCAGCCGATGATCGAAGCCGAACGCACGCAGCCGCGCGATGAAGTCGAGGACCGCCTGCGCATCAAAACAGAACTGGGTAACGATCTCGACGATAAGTCCGATCGCCTCCGCAGCCGCGATCTTTTCCGCGAGCGCGCGATCGAGTTCTTCGTCGCCGATGCGCGGGTGGCCTTGCGGATAGCCGGCGATGCCGACGGTGCGGATACCGCGCCGCCGCAGCAAGCCCGAGTCGATGGCATCAATGGCGCGACGGAACGGTCCGCATTCGCCGCGGTCGCCGGCGATGACGAGCACGCTGTCGACACCGGCCTCGGCGGTGAGCCGAGCCAGCACATCATCGAACGCCGCGACGCTGCCGAAATTGCGCACCGCCAGATGCGGCACCGGCTCGAAGCCGGCCGCCCGCAGCCGGATAGCGGCAGCAACGGATTCGTCCACGGGGCGATTCGGCGGCGCGCTGAGATAGACTCGCGTGCCGCGCCGGAGCAGTGCCATCGCCGCGATGTCGGCGTCCGATGGCCGCGTCGCTTCGATCGAAAATCCCGCCATGAACGCGGCAATGCGCTGAACCGCGGCGGGAAGCTTCTCATTCGGCAAGGTTGCCTGCGCGGCCATGCTCGTCGCTCAGCCGCGGCGGCGGGAGATCACATAGGATTCGTCGAAGAACCACAGTCCGCCGCGCTCGCGCAGCACCGCGCGCGTGGCGTCGATGTAGCGGCCGTCGGAGACCACTTCGCCCAGCCGGTCATCCTCCACCTGCGCCACATAGATCGCCGCGTTCCACGCCGCGAACAACGTCGAGGTACCGATTGATTCGGAGATTTCCGAAGGCAGCGTGTGCATGACGTAGCGAAACACCGAGCGGTTGTCGGCGTAGGCGTTGAAGTTGAGATCGCGGCCGGCCGGACCAAGCTCGTGCTTGACCGCCCTGAGGATCTGATGACGGTCATGGATGAACGGATGATCGTCCGGCCATACTTTCTGGATGATCTCCATGCCCGGGTCCTGGCCGTGTGAATGAATGGCGATGAGCCGGCCGCCGGGGCCGAGCGCGCGCGCCAGCGGCGCGATCACGCGCTTGGCCTTGAACTCCAGCGGGGCGCGGGCGCGATAGGGCTGCGAGGCGATCACCAGGTCGTAATTGGCGGTGGTGCCGCCCGGCCTGGGAATGATCGGGTCGAGCAGGAAGCGGTGGTCTTCGCGATAGATGACGAGCACGACAGGGCGCTCATAGATTGGATTGCCGGTGCGCGGGCTGACGCCAGCTTTCCAGTTGTGCGCCAGGAAACTTTCGAGATCGATGATTTGCTGCTCGAAGCGGTGGGCGGAATTGCCGGTAAGCGGCAGCTCGTGCCAGACCAGGCTCGACGCGGCATTGAGCGATTTGACCGCGAGCCAGGGCGCATCCGCATAGGCGAGATTGGTCAGCACCAAGACCGTCGCCGGATGCTCGAAGAAGCGATCCGACATCTTCTGCAGCGTGAGCCGCACGTCCTCGAGGCTGATCTCCTTGCCGACCATGTAAAACGGCATGTGGGCGAAGCGGTCGTGCATGGCGCGCATCACCCGCACCAGCACCGTGCCGTCGCCGACGCCGGCGTCGAAGACGCGCACCGCCGGCGGCCGTGGATGAATATGGCTGAGCTCTTCGGAGACGCGGCTCGCCACTTCCCACTTTTCGCTGCAGGTGTTGACGAAGAGGAGGTACTTTTGCCGATTGTCGAAGAAGCGGAAATTGCGTTGCGGGTCGCCCACCTTGGCCGCCGCCGCGGCTGCAAGCGGCGGAAGCGCCGGGCGGGTTTCGCGGCTCCGTTCGATGACGATGGGACGTGGCCCGTCGGGAGGGTGGGCAGCCATGAAGCCGTGGATGCGGTCGAGCGTATCGGTCGTGATTCGACCGCCATTGCGCAGCCGGGCGGGGAGCTTGCCGTCATTGACGGCGCGGCGCCCGAATGTCGATTCGGCAAGCCCGGTTTGGCGGCAATAATCGCAGATTTCCTGAAGCAGTTGCTGGGCTTTCATGGCACCGCCGCTTCCTATTGGTTTCCTCGACCAAGGCGCGCGGCCATTTTGGGATTGCTTTGCGCGCGTTCTTCAGGGGCGAACGAACCAATTGGGGAGGCGGGGGTCAACCACAAAATTGCCCACCACTAGAGTGGGCAAGATAGTGGGATATATCTCGCGCTGAGCGCCGCAAAGATCGCGAGGTCGGTTCCCCCTCGCCGGCCTCGCACTTTTGGTGCTCGGCCCCCTCTCCCCACTGGGGAGAGGGGGAGGGTCGGCGCCCCGTCAGAAGGATCGGCCGCTGGGCCTGCGAATCGCCATAATTCCTGCGTTTCCGCTCGCGTCGGGCGCGCACGCTTCTGCGGGGCGCGCCGTTGGTGTATCGTGTAAAATGCTAGTTGGACCATGATCTTGCGAAACAGGCTTCCACCCCGAAGCAAATCTGGGGGCAGCTTTTCCGGATCACGCTCTGGGGACGCAGATGTGGGGTCGAAAAGCCAAATCATCGGCGCCGACGAGCGAGGCGCAACCGCCCTCGCCGCTGAAAGAGGCGATGCATCAGGCGCGGGTCGAGGCGGCTGAGCGCACCAGCGTGGTTGTCGATTTGCGCGATGCGGAAGTGGCCCGCCTCGAACTGCTCAACGAGGCGCTCGATTCGCTGTTTGCCGAGATTCCGCTGGAGGTCGAGCTGTTCGACCGCGGCTTGAGCCGCGGCGACACGCCGCGGCTGTGGATCGACGCCGTCGCCCATGTCGCCATGGCGCGCGACAAGCGCGTCTACCGCTTTTTGCACGATACCCGCGTCGGCCGCCACGTGCTCGCGGAGTCGCACGATATCCCCGATATCGTCCAGGCGGTCACCGGTTACGTGGCGCGCCGCCTGATCGAGCGCGAGCGGGCGCTCGATGAAGATCCCGATTTCATCACCCGCGTCGGACGGCCGGAGGCCGCGCGCGAAAGTCGGCGGCGTCGCCGCCGCGGACTGATCACGCTCGCGCTCGGGTTTGTTTTGGGCGTGGTGACGCTGGTTGTCATCGCTCTCTTCGCCGCCAGCAGATTTTAGATCGCAGTGACGGGCCGCGGCTTACGCGGGCACGACCGGACGCAGGATTTGTCGATTGACTTCGCGGACGCCGCCGTCGGTGCCGCGTTGCCGCGCGATCATCTCGCAGCGCCAGCCGCTAGGCTCGCCATCGATGCGAAAGAGATTATAGCCGGCGCCGTCTTCGTCGCCGTGCGCTACGCGCGCCGAGGCCGACGGTGCGCCGACGACGGGAATCGTCTGGCGCGGACCGTCGAGCCAGATGAGCGAGCGGCGGTGGTCGTGGCCGTGGAGGACGAGTTCGGCCCCCTTGGCGGCCAACACGCCGCAAAACTCGGCGCCGTCGGTGAGCCGCCGCAAATAACGGCTGGGCGGGCTCTTGGGCGGATGATGGATGAGCACGACCCGGAACAGATTTTGGGTTTCCTCGAGGGCCGCGGCGAAGCGGACGAGCTGCCGCTCGCCGAGCGAGCCCGTTGCCATGAATGGTCCTGTCGGCAGCGCCGAGGAGAGCGCGATCAGCGCGACCGCACCGCGCCGGCGCAGGAACGGAAAGGTGCCGCTCTCGGCGCCATCGTCGCCGCGCATGTATTCGCCCCAGTACTTGACCGGCCAGCGCTTCGCCCCCGGAACATAGATGTCATGATTGCCGGGAATGACGGTGACATCGGATGGCGGCCCCAGCTCGTTCAGCCACGCTTGCGCCTGCACGTATTCAGCCGGTACCGAGAAATTGATGAGGTCGCCGGTCACCGCGATATGGTCGGGGGCGGACGCCTTCAGGTCGCGCGTCAGCGCCTCGATCACCTCGCTGCGGTGTATAAATTTGCGCTTGCGGTGCCAATTGATGAAGCCGAGGCCGCGCTTGCCGGCGAGCTCCTTGAGCAACGGCCGCGCGGCAAGATGCAGATCGGAGAGGTGGCCGAGCACGAACATGGCGGCATGATGCTACGCGAATCATGCCGGGAACAATGGCACCGACAATGCGCCGCGCGCTTCACGAACTGCCGATGAGGATGCCGACGACGAAGACCAGCACGCCGCCGACGACGATCTGGAAGGCGGCCTGCAGGAACGGCGTGTCCATGTAGCGGGTGCGGATCCAGGATATCGTCGCCAATTCCACCGCGACGACGGCGAACGCGACCGCGGTCGCCACATAGAAATGGGGAATAAGATAGGGCAAGGCATGGCCGAGGCCGCCGAGCGCGGTCATGACGCCGCACACCGCGCCGCGCACCAACGGCGCGCCGCGGCCGGTGAGCGAGCCGTCGTCGGACAAGGCCTCGGCGAAGCCCATCGAAATGCCGGCGCCGACCGCGGCGGCAAGCCCGACCAGAAACGTCGACCAGGTGTTGTGGGTGGCGAACGCCGCCGCAAATAGCGGGGCGAGCGTCGAAACCGAGCCGTCCATGAGGCCGGCGAGCCCTGGCTGCACGTATTGCAGGACGAACATGCGCCGTGCGGTCTGGTCCTCGGTTGCGCGCGCGCTCGGGGTGATCTTCTCGCCAAGCTCGTGGGCGAGTATTTCGTGTTTGTCCTCGGCTGCGGCAAGCTTGTTCAGCAGACCGCGCACGGCGTCATCGCGCGCCGCTTGCGCCGCGCGCCGGTAAAAGCGCGCGGTCTCATATTCCATCTCTTCGGCGAACTTGCGCGTCGCGTCGATTGCCAGCGGGCGGTTGAGCCAGATTGGACGGCGCGCAACGAAGCCCTTCACGTCTTGCCGCCTGATTAGCGGCAGAAACTCGCCGAATTTCTGGCGATAGAGAGCAAGCAACATGTCGCGATGCCCAATCTCCTCCATCGCCATCTTGTCATACATGGCCGCCGTGTCTGCATAGGAGCCGCGAAGCCCATCCGCGAAGGAGCGGTAGATACGGTTGTCCTCGTCCTCGTTTGAAATAGCGAGGGCCAGAATTTCTCGCTCGCTGAGGTCGGCAAAACGCTTCACGGTGTCGCCGCGATGATCCGACGGTCCACAAAGGTTGATATTAGAACGCTTCTAAACACCAGACCAGAGCTTGCCCGGCGATTCGGCGATTTCGCGGAAACTGACGTATCGTCGTTGCGCCATGCAGCTTGAATCGATCCGCCGCCCCTTCGAGCCGATCATCCGCCGCGTCCTGCATTTTTATTGGCGCTTGGCGCGCGGACTCACCGTCGGCGTGCGCGCTCTCGTCGTCGACGCCGAGGGCCGCGTGTTCCTGGTCAAGCACAGCTACGTTTCCGGTTGGCACCTGCCGGGCGGCGGCGTCGAGACCGGTGAGACGCTGATGATGGCGCTGGCCCGCGAATTGCGCGAGGAGGGCAACATCGAACTGATCGGCGCGCCGACTTTGTTCGCGATCTATTTCAATCGTCGCGTCTCGCGGCGTGACCATGTTGCGCTCTACGTCGTGCGCTCGTTCGGGCAAACCGCCCCGCCGCAAGCGAACAATGAAATCGTGGCGCACGGCTTTTTCGCACCCGATTCGCTGCCGGAGGAAACGACAGCGTCGACCCGCCAGCGCGTCGCCGAAGTGCTCGCCGGACGCCCCGTCACCGAGCTGTGGTGATTATTACTACGGCCACAACAGCTGTTACTACAACTACGGCTGGTAGCTAAGCCGAATGACAAAAGCCGCGCCCGTCTCGGGCGCGGCTTTTGTTATCGAGGATTACAAGCCGGTATGCCCATGCGCACCGCGATAGTGCGTTCAGCCGAACCGCCCGCGGTCGTGCGGCAGCGTGAAGTCGAGCAGCGGCCCGATCGGCACGATGCCGGTCGGGTTGATTTTGAGATGGCTGCCGTAATAGTGCCGCTTGATGTGATCGAGACTGACGGTATCCGCGATGCCCGGCACCTGATACAGCTCGCGCAGATAATTCCACAGATTTTGATAATCGGTGATGCGCCGCAGATTGCATTTGAAGTGGCTGTAATAGACGGCGTCGAAACGTACGAGCGTCGTGAACAGCCGCCAATCCGCTTCCGTGATCTGCCGCCCGACCAGATAACGCTGCCGTGACAGCCGCTCTTCGAGTTGGTCGAGCGTGGCAAACAGCACGCGCGCCGCTTCCTCATAGGCCGCTTGCGTGGTGGCGAAGCCGGCGCGATAGACGCCGTTGTTCACGTTCGCATAGACGACGTCGTTGATGCGATCGATCTCGGCGCGCAGCTCGAGCGGATAATAGTCGGTACGCACATCCGTGAACGCATCGAATGCGGAATTGAGCATGCGAATAATTTCGGAGGATTCGTTGTTGACGATGGTGCGCCGCTTCTTGTCCCAAAGCACCGGCACGGTCACGCGGCCGGTATAGCGGGGATTGGTGAGCAAATAGATTTCGGCGAGCGTCGACTTGCCGTTGACAGTGTCGAGCGTCGCGCCCGACCCGGTGCCGAACTCCCAGCCCAGCTTGCTCAGTACCGGCTCGACCACGGAGACCGAGATTACGTCCTCAAGCTTCTTGAGCTTGCGGAAGATGAGGGTGCGGTGCGCCCACGGACAGGCGAGCGAGACGTAGAGATGGTAGCGGCCTGCCTCGGCTGGGAAACCGTCTTCGCCGGTCGGGCCGGCGCTGCCGTCGGCAGTGACGAAATTGCGAAACGCCGTCGGCGGCCGAACGAAACGGCCATCCTTGTTGCGCGACGGATCGTCCTGTCGCCAATCGCCTCGTTCGAGCAATCCCAGTGCCATGTCGCCTAGCTCCAACTGTAATCTCGGGCGTATTTAAGTATTGATCGCGCCCGCGACAGGGTTGCCCGCTGTCACGCGAACGCATGGGTGCCCGCCTGGCTTCGCCTGGATGTGGTAGTTTCCCCTTATGATTCCGACCTTCGCATGGAGTTGCCGCGTCCGTTTGCGGCCTTCGAAATAAGGACCCTAGTGGGCGGCGCGATGACCGAGAGTTCGTTGACCATCCTGCCCGAAACCGAGGGCGACGCGCCGGCGATCGAGCGCCTGCACGAGCGCACGTTCGGTCCGGGCCGCTATGCCAAGACCGCTTACCGGCTGCGCGAGCGCGTCGCTCGCAGCATCGATCTGTCGTACACCGCGCGCATCGGCACGCTGCTCGTCGGCTCCGTGCGGCTTTCGCCGGTCCGCATCGGCGAAACCAAGGCGCTGCTGCTCGGACCGCTGACGGTGGAACCGCCGTTTCGCGAGCGCGGCGTTGGTCAGGCCTTGATCGCGCGCGCTCTGCAGGAGGCGCGTGCCAAGGGCCACCGGCTGGTCATCCTGGTCGGCGACGAGCCGTATTACGGCAAATGCGGCTTCAAGACCGTTCCGCCGGGCCGTGCCGTCATGCCGGGGCCGGTCGATCCGGCCCGGCTTTTGGTCGCCGAATTGGTCGACGGCGCCTTTGACGGCGTCTCCGGACCGATCCGGGCGGAATAGCCAAGCGTGCAGGGCTTGGGCGTGGACTCATCGAGGCGAGGCTACGCAGTGTCACGTCGGTTCGCCGGCTGATTAACGGGCAGCGTTCATGGCCCGCCCGCTCCAAACGACCGGGAGTTCGTCGGTGTCCTTTCTCGGAAAAGCCAACTCCGAAACGAAGGCAAGGAGGTAACAACCGATCGCGATCAAATATAGGAACCGGAAACCAAAATACATCGAGTTATATTCCAACAAGCCGCCGCAGACGGCCCCCAATAGATTCATCGCCATCATTCCCGAAACCCGTCCCTTGCTTGAGAGCAGAGTCGAGAAGACAATGCCTGAAAACAACAGCGGCAGGGTCAGCACAATGCAGGTTTCAAGGCGCCCGAGAGGCGTAGAGGCAAACCCGCCCGCGCGCGCAATATACCAGCCAACGGACAGTGCCGCGAACAAGAATAGATAGGGGGTCAGGGGACGCCTTATATTGAGCCACTGAACCGCGCAATTCCCCAGAAACGCCATTGTCAAAATGCCCGCGATCACAATGCCGATCACCTGCCACGTATTCCCGAAGGTCAGGCCCATTTCTGTGATTCCCTTGGTTTCGATCAGCATAAAACCAGCACCAAGGAAGAAAAAAGAGAGATGACTGAATTTCGGCCTTTCCGGGAGGAAGTTTACAGCGATGAGCAGGGAAAGAGCTAATAGCTGAAATACCATGATCAGGTACGATACGGGGTAGATGCGTTGCGGCATATAGAAGAACGGCCAGTCGTCTGTTGAGACGTCGGCGTGAAGCGCTGGATCAGCATAAAAAGCGGTCTTGTCCGTGAACCCCGCCTCTTCCACCAGTTGTGGAGAAATGACCCACTTCTCGTTATCTGATTCCAGGAAAATAATCGAACCACCGAAGCCGGCCTCCAGGCAAATCGGAGGCCTTCCGTCAAAAGCCTGTTGCAACATGAGATAGATCTTGCGGCCCAAGGCGTCCGATAAGACGCTAAACGACAGCGAAAGCATGCCATCGGGTTTCAGCCGGGCGCGAGCTTCACGCAAACCCTCGACGGTATAAACGAACGAATCAAGACGCACGCTCGAACCCTGGCTGAGCAGGGTGTGCGAATCGAGCATGCCGTAGACGACCAGGTCGAACTTTTGCTCCGTGGTCCTAAGAAACGAGCGGGCATCATTGACTACTGCATGAACCCGAGCATCGTTGTAGGGCTTTTCGGGGTGGCTCAACTTGCCAGTCAGTTGGATGACCGGGTCGATTTCAATTGCTTCGACGTGTTCAGCGCCGGAGCGCAAAGCGGCCGCGACGTCGTTGCCGGTTCCGGCGCCTACAATCGCTACGTTCGCCAGTGTTGGATGGGCTTTATAAGGGAAATTATAGTATCCGCGAGCCTTGCTCCATCGCGTACTCCCGGCATCAGAGAGGTCATAAACGTTTTGATAATAGTGGCCTGCGGCCCTAATCAACGTCAGACCCGTATCCTCGCTGCGCCCGATCTCCAATAGTTGGTAGGGGGAATAGACTCGGTTCCAGAGAGGATTTACCGGCCAGGCCAGGACGATCGTACAGACCACCGCGAAGGAAAGTCCGACCATCATTAACGAAGGCGTTTTCAGCGTGAATAACAGAATTGCAAGGAAACACAGTGCGAACCAAGCAAGCGGAGGCGTCCATAAAAAACTCGCCACGAGCATGAGCAGGACGCCAAGCAAGCTGCCGAGCAAGTTCAGTCCATACGCCGGCAATTTGCTGCGGCGTTCCATAAGCCGGCCGCATAGTTGGCCGACAGGTATGAAAGTTAAAGCCGTAATCAGGAAAACAAGCGCAAGTAACCCATACAGCAAGAGTATTTGCGACAAATTGCCAACACCGATTCCCATGGTGAGTTGCTCGCGGAATGGAACGGTGTTGAGGTCGATGTCCAGCCCATACCTGACGATGGTCATGAAGCCGAACTGCCAGGCGAGTAACGGAAGCACAATCACGAGCGGAATTCGGTCCCGCGTGGCAAGCGCGTAACCCAATCCTAGGCCAACAAAACACGCCAGCAGACTGAAATTCTTATAAAAAGCAAAAAATGGAAGAATCGAGGATTGCCATCTTATGATGCAGAGCTCGAGCAAAAGACTGAGCGCTGCCGAGAAAAGAATGGCGGCATCAGCGTACTTCGCATTTAGCGTATCTAGGAACCTTGCCTGCGCCAGGGCGCTGGCGTCAATGAAGGGCACAAGTTTCTTCAGCGCATAATAGAAGGCCGCAGTCGCGATCGTGGCAACACAGACCAGCAAGAAGCCTGTGGCCACCAACGAGCCCGACCAAGCTCCGGCGGATCGAGCAATGATTGCCAATGGGTGCACTGCGATGGTGCCGAAGCTCCCGAACGCTATGATCGCCATAAGCCGCATGAGCGATTGCGTCATCGTAGATGGTGGCGCAGTTTGAGCATCGCTTCGCAAATTCACGCAGCCCCCTAATTCCGCTTAACCACCATTCCCCCGATGACCGCCGATCTGCCATGAATATTCGCGTTTTCCGGCCTTTCTGCAATACACAGAGGCGCGGTGGACGAACTAATGCCGCAGCAGGCAACGAGCGCGTCGCGCCCAGCATCGATCTGTCGTTCACCGCCCACGTCGGTACGCTGCTGGTCGGCTCGGTGCGGCTGTCGCCGGTCCGCATCGGCCAGACCAAGGCGCTGCTGCTCGGGCCGCTCACGGTGGAGCTGCCGTTTCGCGAGCGCGGCGTCGGCCAGGCCTTGATCGCGCGCGCCTGTTCCGCCGGGCCGTGCCATCATGCCGGGGCCGGTCGATCCGGCACGGATTTTGGTCGCCGAACTGGTCGATGGCGCCTTCGACGGCGTTTCGGGACCGATCCGGGCGGAATAGCAAGACGTGCAGGATTGCGGCCTGAACTAGAAAAGCGCAGGCAATTTCTGCATTTGAGGGCGGAACCGGCACAGAATTGCCAGCCGCCACGCCTGCTTCTGGCCAACTGAGACGTGTGGCGCTGGCCGCAACAACCGGCGGCGCGGTAGCGGAAGCCATATTTCCATCCCCTGAGTTGTGTGAGAAGATAAAAAAGTTCTGGCGTTGGGGGGATATGCCCGTGCTCGCACCGACGGGGACCAAGCGGCGTTTTCAACTTGTCCTGATCAAACCGTCGCATTACGACGACGACGGCTATGTCATCCAGTGGTGGCGATCGTCGATCCCATCGAACACGCTCGCCAATCTTTATTCGCTCGCGGACGACGCTGCGCAGCGTGGTGTTCTTGGCGCGGACATAGAAATCGTCATCAGCGCCGTCGACGAGACCAACACGCGCGTGAAGGTCAAAAAGATCATCGACCTATTCCGCGACAACGACGGTTTTGGCATGGTCGGCCTGGTCGGCGTGCAATCGAACCAATTTCCCCATGCGCTCGATCTCGCGCGTCCGCTGCGTCAAGCCGGCATTCCCGTGGTGATTGGCGGTTTCCACGTATCCGGCGTGTTGGCGATGCTGTCGGAGATCCCGCCTTCGCTGCAGGAAGCGCTCGACATGGGCTGCACGCTGTTTGCCGGCGAATGCGAGGACGGGCGGATCGACCAGATCTTGCAGGATGCCGCAATCCGGAGACTCAAACCGATCTATAATTACATGAGCGATCTGCCGTCGCTGGAATCCGCGCCCACGCCCTATTTGCCGCGCGACACGGTGCGGCGCGTGGTTGACCATCATGCGAGCTTCGACGCCGGCCGCGGCTGTCCATTCCAGTGCTCGTTCTGCACCATCATCAACGTGCAAGGCCGCAAATCGCGGCGCCGTTCGTCGGACGATATCGGACAACTCATCAAGCGCCACTGGGCCGACGGCATCCGGCACTTTTTCATTACCGACGATAATTTCGCCCGCAACAAGGATTGGGAGCCGATCTTCGATCGGCTGATACAGATTCGCGAGCAGGACAAGATCGACCTCCGCCTGATCATCCAAGTCGACACACTCTGTCACAAAATCTCGAACTTTATCGCCAAAGCGCGGCGCGCCGGCGTCACGCGCGTGTTCATCGGCCTGGAGAATATCAACCCCGACAATCTTTTGGCCGCCAAGAAGCGGCAGAACAAGATCACCGAATATCGGCAGATGCTGCTGGCCTGGAAGCGGGCCGGTATCATCACCTATGCCGGCTACATTCTCGGATTTCCGGCCGACACGCCGGAGTCGATCCGACAGGATATCGAGATCATCAAGAAGGAGCTGCCGCTCGACATCCTCGAGTTCTTCTATTTGACGCCGCTGCCCGGCTCCGAGGATCACAAGGTACTATGGCAAAAAGGGGTGTGGATGGACCCCGACATGAACAAATACGACCTCGAGCACGTCACCGCGGCCCATCCGAAAATGACGCGCGAGGAATGGGAGAAGGCCTATCACGCTGCCTGGGCCGCCTACTACACGCCTGAGCACAGGATGACCATCCTGCGTCGCGCCGCTGCGTCCGGCATGGGCATGTCGCGGCTGCTCGCGGTGTTGTTCGCGTTTTCCGCTGCCTTCCCGGTCGAGAAGCTGCACCCGCTGCAGGCCGGCGCCTTCCGCCTCAAGTATCGTCTCGATCGCCGGCCGAGCTTTCCGATCGAGCCGGTCTGGGCGTTCTATCCGAAATATTTCTGGGAGATCGTGTCGAAGCACGCCCGCCTCGCCAAGCGTTGGATCGAGCTCGATCGCATGCGCCGACGCGCCGTGCGCGAGCAGAAGATCAAGCCCTATATCGATCTGGCTTTGACGCCGGTCAGCGAAGAAGAAACCGAGACGCTCGAAATGTTCACGCACAACGAGGCGGCGCGCCATGAAGTCGCCCATGTCCGCAAGGTCGACGAGCTGACGCACGGCAACAACGCGCGGGCCGTCGCGTAACAGACTAGACAATCAGCTTTCGAGCTTACCGCCCCTCGCGCGCCCAGGTGCCGGCGAGACTGCCGAGCAGCAGCAGCAAGCCTAACAGGCCGGCAAAAACCGGCAGCACGCCGATGCCGCGGACGACGCTGGCGTCGCGCATTTTCAGGCCGATCCAGTCGTCGCCGTGGTAAGTGTCGCCGGAGCGCACCGCGATGATGCGCGGCACGCTCACGCCGCTGCCGTTATCGAGCCGCCGGGAATCGCCGCCGGTTGCCGCGGCGATGGGCTGCAGCACGTCGGTGGTGGAGGTCACTTCGGCGAACTCGCGCGGATTCGCCGGACCGATGCTGACCAGAGCATTGAGCTTACCGTCGGTCGCGCGCCACAGCCCAAGCTCGTTCGCCGGAACGCTGCCTTGCCACGTGCCCGGCTCGACCGGCGCAAGCTTGAGGGTACGCGTCGTTGCCGAGGGCGAGGTCAGCGTCACGTCGGCGACCTCCTCGGCCATGGTTTGCCGCCGCACCAGGAGTTCATGTCCGCTCGCGGTGAGGCGCAGCGCTTCCTCCTCGAGATCAGGTTCTTTCATCAGCCAATGGGACAGCCGACGCAGCAGATCGAGATGCGGACCGCCGCCTTCGAAGCCGCGCGCCCACAGCCAAAGCTGGTCGGACAACAGCAGCGCCACGCGTCCCTCGCCCTCGCGCGAAAGAATGAGCAGCGGCTTCTTGTCGGGTCCCTGCATCACCGCCGTGCCGGTGGCATTCCTGGTGTCGACGAGGCGGAACCATCGGCTCCAGTGCGGCGGATCGCTGTCGGAGCCTTCGAGGTCGCGTGTCACCGGATGGCGCTTGCCGAGCTCGGTGAGGCGGGCGTGAAAGCCTCGTTCGGTGACGTTGCCGCTCGGCTCCGCCGGCAGGATGGCATCGAGCGGCGTGCGCCAAATGCTCGTCGGGCTCGCGTAATCGGGGCCGGCCGCCACCAGCACCGCGCCGCCGTCGCGCACGTAGCGGGTGATGTTGTCGAAATACATGATCGGCAGCACGCCCTGATGCGCGTAACGATCGAAGATGATGAGCTGGAACTCGCCGATCTTCTGTTGGAACAATTCGCGCGTGGGAAATGCGATCAGCGACAGTTCGTTGATCGGCGTGCCGTCCTGCTTCTCCGGCGGGCGCAGAATTGTGAAATGCACGAGATCGACCGAGGCGTCCGACTTGAGCAAGTTGCGCCAGGTCCGTTCGCCGGCGTTCGGTTCGCCGGAAACCAAAAGCACGCGCAGCTTGTCGCGGACGCCATCGATGCTCACCACGGCGCGGTTGTTGACGGTCGTGAGTTCGTCTTGCAGCGGCGCGGCCTCGATCTCGACGATGTTGGCGCCGGCGTGAGGGATCGGAATGTCGGCTTGCTGCGGCCGGCCGACGGCGACGGTGCGCGTCTCGATGACGTCGCCGTCGCGACGCACCGTGACCTGGGCCGTGCCCCGGTCGGCGCCCTGATCCTCGACGCGGTAGGTGACGGTTTGCGACTGCCCGACGATGCCGAAACGCGGCGCGGCGATCAGCGCGACGCGGCGGTCGCGCTCGTCCTTGCTGCCGGTGATAAGCGCATGAACGGGTCCCGCGAAGCCGAGCGCGCCGGCGTCAGCCGGTACGTCGTGGACCCGCCCGTCGGTGATCATGATCGCACCGGCGACGCGATCGGAAGGCACGTCGGCGAGCGCCGAACCGAGCGCGGTGAATAAGCGCGTGCCGTCGGTCTCGCCGTCCGATTGGCCGGCTTCGATCACGCGCACGTCGAGTCCGGGAATCCGGCTCAAGCGCCCGACGATGGCGGTGCGCGCCTCTGCGGTCTGCCGCGCCCGGTCGCCGAAATTCTGGCTCGGGCTTTTGTCAACCACGACGACGGCGACCGAGCTGAGCGGGTCGCGGTCTTCGCGCGTCAGCGAAGGATTGGCGAGCGCCAGCACGACGAGGGCCAGCGCCAGCGCGCGAACGACGGCGCCGCGGCTGCGCGATACAAACAGCAGCAACGACAGAATGCAGGCCGCAGCAATGGCGGCCCAGAGGACTTGGGCTGCGACGAGCGGGGCAAAGGCGACGCCGAGATTCACGTTCGCCTCCTACTGCCCCAACCGTTCAAGCAGTGCCGGCACGTGCACCTGGTCCGCCTTGTAGTTACCGGTGAGCGTGTACATGACGATGTTGACGCCGGCGCGGAATGCGAGCTCGCGCTGGCGCGGCTCGCCCTCGACCATCGGCAGCACGGGCTGGCCGTCCGGCCGCATGGCCCAGGCGCCGGCGAAGTCGTTCGAGGTGATGATGATCGAGGACACGCCGTCGCCGCCGCGGGCCGGGCGCGACCCCTCTTCATCCTCGTTCACCGCCGGCAGGGCCTCGACCCAAAGCTGGCCGGAATTGAAGCGGCCGGGGAAGTCGCGCAACAAGTAGAACGTCTTGGTGAGAACGTGATCGCGCGGCACCGGCTCCAGCTCGGGGATATCGAGCGAGGACAGGATTTTGCGTAGCTCGATCATGCCCGGGCCGCGCGTCTCGCCGCCCGAGCCGGGCGGCGCCGCGACCGCATCGCGGGTATCGAACAGGACGGTGCCGCCCTGTTTCATGTAGGAATCGATGCGCTTGAGCGCCTCCTCGGAGGGCCGCGCGGCGCCGGGTACGATCGGCCAATAGATCAGCGGATAGAAGACAAGTTCGTCGCGCGCAAGGTCGAGACCGATCGGCTCGCCCGCCTCGAGCGCCGTACGCTGGGCGAGGAAGAGCGTGAGGCCGCCAAGGCCGGTCTTGCTGACCGAATCGACATCCTGGTCGCCGGTGACGACGTAGGCGAGCTTGGTTTCAAGCGCCGAGCGCGGGGCATCTGTATTCGGCGCATCTTCGGCGCTGGCGCGCGGCATGGTGAGCGCAAGCGCCGTCAGGATCAGCACCGCCGCGGTCGCGGCACGCGAAAGCCGAGGCAGCAACCGCGCCATGCCGCCGCCGAGGTAAAGTACGATCAGCGTGTCCAGCAACAAAAGGCCGAGCGCCGCAAGGAGTATCGGCCCGCGCAGATCCTGCGGCTCGTTCTTGCGATAGATTTCATTGCTGGCATGGCTGAGCGGCGAAAAATCGAGCGGTGTCAGGCGGTCGGCGGCGGACAGCGTGTTCACCGCCAGGTTATTCTCCGGCGGGCCGTAAAAGCCGGGCGGATGGTCGGCGCTGGCGCTTCCGGAAAAGTCCGTCGGTATCGGCCGGGCCGTCGATGGCGGCGCGACGAAACTGCCAAAGCCGTCGAGCACGCGGCTCGGCGCCACCGGCTCATGCACGTTCTTCGCCTTCGGACTGCCGATCTCGGCGACGGTCGCGGTGCCGGCGAGCGCGACGATGCGCTTGAGCATGTCCACGAAGGCACCCGAGAGCGGCAAATTCGACCAGCGCGTGTCGCCGGTGACGTGAAACAGCACGATGAGGCCCTTGCCGCGACGCGCGGCGGTGACGAGCGGCGTGCCGTCCGCCAACGTCGCCCAGGTATTCTCCGTCAGCGCGGCATCGGGTTCCGCCAGCACCTGTCGGCTGATCGTCACGTCGTTGGGCACGGTCATGCCGCTGAACGGGCTCTCGCGCGAGAACGGGGCGAGTGGTTGCGGCTGGTCCCAGCTCAAGCTGCCGCCGAGGGTGCGACCGCCACGCCGCAGCTGCACCGGCACCAGATCGTCGTCGGAGGCGGCGAGTCGCGGGCCGGCGAAGCGCACCAGCACGCCGCCATCCTCGACCCAGCGAGCCAGACGGTCATGCGCTTCACCGGCGACGTTGCCGACGTCGGCGAGGATCAGCATGGGCACGTGCTGATCGAGGAAATGCGTCACCGCCTCCGCCGGCGACTCGGCTTGGGCAAGCCGCACGTCGGCGAACGGCCCGAGCGCGCGGACGATGTAGTAGCTTGACGACAACAGCGGCTGCGACGTGTCGGCAGTCGCGCCGGACACGATGCCGATCGTGCGGCGGCTCCAGCGCTTGTCGAGCAGTTGCACGGCTCCCGCGGAGCGCTCGCCGGCGATCTCGATCCGCGCAATATCGTTGCGAATTTCAACCGGCAGATCAAATTGCGCAGCGGTCTCGCGATCGGCCGGCTTGAACGTAAAGGACGCCTCGCCGAGCGGCAGGCCCTTGAGGTCGAGCGCGCGCACCATGCCGGTCTCGGCCGCGCCAGGAGCGGCACGTAGGACCTTCACGCTCAGCGCGCCTGCCGCATTGTCAGCCGCGGTGAGCGCTCGCGGCCCCGGAATGCCGCCGGTGACGATGGTCATCGCCCGGTTGTCAAGCGTCTGCGCCAAGTCCTTTACGAACTCGCCGCCGCGGCCGAGATCGATGCCGTCGGAGAGCCAAATGAGATCGACATCGTGTGCGTCGGCGAGGAGGCGCGAGATTGCCGGCAACGCTTCGGTGCGGTCGACCGTGTGCGGTGCCGGTTTGATCTGGTGCAGCCGCACGCGGGCGGAACCCGCCGTCGCGAAAGAGATGTCGCGAATGCCTTCCGAAAGGGGAATCAGCGCTACTGCGCGATGATCGCTTTCCGCACGCGCGATGATGTCGTCCGCGGTGCGAAGCCGCGCGTCCCAGGTGGCGGCGGCCGCCCAGCCGTCATCGATCATGATGGCGATGGGTGCACGCGCTTTCATTGTCGCCAGGGGCGGATTCCACTGCGGGCCCGCTGCCGCGATGATAACCAGCGCCGCGAGCAGGAGCCGCATCAAAGTGAGCCACCACGGCGTGCGGGCGGGAGTCTCTTCCTTGGGCGAAATCTCGAAAAGCAGCCGGGTCGGCGGGAAGTCGATGCGGCGTGGGCGCGGCGGGATCAGCCGCAGCAGCCACCACAGTACGGGCAGGGTGAGGAGCCCGACCAGGACCAACGGTTCAGCAAAACCGAGCGCTAGTCCGCCGATCATGCCGACACCCTCGGCTCGGCCAGCCTTGGCGAGCGCGTTTTGCCGTTCGCCAAGCCCGCGCCGATGCGGGCATGCAACGCGAGCAGCAGCTCACTGGCCGGCCGATCGGTGCGATGGATCGTGAAGCTCCAGGCGAGGCGGTCGGTCTCGCTGCGGATTTCGGCGCGGTGGCGCGCAACACGCGCCGCATAATCCGTTCGCCAAGTCTGGGCGCGGCCGGCGGTAATGCGGCCGCCGCCCTCCGGCTCGACGAATTCAATGCGGCCCCAATAGGGAAACGTCTCCTCGGCAGGATCGACGATCTGCACGACGTGACCGCGCGCGCCGCTGCCGGCGAGCTGGGTGATCGTGCGCCGCACGTCGCTGATGTCGCTCCACAGATCGGACAGGAGCACGATCTCGGCGAGGGGGGAGGGCGAGAAGTCCGGCGGCAGGCTCGCGCGTTCGCTGCGATCGTGCAGGATCGCCTGCGCCATGCGCTCGATAACATTGCGGCTGCCGGTTGGGCGCATGAGGCCGGGAATTCCCACGCGCTCGCCGCCTTCGACCAGGACCTCGGCGAGCGCCATCGCCACGACCAGCGCGCGGTAGAGCTTAGTGTCGCGCACCAGCGGCGAGGCGAACACCATCGAGGGCGAGCGATCGGGCCAAATCCAGACCGTGTGGGCGGCTTCCCATTCCTGTTCGCGCACATAAAGATGATCGTCCCGCGCCGAGCGCCGCCAATCGACGCGTGCAGCCGGCTCGCCGGAGACGAAGCGGCGGTATTGCCAAAAATTCTCGCCGGGTCCGGCGCGTCGGCGACCGTGGAGGCCGTGCATGACGGTGGTCGCCACGCGCCGCGCTTCCAGGATCAGCCGCGGCATCGCGGCGGCTAACGTCGCCCCTTCGCCGACCGCGCGCTGCACCACCGGCCGGTCATGGGAGGTGCGTCGCGGCTCGAACGCCATCCGCTTATCCGATCCGCGCTTTCAGGCGCGCAATCACCCCCTCGATGCTTTCGCCCTCCGCGCGCGCGGTGAAAGTGAGCGCCATGCGGTGTTTGAGCACCGGCTCGGCGAGATCGAGCACGTCGTCGATCGAAGGCGCGAAGCGCTTCTCCAGCAGCGCCCGTGCGCGCACCGCCAGCATCAGCGCCTGGCTCGCGCGCGGCGAAGGTCCCCAGGCGATTAGCTTGGCGGGTTCGCCACCTTCGGGTCCGGGCCGCGCCGAGCGCACCAGAGCGAGGATGGCCTCGACGACGGATTCGCCGACCGGCAGCCGCCGCACCAGGCGCTGCGCGGCCATCAGGTCCTCGGCGGTCATCGCCGGCTTTGCCCGCGTTTCCTCGGCGCCCGTCGTCTCGAACAGGATTTTTCGCTCGGCGGCGCGGTCGGGATAGCTGACATTAATTTCCATCAGGAAGCGGTCGAGCTGGGCTTCCGGCAGCGGGTAGGTGCCTTCCTGCTCGAGCGGGTTCTGGGTGGCGAGCACATGGAACGGCTTCGGCAAATCGTGGCGCGAGCCGGCGATGGTGACGTGCTGCTCTTGCATGGCCTGCAGCAACGCCGATTGGGTGCGCGGGCTGGCGCGGTTGATTTCGTCGGCCATCAAAAGCTGGGCGAAGACCGGGCCGGGCAGGAAGCGGAAGCTGCGCTTGCCGGTGGGGCTCTCCTCCAGCACCTCGGTGCCGAGAATGTCCGACGGCATGAGGTCGGGTGTGAACTGGATGCGCCGCGCGTCCAGCCCGAGCACGGTGCCCATGGTGTCGACGAGCTTGGTCTTGGCAAGACCGGGCACGCCAAGGAGCAGCGCATGGCCGCCCGACAGGATGGTCACCAGCGCCTGCTCGATCACCTTGTCCTGGCCGAAGATGACGGTTCCGACCGCGGCCTTGGCCGCGCGCACGTGATCGGCGCTCGATTCGGCCGCGCGCACGATCATGTCTTCGAGCTTTTCGAGCCCGTCACCGCCGACAGCGGGCATGGTTTACTCCTTGTCTTGTGCCGCCTTCATCGGATCAGATTCGCGGCCACGGCACGAATCACAGCACCAGGGTTCGCACCGCTATTGCGATGCAATATACGCGCCAGCTCGGTTCAGGCTGACTTGCGACAACTCTTTCATCCACAGGGAACACAACTTAGGTTCGGCGCGGAGGTGATCCCATTCCGGCGATCACGATCCCGCGAGCGATGTTGCCCGGAGCGACTGTCCGAGGCGGAGGTTCAAGGCAAACCATGGCGAAGGAAGGGCAACCCGGGCTGGAGACGATCACAGGGGCACTAAGTCGCGCCGCGGTGAAGGGGCCGCCGCCGGTCGAGCGGTGGAATCCGCCGTTCTGCGGCGATCTCGACATGCGCATCGCCTCGGACGGTACGTGGTTCTACATGAAGACGCCGATCGGCCGGCCGGCGCTGGTCAAGCTGTTCGCTTCGGTGCTCAAGCGCGAGGGCGATAAATTTTTCCTGGTCACGCCGGTAGAGAAGTGCGGTATCCAGGTAGACGACGCGCCATTCCTGGCCGTTGAACTCAAGACCGAAGAATCCGCCGCCGGGCGCGTGCTCAATTTCCGCACCAATGTCGACGATTGGATTGCCTGTGGGCCTTCGCATGCGTTGCGTTTCGAGCCCGAAGCGGGCAGCGGCGGCCTGAAACCTTATCTTCACGTCCGCCGCGATCTGTGGGCGAAGGTCAAGCGCGCGCTGTTCTTCGACCTTGTCGAACTCGGCGAGGAGCGCGAGGTTGACGGCAAGATCATGTTCGGCGTCATGTCGATGGGCGTGTTCTTTTCGATGGCGCGGGCCGACCAGGTGAGGGATTGGCGTGAGTGATCAGCGTGCACCGTTGCGGCCGCGCGCAGCGGCGGAGAATTTCTTTGACCGCGCGCGGGCGCGGCTTCGGCTCGAAGTGCCGCCGGCGCTGAGCGATCCTTTGGCTGAAGGTGCACGCGGCGATCTCGATCTCAATCCGGCGCTGTGGGAGCGCGCCGGAGTGAGCGCGACCAGACCGGCGGCGGTGCTGGTTCCGATCATCGATCGCCGCGAACCGACGGCGCTGCTGACGCTGCGCACGGAAGAACTCGCCAGCCATGCCGGTCAGGTCGCCTTTCCCGGCGGCAAGATCGACCCGGACGACGAGAGTCCGGTCGCAGCGGCGCTGCGCGAGGCCAAGGAGGAAATCGGGCTGGCGCCGAGCCTGGTCGAACCGCTCGGCTATCTCGATCTCTATCTGACCTTTTCCGGATTCCGCATTTTGCCGACGGTCGCGCGCGTCAAGCCGGAATTCACGCTCATGGTCAATCCGCGCGAAGTCACCGAGACGTTCGAAGTGCCGCTGACTTTTCTTATGAATCCGGCCAATCACCAGCGCGGCAGCCGCGACTGGAAAGGCATTATGCGCGATTATTACGCCATACCTTTCGGAGATCGCTACATTTGGGGCATCACCGCGGGTATTGTGCGGAACCTCTACGAACGGGTCTACGGCGCATGATCCGGCCGTTCTTCACCGAGCTTGGGCTGTTTCTCGCCCCCTTCGTTCTCTATGCGGCGTTTCTCTTGGCGACGCGCGCCGGCGTGCTGGAGCCGAAGGCGTGGACGTTGCCGCGGCTTGCCGGCCTCGTCATCGCCTCGCTGGCGCTGATGGCGGCAAGTTTTCTGTTGCTGGCGCAATTCTCAGGCTCGCCGCCGGGCTCGACCTATGTGCCGGCGCATATCGAGGATGGCAAGTTCGTGCCGGGGACGACGCGGTGACGCCGAGACCGCATCTCGGCGATGCCGCCTGGCTCACACATGGCGAAGTGGCGCGGCTCTTGGCGCTGCTTGATCGCGACGGCGAAGAAGCGCGCGTGGTCGGCGGCGCCGTGCGCAATGCCTTGTTGAGGCTCCCGGTCGAAGAAATCGACGTGGCGACGACGGCGGTGCCGGAGGAGGTGGTGCGGCGGGTGGCGGCGGCCGGCTGCAAGGCCGTTCCGACCGGCATCGAGCACGGCACCGTCACCGTGGTCATGGACCATCAACCGGTCGAAGTCACGACGCTGCGCCAGGACGTCGAGACGTTCGGACGCAAGGCGCGTGTCGCGTTCGGGCGCGACTGGCGGGCGGACGCCGAGCGGCGCGACTTCACCATCAATGCCCTCTCGGCATCCGCTGGCGGAACGGTTTACGATTATGTCGGCGGTATCGACGACCTTGCCGCCCGTCGCGTGCGCTTCATCGGCGAGCCGCAGCGGCGGATCGAAGAAGACTTTCTGCGTATCCTGCGGTTCTTCCGCTTCCACGCGCATTTCGGCGACGGCCCGCCGGACCCGGCCGGCTTGCACGCCTGCATCAGGGCGCGGGCCGGGCTCGAGACGCTGTCGCGCGAGCGCGTGCGCATGGAATTGCTCAAGCTGTTCGTCGCCGCGCGCGCGACGCCGACGCTCGCGGTGATGGTCGAGAGCGGGCTGCTCGGCACCGTGCTCGGCGGTGTGGCGTTTATTGCCAGCTTCGAGAACATGGTGAAGGTCGAGGCGGCGCTGGGCGTCAAGCCCGATGCGGTCCGTCGCCTCGGCGCGCTCGGCGTGTGGGTGGCGGAGGATGCCGAGCGGCTCACCCAGCGGCTTCGCCTCTCAAAGGCCGAATCCGAGCGCCTGTTGGCACTGGAACATTGGTGGCGCATCGCGCCGCAGGCCGGTGAGCAGGCCGCGCGGGCGCTGCTTTATCGCCTCGGGCCGCAATCGTTCACCGACCGCGTGTCTGTTGCCTGGGCGCGCTCCTTGGCCGGGGTCGCCGACCGCGCCTGGCACGCGCTTGCGAGCTTGCCGCAACGCTGGAGGGCGCCGGTTTTTCCGCTCAAGGCGGCGGACTTCACCCGCCGTGGCGTTGCCGCCGGCCCCGCTCTTGGCGCCGCATTGCGCGCCGCCGAAGCCGCATGGATCGCGGCGGATTTTCCGACCGATCGCGCGGCGCTTGATCCCATTGCCGACAGGGCTGCGAAGTCAGGATATCCTGGCGCGTCGTGAACGCAGCCGGCGTGCGACCGGAGCAAACTCGGCAAGCCGGGGCCGCACCAGCGCCATCATGCCGCGCGGCCGCATGCGTTCGACCTGCATTTCATTGCCGCGCCAGACGAAGTCGTCGCCGCGCATCGCGTTGACGAACAACACCGGCAAGAGCAGGTCGCGCGCCAGGCAGCAAAGCGGGTAACGCGGCGAAAGGTGCCAGCCGGCGGCCGCGGCGAGCAGCATTTCGCTACCGTACCAGACCGCACCTAGCCCGGCGACGCTCAGCGTGGGCGGCAGATCGAGCGCCACAGCGACGGCGGCGAGCGTCACCATCGGCAGCACACCGCCGGAGACCGCTTCGGGGAGGAAATAGGCCAAGAAGCTGGCGCGCCGCAGCCGCGCCCAGCGCAACTGCCGACGCCAGACCTCGGCGGCGCTGCGATAGCCGAGCGGCTGCGCGAATGGCCGGTCGACGAGCCGCACTTTGAGGCCGGCGTCGCGCACGATCTTGGTCGAGGCGGCGTCTTCGGCGACTTCCTTGGCAAGCGCCTCGATGCCGCCGGCGCGTTCCAGGTCGGCGCGCCGCCAAAGCATGGTCTTGCCCTGGGCGAAGCCGAAGCCAAGGGCGTCGGCGACGTACTGCCAGCGGGCCTGATAAGTGTTGAGGAACGCGCATTCCAGTTCGGCCCAAACTCCGCGCGGCCGGCAGCCGACTGGCGGCGAGGCGACGAGGCCGGTATCCGCCCGCCAGTTTGCGAACAACAGCTGGATATAGTCGCGCGGCATCAGCACATTGCTGTCGGCCAGCACGATCCAATCATGTTCAGCTGCGCGCCAGCCCTTGAGCACATTGTTGAGCTTCGGATTTAAGCTCACTCTCTCGTCGCCGATCAGCAGCCGCGCGCCGGCGCCGGCGTGTTCCGCCATCAACGCTTCGATGAGCGGCACGACGGGATCCTTTACGGAAGCGACGCAGAACAGGATTTCGCAACGCGGATAATCGAGCGCGAACGTCGAACGGAGCGTATCGGCGGCATAATTGTCTATTCCGCATAGCGGGCGTACCAGGCTGACCGGGGGGAATTTTTGCTGAGACAGCGGCTCGGCCGGCGTGCGCCGGCGCAGGCGCACGGCGGCGATCACGATGCTGGCAACATGAATGAACGTGGCGGTGAAGCAGAACGTCGCTGCGGCGAGAATCGGCGCTGTCATCGCCGAAACGCTTAACGCCGCGCCATGACAGCGTTGTGACTCCGGCGCAGCAACGAAACGTTAACGTTTGCTGTCATCCACCTGCAATGAAATCAATTTATACGCTCGGCCATGTCGAACGGACGAAAGATCAAACATCGTGACACTTGAGCACGGCACGCGTCTGTTCCGTACTCTCTTTATTTCTGATGTGCATCTCGGCGCGCGCGGCTGCCAGGCCGAGCGCCTGCTCGACTTCCTGCGCTATCACGATGCGGAGACGATCTATCTGGTCGGCGACATCGTCGACGGCTGGCAATTGCGCTCGGGATGGTATTGGCCGCAGCCGCACAACGACGTGGTGCAAAAACTCCTGCGCAAGGCACGCAAGGGCGCCCGCCTCATTTATCTGCCGGGCAATCACGACGAATTCCTGCGCGACTATTACGGCACGCATTTCGGCGGCATCGAGGTGGCGGAGACGGCGACGCACGAGGGCGCCGACGGCCGCCGCTATCTGGTGGTGCACGGCGACGTGTTCGACATGGTGGTCAAGCATGCGCGCTGGCTGGCGCTGCTCGGCGACACCGCCTACGACTTTGCCATCCTGGTGAACCGCTACTTCAACGCTCTGCGCCGCCGGCTCGGCTTTTCCTATTGGTCGCTGTCGCAATGGGCGAAGCACAAGGTCAAGAATGCCGTGAACTATATCGGCGCGTTCGAGCAGACGCTGGCCGCCGAGGCGCAGCGCCGCCAGGTCGACGGCGTCATCTGCGGCCACATCCACCATGCCGTGATCCACGACGATTTCGGCATCCGCTACATCAATTGCGGCGACTGGGTGGAGAGCTGCACCGCGGTCGCCGAGCATGACGACGGCCGGTTCGAGATCATCACCTGGTTCGAAACCAGCAATGAGCGACCGCTCGTCGAGTCGCGGGAGGTCGCGATGGACGAGAAAACCGGCATCGCGGCCTAAGCTTCACGCGCCAGTTGCCCGCGATCGTGTTCCTGACGAGCCTTCTCACCGGCCGAAGATCAGCCGGCTGGGGTGCTGATCGATGTTCTTGATCGTCTTCTGGAGTTCGGCAAGGGTGCGGCGGCCGTCGACGGCAAACGCCTCGAATTGCTTGAGACCCGAATTGGAGAACTGCGCGAGCCCGGCCGATATCTCTTCCGTGCGTTTGTCGAGATTGTCGGCAAGCTTGCGGATCGCCTCGGCGGCTTGGGCGATCTCGCCGTGATTATCGCCGCTGCCGGTGAGGTTTTCGAGCCCGGCCATGACCTTGTTGAGCCGGTCCGAGTTCTGCGCCAACGTCGCCGTTACCGTCTCGATATTGCGCAGCGAGGTCCGCATCGCCGTCTCGTTGTCGGCGACGAGGCCGTCGATGCGGGCGAGCACGTTGCGCGCCGCCTGCGTGACGTCGGCGCCGGCATTCGGCTCGGCATAAATGGTCGGCGGTCCGCCACCGTTTGCAGCGATCAGTGCCGCGTCGGCCGCGCCACCGGCGAGCGAGACCTCGGCCAGGCCCGTCAGTCCCTGGAAATCGAGCGTCACCTTGGTGTCGGCGCGCACCGGCACCGCGCGATCGACCGAGATCGAGGCCTCGACCCTGCGCGGATCGCGCGCGTCGAGCGCCAGCGCAGTTACTTCGCCGACGCGAACGCCATCGAACAGCACCGGTGCGCCGGTGCGTAGGCCCGAAACGGAACCGGCGAACACCACGCGGTAAACGGCGCGCTCGCCGCCGCCGCCGCTATTCTGGAACCAATAGATGAAGCCGAACGCGCCGACGATGACGGCGAGCGTGAACAAGCCGGTGACGATGTAGTTGGCCTTGGTTTCCATGAATGGCCTTTCTGCGCGGTCGTTAGTGGTGGACGAGGCGCTGACTTTGGCGCCCGCGTTTGCCCCGGAAATAGGATTTGAGCCACGGATGCTCGGATGCGAGCATGGTCTCGATCGGACCTGAGGCGATCACGCGGCCTTCGGACAGCACCGCGATGCGGTCGCAGACCGCGTGCAGGCTGTCGAGATCGTGGGTGACCATGAACACGCTCAGCCCCAGCGTGCGCTGCAATGTGCGGATCAGCTCGTCGAACTCGGCCGCGCCGATCGGATCGAGGCCGGACGTCGGCTCGTCGAGGAAGACGATATCGGGATCGAGCGCCAGCGCGCGCGCCAGCGCCACCCGCTTGATCATGCCGCCGGAGAGTTCGGCGGGATATTTGCCGCGCACGTCCGGGCTCAGACCGACCATTTCCAGCTTGGCGAGCGCGATCTCCTCGGTCAGGCGCGGCGACAGATCGAGATATTCGCGAATCGGGAACTGAACGTTTTGTAGCGCGGTGAGCGAGGAAAACAGCGCCCCTTGCTGGAACAGCACGCCCCAGCGCTGCTCGATCGTGCGGCGCTGGCGCTCGCCGAGCGCCGCGAGGTCGGTGCCGAAGACTTCGATCGTGCCCTGGCGCTTCGGCAACAGTCCGATGATGGTGCGCATCAACACCGATTTGCCGGCGCCGGAACCGCCGACAAAGCCGAGAATCTCGCCTTCGAAGACGTCGAGCGCCGCGTGGTCGAGCACGGTGACGTTGCCGAAGCCGACGACCAGGTCGCGCACGCTGATCACGGTCTCGTTCTTGGTCATCGGCTACATCCCGACCGCGGCGAAGAACATGGCGAAGAATCCGTCGAGCACGATGACGAGGAAGATCGATTTGACCACGGAAGACGTGGTCCTCAGCCCGAGTGAGGCGGCGCTGCCCTGGACCTCGAATCCCTCGACGCAAGCGACCAGCCCGATCACCAGCGCCATGAACGGCGCCTTGATCATGCCGACGGCGAAGGTCGGCAGCGAGATCGCCTCGCGCAATCGTGCCAGCAAAATATCGGGGGTCATGCCGCCGTAGAGCCAGCAGACAAGGCCGGCGCCATAAAGCGCCGCCATCGCGCCGAGAAAGGTGAGCAGCGGCACGGCAATGACGAGCGCGACGATGCGCGGCAGCACCAGCACCTCGACCGGGTCGAAGCCCATGGTGCGCAGCGCGTCGATCTCCTCGCGCATCTTCATCGAGCCGATCTCGGCGGTATAAGCGCTGCCCGAGCGTCCGGCTACCATGACGCAGACGATGAGCACGCCGACTTCGCGCAGTACCAGGATGCCGACCATGTCGACGACATAGATTTCGGCGCCGAACGTGCGGAAATGGAATATGCCCTGTTGCGCGATGATGGCGCCGATGAGGAACGTGCTTAAAAGGATGATCGGCACCGCGCGCCAGCCGACCCGTTCCAAATGATACACGACCGAGGTCAGACGCAACCGTGTCGGGTGGGCGATCGTTGCCGCGACCACCATGGTCAGCGCGCCCAGGACTTGCGTGAGTAGGACCAGCGACCAGCCGATCCCGGCCACGGCGCGGCCGACGGAGTCGAGCGCCATTACGATGCGGTTGGCCGCGGCGCCGGTTTCCTCCGGCGCGCGGTTGACCAGCTGCAACTCCTCCATGAGGCTGCGATCGGCGTCCGAGAGACCGATGACGCGCGCGGTCGAGCCGCGCCCGGTGAAGGCGCGCTTAAGGCGCTCGATCAACCACGCGCCGAAGGTATCCAGCCGTTCAAGCTTGGCGAGGTCGATGACGACGTCGCTCGCGCCCTGGTAGCGTCGGGCGGTCTGGTCGATGATTTTTTCAAGCTCGGCCGCGCGCTCGGCCGTCCAGGCGCCGGTCGCGGCGAGCGCTACGCGCTCGCCCTCGGCCGTGGCGGTCAGCGAGGCCGCGCTCAAGCTTTTCTACTCCGCGCCAGGCCGGACGCGCTTTGCGACCCTTGAGCCCGCGAGATATCCCCGGTCATATTGCCCCTTGCATGGAACTCTCCGTCCGGATCGAGCGGTGGCCGCTGGCCGGCGTCTTCGCCATCAGCCGCGGCAGCAAGACCGAAGCCGTCGTGGTGGTGGCCGAACTGAGCGATGGCACCCACCGCGGCCGCGGCGAGTCCGTCCCCTACGCACGCTACGGCGAAACTCCGGACGGCATTGTGGCAGCGATCGAAGCCGTACGCCCGGTGCTGCGGCGGGGCCTCGACCGCGGCTCCCTGCAGCGCGCCATGCCCGCCGGTGCTGCCCGTAATGCACTCGATTGTGCTTACTGGGACGTTAACGCCAAGCAGACCGGCCGGCGGGTCCACGAATTGGCCGGCCTGGGCCCACCTGGGCCGCTGACCACCGCCTATACCATCTCGCTCGGCTCGGCGGCGGCGATGGCGGCGGCGGCCGAGCGGGCCGCATGGCGGCCCTTGCTCAAGGTGAAGCTCGGCGGCGACGACGACGGCACGCGGATCGCGGCGGTACGCCGCGCCGCGCCGCGGGCCCAACTGATCGTCGACGCCAACGAGGGCTGGAATCCAGACAATTTCGAAGCAAACCTCGCCGCCTGCGCTGACGCCGGCGTTACGCTCATCGAACAGCCTCTTCCGGAGGGCCGCGACGAAGCGCTCACGCGCATCAAGCGCCCGATTCCGGTCTGCGCCGACGAGAGCGTGCACGACAGTGCTTCGCTCGATGCGCTTGTCGGCAAGTACGACGCCGTCAATGTCAAGCTCGACAAGGCCGGCGGCCTCACTGAGGCCCTGGCGCTCGCCGCGGAGGCGGAGCGGCGCGGCTTTGCCGTCATGGTCGGCTGCATGGTCGCAACGTCGCTGGCGATGGCGCCGGCGATGCTGGTGGCGCAGCGCGCGAGCTGGGTCGATCTCGATGGTCCGTTGCTGCTCGCCTCGGATCGCGCCGACGGCTTGCGCTATGAGGGCAGCCTTGTTTATCCGTCCGACCCAGTGCTGTGGGGCTGAGCCGGCCCAACGCCGTCCGAGGGCGGCGATCCTGTGGGTATCTCCAGATCATGATGCCTCGATCCGATTGCGGTCGCGGCCATTGTGCTGTTTGAATCGGCGTCAGGGCACCATGACCAACGATCCTTATTTGTCGAAAGCTCCCGCCGCGCCGCCGAACGATGCGGATTACGACGCGGCTTACGCGGAGATCATGGCGACCGCGCGCGGTCGCCGGTTCCTGATTGAGTATGCAATTCGCAACCGTCACCCCGATTCGTACATCCTCGTCAGCACGATCGCGCGCCTCGAAGCGGCGCTGCACGATCCGTCACGACGGGTCCGCGCCGCGTTCAAACGCGATCTCACCGAGTTGGCGGCGGCGATTGCGCGGATCGAAGCCAAGGTCGCCGCCAGCGGGGTGCCGGCGGCCGCCAGTGTTCCGGCGGCAGAACCCATCACAGATATTGTCTTGGCGTTGCGCGCCTTGGTACGTCGCGTCGACGCCATGATTGCGCTCGCGGCAGCAGCCGACACGGGAGCAATAGCAGCGACCGATGCGACATCGCCTGTCCCTTTAGGTCCGCCGCCGCCTTTGCCGCGCGCCGCGCCAAGCGATTCGCTCGCGGCCTTGCGCGCCCTGAGCGAGGAAGAACTCATCGCGCTCTTCAGCTAGCACTCCGCCGTTACCACCAGTGCCGGATCGGGCATGCTCAACGCGCGCCGGCTTGGTCGCTGGCGCGCCGCGGTTTTCGTACGCGTTCATTCTCTGTTAACGAATGATGTCATCCCATTGGCGTGATTCGGTAAACGGCACGGAAGTTGCTTTCCATGAGTCGATGCGGATCAACAACAACGCGCAGAGAGGTTCATTTTCGCCGGATCTGGCGGAACTTGTTGTTGTCGACCCGCATGTTACGATCATCTGGAGGCCACGATGCACAGACTCACCGGTCCTGCTTTGGCGGTTGTGGCGTTGTGCATGAGTGCTTTTGTTCCGACCAGCGTTTCCGCGCGCGATGACGGGCGCTATGCGAACTCACCGCTGCATGCGTGGTTCGATCAGCTCGCGAGCGGGAAAGGCTTGTGCTGTTCCTTCGCCGACGGCGTGAGTGTCCAGGACGTCGACTGGGACACGCAAGAGGGCCGCTATCGGGTGCGGCTTCACGGCGAATGGATTTTTGTTCCTGAATCGGCGCTCGTGACCGAGCCGAATCGCTTCGGCCCGGCCGTGGTGTGGCCCTATATGGATGCGGAAGGGGCGACACAAATCCGCTGCTTCTTGCCGGGCGCCGGCGCCTAGAATTTGCTCCGCTGATTCCGTGCCGGCGGAACTCGCTGCCTCGCGCTTGCGGTGGGTCTTGTTCCGCTGGCGCGGCAGTGGGCGAATAGCGGCAACGATGAGCGAACCGTTCGCTAGGCGACCAGCCGGGAGAACAGTTCCGGGTCGATGTTGCCGCCGGACAGGACGGCTACCGCGATTTTGCCGGTGACGTCCACCTTGCCGGTCATCAGCGCGGCAAGCGCCACGGCGCCGCCCGGCTCGACCACCAGCTTCAATTCTGAAAATGCAAAGGCGACGGCGGCAGCGACCTCCTCGTCGCTGGCGACGACGCCGGCGCCGACCAGCGATCGGTTGATGGCGAAGGTGAGCTTGCCCGGCGTGCGCGCCATCAGCGCGTCGCAGATTGTTCCGCTCAACGCCGCGTTCTGCTCGCGCTGGCCGCTGCGAAACGAGCGCGCATGGTCGTCGAAATTCTGCGGCTCGGCAGTATAGATCGCCGCCTTCGGCGCGCGCGCCCGCACTGCCAGCGCAATGCCGGCCGTCAGCCCGCCGCCCGACGCGGTGACCACGACTACATCGGGCACCAGCCCGAGCGCGCTCAAATCCTCGACGATCTCGCGGCCGGCGGTGCCCTGGCCGGCGATGATCAGCGCGTCGTCGTAGGGTGGCACCAGAACGGCGCCGCGCCGCGCCGCGATGTCGCTGGCGATCGCCTCGCGGTCGTCGCGCGCGCGGTCGTAGAACACGAGCTCGGCGCCGAGTGCCGCAGTGCGCTCGCGTTTGGCGCGCGGCGCATCGTGCGGCATGACGATCACGCAAGGCATGCCGAGGAGCCGCGCCGCGGCCGCCACGCCCTGCGCGTGATTGCCGGACGAGAATGCGACGACGCCGCTGGCCCGCCGCTCGGGCGGAATCGCGGCGAGCTTGTTGTAGGCGCCGCGGAACTTGAACGAGCCGGTGTGTTGTAAAGTCTCGGCTTTGAGAAAAACGCGGCCGCCGGTCATGGCGTCGAGCGTTGCCGAGGTGAGCAGCGGCGTGTGCAAAGCAACCCCGGCGAGCCGACGGGCGGCCTCATCGACATCCGCGGCGGTGGGTAAGGAAACCGGAGCTTCCATGGGGCGAACGGTAACGCCGCGGTCGCTCGGCAAGCAAGACCGTCATTGACGGTTTTCGGCGCCTGGTGCGCAAGTCCAGCGGCCCGCTGCGGCACGCTCATCAGGCGCCTGCGAGACGCGCGCGGCGCGCACCGCGGCAGGCGTCACGCGCAACGGCGCTTACTGGTCGAACCGTCCGGCGGCGTGCGCCAGCATGGTGTAAACCTTGCCGGTGTCCGACGTGAGGTAATTGCGCACCACAGCGGCGCCCCGGTCGCCGCGCGATACATCCTCCAGGAGCCGCTCGAATTCGTTGATGTACTGCTCGACGGTCTGCCGGAACTCCGGATCGGCGCGGTACTTGCGGCGGATTTCATCGAACGCCTTTTGACCCTGGGCCGTGTAGAGGCGCCGGGTGAATAGGCCGCGTTCGCCGCGATTATAACGCTCCCACAGTTCGGCGGCCGCTTCGTGGTCGATCATGCGGGCGACGTCGACCGCGAGCGAATCGAGCGAGTCGATACCCTCGCGCGGCGGGCGCTCTTCGCCGCGCGCAGCTTCGCGCGGGGAGGGCGGGGCAATGGGCGGGCTCTCCTCGCGCGAGGCGCGCGACAACAGATCGCTGAGCCAGCCGCCGTTGCGGCCACTGCCAGCATTCTGAGCGGGGTTGAGCGGGGGTTGCTCAGGCCGTCGCGGTGGCGCGCCGGTAATGTCGCCGCGCGTCGCCGTCTGCGGGGTCGCGGTGATATCCCCGCGCATCGGCCGTGCCGGCGCGCGTCCGCCGCCGCCGGCATAGGCCGGCTCCGGCTCGCGCCGCACCGGGTCGGCGGTGTCGAGGGTGCGGCCGTGACGGGCGACAATGCGATTGAGCTCGGCCAAGGCCTCGATCTGGTCGACGATGACGCGCCGCATTTGCGCCGCGCTCTCGGCGGTCTCCTGCGGCAGTTCGAAGACACCGCGGCGCAACTCGGCGCGCGTCGTCTCCAGCTCCTGCTGCATTTCCGCCGCCATTTGCTTCATGCCCTGCATGACCTCGGTGAAACGCGCGGCGGATTGATTGAACATCGCATGCACTTGGGTCGCGGCTTCGTCGTAGACCGCGTTCAAGGTCTCGCTGGTGCGTTTGCGCTCTTCCTCCGAGGTCGCGCGCACCAGCGCGAAGCTCTGCTCGATGGAGTTCACGCTTTCGTTGCTCGTCTCGGCGACGACACTGGCGATTTCCCGTGCCCGCATCGTCGCCGCATCGAGCGATTCGTCCAGCAGACTGGAGAAGCGCTGCAGTCGCTGCCCGAAATCCTCGGTGCGCGCATCGAGCGTCGAGACCAGGGTCTCGATGCTGGCACGCCGGCTCGCGACCGATTCCTCGGAGCGGCGGTTGCTCTTGTCCAGAAGTTGCACCGCATCGGCCAGCGTGCGCCCGTGCGTGGTGAACTGGGTCGCCAGTTCACCGAGCTCCTGCAGCGCCTTGCCGGTCGCGGCGGTGAAATGGCCGAGGTGCTGCTCCACCGCGCTGGTAGAGGCCGCGCTCTTGCCGTTGAGGTCGCTCATGGCGGCGACGAATTCGGAAACGCGCGTCACCATCGTGCGTTCCAGCGAACTCATATTGTCGTGAGCGCCGCTGAGCACCTCTTGCAGCAGGATGTTGGCTTCGCGCAGGCGCTCGAACAGCGCCGTGGTGTCGGAGCGCAGCATGTTGTGCGTCTCCACCATCTCGGCGATGGTCGCGGCGGCTGTCTGCTTCGACTCCTCGACGACGAGCCTGGTCGCGCCTTGCAAGTCATCGAGCGTCCGGGTGAGCGTCGACTTCGCTGCTTCGGTGACGCCCTGAGCGCCTTCCTGCAATTGGCCAAGTGTTCGCGTCATCGCCGTGGTAGCGGTCTGGCTTGCTTCATTGATGAGCCGCGCGATCTCCTCGCTGTTGTCCATCATCGCCTGGGTGTAGACGAAGCTCTTCGCCTCGATCGATTTGACGGCCTGGTCGGTGATGCGGTCCACCTCGCCGGCGAACTCCTGGCCCTTGCCGGAAAGTGCGGCGAGCAGCCCATTCGATTTCTCGTCGAGCAGGCGCGTCATGTCGCCGACGCGCTGCGATACGGCGGCCGTGATCTCACCGGCCTTGTCGGTGACGTTGCGGGCAACCTCGGCGCTGACGCCGCTGAGCATGCGTTCGGCCGCGCTGGCGCTGCGTCCGATCGCTTCGGTCGTGGCCTCGACGCTTCGCGCCACCTCGGCGCTGACGCCGCTGAGCGTGTGTTCGGCGTCGCTGGCGCTGCGCCCGATCGCCTCGGTCGCCGCGGTGGCGCTTCGCGCCACCTCGCTGCTGATGCCGCTGAGCGTGCGTTCGGCCTCGCTGGCGGTGCGCCCGATTGCCCCGCTCGTGGCGGCGAAGCTTCGCGCAATGAGGTCGGTGGCGGTGGCAGTCGTCTTGCTGATGACGTCATCGGCGGCAGCAGCACTCTTACCGAGGGCTTCGCCGGCGGCCGCGACGCTCTTTCCAATGACGTCATTGGCGGTTGCGGCGCTCTTGCCAATGACTTCCTCGGCGGTTGCGGCGGTCTTGCCGATGGTGTTGCTCAGCGCGCCGGCACTGCGATTGAGCGACACCGTCGCCTCGACCGCACTGCGGTTTAAGGCTTCGGTCGCCGCCGCGCCCGCCGCCGCGCTCTTGCCGAGCGCTTCGACCGTCCTGGCGGCAAGCTGACCGAGCGCCTGCTCGGCGTTGCTGGAATTGACCTTGATCGATTCGGAAAGTTCCTCGAGCCGGGCGTTGAGCAGGTCCGCGGCAGCGCGGCTACGCACCTCGATCTGCTGGGTGACGGCTTCGGCCCGTCCCACCAGGAGCTGTTCAAGTTGACTGATGCGGCTGTCGAGCGTGTTAGCGACCCGCAGCGCTTGGCCGCCCAGAGTCTTGTCGATTTCGGCGGCGCGCTCGCCGATGGCCTCGGCGACTTTTGCGCCACGCGCGTCGATGACTGCGGTGACCTCGGCAATGCGCTTGTCGACCGCGGTAACGACTTCCCGGCCGCCCTCGGTGAGGGTCTTGGCAATGTCCATGACGCGATTGGACAGCGCCTCGGTGAGCGTCTGCGAGCGGCTGTCGAGCGCTTCCTGGAAGTTTGACAGACGCTGGTCGAGCGCCGTGGTGACTTCGGTAGCCTTGGCGGTGACGCGATTGTCGAAACTGTCGACATAACTGCGCATCGACTCCGAGACATCCTGGGTGCGGGCGCCGAGCCGTTCGACGAGTTCGGAGCCGTAGGTCTTCACCGTTCGGTCGAATTCGGCGAGATGCCGAGTGATGAGATTGCCGAGCGTCGACGAATCGCGCGAAATCCTTTCGCCGAGCTCGGCGCCCGAATGGTCGAACATCTCCTCGAACGCGGCCAGCCGTGTCGCCAGCATCTGCTTCATTTCGTCGCCGCGCGCGGCGACGGCCTCGGCCACCTGCTCGGCGCTCTGGCGAAGCGTATCCGTCACCGTGGTACCGCGCGACATGAGGGTCTCGGTGACCTGCTCGGCGCTCTGGCGCAGCGTGTCGGTCATGGCCGTGCCCCGCGAAATCAGGGCCTCGGTGACACGCGCTCCGGCCTGCTCGAGCTTCTGCGCCACATCGCTGCCGCGCAAATTGAGGTCGAGGATGATCGATTCGCCGGAAGCTTTGATCGTGCTGTTGACCTCGTCGGCGCGCGTGGCGATGGTCTCGGCAATCTGGCTCGACGTGTTGACGATCGCGTCGGTGAGCTCCTGCGAGCGTCCGACCATGGTGTCGACGATCGCCAGCGATTTTTCGGAAAAGTCGTCGGTGACCCGATCGAGCCGCGATGACACCATGTCTTCGAGACCGCGGGCGATTTCGGCAAATTCCTCGCCGATATGGTCGGTCTTGAAGTTCAAGCCCGAGGTCAGCTGGTCGCTTGCCAACGCGATCGCGCGCGAGGTCTCGTCGCTCGCCGCCTCCAGCCGCGCCAGCAGATCTTCGCCGCGCTCGCTGAGCTGCTGGATCATGTTGTCGCTGATCTGACCGAGCGTCAGCGTGATGTTCTCGCCCTTCTCGGCCAGCGAATGGGTGATGCGCTCTGCGGCTTCATTGACCTGCTGCCCGACGAGATCGCTAATCGTTGAAAGGTCCTGCGTCAGATCGACGTGGACGTTGTTGATAGCAGAACGCACCTGCTCGGCTTGTCCCACAAGGGTGTCGCGCTGGGTGGCGAGTTCCTGCAACAGGCCGCGGATGCGCACCTCGTTGTCGCTGTAAGTGCGTTCAAGCGCTGCAACCTCATTGCGCACCAGCGCTTCGAGCTCGCTGGCGCGCGCAAGCGCGCGTTCGACGCCGTCGCCCATGGCTGCCACTTCGCGGCGGATCGCCTGTCCGACGGTAATCATGGAATCCTGCGCCATGCCCTCGGGCTCGGCGAGCCGCATGGCTACTTTCGCCATCGATTGCGCAACCAGCCGCAATTCCTGTGCGCGCCCAGCCATATGGGCCAGGCCGAAGAAGAAGATGATCGGCAAGAGCGCCGCGGCCCCGAGGCCGATCATGATGGCGGCCGGCGAGTGGTCAGGGCCAAGCGCCGCGTTGAGATCGCCCAGATAGGCCCAGGACAGCGCGACGCAGCCGATCACCCAGACGAAGGAGAACACGGCGGCGACAACATAGGAGGCGCGCGCGGGTCGATGCTGCAGCGCGTGCAGGATTTGTCCGATCGATTGCTGATCGTCATTGGCGGCGCGAAGGGCTTGAGCATCGCCGCTGCGGGCGGCGGTCTCGCCGGAGTCGAAGCGCACGTCGGCGGCCGGCGCCGGCGGGACGTCGGGCCAGCGGTCGGTGGCGGCGCTGCCAAGCGTCTGGGGGATGGCTTCGGGCTCGCTATCCGGCTGGTCGTCGTCGCGGATTTTGAGCGCTTCCTGGATCGCCGACAGCGCTGCTTCGGTCGGATCCACGATCTTCTTCGGGTTATTGGCCATATCGGTCGTCGCCTCGCCTGTTACGCCGGACTAGGACGGCCCGAGGAAACTCAAGCCGCGCCACGAGCGCGTGATCGTCGCAATCACTAATCACCACACAGGGCTCCCCCCGCCCTCACGTCACATTTCCGTAGCCCATCCTATCGGTCTGGCGGATCGAAGGAAACCGGGATTGGTAACGATGTTTTAATCATCGTTAACGGTTTAGTCACCATGATCGCGCCGGTGGACCGCGAGCGATGGGGACGTCATTCTGTGGCCAACAATGCGGCCAGTCTGGGGCCAACAACGGTCCCAACGGTGGGGCGTGACCTGCTCCGGGCTGCGGGGGCGAGCGCGTTCCGCCCAGGGCTGAGCTTCGCAGCCGGTCGAAACAGGGCAGCCGGCCGAAACAGGCGGATTGAGCGATTTGTGGTAAGAGGTTCCTTACCCATCGCGTTGAAAGAAGCCGCCTGAATCTCTTTGCGGAAGCGAGATTTACCGGCTTTTCGCCGCTCCGCGCGCATCGTGGCGCCGTTCGAAGAAAGCCGCGGCGAGGAGACCATGACTGCAGCGCGCCTGTTGGCCTTGCCTGACCAAGAGCAAGAGCTGGCGACCCTTGACGAAAATCACCTTGGGCGCATGACGCTTGGCGACCGTCGCCTCGAGCACGAGGTCTTGGAGATTTTCGCGCGCCAAAACAGCCTCATTCTGAAGCGTATCGTGGGCGCGGAACCCGGCCCCGTAGCCGCTGCGGCCCACACCCTCAAAGGCTCCGCCCGCGGGGTCGGCGCGTGGCGCGTGGCGCGGGCCGCTGAACGACTGGAGCAAGCCGCCACGCAAGCCGATGAAGACGTCATGAAGGCGGCGCTTGTGGAACTTGAGGCGGCGAGTTTTGAGGTTTGCGCGGCGATTGCGGTGCGCTTGGGCGCTCACCCGGATAAGTCTGGATCCGAAGCGTTCAGCCACCCGGCGCGCGCCTGTTGATGCGATCTCTGGCTACTGGCGTCACGCGACGTGAGCCGTTAGAAGAGGCGAGCCCGCGTCCGGCTTGTTGAATTTTGCTTCTCCCTCGCGACCGCAATCCTTCGATTCCGTTCCGCCATTCCATTCCGCCATGGTCAAAATCACCTTCATCGACGCCGCGGGGACGGCTCGCACTGTCGAAGGCGAGGTCGGTTCGACCGTCATGGAGACGGCGATCAAGCACGGCGTGCCTGGCATCGAGGCAGAATGCGGCGGCGCCTGTGCCTGCTCGACCTGCCACGTCTATATCGAGCAGGCCTGGCGGGAAAAGGTCGGCGAGCCGTCGCCGATGGAAGAGGATATGCTCGATTTCGCCTATGGCGTACAGCCTAACTCGCGGCTGTCATGCCAGATCAAAGTGCGCGAGGAGCTCGACGGCCTCATTCTGCGAACGCCGGAGCGCCAGGCCTAGCCGGAGCGAATCCGGCGCCGGCGTCTTGGCGCCAAGCGCCGCTCTTCCCCTGCCGCGGCGACCACGCTAGACACTCGCGACTTCACACCATCAGACGCCATCAATTAGGCACGAGTACGGATACGACATGGACGAACCTATCAAGACCGACGTTGTCATTATCGGTGCGGGCCCGATCGGCTTGTTTGCCGTGTTCGAGCTGGGTCTGCTCGACATGAAGGCGCACCTCATCGACATTCTCGACAAGATCGGCGGACAGTGCGCGGAGCTTTATCCGGAGAAGCCGATCTACGATATTCCCGGCATTCCCTACACCAGCGCGCATGGCCTGGTCGACGCGCTGCTCCAGCAGATCAAGCCGTTCAACGCCCAATTCCATCTCAACGAGATGGTGGAGAAGGTGGAGAAGATCGGCGATCCGCTGTTCCGCGTGACTACGGACCAGGGCATGCAATTCGAGAGCAAGGTCGTTGTCATCGCCGCCGGCGGCGGCTCGTTCCAGCCCAAGCGTCCGCCGATTCCAGGCATCGAGCCGTACGAAGGCAAGTCGGTGTTCTATGCCGTGCGCAAGATGGAGGCATTTCGCGGCCAGCGCGTTCTCATCGTCGGCGGCGGCGACAGTGCGCTCGATTGGACGCTCAACCTTGCGCCCATCGCCAAGCACCTGACGCTGTTACACCGGCGCAGCGATTTCCGCGCCGCGCCCGACAGCGTCAACAAGATGATGAGCTTGGTGGGCGAGGGTAAGATCGACTTCGTGCAAGGCCAAGTGACCGCGCTGCAAGGCGACCAAGGTCAGATCAGCAAGGCGATGGTCAAGACCGGCGACGGCTCCACCATGGAGCTCGCCTGCGACGCGTTGCTGCCGTTCTTCGGCCTGACCATGAAGCTCGGTCCGGTCGCCAATTGGGGCTTTGAACTCAAGAATAACGAACTCATTCCGGTCGACACGGCGGCCTTCGAGACCAGCACGCCCGGCATCTTCGCCATCGGCGACATCAACTGGTATCCCGGCAAGCTCAAGCTCATCTTGTCCGGCTTCCACGAGGCGGCGCTGATGGCGCAGAAAGCGTACCACTACGTCTATCCGGAGAAGCGGCTGGTGTTCCAGTACACGACGTCGTCCACCAACCTGCAAAAGAAACTCGGCGTAGCGCCGCAGACGCCGCAGCGAGCTTGAACGTCTCTCGCGTGACTGCGACGCGCGGAGCAACGGCCGCGGGAACGGTGATGCCGAAGTTGCCGATCACCACGCAGTGCTGCGTCGCCGGCGGCGGACCGGCCGGGATGATGCTCGGCTTCCTCCTGGCACGCGCCGGCGTCGATGTCGTGGTGCTGGAGAAGCATGCCGATTTCTTTCGCGATTTTCGCGGCGACACTATCCATCCTTCGACGCTGGACCTGATGTACGAGCTTGGTCTGCTTGAGGAGTTCCTCAAGCTGCCGCATCAGAAGGTCGAGCGGCTGAGCGCCCAGGTTGGCGACCAGCGGGTGCGCTTGATCGATCTGACGCATCTACCGACCCACTGCAAATACATCGCGCTGATGCCGCAGTGGGATTTTCTCAATTTCCTCGCCGACCACGGCAAGCGCTACGAGCCTTTCCATTTGCACATGCGGACGGAAGCGACCGATCTGGTCGAGCAAGGCGGCCGCGTCGTCGGGCTCCGCGGCAAGACGCCGGATGGCGAGGTAACGATCCGCGCCGACCTCGTCGTCGGTGCCGATGGCCGGCATTCGACGGTGCGCGACAAGGCCGGATTCAAGGGCGACGATTACGGCGCGCCGATGGACGTGCTGTGGTTTCGGCTGCCGCGTGAGCCAACCGACGAGACCGAGACGTTCGGCCACGCCGAGGCCGGCGCGATGATGATCATGCTCAACCGTGGCGACTACTGGCAGTGCGCCTTTGTCATTCCGAAAGGCGGCATCGACCGCGTGCAAGCAGCGGGTCTCGACACATTCCGCAAGCGGGTGGTGATGATGTCGCCGTTTCTTGCCGACCGCGTCGGCGAACTAAGAAGCTGGGACGATATCAAGCTGTTGAGCGTCACCGTCGACCGGCTGCGGCGATGGTGGCGGCCGGGCCTTCTCTGCATCGGCGACGCGGCGCACGCGATGTCGCCGATCGGCGGCGTCGGCGTCAACCTTGCCGTCCAGGACGCAGTTGCCGCCGCCAACCGCCTCACCGCGCCGTTCAGGGCAGGCACGGTGAGCGATGATGACCTGCGCGCGATCCAGGCGCGCCGCACATTCCCGGTGCGCTTTACACAAGCGCTGCAACTCACCATGCAAAATCAGATCATCCGCCGGACGCTCGCCGGCACGCAGCGGCCGAAGCCGCCGCTGCTGCTGAAGTTGTTCGATTGGATTCCGCTGCTACGCCGCATCCCCGGCCGGCTCTTAGCCGTGGGGGTGCGGCCCGAGCACATCCACACCCCGGACGTGAAGTCCGCGCCCTAGCGATTTGGTCACGTTGCAAGCCGGTGGCGGCCGGACGCCGCGAGGTCTTGACCTGACGGCGCCCTCTCGCCATTTCGGAGCCAACAATCGTCGTAAAAACCGTAGCCAATACGCCGGGGACCCATCATGACCGTGACTGAGGAGTACCAATCGGAAAGCCGCCCGTTCGAAGCGGACGTCGCCAAGCTGCTGCACTTGATGGTGCACTCGGTCTATGCCGACAAGTCGGTGTTTCTGCGCGAGCTGATCGCCAATGCCGCCGACGCCTGCGAGCGGCTGCGTTACGAATCCATCGCCGCGCCGGTGCTGCTCGGCGATGACCCGAAGCCGCGCATCACGCTGACGATCGATGCCGACAAGCGGCAATTGATCGTTGAAGACAACGGTATCGGCATGAGCCGCGAAGAGCTGGTCGAGGCGCTGGGTACCATCGCACGTTCCGGCACCAAGGCGTTTCTCGATCGCCTGGAAACCGGGCAGGGCGGCGGCGAGGACACCGCGCTGATCGGGCGGTTCGGTGTCGGCTTCTATTCGGCGTTCATGGTCGCGGAACGCGTCGATGTGATCTCCCGCCGCGCGGGGACGGACACCGCGTGGCTCTGGTCGTCCGACGGCAAGGGCGCCTTCGCCGTATCGCCGGCGGACCTTGCCGAGGCCCCGCGCCGGGGCACCCGCGTGGTGCTCAATCTGATCGAAGACGCCAAATCCTACACCGAGCGCTTCACCGTCGAGCGCCTCGTCAAGGCCCAATCGGGTCACGTGCCGGTGCCGATCGCGATCGCCGAGAAGGCCGGCGCCGAGCCTGCCGAAATCACCGACGGTGCGGCTTTGTGGGCGAAGCCGAAGTCCGAGATCACGGTCGCGGATTACACCGACTTTTATCGCAGCATTGCCGGCCAGTTCGACGAACCGGCGCTGACGATTCACTTCCATGCCGAAGGGCGGCAGGACTACACGACGCTGCTGTTTGTTCCGAGCTCGCGGTCCTTCGACCTGTTCGATCCCGACCGCAAGGGCCGCATCAAGCTTTACGTCAAGCGCATCTTTATCACCGACGACGCAGAAATCCTCCCGCGCTATCTGCGTTTCGTTCGTGGGTTGGTCGACAGCGCCGATCTGCCGCTCAACGTCTCCCGCGAAAAAATCCAGGAAAGCCCGCTGCTTGCCGCGATCAGGAAAGGCGCCACCAGCCACGTGCTCGGCGAGTTGGAACGGCTCGCCGACAGGGAGCCGCAAACTTACGAGAAAATCTGGCAGACCTTCGGCGCGGTGCTGAAGGAAGGCATCTATGAGGACTTCGAGCGCCGCGACGCGCTGCTGGCGCTGGCGCGCTTCAAGACCACGGCGGCCGCGGACGGCTGGCGCAGCGTCAAGGATTACGTCGCCGCGCTCAAGCCCAATCAAACGGCGATCTTTTATCTCGCCGGCGACGATCTCGCGCGCCTGCAGTCGTCGCCGCATCTCGAAGGCTTCCGCGCTCGCGGCATCGAGGTTCTGTTGCTGCCCGATCCGGTCGATAGTTTCTGGGTCATGGCGGGACTTGGGTTCGAGGGCAAACCGTTCAAATCGGTGACCCAAGGCGCGGCCGATTTGGCGCTCATTCCGTTGCTCGATGCGCAACAGGCACCGCCGCCGCAATTGCATGATGCGGTCAAGGACTTTCTGGCTTTCATGAAGGACACACTCGGCGACACGGTGGCCGAAGTGCGAGCGTCAGACCGGCTCACTGACAGTGCGGTCTGCTTAGTTGCTTCGGACGCAGGCCTCGACCGGGCGCTGGAAAGGCTGCTGGCGGGAGCAGGCCGGTTGAACGCGGCGTCGAAGCCGATCCTGGAGATCAATCCGCGACACCAGCTTGTGGTCGCGCTCGCGGCGCTCGGCGAAAACGAGCGGACGTTGAGGGAGGACGCGGCGCATCTGCTGCTCGACGAGGCGCGGGTGCTGGAGGGCGACCGGCCGGCGGATGCAAAATTGTTTTCCGACCGCCTCGCGCGCGTGCTGGGAAAGTGCGTGGGCAAAGGTGCTCAATGAAAGTCGCGGCTCTTGATAAGTAGGGAAGCCGACTCAGGATGCGGTGCGCGGGAAGTATCCGCTGAATAAAGGTCGCCATCGCGCAGCGATGACAATTCGGCGCTGAGATCAATAAAGTTTTCCGCGACGACATGGATGACGAGGCCGGCGCGTTGCAGGCGGCCGCGCACGGCAAGGAACCGCGCGGTCATCACGACGCGGCGATTTTTTTCAAAAGCCTTCGGCCAGACGATGATGTTGGCGATATCGGTCTCGTCTTCGAGCGTCATGAAGATCACGCCTTTGGCCGTTCCCGGCCGCTGCCGCACCAGGACGAGGCCGGCGACGGTGACCATCGAATCTTGCCGCAAGCCGTCGCCGCGCAGCTCCGTGTTGCGCATGACGCCGCGCGCAGTGAGCCGGTGGCGGAAGAAACGCACCGGATGCTCTTTCAGCGACAGCCCGGTGGCCACGTAATCTTCCACGACGTGCTCGCAGAGCGGCATGACCGGGAGTGCGACGGACGGTTCCGGGAAAAGCTCGTCGCTCAAGTGCGGCGCCAGTAGGGGAAGTGCGCCCTCGACCGTGGCGGAGACATTTTGCCGCGTCGTGCGAATGCCGATCACGTCGAGCCGCCGCGCCGCCCATAAGGCCGCGCGCCGGTCATGCCCGAGCGAACGGAATGCATCCGCCTCGGCCAGCCGTTCGATGGTGAAGCGGGAAATGCCGCCGATCGCCGCCAGCCGCTCGATCGAGGAAAAGCCGTTACCGCGCGCGGCGATGAGTTTTTTCAGTTCGTCCTGGTTAAGTCCGTGAACGAGGCGGAAGCCGAGACGCACCGCATGCCGGCCGTCCGCGCCCGGCTCCAGCGTGCAGTCCCAATCGCTGAAGTTCACGTCCACGGCGCGGATCTCGATGCCGTGCGCCCGCGCATCGCGCACGAGCTGCGCCGGCTGGTAAAAACCCATCGGCTGGCTGTTGAGGATGGCGGCGCAGAAAACGTCCGGGTAGCGGCATTTGATCCACGCCGAGGCATAGACCAGCAGCGCAAAACTCGCCGCGTGGCTTTCCGGAAAGCCGTATTCGCCGAACCCTTCGATCTGGCCGAAGCAATTTTCCGCGAAATCACGGTCATAGCCGCGGGCGGTCATGCCGGTGATGAACTTGTCGCGGAACAGATGGACGTTGCCGGTATGGCGGAAAGTGGCCATGGCGCGGCGGAGCCCATCCGCTTCGTCGGGCGTGAATTTGGCCGCGGTGATGGCGATCTGCATCGCCTGCTCCTGGAACAGCGGCACGCCGAGGGTTCGTTTGAGAACGTCCTTCAATTCGTCGGCCGGCCCGTGCGCCGGATCAGGCGATGGATAATGCTCCCGGTCGATGCCGTCGCGCCGGCGCAGATAGGGATGCACCATGTCGCCCTGGATCGGCCCCGGCCGCACGATCGCGACCTCGATGACGAGATCGTAGAAGCATCGCGGCTTCAAGCGCGGCAGCATCGACATCTGGGCGCGGCTCTCGACCTGGAACACGCCGACAGAATCCGCGCGCGAAAGCATCTCGTAGACCGTGCCGTCGTCCTGCGGCAGCGTGGCGAGCGAATACGCCTTGCCGTAATGCTGCTGGATGAGATCGAGCCCGCGCCGCAGGCAGCTCAGCATGCCGAGCGCCAGCACATCGACCTTCATCAGGCCGAGCGTGTCGATGTCGTCCTTGTCCCACTCGATGAAGGTGCGCTCGTCCATGGCGGCATTGCCGATGGGCACCGTCTCGTCGAGCGGCTGCCGCATGAGCACGAAGCCGCCGACGTGCTGCGAGAGATGGCGCGGGAAGCCGATCAGTTCGTCCGCAAGCTCGACGGCCTGCCGGATCGCCGGATTGGCGGGGTCGAGCCCGGCCTGGCGAATGTGTTCATTCGGTAATCCGTCGCCATAGCCCCACACGGTTTTCGCGAGCGCGGCGGTCACGTCCTCCGTCAAGCCAAGAGCCTTGCCGACTTCGCGGATGGCGCGGCGCGAGCGGTAGTGCACGACGGTTGAGCAGATCGCCGCGCGGTCGCGCCCGTAGCGTTTATAGATGTACTGGATCACCTCCTCGCGCCGCTCGTGCTCGAAATCGACGTCGATATCCGGCGGTTCGCCGCGATTCTCGGAAATGAAGCGGGCGAACAGGAGATTGCTCTTGTCCGGATCGACCGACGTGATGCCGAGGCAATAGCAAACGGCGCTGTTCGCCGCCGAGCCGCGGCCCTGGCAGAGGATTTCCTTTTGCTGCCGGCGGGCGAAGGCGACGACATCGTGGACGGTGAGGAAATAGCGCGCATAGTCGAGTTTGGCGATGAGCGCGAGCTCTGCCTGAAGCCGCTTGGCGACATCGGCCGGGATGCCGTCGGGGTATTGGTCTGGCGGATAGCGCTCCTGCGCTCCCGCCCAGGTGAGATCCGCAAGATGCTGCTGGGCGGTTTTTCCTTCCGGCACCGGCTCGTCGGGGTATTCGTATGTGAGCTCGCCGAGCGAGAAGCGGCAGGCTTCGGCGATCTTGACGGTGCGGGCGATGGCGTCGGAAAAGCCGGTGAACAGCCGCGCCATCTCCGCCGCCGGCTTCAGATGCCGTTCGGCATTGACAGCAAGTTTCAGGCCCGCTTCGGCAATAGTGCATTTCTCGCGGATACAGGTGAGCACATCGGCAAGCGGCCGGCGTTGCGGCACGTGATAGGAGACATCATTGACGGCGACGAGCGGCGCGTTCAGGCGCTCGCCGAGCTCGGCCAAAAATCCGAGCCGGCGCGGCTCGTCGCCGCGATGATAATGAACGCCGGCGAGGAACGTGCGACCCGGCGCTGTGTGCGCCATGGCGGAAAGCCGCTCGGTGAAAACCGATAACCGCTCATTCCCGTGCAAGCGGGAATCCAGCGGCGGCAAGGCGATGAGCATCTGCCCTTCGCTCGCGGCGAGGATCTCCTCGAAGGCCAGATGGCATTCGCCTTTCTTGGCCTTGAGATTGCCTTGCGTCAGAAGCCGGCACAGACGGCCATAAGCTTGGCGATCCGTCGGATAGGCGAGAACCTCGAAACCATCGATGGGGACGAGGCGCGTACCGACCAGGAGCTTGATGCTTTTTCTTTTTTTCCATTCGTCATAGGCGCGCACCACGCCGGCAAACGAGTTGCGGTCGGCGATGCCGATGGCGGCAAGCTTAAGTTCCGCGGCGGTTGCGATCATCTCCTGCGGATGTGAGGCGCCGCGCAGGAAGGAAAAGTTGCTGGTCACGGCCAGTTCAGCATAGGCGCTCATGAGCTTCCTCACGCAAAACTTTAAGCAAACAGCCCATGCACGAACCAGCGCGCCGCTGTCGTCTCGCGCTCGTAGAGTCCTTCGCGATAGAGCCAGAAGCGGTGGCCGTCGGCGTCCTCGACGAGGTAGTAATCGCGCGTCGGCGCCCCCTTCTTATCCTCCCCCGCTTGCGGGGGAGGATAAGGGAGGGGGTCGCGCCACCATTCGCTGGCGATGCGTTCCGGGCCCTGCGAGCCGGCGACCTCATAGGTCACGCCGCGCCAGCGGAAACGCCGCGGCGGGCCGTCGGGAACGAGCGCGGTGACCTCGGTCGGCTCGGCACGGGGCAACAAAAGCAGCGGGCGCGTTGTTTGCTCCGGCGCCGGCCATGCGGAAGCCTCGCCGTTGACCGCAGCCAGCGCCTCGGCGCGCTCCGGTAGGTGACTAGCTATCGCCGCGAACTGCCGCACGCTCTGCGGACCGAGACGCTGGCGCAGCGTATCGATCAAGGTCGTGCAACGCTCGGTTCTGTCGGCTTCCCCGATACCCTCGGCTACGGCCGCAAGTTCCGCCTGCCGTGCCGGGATGGGTTCGGCGAGCGTGACGGCAAGCCCGATCGCCTCGAAGCCAAAGCCTGCCTCTTGCGTCGCCGCCACTGCATCGAGCTTGAGATCGATGAGGCGCGCGACGTGCGCGACATTGCGCGTCGGTAACGTCAGCCCGGTATCGACCGCCGCCACCGCGCCATCGACGCGGTAGAGGCAAAGCCGCAGCGCGCGCGCGCCGACATCGTCGCGCTCGAGCACGTGCACGAGGGTCTGCATCAAGCGTTTGGCGTGGGCAACGACCGCCTCCTGCGTCAGGATCGGCTCGAGCAAATAACGCAGGCTGTGATAGACCGGCGGCGCAATAATGGGGACGAGCGGTTCCTCGATGCGGCCGAGCGCCTGATCGAGACGGCGAAGCAGCTCGGCCGGAAAACGCGCGGCAAACGGTGCACGCGGCTGGTCGAGCAGCGCGCCGACAGATTTGAAGCCGAGCCGGCGCAGCGTCGTGCAGGTTTCCGGCGAAAGCCGCAATGCTTCGATGGGAAGTGGCGCCAGCGCCTCGGCTTCCCGCCCCGAGGGCAGGACAGGTGAGGGGGCGGCATGAAACCGCGCCAGCGCCCAGGCCGTGCCGGGCGTATCAGCGACGGCAAGCCGCGCCGGCAGGCCGAAATTATTTTCGAGCCGGTCGGACAGATCGGCCATGAGCCTTTCTTCGCCGCCGAACAGATGCGCGGCGCCTTCGATGTCGAGGAAAAAACCGTCGGCGCCGTTCTCGGCATTCCAGACCGAGGCCGTCGGCGTGTAGCGCGTCGCCCATAACGCCAGACGGCGCAGTGCGGCATCATCGACGGCGGCATCGACGGCGTGCACCTGCAACTCGCTCGCTTTGGCGCGCGCGTCGGTCAACGGCTCGCCGAGCACAAGACCTGCGGCCTCCGCCGCCTTGTTCAAGGCGGCGAGGCGCGGCCCTCCGGCGGCGGTCATGGCAAGGACGAATGGCCGTTCAGGATCAACCGGCTTGTCTGACGAATTTTTCGCCTGTGCTACGAGAAAACGCAGGATCGGCCAGCGCGGCAGCCAGACTGAAACGATGCGCGACATGATCGTACTCCACCATCCATTCGCCCGCTCGTCCGTTGCGGCATCGCTCCAGCAGGAGATGCCAGCGCGCGCGCGCGAACAGGCCGAAGCGGTCGCGTGCGGCCGCCGCCGGACCGACGCGCCAGCGCGTCGCCGCCGCGCTCGATTCCAGAAGCTGCGCTGGCCGCAGCAGAAAGAGCGGCAGGCCGGCATCCGCCGCGGCGAGCTGCAGCCTTTGGCTCAATTTCAGATCAAGCTTGTCGATGACGCCGGCGACGGCGGCAGGCGCGCTTGAATGCAGCGCCTCCTCCAGCGCCCATAGGGTGTCCCGCCGGTGCGTCGTCTCGACCAGGATCAGACGGGCCGGATCGAGACCCAGCGTGCTCAAACCATGCCCGTAAAGCCGGCCATATTGACCGAGCCCATAGCCCGGGATGACGAAGAAGAGCGGCCGCGCCCGCGCTACGCGGGCCAGCAGCGCCACGATAAAGCCGAAGGCGGCGGCGGTGCCGCCGTCGCCGGGCACGACCTCGTGCAGGGCGCCGCAGGCGAGGCCGCCCTGCGGCAGGTGGCGATCAACGGCGGAAAGCCCGAAGGGAAGGGTTTTGGGGGACGCAAACCCCTCTATTTTGGGCAATAGACGACGCAACTCCGCCGCGATGGTGGCGCGGTTTTTTTGCATCATGGAGAGGACGGCAGGCTGTCTCATGGCCAGGTTTCTGAGCGAACAGGCATACTAGAACAAAACAGGAACATTGCCAAGGGTTCCCTTCTGGGTTCTTCGCCCGGTACCCGAAGGAGCCGCGCTTGCTGGCCTGAAAGTGATGGCGCATAGGTTCATTCCCCGATCGCGGCACGGCGGTCGGAGAGTGCGGCAAACGAGGAGCGCCATGCCGGAAGTCGACAAGGAAGGGGAACGGTATTCGGCCGATCGGCCGCAGCAGACCCCGGGCTTTTATCTCAAGGGCTCCCACCAGCTCGACTGGGGCATGAAGAACCGTCTCGCCCGCGTCTTTGCCCCGGCAACCGGCCGCACCGTGATGCTGGCAATCGACCACGGTTACTTCCAGGGCCCGACCACCGGGCTCGAGCGCATCGACCTCTCCATCGTGCCGCTATTGCCGTTCTGCGATGCGCTCTTTTGCACGCGCGGCATTTTGCGCTCGGTCATTCCGGCGGATTCGACGAAGCCGATGGTGCTGCGGGCGAGCGGCGGTCCGAGCATCCTGCGCGAGGAATTGTCGGACGAGCAGATTGCTATGGACATGGACGACGCGGTGCGGTTGAACGCCGCCGGGGTCGGCATCCAGGTCTTCATCGGCGGCGAATTCGAGACGCGGTCCGTCCACAACATGACCAAGCTGGTCGATGCCGGCCTGCGCGTCGGCATTCCGGTCATGGGCGTCACCGCGGTCGGCAAGAACATGGTGCGCGACGCCAAGTATTTCCGCCTCGCCTGCCGCATCATCGCCGAGCTCGGCGCGCAATACGTCAAGACCTATTATGTGGAGGACGGCTTCGAGACCGTCACCGCGTCATGTCCGGTGCCGATCGTGATGGCGGGTGGAAAGAAACTCGCCGAGCTCGACGCTCTCACCATGGCCTACAACGCCGTGCAGCAGGGCGCCGCCGGCGTCGACATGGGACGCAACATTTTCCAATCGGATGCGCCGAAGGCGATGATCGCCGCCGTCAACGCCGTCGTGCACAACAACGCCAAGCCGAAAGAGGCGTACGAGCTGTTCAGCTCGCTCAAGGCGAAGGGGTGATGCCGGTCATTCCGAGCACCGCAAGGCGGCCAGTTCGGAATGACGATTGCTAACTACCCGTAAGTGCGCTGCGGCGCCGATCCCATCAAGAACCAGGCGGCGGAGCCGGCCGCGACCGCGCCACCGAGCGCCGCCAAGATCTGCGCGATCCAGGACGCGCTGCCGACATGGCTCGTCTGCTCGTGCGCCCGGGCAACGGTTGCGGTGTCCGCCGCGGGCGCTGCCGTGGCGACAGCGCTCGGCGTTGCCGTAACCGACGGAGCAATCTGGGCGTCGGCAGCGCGATCGATTTCGTTGGCATCGTCCGGGGAAACGACGTGCACGGTTTGGCCTCCGACCACGAGTTCGCTCGGTGTTGACTCGGGGGCTGCCGCCGCCAGCTGCGGTGCCGGTGCGGCTGACGCGACGGTAGCGGGCGCGGTAACGGGAGTTACGTTCGCCCACACATCAGCAGGCGCCGCAGCCGGGGCTGCGGGTTTGGCGGCCTCAGCAACGTGGATCGGCCTTTCCGCTGCAAGGTGGTGCCGTCGGCCGGTCCGTTTGGCCGCGGTCCTGATCTTCATAATCCTCTTGGCGTGGGGCTTCGATTTGGTCTTGTCCGGCTGGGTAGTGACCTGCAGCAGCTGAATAGGCTTGCCGGCTCCGGTGTCGGTCGCGGTCTGGGCCATAGCGCCGCCCACCGTCATGACCGAAATCAACGCGCCCGCCGCGACGATGCGAATACTCAGCATTGCGTCCTCCACTGCTGGACTTGCCGGTGCATTCGGGACAGGTCGGCGTGACCTCACAGTGACGCAATTGGGGATTTTTTGGCACAAAACGCGGACGAAAAGCGGCCACCCTTAACCACGCTTGTGAGGCCGGCCGCTCCCTGGCACCATCGACACAAGCTGGGACGTTTAGGGCTGGACCGATCATGATCGATCTGAAAATCGACAGCGGCATTGCCGTCGTCACCATGACGCACGGCAAGGCGAATGCACTCGACATCGAGCTCTGCGAGGCGCTGGCGAAGTGCTTTGACGAGCTTCGCCAGCTGGACGCGCGCGCGGTGGTGGTGACCGGGCAGGGCCGGATGTTTTCGGCTGGAGTCGACCTCTTACGGGTCGGTTCGGGCAGTGCGGCCTATGTGCGCGAATTCCTTCCGGCCTTGCATCGGCTTTATGACGCGGCGTTCTTCCATCCCAAACCGGTGGTGGCGGCGATCAACGGGCATGCCATCGCCGGCGGTTGCGTGCTCGCCTGCTGCGCCGATCGGCGGATCATGGCGCGCGGAGGCGGGCGCATCGGCGTGACCGAGCTGCTGGTGGGCGTGCCGTTTCCGGCGCTCGCCTTCGAGATCGTGCGTTTCGCCGTGCCGCCGCGCCATCTGCCGGAGTTCACCTTCGGCGGCGCGACCTATGATACTGAGACCGCCGTGCAACGCGGTTGGGTCGACGAAGTGGTGGACGCGGACGCGCTCATGGGGCAGGCGACGGCCGTCGCGCAAAAACTTGCACGGCTCTCGCCGCCGGCCTTCGCTCAGGCCAAGAAGCAGCTCCGCCTGCCCGTTGCCGAGCGCTTGGAACACGGCGGCGCGACCGACAAGACCGTCGCCGATATCTGGGCCGCCCCGGAAACGCTGGGCTATATCCGCGATTACGTCGCGCGCACGCTGAACAAGGCGTAGCTGACCATTATCGGCGCCAAGCCATCGCGCAGGGATGGAAGCTCGGGTAGACTAGGCGCGGGTGGTCGTTCAACACGCTTGGCCAGGAGCACACAATGCCTTCTTTGTCTTCTCTCGACTTGTCGACTGTAAATTGGGTCTTCGTTGGGTTGATGGCGGTTTTTGCATTTGTCGCGGCTTTGCTCGGCAGTCTCATTGCGTTCAGAAGCCGCTTCCTGGGAGCCATCATTGCCGGAATTCTGTTCGCCATATTCTTCGTCCTATGGAACACCTATCCGCACCCCACGATCCCGCTGCCCATCGTCACGACCTACACCGTTCCGAACGGTTGACCTTTCCGCGCGCCTCGTTATGCGTAGGTGAGAGCTTACCGGAACGAATGGAGCGGTCATGAACAAGGTCTATGCGGACGCGCGCGCCGCGTTGGCCGGGGTGCTCAAGGATGGCATGACCATCATGGCCGGCGGCTTCGGCCTGTGCGGCATCCCCGAGACATTGATCCTTGCGATCCGCGATTCCGGGATCAAGAACCTGACCGTCGTCTCCAATAATTGCGGGGTTGACGGCAAGGGCCTCGGCATCCTGCTCGACACGCGGCAGATCAAGAAAATGGTCGCCTCCTATGTCGGGGAGAACAAGACCTTTGCGCAGCAATATCTCGCCGGCGAGCTCGAGATCGAATTCAACCCGCAAGGCACGCTCGCCGAGCGCATCCGCGCCGGCGGCGCCGGTATCCCGGCTTTCTTCACCAGGACCGGGGTCGGCACGCTGATTGCGAAAGACAAGTACGAGCACGAATTCGACGGCGCGCGCTACGTCATGGAGCGCGGTCTGGTCGCCGATCTTTCGATTGTCCATGCTTACATGGGCGATACCGAGGGCAACCTGGTCTACCGCAAGACCGCGCGCAATTTTAATCCCATCATGGCGACCGCGGGCAAGCTCACGGTGGCCGAAGTCGAGCACTTGGTGCAGCCCGGGGATATCGATCCAGACCACATCGTCACCCCCGGGATCTACCTGCAGCGCATCATCCACGTGCCCAACGCGACGAAACACATCGAGCAGCGCACCGTGCGCAAGCGCACAAAGGCGGATGCGCCGGCCGGAACCGGGGAGGAAGTCTGATGCCTTGGACCCGCGATCAGATGGCGGCGCGCGCCGCCAAGGAATTGCGTGACGGCTTCTACGTCAATCTCGGCATCGGCATTCCGACGCTGGTGTCGAATTTCATCCCCGACGGGATGAGCGTGCAGCTGCAATCCGAGAACGGCATGCTCGGCACCGGCCCCTTCCCGTTCGACGGCGAGGAAGACGCCGATCTGATCAATGCCGGCAAGCAGACCGTCACCGAGCTGCCGACCACGAGCTATTTCAGTTCCGCGGATTCGTTCGCCATGATCCGCGGCGGTCACATCGACATCGCGATCCTCGGCGCCATGCAGGTGGCGGAAAACGGCGATCTCGCCAACTGGATGATCCCGGGAAAAATGGTCAAGGGCATGGGCGGTGCCATGGATCTGGTCGGCGGCGTCAAGAAGGTGGTCGTGGTCATGGAGCATTCGGCCAAGAATGAGCCGAAGCTGTTGCACCAGTGTACGCTGCCGCTCACCGGTGCCGGCGTGGTCGACATGGTGATCACCGATCTCGGTGTGTTCACCATCGACAGGAACGGCGGCATGACTCTGGTCGAAATCGCGCCCGACGTTACGCTCGACGAGATCAAGGCCCAGACCGAGGCAAGCTTCAAGGTCGCCAACACGCTCAAGCAATAGCGACGCGCAATGGCGGCTACGCAACTCCGCTGTGCGCGTGTATTGACCATTTGCCCTTTACGCCCGCGGCGAAGCCGCCGAGAATGGCCCCTTGGGGGAAGTCGTGCGTGAAGGTCCGATCCTCGAGACGGAAGACCTGACAAAGGAATTTGCCGGGTTCATCGCGGTGCGTTCCGTGAACCTGCGGGTCGCGCGCGGCAGCATCCACGCCCTGATCGGGCCGAACGGCGCCGGCAAGACGACGTGTTTCAATCTCCTCACCAAGTTCCTGGCGCCGACGCGCGGGCGCATCGTGTTCGATGGCCGCGACATTACAGCGCTCAAGCCGGCCGATGTTGCGCGGCTGGGGCTGGGCCGCTCGTTTCAAATCTCTGCGGTCTTTCCGCATCTGACCGTGCTCGAGAACGTCCGCATCGCGCTGCAACGCCGGCGCGGCCATTCCTTCGATTTCTGGCGCTCCAAGCGCGTGCTGAGCGCGCTCGACGACCGCACCATGGCGCTTATTACCGATGTCGGGCTCGCGCCCTACGCGGACGTGCTCGCGGTCGAGCTGCCTTATGGCCGCAAGCGCGCGCTCGAGATCGCGACCACGCTGGCGCTCGAGCCCGAATTGCTGCTGCTCGACGAACCGATGGCGGGCATGGGGCGCGAGGACATCGTTCGCATCAGCGCGCTGATCAAGGCCGTCGCCGTCGATCGCACGGTGCTCATGGTCGAGCATAACCTCAGCGTTGTCGCGGATCTGTGCGATCGCATCACGGTGCTCACCCGCGGCCAGGTCTTGGCGGAGGGCGATTATAAGACGGTCTCAGCCAATCCGGCGGTGCGTGAGGCCTATCTCGGGACCGGTCATGTCTGACGCGCACGCGCTACTGTCCGTGAAGGATCTCGAGGCGTGGTACGGCGAATCGCACGTGCTGCATGGCGTCACCTTTGATGTGCAGCCAGGGGAGGTGGTCACGCTCCTTGGACGCAACGGCGTCGGCAAGACGACGACGCTCAAGGCTATCATGGGCATCATCGAGCAGCGCACCGGCTCAGTGCGCTTCGACGGCAAGGAGCTGATCGGCCTTCCCTCCGACGCGATTGCGCGCTGCGGGATCGCCTTCTGTCCGGAAGAACGCGGCATCTTCGCCAGCCTCGACGTCAAGGAGAACCTGCTGTTGCCGCCGCAGGTGCGCCCCGGCGGGCTGGATCTCGACCGTATTTTCGAGCTGTTCCCCAATCTGCGCGAACGGCTCCGCAGCCAGGGCACCAAGCTCTCCGGCGGCGAGCAGCAGATGCTGGCGATCGGCCGCATTCTGCGCACCGGCGCTCGGCTGCTGCTGCTCGACGAGCCGACCGAGGGACTGGCTCCGGTCATCATCGAACAGATCGGCCGTACGATCGGCACCCTCAAGGCGCAGGGCTTCACGATTCTCCTGGTCGAGCAGAACTTTCATTTCGCCGCCACTCTTGCCGACCGTTACTACGTCATGGAACATGGTCGCATCGTCGACCACTTCGCGGCCGCCGAACTTCAGGCCAACACGGGAAAGCTGCACGATTATCTCGGGGTTTGATAAGCGAAGAGCCGCCCGACGCGGTTCGACCCTCCGGGTCGAGGGAGGGTAGGGGAAACAATCGGCATGTTCGAAATTTTCGGCATCCCTTCGCAGGCGCTGTTCGGGCAGTTGCTGCTCGGCCTGATCAACGGCTCGTTCTATGCGCTGTTGAGCCTGGGACTCGCCGTCATCTTCGGCATGCTCAACATCATCAATTTTGCCCACGGCGCGCAGTACATGATGGGCGCGTTTGCCGCCTATCTGTTGCTGCAACATACCGGCATCGGTTATTGGGAAGCGTTGGTGATCGCCCCGATCGTGGTCGGCGCGACCGGAATTCTGGTCGAGCGGCTGTTCCTTAAGCATTTGCGCAAGCTCGATCCGCTTTACGGGCTTTTGCTCACGTTCGGGCTGGCGATCGTCATCGAGGGCGTGTTCCGCAACTCTTACGGCTCTTCCGGCTTGCCCTATCAAGTGCCGGAATCGCTGCAGGGCGGCCATAACCTAGGTTTCATGTTTCTGCCGAACTACCGCGCCTGGGTGATCGTGCTGTCGCTCGCGGTATGTCTGGCGACCTGGTTTGCGATCGAGCGCACGCGGCTGGGTTCTTATCTGCGCGCCGCCACGGAAAATCCGGTTCTGGTGCGCGCCTTCGGCATCAATGTGCCGCGTATGGTGACGCTGACCTATGGCTTCGGGGTCGGGCTGGCGGCGCTCGCCGGGGTCATGGCCGCGCCGATCTACAATGTCTCGCCGCAGATGGGCTCCGACCTGATCATTGTGGTGTTCGCGGTCGTGGTAATCGGCGGCATGGGCTCGATCCTGGGCGCCATCCTTACCGGTTTTACGCTGGGTATCGTCGAGGGCCTGACCAAGGTGTTCTTTCCCGAAGCCTCGAACACGGTGATCTTTGTCATCATGGCGATCGTGCTGCTCATCCGGCCGGCCGGCTTCTTTGGACGGACCGCATGACGGAACGCGTGCTTGATCCGTTAGTACCGGCACGCCGTCGGGAGACGGCGCGGAGCCTGGGCGTGGCGTTCGCGGTGACGGTGGCGTTGCTGATCGTGGCGCCGTTCGTGATCTACCCGATCTTTCTCATGAAGGCGCTGTGCTTTGCCTTGTTCGCCTGCGCCTTCAATCTGCTGATCGGCTATGTCGGCCTGGTGTCGTTTGGCCATGCCATGTTCTTCGGCTGGGCCAGCTATCTCACCGCGCACGCCGCCAAGGTCTGGGGCCTGCCGCCGGAACTTGCAATTGTCATCGGCACGGCGACGGCCGCCGTCCTCGGCCTGGTCGCCGGCAGCCTCGCCATTCGCCGCCAGGGCATCTATTTCGCGATGATCACGCTGGCGCTGGCGCAGATGATGTTTTTCTTCGCGTTGCAGGCGAAATTCACCGGCGGCGAGGACGGTATCCAAGGAGTCCCGCGCGGCCGCCTGTTCGGGATTTTCGATCTCAACGGCGAAATGACGATGTACCTGTTCATTCTGGTCGTCGTGCTCGCCGGTCTGCTGCTGATCTACCGGATCATCAACTCACCGTTCGGCGAGGTTCTCAAGGCGATCCGCGAGAATGAGCAGCGCACCGTCTCGCTCGGCTACAACGTCGAACGCTATAAGCTCGTCGCCTTCGTGCTCTCCGCGACCCTGGCGGGACTGGCCGGTTCGCTGAAAGCGCTGGTCTTTCAGCTTGCCTCGCTCACCGACGTGCACTGGACCATGTCGGGCGACGTCATATTGATGACGCTCCTGGGCGGCCTCGGCACGGTGTTCGGGCCGGTCGCCGGCGCATTCCTGGTCGTCGCCATGCAGAGCTATCTCGCCCCGTTCGGCCAGTGGGTGCTCGTGATCCAGGGCGCGGTCTTCGTGGTCTGCGTGCTGGCGTTCCGCCGCGGTATCGTCGGCGAACTCGCCCACGCCTTGCGCGTGCAGCTGTGAGTTTCATGGATTGAACTGCATCGCCCTTCCCCTTACATCCTGACCTCCTCGGATAAGCGTGACTTTCATGATGAGTGCTCTGTTTTCGCCCTTGCGGCTCGCCGACCTCAACCTCGCGAACCGCATCGTCGTCTCGCCGATGTGCCAGTACAGCGCCAATGACGGCGTCGCTGATGACTGGCACATGACCCATCTCGGCATGCTGGCGAATTCCGGGGCGGGGTTGCTGGTGGTCGAGGCGACGCATGTCGAGCGCCAAGGCCGCATCACCCATGGCTGCCTTGGGCTATATTCCGACGCCTGCGAGGCGGCGTTGGCGCGGGTCGTTGCCCATTGCCGGCGGATTGGCGGCGCCAAGCTCGCCATTCAGCTCGCTCATGCCGGCCGCAAGGCTTCATCGCAACGCCCCTGGGAAGGCGGCAAGGCGTTGCCGGAAGGCGAGGATCCCTGGCCGACGATTGCTCCCTCGGCACTGCCGTTTGGTCCGGGCTGGCATATGCCACGCGCCATGACCGAGGACGACATGGCGCACGTGCGCGCAGCTTTTGTCGAGGCGGCAAGGCGCGCGGTGCGCATCGGTTTCGATGCCATCGAATTGCATATGGCTCACGGTTATTTGCTGCACAGCTTCCTCTCGCCGATTTCCAACTTGCGCAATGACGCGTGGGGCGGCTCGCTCGACGGCCGCATGCGATTTCCGCTCGACGTGGCCCGCGCGGTCCGTGGCGTCGTTCCGCGCGGCACGCCGCTCGGCGCGCGCATCACCGGAAGCGATTGGATGGACGGCGGTCTCACCGCGGCGGATGCGGTGGTCGTTGCCAAAGCGCTCAAGGAGGCCGGACTCGATTACGTCGATATTTCCTCCGGCGGTGTCGGCGTTGGCGGAGGGTCCCTGCCGAACGAACCCGGCTACAATGTTTCCATTGCCGAACAGGTCCGTCGGGAGACCGGCATTCCCACGCGCGTCGTCGGTCGGATCGTCGGCCCCAAGCAGGCGGAAGCCATTGTCGCCGAAGGCCGAGCGGATATGGTCGCACTGGCCCGCGCTTTTCTTGACGATCCGCATTGGGGATGGCACGCCGCGCAGGTCCTCGGTGGGGAAGTCACCCGCCCGCCGCAATACCACCGCGTCAGTCCCGTCCTATGGCCGGCGCCGGCATTGCGTGCGTGAACGGCCGGGATCTTTTAATCACGCGAACGCGGAACACGGGACGCAAAAGCCGCGGCCCGACCTCGCGCAGCCGTACGAAAAATGAGCGATCCGGTTCTTGTCGAAGTGACGCGCGGAGGCTTGGTGGAGAGCCGCCATCGCGGCGCGCTCGTCGTTACCGATGCCGATGGGGCGACGGTGCTTGGCGTCGGCGAGGTGACGAACCCGGTCTTCCCGCGTTCGGCAGTGAAGGCGCTGCAGGCGCTGGCGCTCGTCGAGTCGGGGGCGGCCGACCGTTACGCGCTTGGTGACGAAGAGCTTGCGCTCGCCTGTGCCTCGCATAGCGGCGAGCCGGCGCATGTTGAAGGCGTTGCGCGCATGCTGGCCAAAGCGGAGCTCGATGTATCTGCGCTCTGCTGCGGGACACATTGGCCGGTCTCGCAACCGGCGGCCTTCGCGCTGGCGCGAACGGGCGCGCCCTCGGCCCTACACAACAATTGCTCGGGCAAGCACGCCGGCTTTCTTTGCCTTGCCTGCGCGATGGGAGTGGATCACGTCAGCTACTGGCGGCCGGAGCATGCGGTGCAGCGCGAGGTGCACGCCGTGCTCGAAGACATGACCGGCGCCGTTCTGTCGGAAGATCGCCGCGCGATCGATGGCTGCTCGGTCCCGACCTGGGCGGCGCCGCTGCAAAATCTTGCGCACGCCTTCGCCAAATTCGGCACCGGCCAAGGCCTTGCGCCGGAGCGTGCCCAAGCAGCCGCGCGGCTGCGGGCGGCCTGCGCGCAAAAGCCTTGGTACGTCGCCGGCACCGGACGATTCTGCACCGAGATCATGCAGATATTGGGGGCACGGGCTTACGTGAAGACCGGCGCCGAAGGCGTTTTCTGCGGTGCGCTTCCCGAGCTTGGGTTCGGCATCGCGATCAAGTGCGACGACGGGGCCGGCCGCGCCGCGGAGGCGATCATGGCGGCGGTGATCGCGCGCTTTCTCCCGCTCGCGACAAAGGAACGCGCGGCACTTGCGCCTTTCCTGCAGCCGCTGCTGCGCAACTGGAACGGCATCGCGGTCGGCTCATTGCGCGTGACCGAGGCGCTCGGGTAACGCGTTCGAGCTTTGCTCAGCGCACGCGATTGCCGCCGATCGACAATTGCGCGTAGCGGGCGGCGGCGCCGTCCTTGGCAAGATCGCCGGTGACCGGCGTCTTTCCTTCCATCCCGACGATAGCGCCGCGGCGGATCTCGGCGATGAGGTTGTCGGAAATAACCGCGGCGCCGGCTCCCGGCGCGACGGAAACCGTGATGCCGAAATCGGCGCGGCGGATCACATTCGAGGTGATGGCGACATCGCGTAGATAGGCTTCCCAGCCGGCGGCGATTCCCGCATTCGGTGCGTTTTCCACGACATTGCCGGTCACCACCGTGTCGGCTTCGACGCCGATGCCGATGCCGGCGCTGTCGTTCGGATCGGTGCCGGGTGGGCGTCGGCTCACGAGGTTGCGGATCAAATTGCCCTGCACGACGGCGAGCCGGCCGCCCTGGTTGAAGTTGGTGACCGATACGCCGATCGCCGCGCCGTCGACAATGTTGTTGGCGATCAAGGCACCTTCGAAACCGAATTCGGCATAGAGCGCGACCTCGCCGAGGCTGCTGCAGGTGTTGCCGACGATCTGCAAGTTTGAAGCGGTGTTGCCGCGCACGGCGGAGAAGGCGGCGTTGCGGATACGATTGCCGCGCACGATGACATTGTCGGCGCGGAACACGTTGATGGCGTTGCCGTACTGGCCGGAGCCGCCGGCCTTGTTCATGACGCCTTCGATGCGGTTGTCGACGACGATCGTGCCGTCATCGCCGGGCTCGCTGCGCCAGATCAGGATGCCGCCATTACCGGCACCGCGCACGGTATTGCCGGCAACCCGCAGCCCGCGCGCATCGAGCGAGAAAATGGCGGCGTCGGCCGCGTTGATCGTGTTTCCCGTGACGTCGCCGGCGATGGCCTCGAGCACGAGGCCGTTGCGGCCGGAATTGACGATATCGCAATCGGCGATGCGCACGGCGCGGCCCTGCGAGAAATGCAAAAGCCCGCGCCGTTCCGGGAGCGGGATGCCGGCGCCGTCGAGTACGAGGCCGCTGATGCCGAGGTGGTCGCTGCCGGTGGCCGACATCATCGACGGCCCTCCGGACATGACGATGCGTGTTGCCCCCGCGACGCCGGCGATGGCGGCGAAGGGCGGCAGCTGCAACGATCCGGCACGATAGAAGCCCGGCGGCAGCCGCAACACCGCTCGGGCTGCTGCTGCTCGCTCGATCGCGCGCTGAAATGCTTCTGTCTGATCTTCGGAAGCATTCGGCCGAAGGCCGAGCGATACCGCGTCGATCTCGGCGTGCGATTCCACTTCGCGGGCCGGCATGGATTGCGCCTCGGTGGTGGCACCTGCGGCGCCGGCACCGGCGATGGCCGCGAACAGGCGGCGGCGATCGATGCTCATTGCGGCGACTCCTCGTGAAGCGCAGCAAAGGCGCATCACGCCGCGTGCATAAGACCGCGCGGTCCAGCACAGGCGACTATTTCACGCGGACGGTTAACGGCGGCTTGCGGCCACAAGCGCGATGAGGAGCGCTTCGGCGGCGCCGACAAGCGCCGCAAGCGACGGCCCGCGAACTCTGTTTCGCCGCCGCAGTCGCGGCTTTAAGCTGACAGGCGGAATATGAACGAATTGAACCAGCGGCCGGTCGCCGCGAGCGCGCTCCAATGCGCGCCAATAGGCGTAGTTGCACAAATATTGTCCAGCATCCCGCGACAAGCGGGCCGGGACCCGGTGCCCGCGTATCGCTCCCAGCAATTCGGCAAATGGCGCGGCGCCTGGGAGTGCCGCTTGCCCACCCCGCACAATGACGCCGCGCTGATGGCGATATCCGCTGGCGTCCGGAAACAGGACCGAGACCGCGTTGCGCGCCCGCGTCTCGATGCAGAGGTGACGTCGGCGCCCGGCGAGGCCAAACATCAGAATGATATCCGGTTTCAGCGCGAACAGCCTCGGCAGGTCATGATCGACGGCCGCGTACGCTGTTGCAAAGACGTGGGTCGTGCAAACGATTTCGGCGAGAGCCGGCCGGCGCCGGCGGGCGAGCGCCTTGACCAAAGCTGCGCTCGAATTGAATGGCGCGCCGGGGAAGGGGCCGAAGCCGATCAACAGGACCCGCATCGCGTCAGCGCCCGAGTATGTCGGCAATTTCCTCGACGGCCGCGTTGGGTGCCAGGCGCCCCGCCGCGACATCGGCCTCGATCCGCGGCAGGGCGGCTTTGAGCGCCCGGTCGGAACGCAACGGCGCGAACAGACGCTCTTCGAGCATCGCCCACATCCATTTCACCTGCTGCTCGCCACGGCGCGACGCAAGCTCGCCGGATGCGGTGAGCCGTTCGCGATGCTCGAGGACCCGCGTCCACAGCTCAGCGATGCCGTCGTCGGTCAACGCCGAATAGGTGACGACCGGCGGCGACCAGTTCGGCGAGCGCGGCGAGAGAATATGCAGCGCGGCGCGATATTCGGCCGCCGCGGCCTTGGCGCGGGCGATATTGTCGCCATCGGCTTTGTTGATGGCGATCATGTCGGCAAGCTCGACCACGCCCTTTTTCAAGCCCTGCAGCTCATCGCCGGCGCCCGGCAGCATGAGCACCAGAAAAAAGTCGGTCATGTCGGCGACCGCGATTTCCGACTGGCCAACCCCGACCGTCTCGACCAGCACCACGTCATAGCCCGCAGCCTCGCAGAGCAGCATGGTCTCGCGGGTTTTTGCCGCCACGCCGCCGAGGGTGCCGGAAGCGGGGGAGGGGCGGATGAAGGCGTTGGCGTCGTTGGCGAGGTGGGCCATCCGGGTCTTGTCGGCGAGGATCGATCCGCCGGTGCGCCGCGACGAAGGATCGACCGCGAGCACCGCAACCTTGCGACCCTGTTTGGTCAGCATGGTGCCCAGCGCATCGATGGTGGTCGATTTGCCGACGCCCGGCGCGCCGGTGATGCCGACACGCACCGCGTTGCCGGTCGCCGGCAAGATCGCCTGGGTCAGCACGGCGGCGGTGCGGCGGTGATCGGCGCGTTTGCTTTCGATCAGCGTGATGGCGCGCGAAAGCAGGGCACGATCGCCGGCACGAATGTCGCGCGCCAGGCGGTCCATATCGGAAAGCGGGATGGAAGACGCCATGATTTGTCTTCGGCGAGCATACGCCTGCCGTCAAGCATTGCGCAGGCGCAGGTATTTACATTTTTCCATTCTCGCCCACCCGCTCGACCGGATTTTATCGCCGAATGACCCCGATGTCGTCGAATTGAAGCCGCATCGGCGGGCTGTCATCCGCGTGTTACGCGCACGGGGCGCCGCGGCGCTCGTCCGTCCTCAACAGGGAGACGTCGATGAACTGGGATCAGATTCAGATCGATTGGGTGCAATTCGAGGGCAAGGTTCGCAGCAACTGGATCAAACTCACCGACGAAGATCTTACCCGCATCGGTGGCCGCCGCGACGAACTGATCCGACGCTTGCAAGCGCGTTACGGCTTTGCCAAAGCCGAAGCCGAGCGCGAGATCGAGGCGTGGATGAAGGCGCAACGGCGCGCCGCGTGAGGCCAAGCGCCGCCGCTTATCCCGGCGGCGCTCTGCCTTCCTCAGCGCCAAAGCTCGCGGCTCGCCACAGCCGCGCCCTGCGCCAGCGCCTCGAGCTTGGCCCAGGCGATCATCGGGTGGACGCGGCCACCGAGGCCGCAATCGGTCGAGGCAATGACGCGCTCGCGGCCGACGCCTTTGGCGAAGCGCAGAATGCGCTGGGCGACGAGTTCGGGGTGCTCCACCACGTTGGTGGCGTGGCTGACGACGCCTGGCAGAATGAGCTTGCCGTCGGGCAGCTTGACATCCTGCCACACATTCCACTCGTGTTCGTGGCGGACGTTGCCGGCTTCGAATGAGTAGGCTTGGCAGTTCACCGCCAGCATGACGTCGATAATATCCCGCATCGGGATATCGGTGGTGTGCGGCCCGTGCCAGCTGCCCCAGCACAAGTGGAAACGGATGCGGTCTTGCGGCAGACCCCGGATGGCGTGGTTGAGCGCCTCGATCCGGACCATGGTGAATTTCTTGTAGCCTTCTACCGAAGGCTCGGGATTGATCATGTCCCAATTCTCGGCGATAGCGGGATCGTCGAGCTGAAGGATCAATCCGGCATCGACGATGGCCTTGTATTCCTCGCGCATGGCTTCGCCGATGGCGAACATGAATTCTTCGTCGGTCTTGTAGTGGACGTTCTTGAACCGCGCGGCGCTCGCCGGCGCGACCGACGTCATAAAGCCCTCCTCGACACCGGCGGCTTTGAGCCCGGCCTTGAAATGGGCGATGTCGGCTTTGATCGCTTCCTGGCCTTTGTAGAAAACCTTGCCGGTACACACCGGCCAGTGCGCCATTCCCGGCCCGGTTGTCACTTCGTCCTTATAGACCTGCAAGAACCTGGTTCGATCGCGGCGGTCGGCGAAGCTGGTGAGCACGACCTCGCCGGGACGCGCGCGCGTCGGCGGACCTTCGTAAAGGTTGGGTCCTGCCAGGTCGAGGCCACCGAGACGATTGAAGCAGTAGCTCCACCACGCCCGGTAGTTCACCTTGTGACCCATCGATTTGCCGAATTCGCCGTCGCCTGGCACGTCGATGCCGGCCTCCTTTTGCCGGCGGACGACGTCGACGACGGCTGCTTGCAGCGTCTCCTGGTAGGCGCGTTCGTCGGTGGTTTCCCCGGCCTCGCGGGCGTGGTTGGCTTCAATCAGATCGTCCGGACGCGGCAGGCTCCCGGCGTGACTCGTTAGAATATGATCGCGGCTCATTCTCATGTGCTTATCGGACGACGGACGACGGATGGCGGAGGGCGAACAAGAAATCTATCCTCGTCATCTGTCAGTCCATCGTCTGTCCTCTCTTCTTGGATTGAAAGGAACCTCCTTCGGATCGGCCGGCGAGCCGATCTTGTGGCCGATGTATGAGGGCGCCTAAGCCCGTGTTGCTATTTTTTCTGCGACTTCACATAGGCAATATACCCGCGCACGTCGGCGGCGGGTTCAGAATAGGCCTTGCCCAAGGAACTCTCCATCGCAGCCGTGTAGTTTTTTGCCCAAGACGGCAGCGGGTAATCGACAGCAGCAAGAAATTCCAGGGTAGCTGCAAGCCTTATGTCGGCGATCGAAGGCGTGGTGCCGCCGATGAAGGGCTTCCCGTCCATGTAGAACTTGTGAAACACGTCAAGCGGCTCGGCGATGGCCGCAATCGCGGCCTTCTGCGCCGCCGCCTTTGCCGAGGCGTCGGCATCGCTGGCGCCCACCTCGCCGGGATATTGCGGGAAGCCGAGCGCCGGGTAAGTGGCACGCGCGACCAGAGGATACAGCGTGCCAATGATATAAAACATGGCGCTGTCGATGGTGGCGCGCTGCTCGGCGTTCTTCGGATAGAATTTGCTAATGTCATGTTTGTTGCACAGGTACTGCATGATGGCACAGCTCTCCCACAGGCCACCCTTCGGCAATTCTGTTGTTTCCAGCATCGGCGTCAGGTGCGCCGGATTTTTCGCCAGGAAATCTGCCGTGCGCGTCTTGCCGTAGACGTCGTCTTCCGTGAAATCCAAATTGGCCGCACGCATAAAAACCCGCACAGCCATGTTGTTCACGCTTGGCTTCAGCACATTCAGTTTCATAGTGTCCTCCCCATTATGGTCCTCATGCCATCAGCTGCGCTCAATGGCGGTTCTTCGGCGACCTATCGGTGGAGAGCATCGCAATTCCCCCCATAGGCGCCGTCCGTCGCTGTACTCTAGAGCATCTTTGCGGCTCGTGAAATGCGGAGTCCTGCCCACTCTAGGTGGATGACCGGCGCGATGGGCAAGAGCTGGCCGATCACACCCGTTCAGCACCGCGGCCAGGTGCCATCGCGCCGGAGGATCGTTCATCACTGCCGCTTGGCCTTGGCTACCACGTCGGCGATGAAACGCGGCAGCGCAAAGGCGGCGGCGTGGACCTCCGGCGTCCAATATTTGGTCGGAAAGCTGCCGGCCTTGCGATAACGCGCGGCAAGCGTTTTAAGCGGGGTCTGGCGCAGCCAACGGTCGTCGGTCGCCCAGCCCATCGCCATGTGGCCGCCGACATAGGTCGGAATGGCGGCGATGTAGCAGGCGCCGTCCGCGAATAGCCTCCGAAACTTTGTAATGCTTGAAAGGAGCTCGCGCGGCTGGAAGAACGGTACGCCGTTCTGCGTGACCAGCAGGCCGCCCTTGTTCATGCAGCGTTTGCAGGCCGCGTAGAACTTTTGGCTGAACAGGACCTTCCCCGGCCCCTGCGGATCGGTCGAGTCGACGATGATGACGTCGAACCGCCGCGCGGTCCGGGCGACGTATTTCATGCCGTCATCGATCACGCTTTCGAAGCGCTTGTCGGCGAACACCGGCTTGGTGAATTCCGGGAAATGCTCCTTAGCGAACGCGATGACCGCAGGGTCAATCTCGACCTGGGTGAGGCGTTTGACGCTTTTGTGCTTGAGCACCTCCTTGGCGATGCTGCAGTCGCCGCCGCCGATGATCAGCACTTCGCGCGCATTGCCGTGGGCAAAAAGCGGCACATGCGACATCATCTCCTGATAGATGAATTCGTCGCGCTTGGTGATCTGGGTTGCGCCGTCGAGCATCAGCATCTTGCCGAAGAACGGCTGCTCGAACAGCACGAGGTGCTGGTGCTCGGTTTGCGTTTCATAGAGTACCTTGTTGACCCGGTAGCTCATGCGAAAGCCGAGGTCGTCGAATAGCGTCTCGGCAATCCAGCGCTTTTCGGCCATGACACCCTCTGGTCGTGTTTGCAGAAAGAAAAACGGCCGGGACCTGGCCCGGCCGCTCAAGCCCGATAGGCGTCAGCCTCGCTCAGGCACTCTGTCCGCGCAAGATTTCGTTGACGCCGACGCGCTTTGCGGAAAACGCCTCGCGTAACACCGGAATGCACTTGTCGGGATCGGCTGAGCCGCACATGAAAACGTCGAGCGCGGCATAACCCGCCTCCGGCCAAGTGTGGATGGAGATGTGGCTCTCCGCCAGCACGGCCACGCCGGATACGCCGTTCGGCTGGAAATGATGGACGTGGATGTGCAGGAGCGTGGCGCGCGCGGCCTCGACGCAGCGGCGCAGCGTCGTCTCGATGTGCTCGATGTCGTCGAGCCGTTCCGCGCCGTGCAGATCGACGATCAGATGCACGCCGGCGCAACGCACCCCATTGCGAACCGCGAAATGATCTGGACGGTCCTCCGCCGGCGCCGGAGCGGCTACTTTGAGTTTGGTCTTCCTGTCTTCCTTTCGGGCGGTACCTGGGATCCCCAAGCCCTTCACCGATCGCAAGAGGGCGTTTTGGCTCATGCCGTCCTCCCCAACCAGAGATAAGAACCCGAGATGCCGGCAAGCCGGCGCCACGGAAAGCGAATGCCGCCCGATCGTGTCCACATGGACTGATCAATAGCGGCAAAGTCCCCAAATAAATGCAAACAGCGGGGAGTCAAGCGGATTCTGCAAGGAAACATTTAAAGCTTTGTCTCGTTCGACGTCGACTGCGCGGTGAGGAGACGGCAACGGCGCCGCGCACCGCTACGCGCGCCGCGCCGGATCGCCGATCGCGCGATCGGCGGCCGCCTACGACTTCCGGCTTGTCGATCGTGCTCCGATCGATGCTTGCGATGCTTAGAGGTTGACGGCCACAGCCGGCGAGATCATCGGCTGCGCCGGTTTCTTCAGTCGGGTGCGGAAAAAATCAAGCACGCGGCGGGCGGTCACGGCCTGCAAACGCTCGAAGCTCAACAGCGCGTGATCGAGGTCCATCGCCGACATGCCGCGGTCGGCGGCCCGCAGCAGCAGGATGGCCTTGGTCGTCGCTGACGACAGGCCGGCCACTTTGGCGAGGATGAGAATAATCTCGGCGGTCGGATCGAGCAGCGCCCGCTCGACGAGGTCGATCGGCGTGTCGCACAGGATCGACAGCGCCAGCGCGGTTTCCTCGAATTTGCGGTCGCGCGCATAGCGATAGAGCTCGGCTTCGCCGATGCGGCCAAGGCGATTGAGGCTCTGGGCATCCGCCGGGACGGCCAAGCGCGCTTGAGGGGTAGGGCTGCGTAGTCCGATCGCGGTCGCCAGGTCGTCATCGTCGGCGGCGCGCTCGACGAGCATGCGGAAGCCGGTTTCGGAAAAACGGCCGCCGGCGTTGTTGACGAGCGCACGAAGGACCTCGGGGTCGCCACGTTCGATCAGCACGTCGGTCACGGTTTCGCTCAGCGATCGGCGCAGGGCGATGGCCAAGAGGTGTCGGTGGCTCTTGGTGCCGGCGTTGGCGCGAAGGGCGGAATCTTCCAGCCGTTCCGACTGGCCGAGAATGGGCCTCGCAACTTCGATCTCGTCGTCGAACGCCAGCATGTGCGTCAGGCTCGATGGCGCGTTTGCGATCGGTGCCAGTCGCTGCGCCAGCTTGGCGCGTGCGTCGGCGCCGACGGTGCCGGCGAGACGCATCATGACGTCATCGAATACGCCGACTTGTTCTTCGGAATAGCGCGCTGCCTCGCTGACGAACAGCTCGGTAATGCGCGCGAGCATCTCGACACGGCGCGTGGCACCGGACGTCAGGGCGGCTTCGAGCTCGGCGATGAGGGGGAGGGCTTGCATGATGCTACTGGCGCCGCCACGCCATGAAGACGCCCGCAACAATGCCGCGAGAACGGTGAACAAAGCCTTGCGGCGAGCCTAAAGGGCGAGTGGCCGGCGGGTCTAATACCGGGTCCCCAAAAGGACGACTCTTTTTTGGATTCCCAGATCAGGACGAGTCAGATTCAAGCATTGGCGAACGAGGAGGTTCGCCATGGCAAGAGCAATTGCGCTGCGGGATGATTTTGAC
>JBEKWO010000002.1:0-160375 GCA_049512975.1 Xanthobacteraceae bacterium | reverse complement strand
CGTCAAAATCATCCCGCAGCGCAATTGCTCTTGCCATGGCGAACCTCCTCGTTCGCCAATGCTTGAATCTGACTCGTCCTGATCTGGGAATCCAAAAAAGAGTCGTCCTTTTGGGGACCCGGTATAATTGGAACTTTGACCAAGATCAAAATGACTTGGGTGTCTATTGATAAGGGTATATGTGTATGGGGCGGCGTACCGCAGATGCTAAAACTTTTTTCCCACAACCGCAATCGTTCGACGGTGAATCAAACGCGCCAGAGTTAGGCGAACGACGACAAGAGACGTCGCACGTTGCTTGGCTAGAATGACACATGATGGAGCATGGCAATGAATCGCACGACGTTAGCGGGCATGGCGGCTATTGTGGTGCTTGGTGTTGTTGGTCCAGCCCATGCAGCAGGGGATGTACAGGCAGGTAAGGTCAAGGCTGCTGCTTGTGCCGCTTGCCATGGTGCAAATGGTCAAGGGGTAGCACCAAATCCACCGTTGGTAGGCAAGAGCGAAGCTCAGCTTATCCAAGCTCTGAAGGACTTCAAATCCGGAAAGCGCGACAATGCAGTTATGAAGGGGATGGCAAGTCCGCTCAGCGACCAGGATATCGAAAATATCGCAGCGTACTATGCGTCGCTCAAATAAGACTTGTGCCTTGTGTCTTCCGCCCGCATAAAAAGTAGCCGGCGATTAATGCGGGAACGTTTGTAATATGGCGTGGGCAGTGCTCGGGTATTTCGGTCGGCAACGCCAGGGCGAAGAGAATCAGTTGGGCCTGCGAGCGCCATGCGCGTCAATTGGCAGAATGATTCGCTCGCTCAATTCACCGATATACCGGCATTTGCCAGCACCGGGATTTGGACGGCGCAGCCCGAACTACAGCGTGCAAATACTCGCCGCGTTGCGCAATGCCCGGTGATAGCGGGGGAAAAAGCAAAACCCCTTCCGGACCGACGTGGTCTTGGCCACAGGTGTGCGCCGTTGCCTTCCTGGTCACCGAAATTCCGACCGTGTTTGACCCGCGCTGACTCACTCCCGATTTGGAGGGAGCAACGCGGAAGGGTCAGGTTAGGGAAGAGTAGATTGTTACGATCATCCGCGAGGCTTATCGCACAGCGGTATCGACGGTCGTGAAAGCGGCACGGGTCAGCAAGCAGACGATCTACACCTGGCGCAAGCGCTTCCCACGCCTTGCCACTATCGACATGAGACCGAGGCACGGGAAAGGTCTATGCCGTTTGCTCCTGGTCATGCCACGGCGGCAGAAATCGGACCAATACCGATAACAAGATAGGCGGCAGAATTAGCACTATGGCCGTCGCCAATAGGCCCTCCCTGCCCAGGATGGGCGGGTGATAAGCGAGCAATCCTTTGCCCGTCTTGGAGATTTCTTGCCCGCCGATGACCACGTTGTAACGCATCATCAGCACCGCGAGCAGTACCAAAACTGCGCTTGCTGTGACTCCGACGACCAACGCCCGATCGTTTGCGCCGCGCCAAATAAAGAACGTAATCACGGCGAGCGGCAGCACCGAGCCGATGCCGAATTGCAGGACGAAGAAGGGAATAAGGAGCGGACCTTCCACGAACTGCATGATCACGTCGTAGCCCTCGCGACCCCGGTAGACCAGGCTGGCGAATTCCACTCCTTCCAGCAGCAACGTGAACATCATGAAGCCCCAGAGCGAATAAGCCATGACTTTCAGGCACGGCAGATCGATCGGGACCTTGCGCAGCTTGCACGAGAGGACATAAAGCACGATCACCAGCGCGGTCCCCGAGATGATCGCGGAAAATAGAAAGATGGCCGGCATGAGATCGGATGACCACCATTCGCGCGCCTTGAGCGAGCCAAACACGAATCCCACGTAGCCGTGCAAGCCGTGAGCCCCGGGAATGCCAATGATGGCCAACGCGAACAGCCATTTGCGGTCGTACCTCATCGCGTTCTCGGACACGTCGTACGAACCGAGCGTCGCCGCGCGATAAATCCAGCTTAGCACCCCGTTCTGCCGTTGGGCCTCGTGTACGATGTAAGGCCGAAACACGAACCACGTCTCCACCATCAACAGAATGACGTAAAAAAGCGCGGCATAAGCAAAGACGGCAAAAGCCGAGGTTATGTGTGGAGTGATCATGGCATTGAAGGCTCGCTCCGGATGCCCGAGGTGCAAGAGCAGGGGCAGCGGAACAACGACCATGCAACACAATGAAACGAGCAGAGCGAAATGAGCCACCGGCCGCAATTGGTGGAAACCGAACACCTGATATAAGCTGGAAATGGTGAAGGCGCCGGCGACCAAGCCGGTAAGATATGGGTAAACTACGATGAGCAGGGTCCAAGGGATGACCGTCTCGTTGGGATAAACGTAGCCGCTGAAGGCGGAGGAGTGGAACAGCGCTTCCATCAGCTCACATCCTCATCTATGCCGATATAGAACACATTCGGAGCATTGCCGGTTGCAGGCCTGAGCACCTGGACCCGATTGTCGTGGATGAACCGGCTGATGACACTTTGTTCGTCGTTGCGATCTCCGAAGATGCGCGCGCCGACCGGACAAACCTCAACACATGCGGGCAGCAGGCCCTTGGTAATGCGGTGGTAACACCAGGTACATTTGTCCGAAACATTCTTCTCCGCGTTGAAGAAGCGTGCGCCATAGGGACAGGCTTGCACGCAGTATTGGCAGCCGATGCAATAGGTGTGGTCGATGAGAACGACGCCATCCTCGGTCTTGTAGGTCGCGCCGGTCGGACAGACCTGCACGCAGGCCGGATTCGTGCAGTGATTGCATAGCTTCGGCACGAAGAAAGCCTTCGCGACCTTCGCATCCTTGTAGCGATCGGCGAAGCGATATTCTCCTTCAGAACCTGACGCCTCGATGTTGACCGGATCGGCCTGGCTGTCGATGCGGGCGGTTTCCTCCCCCTCCAAAGTGACGTAGCGTTCGACCCAGGTGCGAAAGTGATGCGCGTCCGGAGCAACATTGTTTTCCTTTTTGCAGGCTTCGACGCAGCGCAGGCAGCCGATGCATTTGGTGGCGTCGACGCCGAACGCCCACCGGTGCTTGGACCAGTCATATCCCGGGATTGCCGGGTTCGGCGGCACTTGCGCTGCCGCGGTTTGTTCACTGGCGGCAACGGCCTGCAGCGTCCCCGCGTCCCCCACTATGACTGCCGCGCCACATGCCAAGGCGCCTCCGAGCCAGCTGAGGAATTCGCGCCGCTCTTGTTGCTGCTTCTCGAGTTTTTCTTCGTCTGCCATTTTGCGCTGTCCCTCCCACAAGTTCCCCAGCCCGCGTGCGTTATTTGCACCCGGCGCCGGCGTAATAGGCCGCCGCGCTTTCGGTTTCCGCGTCGCTCAAGTCCTTCAGGATTCCAGCCATGATGGCATTGTTCCGGGTGCCGTTTTTGTAGGCATCGAGAGCACTGATCAAATAATCCTTGGACAACCCCGCCAGGCTCGGCCAGGAGCGATTGCTCGCGCGTCCGTCAGCGCCGTGACAGGCCGCGCACTTCGATACGATTGCTTGACCTCTCGACGCGGCCTCGCGATCCCTCGGCGAGGCGCTTTCGCATTTCAAGCCCGCGAAATAGGCTGCAAGATCGCCGGCGTCTTCATCCTTGATGCCCTGAGCCACGGCACTCATCATCGGATTGTCGCGTGCGCCGGTCCTGTATGTTTTCACGGCGTTGGTGAAATAGGTCGCATTCTGGCCTGCAAGGCTGGGGCCGGGGAGATTCTTGCTCACGCCGCCGGCGCCGTGACAGACCGCGCAAGCATCAGCCTTGGTCTTGCCGGCGAGTGCATCGCCGGCTGGCGCCGCAGCTTCAGCAAATACCAAATTGAGTGTTGGCGAATGCGGATTGTGACAAACGGTGCACTGTTGCGTCCCGGCGTGATCGGCGACCACGATCTGCGGTTGCTGCGCAGGTCTCCCGGTTGTCCGCTCATGACAAAGGGTGCAGAGCTTTCTCGTGTCGGTTGGGATAGACATCCTGAGGTTGGTGGGGTGATCGGGGCCGCTCGTCGAGACCACGAACATGCCGCGCGGCTCGCGCTCGCTGGCGGCGCCGTGGCAGACTTCGCATTTGACAATCTTGCCGAGGTCGGCGCTGTTGTGGATGCCTTTCGACCACTCCGCCACTCGCTCGGCGTGACACGGCGCGCAATATCCAACCCCCCTGTACTTGGGTTTTTCCGAAGCGATCTGCGCGACCGAATCGCCCCGGTAATGACCATATTCGTAGAAAGATTTGACAGTGAAGCCTCGTTTCGCCGCATACCCGATCACGGCGCAGGCCACGAGCAGGACGATGAGACGGAAAATGTGTCGTGGCATGGCTAGGCCGATTCTCCTCCGGATTCGCTCGAGATCGAGAGCCTCTTGAGTGAGAATCGGGACCCGCCGTCGCATCGGCGACGAAGCTTTCCCGATCGAAGATGGGGCGCATCGATCATCTGCCGCGCTCTTTTCGGAAAGGCCGTGGAGGTCCCCTTTTGAACAAAATATCGACGGATGACGACCACGCGTTGACGTAGATCAAAGTCTAGGCCCTATGAGTGGAAATAATGCAGAGTTGCGGACTTTGCCGGTTGGCGGGACCGCGGCAAAATCTACGCGCGGCTCAAGTAAGAAGGCCGCTAGTCTCAATTTCAAAAAGGCCGCAAAGCCTTGAGTGAGACTCCGCGCAACGAATGGGGAGGTATCATCATGCAAGGCATCTGGAAAAAAGCACCCGCATTCATCTACCTTTTCGGAGTCGTCGGTATCGCTAGCCTGCTTGTCAATCTGGATCCGAACCTAGTGCGCGCCCAGGAGGCAAAAGGAAATCTTCCGCATCTCGGCGATCTGATGAACAATGCAATGCAGATACACCACACCAAGCTTTGGTTTGCGGCTCACGCCAACAATTGGGCATTGGCAAGCTATGAACTGAGGAAGATAAAAGAGACCATTGAACAGGTTAAGGAAGACATTGTGACCATCCAAACGAGGTCACCTCAATGGCGACACGTGTCCATCAACGAGATGCTCAAAAGTGTTGATTCCAACCTGAAATCTCTGGATGAAGCCGTCAAGGCGAAGGATGCGAACAGATTTGATACGAATTACCGTGAGCTCACTTCTGCTTGTAATGCTTGCCATGTAAGCATTGGTCAGCCCCAGATTAAAATTGTTGAACCACTTTCGAATGGCTCTTTCGCGGACCAGGACTTTACACCCGACGGTGGTCAGTAGTGACGGCCGGGCGGCGAGACGGCTCTGCTTCGCCCGAGGCCTTGCTCACCACCGCGCCGGTTCGGCCTTCGCAACTCGCAGAGGCCTAGCCGGGCTCCGGTCAGCGCGAGTTGGGAATATCGCCGCCCATCCGCTCAGTAACCATCGCTGGAGGCGGAGACAACCACATCTGATACAGCGACACTAGCGACATGTAGGCGAAGCATGCGGCCAGCAGCGCGCCCGCCAAGATCTCGACCCAAGCAAAGGGATGGTAGACCTTGATCATGTACCAGGAGCTCACGTCCACCATGACGCTCAGGAACGGCAGGGCAATGACCGCACACTTGAACCATACCGGCCGCACATAGGCATGAGAGAATATCAGCCCCACGATGAAGAAGATGAAAGGTATGCCGAACATGTGAATGTGCGACACGCGAACCAGCGTCGAGAGTTTCGCGCCGGTATCGCTTTCGGTGACCTTCTTGATGTTGTCGTATCCGAAAAGGTTGGGAATATGAGGGTTGCTGCCGTCATGGCAGGCTAGACAGCGCTTATCGACAATGGGCCTCACGTCTCGCTCGTACGCCGCGCGGTCGGCGCCTGCATGAACCCAATCGATCACGATGCTTCTCTCCTCAGGCGGCAACATGGTCGACATCGGCCCACGCAGTGCACCTTCTAGGCGCGAAACCGTGCCGCTGCCGGAATAGGCGACCACGAGGTCCTGTTCAGTCAACAGCCATGGATTGCCCCCGGCCTTTCCGGCGTAAGTGAAGTAGACGTTGAGCAAGGCGAATAGATAGCCAAACCCCAAGGTAATGAGCATAGCCGTATACAAGGCGCGCTGGCTGTAGGGCAGCTCGGAATAGTGATGATAGAGACGGTGCAGCGGCGGCTGGTCAATCATGCTTGGATTCCTCGATCGATTTTTCCGAGCCTTATCATTCGATCGCGCGCACCTGGCCGCGGCCGAATGGTCAAGCCCACCTCATCACTTATCCGGCGCGGGCATGAACACCACTGCCCGCGCGTTCTGGTGTGCGTAGTATGTCGCGAGATTCTTGATGTCGTCCTCGCTGAGGACATCGGACATAGCGTGCATCTCGGAGCTCGTGCGCGCGCCGGTTTGAAATTCGCGCAGAGCCGTCTGCAAATACTCGACGCGCTGTGCGGCCAAGGCGGGAATTCGCGGGTCGGTGCTGTTGCCGTTCAGTCCATGGCAGCGGTCGCACTTCTGCGTCCATTCCTGTGTGGTCGAGGGCGGGCGGATGTTCAGCGCTTGTGGCTCCTGGCCGGCATAATACGCCGCTATATTTTTCATCGTAGTGTCGTCTAGCGGACCCGCCAGAGTTTTCATCGTTTCGTCGGCGCGGGCTCCATTCTTGTAAGCTTGAAGCGCGGCGACGAGATACCCGGCATCCTGCCCGGCGAGACTCGGTGTGGCGGGATTACTGCTGACGCCCTGATCGCCGTGGCAGCCGGCACAGCCGACAGTGCTGGTCTTACCCGCCTGCTGGTCGCCCGGAGCGGGCGTTTGCGCGCGAGCCGGCTTCTGCAGCGCGTAGAACAGTGCGATGTGATTGATGTCCGCGTCGCCGATTGCGGCGAGCATCGACTTCATCGTGTCGTTCTGGCGTTGACCGCTGCGGTAGGACTTCATCGCCGTTGTCAAGTATTGCGGAGTCAGAGCGACCAGGCTTGGGAATCCGGGCGTGGTGGTGACGCCCGCCTCGCCGTGACATCCGGCACATGCGGCGGCCGCAGCGGTCTTGCCGGCCAGCACCGGATCAAGAAAGGTCGGCGCCGCGCCGGCCGCCAGCTGCGGTGGATCGAGGTTTGCGTAATACGCAGCCACCTTGACCAGCGCCGCGTCGCTGGTGAACTTCACCGAGGTATTCATGGCGGCGTTGATGCGGGCGCCGGATTGATAGGCCCGGAGTGCCATGTAGAGATACACAGGCCGCTGACCTGCCAGGTCGGGAATCCCGGTCGTGGTGCTGATGCCGTTGGCGCCGTGGCAGCCCGCGCAAGCGGAATCCGCGAACTGCTTGCCGTCGGCGACATCCGCGGGCTTGGCGTAGATGGGCCGCAGCTCGTCGCCGGTTTTGATCGACGTGGTTTGAGCCGCGGCACCGCGCTGATGAATCGAAGCCGACGTCGCCGCCGCCAACAAAAGCATCATGAAAGTCCGCGTCATAGGCTTCATCGGCGTTTGCCTGTGTGGGTCCTAGGATCGATGTCTCTCATTCAGCCCCGGCTGGTCCCCGGCCGATCTATTTCACCGGTTGGCTCGCATAGTACGACGCCAGGGTTTCTATGACAGCTTCGCCGTACGGCAGGACCATACTGTGCATCACCGAGGTTTGGCGCCTGTTGTCGCGATACGCCCTCAACGCCATCACCAGATAGTCCGGGTCCTGGCCATTCAATCTCGGGATGGCGATGTCAGAACTGCGCACTCCCACACCGTGACACCGATTGCATCTTTGCGTCAGTTCCTGGATCAGCGCCTGGCCGTTCTCGGCTGGCCTGCCTTTCTGAATTGTGTAGAACGCGGCGATATTGTCGACGTCCGCGTCGGTCAGACCGGCGACGACCCGTATCATCGGCTCGAATATACGCGCGTTGCGGTAGGCCTTGATTGCATTGGCGAGGTATTGGGGGTCCTGGCCTGCCAGACTTGGCGTCGCAGGGTCGCTGCTGACCCCGAGCAGGCCGTGGCAGCCCGCGCACAGCACGGTGTGCGACTCGCCTTTCGCCGGGTCACCGAAATCGGCGGGCGGGTGTTGCGCCGGGGTCTGCGAAGCGAAGTACAGCGCCACGCTGTCCACATCGACCGGGCGCATGTCGCGCACCAGCATGTGCATTGGGGGCATTGGGGAAGGCATACCACGCGACCCCACCAGATATTCGTGCACGGCGGTGGCGAAATACCGAGGTTGCTGGCCGGCAAGGCTTGGCGTCCCCGGCGTCTTGCTGTTGCCGTCAGGGCCGTGACATTGGCCGCAGGTAACGGCCAGCTTCTTGCCGTTCTCATACGGCGAGAACGGCCGAACATTCTGTGCCGAGGGCGCAGCGATCGGCGGCAAGCTGGCGAAGTAAGCGGCCACGTTGCGGGTATCCGCGTCGCTTAAACCTTCGATGATCGCGCGCAGTGCCGCGTGATGGCGTCGTCCGTCCTTGTACTCGGCCATCGCGGCGAGCAGGTAACCTTCGGGTTGGCCGGCCAGCGTCGGGATCGCCGGACCCTTCCCTCGGCCGTCGATACCGTGACAGGTCCCGCATTGCCGCTCGGCGGCCGTCTTGCCTGCTGCGATGTCCACGGCGGGTTGTTTCTGCGGTTGGCCGGTTCCGGCGTCCTCCTTTGAGCAGCCGAGGACACCCGCCGCCAGCACGATGATTGCCGGCAAAATATATCGAAGCCGCGATGTTTGATTGGTCATCCTAGTATGCTCCGAACGAATCCAGACAGGATCAAGATCAGCAGGATCAAGCCGGCAGCCATCAGGGTGAAGCCGAGAATCTGCGAACCCCGCTTCATCGGCCGCGACGGCGCCTGCACCAGGTATTTGTCGAGCTGGCCGGTGCGGACGAGCCGATCGTACTCGATCCTATGCTCGCGTCTGAACTTCTCCAGCGGCATCGAGCCGGTGAACATCAGGATGTCCAGCGGGAAGTTCTCCGGCCGCCAGTGGTTGTTAAAGAAGTGCACCGTGAACAGGAAGCCGGAAGCGAGGACCGCCTCTTCGCCATGGAAGATGGTAGCGACGTTGAAAACCCAGCCGGGCAGCATCGAGGCCGTCAACGTCTTGAACCAAAGCATGGCGCCGCTCAAGCCGATGATGGTGACGCCCCAGAACGGCGCCCAGTAGTCGAACTTCTCCCAATAGGCCCACTTGTCGAACTCGGGTTTCGGGCCAAGACCAAAGAACCACTTGAACATGAGGAAAATGTCGAGGATGTCCTCCAGGTTGGGGACCATGGAAGTCGGTCCGAACCAGTCGAACGTCCGCCAGCTCCTGGCGATCCGCTGCCCCACATAGACAAGGTGGGCGAAGAAGATCGACACGAAGGCGACGGCAAAGATGCGATGCACGGTGCCGGTGATCCGCGGCCCGCCGAACCCCCCCTGAACCGTGGGCGCCCAGAAGCTGTTGGCGTAAAACAGCGTCATCCCGGTGAACACCAGCATGATGACGCACAGCGCAAAGACCAAATGAGCGATCCGCCACATCACGGGCCAGCGCTGGTAGTATTGGACGTGATCGTCGGAAATCAGTCCCTCGGTGCGGACGTGTGTCGTCGTCCCGGTCGCTTTATGATCCCGGTATTCACGGAGCCACCACAGCAACGAATGCAGCCAGAAGAACGACAGGGTGCCGCCGAGCAGCAAGATCATGAATTTCGACGCGACCCAGGTATAGGGATAGCGCGCAAAGTCGTGGGACGTGGCATGCGGCTCGAATGTTGTGAACCCGACCGTCGCGTCGACGTGACATTGCCGGCAGGTCTGCAGCCGATTGGCCGGACTGACCTTGGAGCCGGGATCGTTGACGCGCTGGATGCCGTGGTTGCCGTGACAGTCGAAGCACTTGGCCGTATAGGCGTAGCCCAGCTTGTTGACCTGCCCGTGATAGGTTTCCAGGTAGCTTTTTAAATTTTCTTGGTGGCAACTGCCGCAATTCTGGGTGATGGTGAGCTGCGTCGCTGGCAGCGCCGTCGAAGCGATATCATGACTCGTGTGGCAGTCCGCGCAGGTCGCCGCCTTCGGATTGTAATCGAGCAGCACCTGCCTGCCGTGAATCGAGGTGGAATATTCAGCGAGCTCCTGGGTGTGGCACTTGCCGCACTTGTAAGGAAGTCCGAGCCGCCACTCCGACCACAGCGAGGTGCCTGGCGGATAGATGTAATGAGGTTCGTGACAGTTGTAGCAGGTGGCGTTGGTCGATGATTGGTCTTCCCTGTTCGGTCTTGCATGGACCGATTTCAGGAAGCTGTCGACGCGCTGAACCACCATGGCCAGTTCGGCCTTTTCCGGTGTGTTCTGGAACAGCGCATCCTCGTACATGTCCTGATGGCAGGTGATGCAGCTGACCTTGATCCGCTCCAATTTCGGGTGGGGGACCTCAGTGATCTGCTGGTGACAGTCGACGCAGAGCCGCTTGCCGTGCACGCTGTTCAGGAATTTACGCCCGTCGACGAATAACGAGCGCATCTGCCCGTTGGGCCCCGGCACCGCGAAGCCATCGATGCCGTGACAGCCAAGGCAGGTTTCGCTTGGTATCTTGGCGGCCTGTTGTTCCGGCGGTGGCTCCGCCGGTTGCGCGGCCGGTTGCGCTGCCGGCTGCTCAGATGGCGCCGCCGCGGGCTGCTGCGCGTTTGCACCCCCCACGCCGAGCGCCGCTGCACAAAGGGCAATCGCCAGGGCTCGAGCAACGGTGCTGGGAAGGGCCAAGGCGCTGACTCGCGAGAGTATTCCGGTCCGGGATCGCAAGGTGCGATGCATCCTATACGAAGTCAACGCTGCACTTTTACTATGCCGTTGCGACTTGGAATTGAGGCTGCGGTACCCTGCCTCACGCGCTTGCTTCATTATCAATAGACGCCGAAGCCATTTTTGATCTTGATCAAAATATCAATGGCTCCATCTCGTTTTGAGTCCACTGCGACACCGGGTTGGCCGTTCGTCACTGGGCTACGCGAACGAGGCGGCAGCGGCGGCGAATGCGATGGCCGCGGTGGCGCCAAAGCAGCGACGCCGGGCAGAGCCCGGCGTCGTTTCACCAACATCGTGACTGGCTTTGCGTTCCCGCTACCACCTGGCTATGAGCGATAGGGCGAGCATTTGCACGTTGTAGTTCGGGTTGTAGTAGGCGAGCCAAATCGCGTCTTGCAAGCCAGTAGAGGTGCCCATTAGCGGCATGAGCGAATCATTCTGCCAATTGCCGACGCTGTTGCTCTCCCAGGTATAGCGCGCCCTCACCAACAGATCGCCCTTGAAGCCCATTTGCTGGACCCAGGTGGGATCGAACTTGTAGGTCGCCGTTACGTCCAGGCGCTGCCACTGAGTCGTGTCATTCGGGTACGACACGGTTCCAGCGAACACGCCGGAGCCGGTGCAAACCGGGCAATTCTGCGCGTCGACGCCGTACGAGTACGAGTAGCGTGCATCAAAGTCCAATGTATTTGGTATCGCCGCCCACTTCACCGCGGCCGTGACGGTATTCACAAACGTCTGGTCGGTGGTGGTTACGAGAATCGCACTACTGGGTGTGGTAGTATTGTACAGCAACTGATTATAATAATCGTAGTAGTAGGAACCCACGATCGAAAGGGTCGGCGTGACCACCCAGGCGACGTCCACGCCGCCACTGACCTTCTTTTGATCGCTTAAACCTAGCGCAAGCGCACCTGGGGCCGCGCCAGTATTGGTATTTAGCGGATAGAAGTCATCCTTGTATTTGAAGGTGGGCGTGATGGTCACGCCGGGAAACACCACGACATCGAGCAGGAAGTTCGCAGTCGTCCGCTGCCGATTGTCGAACATAAATTGCTGTTGGGCGGAGGAATAGACCCAAGAGCTGCAGTGCGAGGCAAGGACGGCACAATTTGGCGTGTAGCTCCCTATATTCGGGAATTGAACGGCCGCCACGTTGTTGAGGTAGCTGTAATCGCCTGCAATTCGATCGGCATAGGAGCCGCTCACGCGCGCGGTCAGCCAGCCGAACGGCTTCCAGTCAACAGACCCTTTTACGGAATACTCGTTGGTGTAGCCGGCGTCGGCTTCCGTGTAGTTGTAGCCCTCCCACCCGCCGGCGACAGCGAAGTTCCATTCCTTGGTCGGCCGCCAATTCAGCTCTTCACCGGCATTCTGCTTGATGTAGCTGATCGACAGGCTCGAAATGCTGGTCTCAGAGCCGGACGCACCGCAAATATGCCCGGTCGACGGCGCAACGCCGGTTTGATCGTTGGATATCCAACACGGGAAAATTACCTGCGGTGTTTGATTGTTGAAGCTGTAGTAACGGTAGTTCAATTTCGACGTCAAATCAGGAGTAATTTGCGTGGTGAGGACGTTGTTGCTCAGCAGCGTGTCGATGTTACCAGCGAGGCTTTGCACCGGCAGGGCGCCGACCAGGTTCCAGGGAACCCCGCTCGGGCTTGCCGCCGCGGCCGGGTTATTCGTCATCGGCAGGAAAGGCGCATTCTGCGTCATCATTTCGTAGCTGGTGGTGCCGACGTAACGGCTGTGGAAGGGCAGATCCGCCGACGTCGTTGTGCTGAAGCCGTTCATGGCGTTGCTGGGCGGCGTCGACAACTGCGCGCTTGGACATGACGCTGTTCCCGGCTTGGCCGCCGAACATGTAGCTCCCCAGGGATCTTGCACGTTGAAAGATGAAATATTGTCGGTATAGATCGAGCCGTTATACGCGGCCTTGAACGTAAATTTCTGGCCCCACAGCGAGGTGCCGATATATTCGCCCCTCGCACCGAAATTCTGGGTGCTGTCGTCGACCGGTGCCGGGACTTCGACAGGAAGGTCGCCGTGTGCGGCTGTAAATGCCGGGCCGACGGCACCAGTGGCAAAGCCAATCACGCCAAATGGCTGCGTGCCTGTCCGCGTCATATAAGAATAATCCGCCCCGGCATCCCAAGCATACCAAGGATCCGTCGCGCGATAGCTCACGGCCGCAGTGTTACGCTGGATACCGATATCGGTCGGCACCAAGGCTGAACCGAGAAAAGTAATCGGGAGCGCGGTAGAAGGATTCGACTGGGCGAAGCCGGGCGGCAACGTCAGATTGTTAGTTCCGACTCCGCGATAGGGTGTCTGCGCGCTGGTGCTGTAAATGTGCGGCGTTTGATCCCAAATAAACGTGAGGTATTGCTCACCCGCCTTCGATGCGGTCAGCATATAGGACTGATCGCTAAAGCTTTGGAAGTAGGAGCCGACGTTGTTGGCCCACAGATCGATTTGGTAGAGTCCATCGCTGGTGCCGGTGGCGACATGGCCGCCGCCGAACGCGCCCGGTGCGACGATGCTGTACTCGTAGTACTTCCCTAAACTTTGTGCGCCGAGAGGAGTGCCGGGAATAGCTATTCCGCCGGTGGTAGCAGTGATGCCATCCACTGTTGGATTATTGAGAAAGTCGCGGCCGCCGGCTTCGATCTCGCCGTGGGTCCACCAGAACGGCGCCATCGGTGGCGCCTTTAGCAGCGATGCGTTGTCCGCCGGCCACAGCCACGGGTCGGCCGGCCATGAAGCCGAGGTGGCCAAACCATCGGTAAAGGCGTTGGCAGCAGTCGGCCCACCGCCTTGGCAGCATTGCGCAAACGCGTCGGTCGAAACTAGCGCCGTTCCACCCAACACTGCGCCGACGATACAGGCTTGAACGAACCTAAATCGATTTGACATTGCCCCGAGCCCCCCAGCTCCGATGCGAACCCCGTCGCGCTACTATCTCAACTCATCATTGGAGCGATTATCTCAACTCACCGTTGGAGCGCCCCGCCCGCCGGACTGTTGCTGCCGTGGATCATGACGTGGCAGTTATTACAGGCGTTGCTCATCGTTAGCACTGAACCAGCTCCGCTTGCTCCCAGAGAGCCGTGCGGGCCGAGCGTGTGGCACTCGAAGCACAGCCGCGGGCGCGACATTTTCAGCGAGTACTGGTTGATCGAGCCATGCGGATCGTGACAGTTCAGGCAATTCTCGCGCACCGGCGCATGCTCGAACAGGAACGGTCCGCGCTTTTCCGCGTGGCAGGTGTAGCAATTGTCGTTAATCGAATCCTGCCGCAGCATTGCCTCGGTGGCGCTGCCGTGCGGATTATGACAATCCGAGCAGACCACCTTGCCTTCGCGAATCGGCATGTGCGATGACATGAACATCTGCGCGCGCCGGTCCTTGTGGCACTGGAAACAGGTGTCTGGCTGGAACGCGGTTTTCAACTGATTCTGTGCCGACACCGCCCGCATGATGGTGTGACAGTTGGTGCAGGCCAAGTTGCGCACCTGGTGCACGCTGCCTTGCCAGTAGACTCGCTCGCCGTGCTCATGACAGCCGAGACAAATGGCGTTGTTCTCTTCGGGCGTGCGGCTGAGATCGTTGGTGCGGAATGAAATGATGCCGCCGACGCCGCGGCCGCCACCGGCCTTCGCATGCGCCGAGCCGGGGCCGTGGCAGGTTTCGCATTCCAGCGATTTGCCGGTCCGCTGCAGCCGGCCCATCAGCGTCGTGGCGTACGTAGCAGCGACGGCGGAATGGCAGCCGAGGCAAACCTTTGAGCCGATGTATGTCGCTTCGACGGCGCCCGGCGCCTTGCCCACTGTCGCCCGTGGCGCCGCCACAGGAGGCGGTGCGGCGGCCGGTGCCGGCGCACCTTGCTTCAACCAGTCCAACAAATTATCGGCGTCAGCTAGTTTGGGCTGATCCTTGATCGATTGCGGTGGCCCGCTGAAGGCTCGCAAGGTCGCATAGCCATCGATTTCGCCACCGGCGCTGGGCGCTTGCGGAGTGCCTTGGATCGCCGTCTGCGGCTGCGCGGCGGCAACGAGTTGAACGTAGCTGCGCAGCGCCGCGATGGAATCGTCGCCGGCAAGGTCATTGGCTCTCGCCGACCCGCTAAAGCCCGCCAATACCCCGCAAACAACGCCGGCTACCGCAAGCAGCGCTAGCCGCTGGTGCCCCCAGTGTCGCGCCGACGGACACACGGCCGCCGGCCTCGGAAAACGATGCATAACTGCCCCCCAACCACGTCAATTTTCGGCATCGCCAAGAGAAGAAGTGCGATTTGTGCTCTTGATCGATCTATGAAGCCCGCCTCATGGTGGTGCCGCCCCGAAACCACCGAGAACGCTAAAGCCAAATTGTCGCACCCGCCAATGCAAATTCAGACATTGTGGACTTGATGATTGGGAATTTTCCAGAGTGTTGCAGAAATAATACAGTCAACGCAGTAAGGGTGTACCCCGCCCAGTAATTCATCCGGTGATACAGGGCTTAGAGCGCTGACCGAACAAGTCCGACGATGGTTACTTTCGTCGATGCTGCGGCTATAATACCGGTTGATCCAGGTCAATGCCGGGGAGTCGCGCCCTACCTAATGCAGTTGCCGCCCTAAGTGCGTGCCAATTGGGAGGTCCTGTGGGCTGGGAATGCAGTACTTTTGACGAGTATTCGGACAAGATCCGCGAGGCGGACGCTCTGTCTTTGATGACCGCGCCGCTGACGGGACCGTTGGATTTCGCGCAGCACGTCCTTCCCCGAACGATTTTGCAATTCGGCTCCGGGGGAAGCGGAACGATCGTTCACGGCACAACGCGCTCCCATCCGTGTTTTTTGTTCATGCAGAGCGCGACGTGTGCCGATCGAATTGTGTTCGACGGCCGATCTCTCCAATGGCCTGAAATCGTGATGATTCCACCGGCCAGTCACTTTACGTTCGCATGCACGGGACTGACGCAGTGGATTTCGTTGGCGGTGCCGGCCGATTTGACCAGCGGCATCACCAACGGCGGTTTTAAGAAGTATCTGGTCTCGATCGAAAATGCCAAGATACTCATAGCCCCGCCGGCCGCTGAATTCATAAAACTTATCGAGGCGGCGACGACGGCGCGGAATGGCATACAGCGTGCGCGACCTGCGCATCTGCAGGCCATCGAGGCGTCATTGCTCGGAATCCTGAACAGGATTTTGTCGGATTCGGTCAGCCAAAGACGTTGTTTTGATAAACGAAGCGAAAAAGTAATGTCGACGGTCCTGGAGTGTCTTCGGCGAGATGGTCAAATCCATGTTGTGGCGCTTGCACGGGCAGCGGGTGTCAGTGAGCGGACCCTGCACCGGCTCTTCTGGAAATATTTTCACATGGGGCCAAAACGCTATTCGAAGGTTCGGCAGCTCAATCTGGTGCGCCGCGCGATTCGGCAAAATCATGCTGCCCCGGTGAACGTCACGGGCATTTTGACGGAGCACGGAGTGACCGAATTCGGTCGATTTGCCATCGAATACAAAGCACTGTTCAACGAATCGCCTGCCGAGACCCTGCACAAGCATCTCGTTCCACAATCCAACGGATATAACTTGGGTTACGAGCGCTTGAGCTAGGCTGTTAGGGAATAAATTGCCCGTGCCCATCATGATCGCCGCCCGATAATCTCACGGTTCGACGTGGCGGCACCGGGAACGGCAAGGAAAACTTGGCAAAATACGGATACGTGTCCGATTTTGCATAGACGCCTAATATTCTTTCATCTCAATACTAAATCTACTGTTCACTTGGAGGACTAATCACATGGCTATCGCAAACATGCAAAAGGCTTTCGGAACCGCCGCCCTCTGCGTAGCGGTCGGTGTTGGCGCCGCAATATTGGCCGCCGGCATCACACTGGTCGCTCCGAGCACGGCGCAGGCGACGCCCGCCTATGCATCGCAAACGGGGCTCGCTTGCGGAAAATGCCATGTGAATCCGGCGGGTGGCGGACCAAACACCGCTTTCGGTAAAGCCTTCGCGGCCAACGGACACAAAGTACCCAAGTAAGATCAACAAGTAATACAGTGGCGCCACCAAGCGGCATGACAGAGCGGGTCACATACGGCTCGCGACAAGAATTACCGCTTGATGGCGTTTTGTTGTAGAAGGCGTTCAAATGATCCTATGGCTGATCTTGGCGGCAATGACGGCGGCGGCGGTCGTTGCGGTAATCTGGCCGTTCGCCCGCCGAGCCGGTGCTGCGCCTTCAGGCAGTGATATGGCCGTGTATCGCGATCAGCTTGCCGAGATCGAACGCGATCTCGCGGCGGGTCTGGTCGGCAAGACCGAGGCGGAAGCGGCGCGCGTGGAGATCTCCCGGCGCTTGCTTGCCGCCTCCGACGCCGCCCAAGCCGCGCTCCCGACCGGCAATGCCATCTCGGCGGCGTGGCGGCGACGCGCCGTTGCTGTTGCTTCGCTGCTGGCGCTTCCCGTTGTGGCGGGGGGCCTTTACCTCGTCCTCGGATCGCCGGAACTAGCGTCTGGACAGCCGGTGGCCCAGCACGACGTCGCGGCCACTCCGCAATCCATCGAAGTCCTGGTGGCCGAGGCCGAGGCGCATCTCGCGCGCAACGCGCAGGATGGGCGTGGCTGGGAGATTCTGGCCCCGATCTATATGCGTCTCGGCCGTTACTCGGATTCGGTGGCCGCCTGGCGCAACACCTTGCGGCTGCTCGGCGACAGCGCCGAACGTGAAGCCAATCTCGGCGAGGCGCTGACGGCTGAAGCGAACGACGTCGTGACCGCCGACGCCAAGACGGCGCTCATGCGCGCCGTGACCCTCGACAAGACGAATGTCACCGCCCGCTACTACCTGGGCCTGGCGGCCGAGCAGGACGGCCAGCGTGACAAGGCGGCCAACATTTGGCGCGATCTTATCGCGGAGGCGCCGGCCGGCACGCCTTGGGTCATCGATGTGCGCAATGCGCTTGCCCGCGTGGAGAGCACGTCGGCCGCGGCACCGGCACCTGCCGCCGCACCCGCCGCACCCGCCGCACCTGCCGCCGTGAAGGTGGCGGACGCCGACGGCCCGCCGTCCGACCAACAAGCGGCGATTCGCAGCATGGTCGATCGACTCGCCGCGCGGCTTAAGCGGGACGGATCCGATCTCGACGGCTGGGTACAACTGGTCCGCTCCTATAAAGTTCTTGGCGACCCCGATAAGGCGCGGGCGGCAGCCGCCGACGCCCGGCAAGCGTTTGCCGGCGAACCCGAAAAGCTGCAGCGGCTCAACGCGGCTTTGCGGCAACTCGAGGACAATGCCGCAGCCCCGCCTGCGCCCTCCCCGCACGGAACTGCACCCGCGGCGGCTGGCGCGGCGCCGGACCATCCGCAGGGCATGAGCATGGAAGACATGGTCACGCGGCTGGCGGAGCGGCTGAAGTCATCCGGATCGAACCCGGAAGGCTGGCTCATGCTGGTGCGGTCCTATGAGACCATGGGCGAAAAAGCCAAAGCAAAGGCGGCCATCGGCGACGCGCGTCACGCGCTTGCCGACGATCCCGGCAAGCTGGAAGCGTTCAACAGCGCGCTTAAGCACTTCAATATCGGCGAATAGCCGACAGGCGGCGGCAGCGCCGGAAGCGACGCGGCCGCACCGATACATTCAGTTGATGCGCAGGATGTACCGCGGCTTGCGGCTTGTTCGGCCCGACTACCGCATGCGATCAATTGTTCTTGGCGCCCTGGAAAATCCAGCTCCAAATGTTATTGCGTAGACAGTTCGGCAACGCCTTATGTCCGAACGGCATCCTGATTTTGGCCTTGCCCTCGATCAGGACCATGAGATTGCTGTTGTCGGGTTGGCCTGGAATTACCATCGGCCCGAATTTGGTACCCTTCATCAATCCTTCGTGGCTTGTTAAATCCAGCCCGCTGGCCTTGTAGCCTTCGCCGTCGGGTTGATGACACGACACACACCATCCCTTGAAAATGGGGGCGATGTCTTCGGCGTAGCTCATCTTGCCTTGTTGCGCACAGGCGCTTTGAATTGGCGCTAAAACCGTTGCCCCAGCCAACGCAAGGCCGCCGACGGCCACGCTGAGGAGCATGATTTTTGGCTTCTTCATGAGTTCTCCCTTTGAGATTGACGCTTACGACGAACGGTTTTGCCCTGACAAGATTCGCTTTCTTCCCTTCACTAGCAAGCAAAATTTGCGGCATAGCAGTCGATGAATCCCACCTGCCAAACGATCCGACACCATGGCGCCTCAGAGAGCGAATAACCCGTCGCTGGCTGCGTCCTGGCGAATGCAAGCCCGACTGCAGTCTCTCGCGTGGCAGGGGGAGTATGGTAATGTTGCGGCAATGTTTGATCCGAGCGCCGTCCGTCTATTCATCTGCTTGATCTCGCTGGCTGTTGCCGGCTGTGCCGGCAACAGCGTGCAGCAAGCGTCAAGTCCGGCCGGCAGCGCGCCGCCGCGACCGCAAACGGTAGTCGTCAACGATCCCGTGTTCGCCCCCGATGTGGCGGTCTTCGACCGCGACTTCGCCGTGCGGCTGGAGAGCAAGTTGGGCACCATGACCGGCGATGTCGTCAAAGCGATCACCGCCAAGCGGGTGAATGACGAGATCGTGGCCACCGTCGTCGTCCTCGTGGGCACGGCCGGTTTCAATGCGCGACCGGCCAAACCGGACGAAGCCCCACCTAAGAATGCCCTCATTATCAACGGCCGAGTGCAGGCCCCCGATCAGAACAACCGCCAGCCGCGCAACCCGGTCAGCTTCGGCACCGGCAGCAGCGTTGTCGCCGACATGACGCTGTCGCAAATCTCCGAGGGCGGAGAAAAGCAATTGCTCGCGTTCACGGCGCAAGCGGGCAGCGGGCGCCAGCCCGGGGGCGCGGCGCTCAGCGCGGCGATCGCCACGGTGCTTGCCGCCAAAAGTGCGCCCGACGTCAATTTGTCGCCGGGCGTGGAGGCGGAGGCGCGCGGGCTCGGCCGCGCGATCGCCGACAAGATCGTCGCCTATGCCGAGCAGCAGGGTTGGGCGACGAAGTCGTATTCGCCGGCGCCATCCGAGGAGACCAAGCCGGTGTCGACTAGACCGGAGAACCGGCCGGTCGCGGCGGCGAGGCCGAGCGGGTCGCCGCCTTCAACAAAAGCCGTCCCTTGCCAAGCATTCACGAAAAACGAGCGCGGGCATTGGTACGTGAAGGGGCCGGTCACCTTCGATATCGGCACCGCTGAAAACCAAACGCTGCAGGATGTGGAAATTCCGCCCAAGTTTTTCATCATCGGCGGTGTCGATCTTTACGACCTCCTTGAGAAGAAGTGCAGCGGCTGGCGCCCGACCGTGAAACTGCGGTAAGCGGCCGAACCGGAAAGCGGCCGCCGCCACACCAGCATCATCAAGCGCCGCCGATGGCGCCGCGCCTATGGATCGAGTTCGGTGTCCCAGTAGAGATAATCGAGCCAGCTCTCGTGCAGGTAATTGGGCGGGAACAGCCGGCCGTTGCGGTGCAGGTGCTGCACCGTCGGCTGGAACGGTCTTTGCGACGGCCACATCTTCGATTCGTCCGACGTCAGGTTGCCCTTCCTGAGATTGCATGGCGAGCAGGCGGCGACGACGTTGATCCAGGTGGTGTGGCCGCCGCGTGACCGCGGCAGCAGGTGATCGAACGTCAGATCGTCCCGCGCGCCGCAATACTGGCAGGAGAAGCGGTCGCGCAGGAACACGTTGAACCGCGTGAACGCCGGATTGGTCGAGGGCTTCACGTAGGTCTTGAGCGACACCACGCTCGGCAGCTTGATCTCAAGACTTGGGCTGTGCACGGCGCGGTCGTAATTGGCGACGATGTTCACCCGCTCGAGAAACACCGCCTTGATGGCGTCCTGCCACGACCACAGCGACAGCGGGTAATAGCTCAGCGGACGAAAATCCGCGTTGAGGACAAGTGCCGGAAAGCCCGATGGCGATACATGAGCGTTCAAGACGACGCCCCCTACCTCGACTCGAAATGCCGCAGTGCGGCGGTGGCCACAGTTTATAGGCAGGCGTGACAGGATTGTGAAGCCCGTCCCGCGGGTTAGGATCAGCCTTCTGTCCGATAGCGGCGCGCCAAAAATTCGCCGCCATGGCGGAGGCCTTCGCCGTCGATGCCGTGGCCGACGCCGGCGGACAAATGCCACTCGACCGGCACGCCGAGCGCGGCGAGGTCCTGGGTCGCCTGAAACAGCGCCTGCGGCGGAATGAGGTCGTCCTGATCGCCGTGGACCAGCAGCACCGGCGGACGCGATCTGATCTCCGCGGCAACGGCTTCCGGGCTACGGTCCGGCGGCAGCGCCAAGAGGCCCGAATAGCCGACGATCGCCGCCGGCGGCACGGCACGGCGCAGCCCCACATGCAGCGCCATCATGGTGCCCTGGCTGAAGCCGACCAGCGCCAGCGCCGCGGGCGGCAAGCGGTGGCGGGCGAGCTCAGCCTCGAAAAATCGCTCCAGCATCGGCGCCGCCTTGTTGACGCCGTTCCAGCGTTCGTTGGGATCGCGAAAGGTGAGCGCGAACCATTGCCGCCCGACCGGCGCCTGCCCGCACGGCTCCGGCGCGTGCGGTGAGGCGAACGCCGCCTGCGGCAAGTATTGTTGCCAGGCGCGGCCGATCTCGATGAGATCGTTGCCGTCGGCGCCATAGCCGTGGAGAAATACGACCAGCTGTCGCGCGCTGCCGGAGCGCGGCGGCAGCCGCGGTCCATCGAGCTCAACGGCCATTCCCATGCCTTTTCAATTTGGACCGCACCGCCAGGAGCGCAGGCGGCGCGATCGGAGATGCTCTCGGCTGTGCTTTAGCCGGGGTGGTCGTGAGCCGTCCATGTCGGAACGCGCGTGAGCGACTGTCACTTCGGCGCCACAGCAGTCGCCAATCGGCTTGCCGGGGAATGGATTGCATTGTGCGAGGTCGGCTCTCGCGCAAGACTGATGCGGTATGGCCGCCGCTGGCCGCGATGGATCGTTTCGCCCGATGCGTTGGCTTCACAACAGGCGGTTTGGCAGTTGTCTGGCGCTGGCCGCGCTGGCGCTGCAACTCGTCATGTCATTCGGGCATGTCCATCTCGACGGCGTTCATCACACCTACCCCACTCTGGCCTTAAGCCGCTCGGGAGCCCAAGCGTCGCAGCTGCCCGCGCCGCAACCCGGCAACGACGCGGACGACGACTATTGCGCGATCTGCGCCACGATCTTTCTCGCCGCGAACTCTTTCCTGCCGCCGACGCCGCAACTGCCGGTACCGTCTGTTTCGCAAACCATCGAACGTTTCGATCGCGTCCCTGTCGTTTTCATCGCCTCACGGCGGGCGCCATTTCAATCCCGCGCTCCGCCGCTCGCCTGACAGGTTGTTGCTGATCTTCGGCGTTGCCGCGCTGTTAGTTTTTTGCGCCGGCGATGTTCGCAGGATTGAACGCGGCCGTTTCCTTGACATCTCGACGTGTCGCGTCAGCACGACCCCCGACGGGCCGGCCGATTGGCCATTCTTTGCAGAATTCAGGGACGAAGCGTCATGTCTGTTCGTGCTCACCGCACAAGTCGAGGGTATTTGCTGCTCGGCGCGGCCCTATTGACCCTTGTTGGCCTCGGCGGCGCGGCAAGCGCTCAAGTGAAGCTTCCCGAGGTCGTCGTCTCGGGAGCAAAACCGAAGCCGAAGCCGCGGCGCGTGCACGTCGCCGCACCCGCACCGGCGCCCGTCACGCCGGCCGCGCAGCTTAACGCCAAGGCCAACGCCTTCGATCAAAGCCGCAGCAATCTCTACACGACCATCGGCACGTCCTCCGATGTCATCGCCCACGCGATGATCGATGCGCTTCCCGGCGGCGACAACCAGACGGTGGAGAAAATCCTGTTGCAGGCCCCGGGGGTGTCCCAAGACTCCGCCGCAAGCGGGCTCCTTCACGTCCGCAACGACCATGCCAACGTGCAATACCGTATCAACGGGATCATGCTGCCCGACGGCCTGACCGGCTTCGGCAGCATTCTCGACGCCAGCTGGATCGGCAGTATGGCCTTGGTCGTCGGCGCGCTGCCGGCCGAATACGGCCTGCGAACCGTCGGCCTCGTCGACATCACGACCCGCCCCGACATCTTCAACAACAGCGGTCAAGTCAGCCTTTACGGCGGCAGTCAAGGAACGTTCACCCCGGCGATCCAATACGGCGGCACGTTCGGCAGCACCTGTCCGACGATAACTCCGGCTCCCGGAAGCCGCGCTTTGCCCAGTGCGGATTGCTTTCCCGGCGTGCAATACTTTTTTACCGGCCGTTATCTGCAAACCAAGGAAGGCCTCGAAAATCCGCTCCCCTCGTACAGCCCGATCCACGACTTCTCGCAACAGGAGAAGGGCTTCGCCTATATGTCGACGTTCGTCGACCCCTATACGCGGCTCAGCTTGATCGCGGGAACCTCGACAAGCGCGTTTCAGATTCCCAATAGTCCTGGGCAGCCGGTCGGGTTGAACGGCGGTGTCACGAGCGCGTTCGGCGTGACCACGTTCAACTCGGCGATGCTCAACGAGAACCAGTTCGAGGACACCCAATACGGCATGCTGGCGCTGCAGCGGTCGATCAACGGCTTTGACGGGCAGGTTTCTTATTTTACGCGCTATGACCGTTTGCACTACTCGCCGGACCCACTCGGCGATTTGCTGATCAACGGTGTCGCCTCGGACGTCGTGCGCCAATCCTTTACCAATGGCATCCAGGCCGACGGCTCGTACAAAATCAATCCGGCGCACACCATCCGCACCGGTTTTTTCTTCAGCGGTGAACAGGCCTTTGTCGGCAATACCTCGCTGGTCGAGCCCGTGGTCGGCGGGACACCGGTCGATGCACCTTTCAATATCACCGACAATGTCTCGACGATCGGCTATCTCGCCGGCGTCTATGCACAGGACGAATGGAAGGTCACCGACAAGTTTATTATCAACGGCGGCCTGCGCTTCGACCAGATGTGGCAATTCGTCAGCGCCAACCAGCTCAGCCCGCGCATCAGCTTCATGTACAAACCTTTGGAGTACACGAAGTTCCACGCTGGGTACGCGCGCTACTTCACGCCACCGGTGCTGGTGGAGGCAGCTCCGGCTAATATCGGTTTGTTCAACAACACCACCGCGGCGGTGCCTACCGACCAGGGAAACGGTCCGGTTCTGCCGGAGCGCTCGCATTATTTCGACGTCGGTGTCGATCAAAATATTCCGTTCGGGTGCAGCAAACCAGCGGCGAAAGACTGCACCGACCTCGATCTCGGCGTCGACGCCTACTACAAGCTCGCGACCGATCTCATCGACAACGGTCTTTTCGGCCAGGCTTACGTGTTAAGCGCTTTCAACTACGCCCAGGGCGTCAACGAGGGTGTCGAGCTGAGCGGAAAGTTTCACAGCGGCAATTTTCAGGGCTACGCCAACATTGCTATCGCCCAGCAGAAAGGGACCGATCCGGTCTCGAACCAATATCTATTCGGCAACACGCCGCTCGCCGATCTCGGCGGCTTGACCCAGTTCCAGTATCTTCAGACCCACTGGATCTACACCGATCACAATCAGTTCGTCACCGCCTCGGCAGGCTTTTTGTATCAGTTCTGCGGGCGACCCGCTTATGCGAACGAAACATTCTGGGCGTCCACGCCATCCTGGTGCGGAACCAGATTCACCGGCGACATGATCTATGGCAGCGGACTGCGCAGCGGCGACGCCAATATCTCTACGGTGCCGCCCTATACTCAGTTCAATGTCGGGGTGGCGCGCGAGTTTCTGCTGCCAGAGGATCCGAAGCCGATGACGGTGCGCTTCGATATCGTCAACCTGTTCGATGAGATCTATCAGATCAGGAGCGGCAGCGGCATCGGCGTGTTCGCGCCGCAATACGGCCCGCGCCGCGGTTTCTTTCTCGGCTTGTCGAAGAAGTTCTAAATGTCCGCTCGGATGCGGCAGAGCGTTAGAGCCAATGCGACGTCGGCGCGCGGCGCATGCGAACTGGGAGTTCAGAAGGCAGTATGATAACGGCCGGCAAAGACATTCACCGGCCCGCGGTCGGCGTTGTAGGCCGGGTTGGCGATGAACTGATAGTCGAAGGTGAGTCGCGTCGAGGCGGAAAGAGCGTAGCTGTAATACATCTCGACGATCTGCTCGAGCCCGGGATTCGGCAATTGTCCGTCGCCGATCAGGATGCCGAGGCCTCCGGCGTTCAAAAACGCCTCGTGCACGCCGGAAATGCCGTTGACGACGCCGGCAAGCCCGATCGTATCGTCAGGCCGGCCCCATTGTTTGCCGTTGATGGAGACGCCTGCCGATACGGAGCGGTCGATGTCGGTAAAATCCCATGGCTCGATATTCCCGTCGGCCCAGCCGGCGCGCGCGAACACGCCCCAATTCTGCGAAACCTGCTGTTCCAGATTGAGGCTCACGCCGGGCCGGCTGGTATACATGCGCACGGCGTTGATATCGGCGGGCTGACCGGTCGCCAGGGCAAGGTCAGTGGCATCCTGGAAGCTTCCCGCCCGCCCGCGGCTGAGAAAACCAGTGATCTTAAGCTTGCCGGGTTGCCCCCACAGCTCGTGCCGTTCCTCAATTTCGCCGACCAGCTGGAACTGATCGAAGGTCGGATCGAGATCGGCTCCGGTCGGGCTTACGCCACCGGCGGGGGTCACTGACAGGTCAAAAATGCCGCCGCGCAGCGTGAAGCGGCCCTGGTACCATTCGGCGGCCGCGCCGTAGCTGTAGCCCCAGCCGTCGCTGGCGTAGTCGAACGAGCCGGCATTGACGACCGACCAGTTCAGGAAATCGCTCTTGGCATTGTTCGCATATTTGTTGGTGTCGAAGATGTCGACGACGGCGAACTTGCCGACCGTCAGCACCAGGCGGTTGGCCGTCTGCGAACCGGCGAACTGATTGATGTCGGCTTCTACCTTCTGGGTTTCGTTGCCGAGATCGATGGTCTGGCGGATGAAATAGCGCTGCACACGCGCGTAGGGATAGGCGGAGCCCAGCTTATAGGCTTCGGCGCTCGGAAATCCGGCCGCGCCGTGCGAATCCATGAGACCGAAGCCTTGATCGATCTCGGGGTCAATCCACAACTCGGCGCCCTGCCACAACCGCACGCCGGCGAACAGCGTCGTGTCAAAGGTATCGCGGCCCTCGCCGCTGCCGGGCAGACTATTGGGGCCCGCAAAGGGTGATCGGATCGCAGGATAACCTTGCCAGACGAATGTGGTCTGGCCGTGGAAGTTCACCCGGTCCGTTCCCGGCGTGGCCGGCGCCGCCGCGACGGCTGTCAGCGGATCGTTGCCGAACTGATAGTTCACGCCGAAGCGCAGCTCTTGCAGCGAAAAATCGGAATTGAACCGCTGCCCCGCGTTCGCGAACAACGCGCTGCTGGTGCCGTAGTCGGTGAATAGATATTCGAGCCGCGCGGTCCAGTGCGGCAATATCGGCACCTCGACGCCGGCTCCGGCCGCCCAGCCCAATCGCCACAAGAAGGGCATGTCGGTCGTACCGCTGGCCAGTTGAGTCAGCGTCAGTTGGTCGTAGCTCCAGGCGAAACCGCCGGTCGCATAAAACAGCCAGCTGCCGGGAGCATAACCGATGCGCCCGCGCACAGTGCCGGAAGAGAGCACCGTCTCGCTGTAGCTCACCGCACCGAGCGTCGGCGACGTAAAGTTCGAGATGCCGCCAATGGAGATGCCGGCGAGATTTTGGAAGGCCGGGAACGACGCATCGATCTCGGCACCGATGACGACGCGGTTCGGCAGCATGTAGTTGTAGCCGGCTTGCAGTCCCTCGAAAAAGCTTCCCGTTTCGGCGAAGGTATCGACGGATTGCGAAAGGTTGAGCGAGCCGGTGGCGCCAGGCCCTGTCCAATTCGAGCTGCCCCAGGCATAGCCGAGATGGCCGCCGGCATAGAAACCTGTCCAGTTGAAATCGGCGGGAATTGACGACGGCGGCGGCGCCTTCGTCACCATGACGTTATCGGCCGCGGCGCCGCCCGCAGCCGCCAGCGTCGTGCCAACAATAGCCCCGAGGACCAACTTCTTCACCGCGACCCCACCCCGCTGCATTGCGCATCTTCACCAGGCATTGTGACATTCATATCTTCGTCAAAAACTTTTTTCGTACAGCTAACCTAAACCATAATTTCTGGCTATGGTATCATGATGTAGCCGATGCTACGTACGATCCATTTTCGCGGTCAAGCTCGAAATCCACTCGGGGACACGTCGCCGCGTGATCATCCTTCCTCAACATCGTCTGGCCGTCCTAACTTGTGTGATCAGGGGATCAAAACATCCGATCGAAGACAGCGTCAACCTCTGTAGTTTGGAATTAAAGTAGATCGAAGGTGACGGACGTGAATTGGGAATAGCTCGTTCCGATCGTACATCGTACTTGGCGTCCTGCAGTCGGCGGAGGCGAGGTTGGCGGAATGTGGAACGCATTTCTCCCGTCGTACTTGCGGGCTCAGCGGCTTGGATTGACTGGAGCGGCCAACCGAAACGGTGGCTTGGCGGCCCGGCAGGTGCCGAGCAGCCACAGCATCCGTTCAATCATCCGCCTTATCGCCGGTTCTTCGGCTGCCGAGTCGATCGGCACGACCTGCCAAAAGCATTCGAGCCGACCAGTCGCCGGTACTCGCCGCCAGCCGCAGACAAGGACCGGCCGCGGCGACAACTGCGCAGCGCCGACCAGGCGGCGGACGGGACGATTGTCATTGCAAGGTGAGGCCCTTGCCGCTGACGGCACGGCGGGCCGACGGCGCAAGCCTTGGAATTGTGCGAGTTTTCCGAACATCGCTCACCTCCGTTCGCGCCATCGCGGCGGTCGGTGAGCGTGAGGGTAAACGATCGGCTAGACGTGATCGCTTACCCTAACGCGGCCACGGTTGCCGCGATCGATCTCGATGTCTTGCAGTGCCACCAGCCCGGCCCAATTCACCGGGCCGGTGCCACCGAAGGGGGTAGTGCCCATTTGCTCATCGTAAGGGTTAAGATATGAACTTGCAGTCGCCGAAGCGACTTTTGCTCACTTAGTCCGCCGACCTATGCAAGTCAAGCATTTTCGTCTATCCCCCCTAGGGGATAGGTGCTATCCTCCACCGTGGATAGGAGAGGCCATGTTACACCATCGACATCCTGACATCATCAAACGACTCAAGCGCGCTGACGGTCACCTGCAGGGCATCATCCGTATGATCGAAGAAGGGCAACCCTGCGTGCAGCTTGCTCAACAGCTGCAGGCAGTCGAGAGCGCGATCATGAATGCCAAGAAGGCGCTGATCCATGACCACATCGATCATTGCCTTGATCGGACAATTAGAGCGCCTGGCCAGAAGGGTAACGTGGCTCTGCGGGAGTTCAAAGCCGTCGCCAAATATCTGTGACGACCGGCGACGCGGGCCGTCGAACCGATCCCCGCTAGAGGAAAGCGATAAGCGGTGGTTCTTTGCAGTGCTGGACACATGCCGACTGTCTCCGGCGCAGGCGGTATCAGCGGTGGCTACAGTCCAAGAGCATCGAGCGGAACATGGCAAAACGTGAACAAGCGGTAGTCTGTCCGAACTGCAAAAAAATCGGCTCAGCCGTATGGGAGGACAATGAGAATCCTGGTCGCCCGGGCGGGAAACTTGGCACCGCGCTGAAGTCTGTATCTCGCGGCTTTCGAGTGGGAGAGAGAACCGAGATTTTTTGCACCACTTGCAATATTAAGGTCCAAACATAGGCTGCCGGCCGACCATCCTGTCATTAGCCTGACGCGTGTCGCGCGCGATGTAGTGTCTTCCGGCTGCCGAGGCTTCATGAACTTCATCACCCAGCTCTATTATCGATATCGCCGTATCTCGAAGGCGATCATGCTGTACTTGGCCCTCTCAGGGCCCGGCTTGGTCGTGATGATTGCCGACAACGACGCCGGCGGCATCACGACCTACGCGGCGACGGGCGCCAAATACGGCTACAACCTGATCTGGTTCCTGATCATCCTGGTCCCGGTCGCCTATTACGTCCAGGAAATGACGGTACGGCTCGGCGCCGTCACTAAACGCGGACATGCCGAGGCGATCTTCGACGCATTCGGCTCGTTCTGGGGATGGTTTTCACTCATCGATCTGATGATCCTCAACTGGCTGACACTCGTCACCGAGTTCATAGGAATGACGGCGGCGATGCGCATTTTCGGTGTCCCCGAATGGTTGACCCTGCTCGCGGTCTGTCTGCTCATGGATCTCATTGTCATCAATGGTCGCTATTGGACATGGGAAAAGATCGCCCTCGCGTTTTGCTTTCTCAACCTGATCTACATTCCTGCCGCGTTCATCGTGCATCCGTCGATCGGGCAGATCATGAAGGACGGATTGGTGCCGAATTTTCCCGGCGGGTTTAACGGCGAGATGTTCTTCTTTCTGATGGCCAATATCGGTACCACCATCGCACCGTGGATGCTGTTTTTCCAGCAGTCGTCCGTCGTCGACAAGGGTATGGCGGAAAAGGATATCCCGTGGGGTCGCGTCGATACCTGGCTCGGCGCGTGGGTGACGATCATTGTCGCGGTTTTCATTGTCGTGCTGACCGGCACGGTGTTGATCGGTGTGGAGATCAACGACGCCGCACAGGCATCAGAGGCGTTATGGCAAACGGACAGATATGTTGGCGCGATGATGGCGATCGGTTTGTTCGATGCAGGCTTCCTAGGTGCGATCTGCATTTCGCTGGCAAGTTCCTGGGCGTTCGGCGAGATCTTTGGCTGGGCCCATTCGCTCAATACCAAGATCAAGGAGGCCCCATGGTTCTACGCCAACTATTTCTTCACCCTCGTCACTGCTGGTCTGGTGGTGCTAATCCCCGGTGCTCCGCTCGTGCTGATCACCCTGTTCGTACAGGTCGTGGCCGTCACGCTGCTGCCGGCGGCGCTGGTGTTCCTGATCCTGTTGCTCAATGACAAGCCAACTATGGGCGAATACTGTAATACCCTAGGTCAGAATATTATCGGCGGAACAATCGTGACCACGATCATCTTTCTGTCGACCTGCTACGGCTTGAGCGCACTGTTCCCACATCTCTTCCAGTAACACTGATCGAACGAGGCATTGCATGTCGCTGGTTCAGTCCATTGGGACGACAATCGCCGGGCACATAGAGAAGATCCGCGAAATCAATCGGCGCTACGCCACGCCGCGCATCAAGATGTCAACTGCCGTGCGCGTCTCCCTGCTGACATTGCGAATCTATCTCATCGTGCTCGTAGGCCTGCTCGCCTACAAGTTCATCACCGTCCTGACCCAATAGTGCGAGACGGGATTGCCATGCAGAACCATGTCAACCAACACTATATGCTCAGCGACCTGATCGGTCTGCGTGCTTCAATCAACGGAAAGAAGATCGGGACCCTGGGTGATATCATCGTAACCGACGCACCAAGGCTCCCGGAGGTGACGCACGTGCGCATCACGCGGCCGTTCGGCTATCCCGCGCTTATGGTGCCATGGGACAAAGTGGAGGGCATTACCGGACGCACGATAGATTTGAATATCACGGACCCCAAGTCATTCGAGAGCGAGCCGGCGCCCGGACAGGTCTGCCTAAAGGATCATTTGCTCGACAAAAAAGTGCTTGACTACGACGACAACGAGGTTGAGGTCGTCTATGACATAAAACTCGCCGCCCTTAATAGTCGGCTGTTCGTTACTGATGTCGATTGTTCGCGTGCGGCATTTTTGCGCCGCATCGGCTTGAAGCGCGTCGCGAATTTCATTCGCAGCCTTGCCGCTACGATCAAGGACGAGACAATTCCGTGGTCCTATGTGCAACAACTGCCGGAGGACATCGGCGCTTTCCGTGGCAATGTGAAGCTCAACGTGCTGAAGGCCAGGCTCCCGGAAATCCATCCGGTTGACCTTGCGGATATTCTAGAGGAACTCGACCACGGCGAGCGAATAGCGCTGTTCAGTCAGTTGGACACAGAACACGCATCAGACACGCTAGAAGAGGTCGAGCCGCGGGTTCAGCGCGATTTGATCTCCTCGCTGACCAGGGCTCGCGCCGCGGAGCTGGTCAATGACATGACGCCGGCCCAGGCGGCTGACCTTCTCGCGGCGCTCCCTGGCGCCGACGCGGACGCAATCCTCGCATTGATCGACCCGGAAGAAGCGCAAAAAGTAAAAAGGGTGCTCGAACACCACGATGATAAGATCGTGGACTTTGCGACCGAGCACTTCATTTGTTTCCCGCCGGAAACCCAAATTCGAAGGGTTTTTGCGCAGTTCCGCACTGTCGCCAAACATGCGGATGTCATCATGTACGTCTACGTAGTCGGAAGCGACAAGAAGTTGCTGGGGGTAATCGATGTAAAAGAGCTTCTGCGTGCCGACCCGTCGGAGCTTCTCGCCGATCACATGACGACTAATGTAGTCACGCTCACGACAGAAAGCACGATCAAGGACGCTGCCAAATTGTTTGCCCGCTACAACTTCCGTGCCATTCCAGTTGTCGACGATCGGGAGGCGATCGTTGGCGTCATTCCCTATCGGGATGTCATGGAACTAAAGCACCAATATGCTTAATGCCGCGTGCTGCGAGATCGCAGCACCAGCAGGCGTTATTCACGGCCGCAGTTGATCCCCGTGCGCGCCCGCTCGGTCAAGGCGCCAAACAGCAAGCCGGCGGCCGGTGCCTACGCGCGCGGCGTTCGGCCGGCGGCGGATTTTGTTGCTACGGCCGCGCGGTAATAGGTCCACAACACCCGCGCCGCCACGGCGCGCCACGGCCGCCAGGGTTCGGCCAGGGCTTGCATCTCTTTGGCGGTCGGCCGTGCCGGTAGCGCAAAGGCGAGCCTGGCCGCTTCCTGCAGGGCTAGGTCGCCGGCCGGCCAGGCATCGGCATGCCCGAGGCATGACAAGAGATAAATGTCAGCCGTCCACGGGCCGATGCCATGAACGGCCGTCAGCGCGGCGTGCGCCGTGTCGGCGGGAAGGTCGGCCAGCGTTGCCAGCGCGAGCTCGCCGCGCAGGACGGCGCGAGCAATCTCCTTCAGCGCGCGAACTTTGGGCGCGGACAGCCCGAGCCGCGCCAGCCGCGTCGCGCGGGCGCGCCGGATGACTGCCGGCTCGAATGGATCGAAGGCGTCGGCCAGCCGTCCCCAGATCGCCCCGGCGCTGGCGGTCGAAAGCTGTTGCGCCACGATAATGGCGGCCAAGCCGGCGAAGCCATCGGGCCGCCGCCGCAACGGCGGTCGTCCCGCCGTCGCCATCAGCGCGGCGAACCTTGGATCGGCGCGGCGGAGCGCGGCGAGTCCAACGTCGAGATCGGCGTCGGTATGGATGTGGGTCTGCGTCATGAAGATCGGTCGTTACAAGCTCGCTCTTCGCACCGCGGCGCCGCGCGCCTATGTGAGTGATCGACCGGAGCCGGACGGTCAACCCCGACAGTGACCGGCACGACAGACGATGTACACCCGTATCCTTCGCTTCGCGCCGAGCCCGAACGGCTATCTGCATCTCGGCCACGCCTACTCGGCGTTGCTCAATCACGACATGGCGCGCGACCTCGGCGGACGGCTGCTCTTGCGCATCGAGGACATCGACGTGTCGCGCTGCCGGCCGCAATACGAAGCGGCGATCTACCAGGACCTCGGATGGCTCGGCATCTCCTGGGACACGAGCGTGCGACGGCAGAGCGAGCAGTTCGACGATTACCGGGCCGCGCTCGCCAAGCTCGAAGCGCAGGGCTTGATCTATCCGAGCTTCGAGAGCCGCAGCGAGATCGCCGCCCTGGTCGCCGCACGGGATCGGCAAGGCCGTTGGCCGCGCGATCCCGACGGAGTGCCGCTTTATCCCGGCGACGCGCGCCAGCTGCCGGCGGCCGAACGCGAGCGCCGGCGCCGGGCCGGCGAGCCTTACGCGTTGCGGCTCGCCCTGGACGCAGCCATCGCGCGCGCCGGTGTGTTGACCTGGACCGAGACCGGCAGCGGCCCGCAGGGCCAGACCGGTGTCGTCGAGGCGGCGCCGCAGATGTGGGGCGATGTCGTGCTGGCGCGTAAGGAAGTGCCGGCGAGCTATCACCTCGCGGCGGCGGTCGACGACGCTCTTCAGGGCGTGACCGACGTGGTGCGCGGGCAGGATTTGTTCTGGGCGACCGGCATTCATCGGCTGTTGCAGGTGCTGCTCGGCCTGCCGCAGCCGGTCTATCATCACCACAAACTCATTCTCGATGTCGACGGCCGCAAGCTGTCGAAATCGACGCAAGCGACTAGTTTGCGCGAATTGCGGGCCGCCGGCGCAACCGCAGTGGATGTCCGGCGCATGGTCGGGCTGGTCCGCTGAAGATCCGGACGCTGAATTCATTTCGTTCTTGCCGCCGCCGTGGCATGTTGGCTTGCGGCCGGGGGGCTGCCATGGCGCGACGAAGAGCGGCGCGATTGAGGTCCAAAAAGCCGACCGCCAAACCGGCGCGGCGCCGAAGCCGGCGGCGCGCGCCGCCGGTTCGCGTCAGCGAAGCTTCGCTGGCCGCTTACGCGCACGACATTCGCACGGCGCTTACCGGCATCCTGGCGCTCGGCGAATTGCTGGCCAGCTCCAATCTCGGCGAACGCGAGCGGCGTTGGGCTTCCAGCATCAAAGGCAGCGCCGAGCATCTCGCCGCGCTCACGAGTTTGATGATCGACGGCGCCAGGGCCGACGCCGGCGCGCTGCGGCTGCAACACGAGGTCTTCCGGCCGCGGCGTTTGATTGAAGTTCTCGGCGATTCGCTCGGCGCGCGGGCGGAGGCCAAGGGCCTCAGCGCGACGGTGAGCATCGCGAACGATTTGCCGGAGTTCTTGGTCGGCGACGCGGTCCGCCTGCGGGCGGCGCTGGAAAACCTCATCGACAATGCGGTGAAGTTCACCGAGCGCGGCGGCGTGCGGCTCGATGTGCGCGCCGCGCGCGCGGCACGCGGCCGCGTCCGGCTCGTCTTCACCGTCACCGACAGTGGCATCGGGCTCAAGGCCGCCGAGATCAAGCGGCTGTTCCGGCCGTTCGCGCAAGCAAGCGCGGAGATTGCGCGGCGCTATGGCGGCGCCGGGCTCGGGCTCGCCGTCGTCAAATATTTGGCCAAGCTGATGAGCGGCGATCTCACCGTCACCAGCCGCTATGGCCGCGGCTCGAGTTTCCGTCTCTCGGCCGTGCTCGCGATCGCGTCCACCGCAGCGGCAGGGAACGCGACGCCGGCGCGCCCGCTCGCCGTCCTGTGCGCGGAGGACAACCCCTACGGCCGGGTCATCCTCAACACCATCCTCGCCGAACTCGGTCACCGCGCCGACTTCGTCGGCTCCGGCGAGGAAGCGGTCGTGGCGGTCGAGCGCGGCTACGACGCCGTGCTGGTGGACGTGACGCTGCCCGGCATCGACGGCCGCGAAACGGCGCGCCGCATCCGCGCGCTTGCCGGAACCCCGGCCTCAACGCCGATCATCGGCATTACCGGCCGCAGCGAAGGCGGCGACGAGGAAGCCGCGCGCGCCGCCGGCATGGATTTTTATCTGCGCAAGCCAATCAGCCCGAGCGCGCTGCGCGAGGCGCTCGCGGCGGTGGTGCGTAATTGATCCGTCATTCCGGGGCCGAGCGGAGTAAGCGAGCGGCTCATCCCCAAACGACGGCATTTCCCGGCGGTTTCTCGCTGAAGCGGCCGCGCCGTGCCTGCGCCGTCAGGTACGCGAACTGTGCGTGGCTCATGTGCAGCAGCGTCTCGTGATCGCCGGCCTCCATATAAACCTCGGGCTGCAGCTCGATGCCGTGGTCGACGATCATAGGCAGCCCGTAGCATTGGCCGACCGGCGGCACGGCGCCGTGCGCGCAATCGGCGAACAGCCGGTCGATCTCGTCCTCCTTCGCCATCTCGACGTGGTCGCCGAGCTGGCTCCTCAGTTCCGCGAGGCGAAGCTGATGCGACGCCGGCAAGATCGCCAGCATGTAGCCGCCGTCGCGGCGCAGCACGATGCCCTTGGCGAGGCAATCCCCCGAAACCCGGCAGGCCTCGGCGGTACGCGTGGATGATTCCGTGGGTTCATGCGGAATCACATCGTACTGGATTTTTTCCGCAGCCAAATAACGCTGCAGTGTGGGTGCGATGGCCATGATAGACCTCCGATGCGGCCTCGCATCCGTGGAGGTCTCATGCCGGCCTTCACAGCATGCGCGGCGGAGAGGAACTTAAATTTAAGCTAATCTGTTCGTCCGCCGGTTACAATGCGTGGGCGCGCGGAATTTGCACCGTTCTCCGCCCGGCCGCGATCGTCTCACTCCGCCCGTTCGGCCGCGCCTTCCACGATACGCACCAGATCGGCCATGATGCGGTTTAATTCGAAATCCTTCGGCGTGTAGACCGCGGCGACGCCGGCTTCTTTCAGCGCGCTGGCGTCCTCCTTCGGAATGATGCCGCCGACCACGACCGGCAAGTCATCGAGCCCGGCCTCTTTCAAGCGCGCGATGACGTCGGCCACCAGCGGCAGGTGCGAGCCGGACAGGATCGACAGGCCGACCACGTGCACGTTCTTTTCCGCCGCCGCCGCGGCGATCGCCTCCGCGGTCAGGCGGATGCCGTCATAGACCACGTCCATGCCGGCGTCGCGGGCGCGCGCCGCGATCTGTTCGGCGCCATTGGAATGGCCGTCGAGGCCGGGCTTGCCGACCAGAAATTTCAACCGCCGGCCGAGTTTTTTCGACACCCGATCGACCTCGGCGCGGATGTCGTCGAGGCCCTCGGCGTCGTTGCGCATTGCGGTGCCGACCCCGGTCGGTGCGCGGTATTCGCCGAACGCGGAGCGCAGCGCAAAGCCCCATTCGCCGGTGGTGACGCCGGCTTTGGCGCAGGCGATTGAGGCCGGCATGACGTTCGAGCCGTTTTTCGCCGCGCGGCGCAGCGAGGCGAGCGCCGCAGCGACGGCCTCGTTGTCGCGCGCGGCGCGCCAGGCTTTGAGCCGCGCGATCTGCCCGGTCTCGGCCTCCTCGGATACAGTGAGGATCGCTTCGGCGGCGTCGGCGAGCGGCGACGGCTCGGTCTCGACGAAGCGGTTGACGCCGACGACGGTCTGCTCGCCGCGCTCGATCGCCTCGACCCGGCGCGAATTCGATTCGACGAGCTGCTGTTTCAGATAACCGGATTCCACGGCGGCCACGGTGCCGCCCATCTTCTCGATCTGCTTAAGCTCGTCCTTCGCCGCCTCTTTCAGCTCGGCGACCTTGGCGGCGATTGCCGGCGAGCCGTCGAAGATGTCGCCGTATTCCAAAAGATCGGTCTCGTAGGCGAGGATTTGCTGCATGCGCAGCGACCATTGCTGGTCCCACGGCCGCGGCAGACCGAGCGCTTCGTTCCAGGCCGGCAGCTGCACGGCGCGCGCCCGCGCGCTCTTCGACAACGTGACCGCGAGCATCTCGAGCAGAATACGGCTGACGTTGTTCTCCGGCTGCTGCTCGGTGAGCCCCAGCGAATTGACCTGCACGCCGTAGCGGAACAGCCGCTGCTTCGGATCGGTCACGCCGTAGCGCTCGCGCGTGATCTCGTCCCATAATTCGGTGAAGGCGCGCATCTTGCAGACTTCGGTGACGAAGCGCAGCCCCGCATTGACGAAGAACGAGATGCGGCCGACCACCTCGCCAAATTCCTCCGGCGCGCACTCGCCCGACGCCTTCACCGCGTCGAGCACGCCGATCGCGGTGGCGAGCGCAAAGGCGAGCTCCTGCACCGGCGTCGCGCCCGCCTCCTGCAGGTGATACGAGCAGACGTTCATCGGATTCCACTTCGGCATTTCCTTGGTCGTGAACAGGATCACATCTTTGGTCAGCCGCAGCGACGGCGCCGGCGGAAACACGTAGGTGCCGCGCGATAGGTATTCCTTGATGATGTCGTTCTGCGTGGTGCCGGTGAGTTTTTGCCGCGGCACGCCTTGCTCGTCGGCGAGCGCGACATAGAGCGCCAGCAGCCAGGCGGCGGTGGCGTTGATGGTCATCGACGTGTTCATCTCGCCGAGCGGGATGCCGTCGAACAGGGCGCGCATGTCGCCAATATGCGAGATCGGCACGCCGACCTTGCCCACCTCGCCCTTGGCGAGCGGATGGTCGCTGTCGTAACCAGTCTGCGTCGGCAGATCGAAGGCGACCGACAGCCCGGTCTGCCCCTTGCTCAGGTTCTTGCGGTAAAGCTCGTTCGACGCCACCGCGTCGGAGTGGCCCGCATAGGTGCGGAACATCCAGGGTTTGTCACGCAATGGCTTGTCGCGCAAAGCCTCGTCGCGGGGCGGCGGCTCGCGTTTCATCTTGTCGCCCAGTGGCTGCTTGCGGCGCGCATCCATGGCTTTATCCCGCATTCCACGCCCTGAATGTGGCGCGGATTTTATTGCGGCGCAACACGCGCGCTCCCTATCCCCGCGGGCGGGGAGAGGGTTGGGGTGAGGAGGCTCGTCATTCCGGGGCGACGCCAACGGGTCCGGCCCGAAGTAGCCGGCCCGATGACAGGCTCCGCGGCGAGCCCGGAATCCATAACCGCCGACCTGGCAGAACTGTCGCCGCGTGTTGATCTCGAATGCTTGTGGCTATGGATTCCGGGTTCGCGCCTTCGGCGCGCCCCGGAATGACGAAATAAAAATTCGTTCTCGCGACGCGCTCAGCGCCCGAGGTTTGCCAACAACCACGACAACACGACTCGTTTAGGTTCGCCCCCGGCTCATAAAGAGGGGAGCGGAGCGCCGAGAGGCGCATCCAACCAATGTCCGCGCCACACAATCAGATGTCACCACCTGACTGTGCGCGGGGCGCGGAAGCGGGCTTTAGCGGAAGCCCGCTCGCCTTCCGGCGCTCCACTGCGGCACTCGCCAAGGCTTTGACCCCTTGGCTCAGCTCCAGGCCATGCTTCCTGGGACGCGGTCCAGGCGGGCGTTACCCGCCCTTTCCTGTCCCAGTCCAGGGACTGCACCTCCCGCACCGGCCGTAGTACCGGCGTGAATGATGCCCGAAGCCGCCCGAGTGCGGGGTTACGAGCCCCGCCCGCGGGAACCGCTCTCGCTCCGCCGTCGGTACGTCACCGGTGACGCCCTCGATGAGCGAGATTCGCTATACGTAACGGATACGGGGACGAATGTCAAGAGTGATGTCGCTGTGTCGGTGACCACGATGCGGATTTGAGATTCACCGTTCGGCGTAGTATATTAATGCCATGATCCGGTCGTGGCGTAATTCCGTGACCAGAAAGGTCTGGGAGGGCGAGCGGCCGAACCAGTTGCGCGGACTCGATTTCGAAACGGCGATCGACCTGCTGCTGGCATTGAACGTCGCCAAGGCGCTCACGGACCTCAGCCCGCTCAAGAGCGTCGGCCTGCACAAGCTGAAAGGCGAACGCAGGAATCAGTGGGCAATGACCGTGAACGAACGTTGGCGGATTTGCTTCGAATTTCGCAACGGCGATGCCTACGAGGTCGAGATCGTCGACTATCATAAGGGATGAGAACAATGCCTCCTGCCGCACATCCGGGTCGACTGCTGAAGCGCGAGCTGAGCGCACGAGGATTAAGTGCGAACCGGCTCGCGCTCGATATCGGCGTGCCGTCCGGCCGCATCACCGACATTTTGAATGGCCGGCGCTCGATCACCGCCGACACCGCCGTCCGCCTCGGCCGCTACTTCGGCAACAGCGCGCAGTTTTGGCTCGACCTGCAAAGCCAATACGACATCGCGGTCGTCGAGCGCGAACGCGGCGTGGAAATCACGCGCCGCGTTCGGCCGGCGGATGCAGCGTGAGCAATTCGCAAATAGCCCGGATTGAGCGAAGCGAAATCCGGGATTGACGGCGAAGTTTGCCCCGGATTTCGTTTCACTCAATCCGGGTACGAAACTCACTCATCGGCCCGATCCGATAGCGCGTCGATGAAGGCCTGATCCTCGCGCGCGTGCGCGCTCGCGGCGATGGCGAGCGACTGGCGACGCGCTTGTGTGCGAATGTCGCGATCCTCCCGCCCCTTTACGCGGGAGGGCTTGGGCTTGCGCGCGGGCTTTGCCTTTCGAGTCTTGGACTTCGCTGCCGAGGCCATGATCATCCGTCGTAGTGAGCGAGCGTATCGCGAATTTAGCGGCAGCGAAATCCGGGATTGACGACGAGGTGTGCCCCGGATTTCGTTTCCGCCTTCGCGCTCCGCGCTACGGCGGACTGAAACCCGCCGAAGCTCGCCGAGCGAGCGAAGGCGGGTCACTCCATCCGGGCTACGAAACTAACTCGCTAGTCGCCTTGCCAATGGCGTGACGGCTGCGTGATGCGGAAGGAATTGATGACGCGCGCCATGTCGGCTGTGCCGTCATAGCCGTTCTCCGCGCGTACCACCACCTGATAGGCGCGGTCGCCGCTGACCACGACCAGAGACCTGCCTGGCCCGGCAGCGTCGGTAAAGGTGAAATCGACCGCCGGCAGCGGTCCGTCGGGCGCCTTGCTGAAGGTCACCCGCGTCTGCGCTTTGAGCGTGCCCTTATCGCTGGTCAGGAAGTTCTTCACGTCGAGCTCAAGCTCGAGGTCGGCGTCGATATGGGCGTCATAATTGGTGACGCCGATGAGGAAGAACCGCTTGGCATCGTGCACGAGCCATACCCTCGTGTCGACCTTGGGCTTTGCAGGAAGGTGTCTGTATTCCGGCGCTCCCGGAAGCAAGGCTGAGAATCCACTCTCCGGCGGGGCGACCGTCACCCATTGCGCCCTGGCCGCTGCTGCCGGGTATAGAACAGACAGCGCCGCCGCCAGGACGATTCCGAACCAAACATGCTTGTGCAAAACATCCCCCCGCCGCTGAAGAGGCGAACTCCACCGCGATTGCCCGGATGACACCGCAATTGCCGTCACTATTCGCGCTTTGCCCGCTTCGTGCAAGGCAGACACGTAAAGCTCACCCATGAAACTCCTTTCCGGCGGACAATCCGGCGTCGACCGCGCCGTGCTCGATGTGGCTCTCGCGCGCGGCATCGCTTACGGCGGCTGGTGCCCGAAGGGCGGCTGGGCCGAGGATTTTGCCGCGCCGCCGGGATTGTTGGTCAAATATCCGCATCTAAAAGAGACGCCGCTCGCCGATCCGGCGCAGCGCACGGAATGGAACGTCCGCGACGCCGACGCTTGTTTGATTCTGGTCGACGCCGGCGGGTCGGAAATTTCTGCGGGGACGACACTCGCAAAAGAGCTGGCGCAGCGTTACCGCAAGCCACTGTTGGTCGTCGACCTGCGCGAGCCAGACATTCTCGAACGCGCCGCGCCTTGGCTGCGCGTGCAGCGCTCGGCGTTCGGCGCCGGCTTTACGCTCGCCGTCGGCGGGCCGCGCGAGAGCGAGGCACCGGGGATTTATGAGCGCGCGGTGAGATTTGTCGCGGCGCTGCTGGCATAAGCAAGCCCCCGTCATGGCCTCGTCATGGCCGGGCTTGTCCCGGCCATCCCGATTCGCGAAACTCTGCGTGTGCGACAGTTCTATGTCTATATTCTTGCTAGTCGACCAGGTGGAGCGCTTTATGTAGGCGTTACCAACAATCTTATTCGTCGCGTATACCAACACAAAAAGAAGATGATCAACGGGCATACGAAGTACTACGGAATAGATCGCCTCGTGCATTTCGAAATTTACGACACGGCATATCAGGCGATTCAACGGGAGAAGAATATCAAACATTGGCCGCGAGCGTGGAAGACGCGACTTATTGCAAAAGAAAACGATACGTGGCGCGACTTGTATGATGACATTGCACAGCCATAGCCCCATCTATCGGGATCGCCGGGACAAGCCCGGCGATGACGCCTGAATTTTCGCAGCTCCTCGCGCCGTTATCAAAACCATCAACTTGCGCCGATTTTGTTTTGTTGGCGTACACCGCCGCGGTTTAGCGTCGATGCCCACGGGCGGCGGTCGCGAGGTAGAACGACCCGCCGCGAGGCGTCGAAACGACGGAGCAAAGCGAAAGGCCAAGTCATGTTGCGACGAAACACCGTGTACGGCGCGCTGGCGGCCGCGGCGACTGTGCTGGCCGCTTCGCAAATCGCCGGTGCCTGCACCCGCATCCTGTGGAACGACAACAAGCTGGCGGTCCTGGTCGGACGAACGATGGACTGGCCGGAATCCACCGATCCGATCCTCACGGTGTTTCCGCGCGGCATGAGCCGCGACGGCGGCCGTGCCGGCGCGGTGATGGCGGTTGCGGAAAATCCGGCCAGGTGGACGTCCAAGTACGCCAGCCTGGTGACCACGATGTACGGCATCGGCACCGCCGACGGATTCAACGAGCGCGGCCTCGGCGCCCATATGCTCTATCTCGACGCGACCGATTTCGGCTCCAGGGACGCGAGCAAGCCGGGCGTGCAGGCCGGACTGTGGGCGCAGTACGCGCTGGACAACGCCGCGACCGTGAACGAAGCGCTCGACATGCTCGCCAAGATCCAGGTGGTGATGGTCGCGGCGCGCGGACACCAGGCGAATGTCCATCTGGCGCTGGAGGATGCCGGCGGCGACTCCGCCATCATCGAATATATCGGCGGCAAACCGCTCATTCATCACGGCCGCCAATACACCATCATGACCAACGACCCGACCTACAATGAGCAGCTCGCGCTGTTGAAGAAGCTGGATTTCTCCCATCCCTCCAGCGACATGCCGCTGCCCGGCAACGTCAATCCCAGAGACCGCTTTGCCCGCGCCAGCTATTACCTGGCGATGCTGCCGGCGCCCACGGACGAGCGTGAAGCCGTCGCCGGCGTGTTTGCCATCGCGCGCAATGTCTCGGTGCCGTTCGGTGCGCCCGACAAGCCTTTCGGCATCTACAACACCGAATACCGCACGGTGATGAACCTCACCGACAAGCGCTATTATTTCGAGCTGACCACCGCGCCGAACGTCATCTGGACCGATCTCTTGCAAATGAATCTGTCCCCCGGCTCGCCCGTGCTGGTGCTCAACCCGAACGACATCGCGCTGTCGGGAAACGTCACCGAAAAATACAAGGCGGCGAAGGCGGCGTTCTAAAAGCGCGCCGCGCGGCGCCAAGGCGCGCGATTTCACCGCGCGCCGGTCCGGGCAAGGTCCCGAATTCAGAAACATTCGCGCCAGAAGCACAAGACGGCCGCTCCTGCGTCCGCAGCTCGCCATCGGCGGGCGGCGCGAAGGCGAACCGCCGGGCGTCTATGCGCGCGCCGTGATCTTTATCGGCGATCGGCGCCCTGCTCGACGCAAAATCGGCATTGTTGACTTAGCCGTTTGGCTAACTCGCTCTCAGCGGTAAATAGGTTGGTATTAGTCTCAAGGTTGTATTATAAACGCGCGCCGCCGCGAGCAAATTCGGCGTCACAGTGGGGAGAATATGATTGTCTACGCACAAAGCAGCGGGCAGCAGAGCACCAATAGCGGCTCATGGATGCCCATTCCCGGTCTTGCCATCACCTTGCCCCGCGGCGTCGGCGACTCGGCCTTGTTGATCCTCAATATTCCCAATCCCTATGCCCAAGGTAACAATCTTCCCGGCGGCAATTTCGGGCTGCAGGTCAATGGCGAGGTGCTCAGCGCGTTTGCCTGCTTCACCTATAACGACCGCCCAGCACCGGCCGCGTCCCGACGACGCTGTCGGTCGTGGCGCCGCTGAGTAATTCCGGCCCGACATCGGTCGTGGCGGTGTGGTCCGGCGTGCGCGGCGCCACCGTGCGCATCGACAGCCCGGCGACACTGACCGGCATCATCGCCTGAAGCACGGGCCGCAACCCCGATACTCAGTAGCGCGTAGCCCGCGTCCTGCCGGGAATGCGCTACTATTTGTCGGGCTCGAGAGGAAAACCATGAGCGACGGCGATCGGGCGAACGCGATGGCGCGGTGGATGTGGGACGCGCGCCGGCGGCGGCTGCCCTACCGCAACCTGCCGGACGAATTGCGTCCCGCCTCGATCGCCGAGGCCTACGCGGCGCAAGAGGCTTATTACCGGCTGGCGGAGCCAGTCTACGGCGCGGTCGGCGGCGCCAAGATCGCCACCACTACCAAGGTGATGCAACGCTTGATGGGCATCGCGCATCCCTGCGGCGGCGCCATCTTTGCGCGCACCATCCACGCCTCGCCGGCGCGGCTGCGGACTGCGGATTTCGTCAATTTGCGCCTCGAAAGCGAGATCGCGCTGAAGCTCGGCACCGACCTGCCGGCATCGATCGCGCCCTGGACGCGCGAGGCGGTCGCGCCGGCGGTGGCGGCCGCCATGCCCGCGTTCGAGCTGATCGAGGACCGCCATGCCGATTACGCGCGCACCGAAGCCACTTCGCTGATCGTCGAGAATTGCTGGAATGGCGGCGTGGTCGTCGGCGCGCCAAAATCGGTAGCGGCCGCGGCTTTGGCCGGCATCACCGGCCGCCTCACGGTCGGCGGCAAGCCTGCCGGCGAGGGCAAGGCCGAAGATCCTTGCGCGACGCTCGCCTGGCTCGCCAACCATCTTGCCGAACGCGGCCGCGATCTCAAGGCCGGCATGGTGGTCATTACCGGCAGCCTCATTCCGACGGTGTCGATCGGGCGCGGCGAACGGGCGGTGTTCACGGTCGAGGGGCTCGGCGAAGCTGTCATGGAGGCGGTCTAGGATTGCGCTGGACACCGCAAACCGGCACGGCGATCCCATCCTTTCCACCGCGCCCTTGCGCGCGCTTCGTCCGCTCCTCATTTGGCGGTAAGCTCCACCAGGCGACTCACGCGAAATCGCAACCGCAAAAACCGCAAAAGATGCGCCAATACCTCGATTTGATGGAACGCGTGCTGAGCGAAGGCGTCGAGAAGCGCGACCGCACCGGCGTCGGCACTCGCTCGATCTTCGGGCACCAGATGCGCTTCGACCTCAACGCTGGGTTTCCGCTGCTCACCACCAAGAAGCTGCACGTGAAATCCATCATCTACGAGCTGCTATGGTTCCTGCGCGGCGACACCAACATCAAATATCTCGACGATCACGGCGTGCATATCTGGGACGAATGGGCCGACGCCAACGGCGACCTCGGCCCGGTCTACGGCCGGCAATGGCGCTCGTGGCCGACGCCGGACGGCGGCTCCATCGACCAGATGGCGAACGCGGTCGCCGAAATCCGCCGCAACCCCGACTCGCGGCGGCTGATCGTCACCGCCTGGAACCCGGCGGAGAACGATCGGATGGCGCTGTCGCCCTGCCACTGCCTGTTCCAGTTCAATGTCGCCCAAGGCGCGCTGTCGTGCCAGCTCTATCAGCGCTCGGCCGATGTCTTTCTCGGCGTGCCGTTCAACATCGCCTCCTATGCGCTGCTGACGCTGATGGTCGCGCAGGTGACCGGGCTCAAGCCCGGCGCCTTCATTCACTGCTTCGGCGACACCCACGTCTATCTCAACCATCTCGAGCAGGCGCGGCTGCAACTCACCCGCAGCCCGCGTCCGTTGCCGACGCTGCGGCTCAATCCGGCGGTGAAGGATCTGTTCGGCTTTCGCTACGAGGATTTTTCGCTCGAAGGCTACGAGCCGCACCCGCACATCAAGGCCGCCGTGGCGGTGTAAGGATGGACATCCTCATCGTCGCGGCGATTGCCGAGAACGGCGTGATCGGCCGCGGCAACGCCCTGCCCTGGCGGCTCAAGTCGGACATGCAGCATTTCCGCGCGCTGACCATGGGCAAGCCGGTGATCATGGGGCGCAAGACCTACCTCTCGATCGGCAAGCCGCTTGCCGGCCGCACCACGATCGTGGTGAGCCGCGATGCGAAATTCGCCGCGCCGGGAATTGTCGTGGCGCCGAGCCTCGATGCCGCCTTGGCGGCGGCCCGCGGCGACGCGCTGCGGCGCAACGCCGAGGCGATCGTCATTGCCGGCGGCGCCGACCTTTATGCCCAGGCTATGCCCGTGGCGACGCGTCTGGTCATCACCCACGTGCACAAGCGCGTCGACGGCGATGTACGGTTTCCGCCGATCGACCGCGGAGTCTGGCGCGAAATCGCCCGCGATGAGCATGCGGCGGCGAGTGGCGACGAGGCCGCCCTCGCCTTTGTCACCTACGCACGCGCGACTGAGGCGGCGCCTCGACCGCCAAGCGCGGCATAACTGCGCGTTGTAAGGGCCCCGCCGCTCCCCTATAACCCCCGCAACCAAGCCGGAATGATCCCGGCGTCAGGAGACATTGAATGCCGTGGAACAACCAATCCGGTGGCGGCGGCCCTTGGGGGTCGGGGCCGCGGGGACCCTGGAGCTCGGGGCCGCAATCGCCGGGCGGGTCGAAGCCGCCCGATCTCGAGGAATTGCTGCGCCGGAGCCAGGATCGCCTGCGCAGCTTGCTGCCCGGCAATCTCGGCGGCCGCGGCATCGCGCTGATCGCGCTGGCGGCGGTCGTGCTCTGGGGCTTTTCCGGCTTCTTCCGGGTCGAGCCCGACGAGCTCGGCGTCGTGCTGCGGTTCGGCAAGTTCACCCGCGAGGTGGTGCCGGGGCTGAACTATCACCTGCCCTATCCGATCGAGACCGCGCTGACCCCGCCGGCGCTGCGCATCAACAAGATCGATATCGGCATGCGCCCGGTCGAAGACGTCCGCCGCGGCACCTCGGTGCGCGAAGTGCCGGAGGAAAGCCTGATGCTGACCGGCGACGAGAACATCATCGACGTGGATTTCTCGGTGCTGTGGAAAGTCAGGCCGAGCGCGGTCGGCGACTATCTGTTCAACATCCAAAATCCCGAAGGCACCGTGAAAGCGGTAGCCGAAGCCTCCATGCGCGAGATCGTCGGCCGCTCGACGCTGCAGCCGATCCTCACCGGCGCGCGGCAGACCACCGAGACGGCAGTGCAGGACTTGATGCAGAAGACCCTCGACCATTACGGCGCCGGCATCCAAGTGCAGCAGGTGCAGCTGCAGAAAGTCGACCCGCCGGCGCAGGTGATCGACTCCTTCCGCGACGTGCAGGCGGCGCGCTCGGATCTGGAGCGGGCGCAGAACGAGGCGCAGACCTACGCCAACCGGATCGTGCCGGAAGCACGCGGCCGCGCCGCCAAGATCACCCAGGACGCCGAAGCCTATCGCGAGCAGACCGTCGCCGAGGCCACCGGCCAGACCTCGCGCTTCCTGCAGGTTTACGATCAATACAAGAAGGCGCCCGACGTAACCCGCGAGCGCATGTATCTGGAAACCATGGAACGCGTGCTCGGCGGCAGCGACAAGACGATCATCGATACCGGCCCGCAGCCCGGACCGGGAGTGGTGCCCTATCTGCCGCTCACCGAATTGCCGCGCACGCGGCAGGCGCCCGCTGCGGGCACGCCGTCATCGGGAGGCAATCCATGAAGCTCAGCCTCGCCGGCGGCGTGATCGCCATTCTGCTGCTGATCGCCGCCATTGTCGGCTACAGCACCTTGTTCACCGTCAACCAGACCAAGCAGGCCCTGGTGGTGCGGCTCGGCCAGCCGGTGCGGGTCATCACCCAACCCGGCCTCAACGTGAAGATCCCGTTCATCGACAACGTCATCTACGTCGACAAGCGCATTCTTGATCTCGAATCGCCGGCCCAGGAGGTGATCGCCTCCGACCAGAAGCGCCTGGTGGTTGACGCCTTCGCGCGTTACCGCATCACCGACCCGCTCAAGTTCTACCAGACCGTCGGCGAGGCCGGCGCCAATTCGCAACTGGCGATCCTGCTCAACTCGGCGCTGCGCAGCGTGCTCGGCGGCGCCACCCTGGTCGACGTGGTGCGCAACATGCGCGAGCAACTGATGTCGCAGGTGCGCAGCGCGCTCGATCACGAGGCGCAGCAGTTCGGCATTCAGGTCGTCGACGTGCGCATCCGCCGCGCCGATTTGCCGGAGCAGAACAGCCAAGCGGTTTATCAGCGCATGCAAACCGAGCGGCAGCGCGAAGCGGCGGAATTCCGCGCTCAAGGCAGCCAGAAGAGCCAGGAAATTCGCGCCAAGGCCGACCGCGACGTCACCGTGCTCTTAGCGGACGCAACGTCGCAGGCCGAGCAGATCCGCGGCCAGGGCGACAGCGAAAGGAACCGCATCTTCGCCGACGCCTACAACCGCGACCCGGATTTCTTCGCCTTCTACCGCTCCATGCAAGCCTACGAAAAGAGCATGCAGCATGGCGACACGCGCTTGGTGCTGCGGCCGGATTCGGATTTCTTCCGTTATTTCTCCGACCCGGCGGGCCGCGGCACGCCCAACATGCCGCCCGCGCCGCCTGCGCAAGCGCCGGCCGCCAAACCCTCGGCCGCGAAATAGCATTGGCAAAACCGGCGCGCCGCGCCGCGGTCCCGCATGTCCGATTTTCTCGCCGCGCTCGGCTTGGTCTTTGTGATCGAAGGCGTCCTGTTTGCGGCGTTTCCGCTCGGCGCCAAGCGCGCCATGACCGCCGCGCTCGATGTGCCGGATGGCGGAATGCGCATCGTCGGCCTGGTTTCCGCCCTGGTCGGCGTGCTCATCGTCTGGCTGGTGCGCCACTGAGCCGGAGCCTGGCCCGGGAAAGTGCAAGCCGGACTTCCGATAAGATCATCTTTACTATGGCCGCCGAGTCGCTTTTCCGCCCCAATCCGGTCCCTAATGGCCCTTGCGCCGCCAACGGGACGAAGGCACCCTTTTCATGATTGAACTCTCAGGAGCACAGCCCTCCATGTCCGGCCACATGTCTTGCCACTTCCCGCGTTTGGTGCGGCGCGGCCCGGCCATCGCCGCGCTGGCGGCGGCGATCATCATCCTGCCGGCATGGAACGCGGCGGCGCGAGGGCCCGAGAACATCGCCGACGTCGCCGAACAGGTGATCGACGCGGTGGTCAACATTTCGACATCGCAGAAAGTGGACCCGCGCATGAGCGGCCTGCCCGAGCTGCCGCCGGGCTCGCCGATGGAGGAGTTTTTCGAGGAATTCTTCAAGAACCACCGCGGTCACGGCGATGCCGATCGCATGCCGCACCGGATCAACTCGCTCGGTTCCGGTTTCATCATCGATGCGTCCGGCGTAGTCGTCACCAACAATCACGTCATCGCCGACGCCGATGAGATCAACGTCATCCTCAACGACGGCACCAAGCTTCCGGCCGAGCTCATCGGCAAGGATTCGAAGAGCGACTTGGCGCTGCTGCGCGTGCATCCCGACAAGCCGCTGAAGGCGGTGAAGTTCGGCAATTCCGACAAGCTGCGGCTCGGCGAGTGGGTCATCGCCATCGGCAATCCGTTCAGCCTCGGCGGCACGGTGACCGCCGGCATCGTCTCGGCGCGCAACCGCGACATCAATTCCGGACCTTACGACAATTACATCCAGACCGACGCCGCCATCAATCGCGGCAATTCCGGCGGGCCGTTGTTCAACCTCAACGGCGAAGTCGTCGGCGTCAACACCGCGATCATTTCGCCGTCCGGCGGTTCGATCGGCATCGGCTTCGCGGTGCCGTCGAACTCCGCGGTTGCGGTCATCGACCAGCTCCGCCAGTACGGCGAGACGCGGCGCGGCTGGCTCGGCGTGCGCATCCAGCAAGTCACTGACGATATCGCCGAGAGTCTCGGCATCAAGCCGCCGCGCGGCGCGCTGGTCGCGGGCGTCGACGACCGCGGGCCGGCGAAACCCGCCGGCATCGAGCCGGGCGACGTGGTCGTCAAATTCGACGGCCACGACATCAAGGACATGCACGATCTGCCGCGTGTCGTCGCCGACACGCCGGTCGGCAAACAGGTCGAGGTCGTCGTCATTCGCAAGGGCAAGGAAGAAACCCACTCGGTGAAGATCGGCCGGCTCGAAGACGGAGAAAAAATGGCCGCCGCCGAGGCCGGCAAAAACGCCGCGCCAGAACAAAAATCCGTGGTGCAGAAGACGTTGGGCCTGGAGCTGTCCAGCCTGTCCGACGACTTGAGGAAGAAATTCAAGGTTCGCGACAACATCAAGGGCGTGCTCGTCACCGGCGTCGATCCGAGCGTGGCGTCGGCCGCGCCCGACAAGCGGCTTTCGCCCGGCGACGTCATCGTCGAGGTGCAGTATCAGAGCGTCGGCAACCCGGCCGACCTGCAGACCAGGCTCGACGCGCTCAAGGCCGAAGGCAAGAAAGTCGCGGTGCTGCTCGTTTCCAATGCCGACGGCGAAACGCGCTTCGTGGCGCTGAGCTTGCAGTAGGCAATAGCCCGGATTGAGCCAACGGGTCCGGCCCGAAGTGGCCGGCCCGATGACAGGCTCCGCGAAATCCGGGGTCAACCTCCCCACCCCCCACCCTTGTCCAAATTTCACCCCTCTTTTTTCGGCAACCTTTTACGCTTATATTGCTTGGTGCCGGCGCAAGCCGGCTATGGCGATAAACGGCCGTCGTAATAAACCTTTCGGACCCGGGGGCAGTACCCGGCGACTCCACCAATTTTCCGGAGAACGGACGATGGACGACGGACGACAGAATTAGCTACGTCTATCTGTCCTCCGTCTTCTGTCCTCTGTCTCCGCTACGGGGTCGAAATAGGATCGACGAGGGCGTAAAGGACGGGCTTTTGCTCGGCATGGTTCCGCCGTTATCGGGCCAAATTATAGTTGCAAACGACAACTATGCTCCGGTTGCTCTGGCCGCGTAAGCGGCTCGAAAGACCGATCTGAAGCCCTGGCGTCTTAGCAGCGTCAGGCGGGGTTCGGAGGCACCTGGCAACAGAAGCCTCCACTTCTTTCAGAGGACAGAGGACGGATGACAGAGGACAGAATCGATCTGGACCTCTATGATTCGTTGACTATCTCTCATCCGTCGTCTGTCATCCGTCGTCCGAACCATGGCCCTCGATCTCATTCGCTATGACATTCTCGCGCAAGCGGCCCTGCGCGGGGTCGTGCGTACCGTGCTGGCCGACGCGGCGAAAAAAGGCCTGCCGGGCGAGCATCATTTCAAGATCACCTTCAATACCACGGCGCCTGGCGTGCGGCTTTCGGAGCGCATGCGCGCACGGTTTCCGCAGGAAATGACCATCGTTCTGCAGCATCAATTCTGGGATCTCGCGGTAACCGAGCACGCCTTCGAGGTCGGCCTGTCGTTCGGCGGAATTGCGGAGAAGGTCGGCGTTCCGTTCGAGGCGGTGACGGCCTTCCACGATCCGGCGGTCCAATTCGGCTTCCAATTTGAGACCGTCGAGGCCGCCGCAGCGGGCGATTCGCCCGCCGGGGCACAGCCGGCCGAAAAACCAATAGGCTCCCCAACCAAGCGGCCCGCCGCGGAAACCAAGCCGGAAGCGTTGCCGGCACCGGTTGCTCCTGCGCCCCCGGACGCGCCGGGTCCGGACAGTGGCGGCGGCGAAGTCGTGCGGCTTGACCGGTTCCGGAAGAAATGACGACAGATGACGGACGGCAGACGACAGAAAGAACCTAGTCATCTGTCATCTGTCCTCTGTCGTCCGTCCTCCGTCATCTGAGATGAAAACCCGCACCGAAACCGACACGTTCGGCCCGCTCGAAGTGCCCGCCGATCGCTACTGGGGGGCGCAGACCGAGCGCTCGCGCATCAATTTCCGCATCGGCGACGAGCTCATGCCGCTTCCGATCATCCGCGCGCTGGCCATCGTCAAGCGCGCGGCGGCGGAGACCAATCGCGAGCTTGGCTCGCTCGACGCGCGCCGCGCCAAGGCGATCGTCGAGGCCGCGCAGGAGATCATCGACGGCAAGCTCGACGATCAATTCCCGCTGGTCGTGTGGCAGACCGGCTCCGGCACCCAGACCAACATGAACGTCAACGAGGTGATCGCCAACCGCGCCAACGAGCGGCTCGGCAGCGCGCTCGGCGCAAAATCGCCGATCCATCCCAACGATCACGTCAACATGAGCCAGTCGTCGAACGATTGTTTTCCGACCGCCATGCACATTGCGGCGGCGCAGGAGATCGTGCGCCGGCTCATTCCGGCGCTGACGCATCTGCATGCGGCGCTGGAGGCGAAAACCAAGGCCTTCGCCCGCATCGTCAAGATCGGCCGCACCCATACCCAGGATGCCACCCCGCTGACGCTGGGACAGGAATTTTCCGGCTATGCGGCGCAGGTGAAGTCCGGCATCGCGCGCGTCCGCGCCGGCCTAAAGGAACTCTATCCGCTGGCGCAAGGCGGCACGGCGGTCGGCACGGGACTTAACGCCAAACGCCCGTTCGCCAAGTTGTTCGCCAAGAAGGTCGCCGCCATCACCGGGCTGCCGTTTGTCAGCGCGCCGAATAAATTCGAGGCGCTCGCCTCGCACGGAGCGCTAGCATTTGCGCACGGCGCGCTCAACGCGCTCGCCGCGGATCTGTTCAAGATCGCCAACGACATCCGCTTGCTCGGCTCCGGCCCACGCTCGGGCTTCGGCGAATTGCTGCTGCCGGAGAACGAACCGGGCTCGTCGATCATGCCCGGCAAGGTCAATCCGACCCAATGCGAGGCGATGACCATGGTCTGCTGCCGCGTGTTCGGCAACGACACCACGATCGTCACGGCGGCGAGCCAGGGGCATTTCGAGCTCAACGTCTACAAGCCGGTCATCGCTTACGCGGTGCTGCAATCGATCCGGCTCCTCGCCGACGCCGCCGTGTCGTTCACCGATCATTGCGTGGTCGGCATCCGCGCCAACGAGCCGCGCATTCGCGAGCTGATGAATAATTCGTTGATGCTGGTCACGGCGCTGGCGCCGCGCATCGGCTACGACAAGGCGGCGAAAATCGCCAAAACGGCGCTCGCCAATGGCACCACGCTGCGGGAAGAGGCGATCAAGCTCGGCTTCGTATCGGGCGAGGAGTTCGACCGCCTGGTGCAGCCGGCCCGCATGACCCGGCCGGGCCCGTGAGCGGGGCGAGGTCAGCTACGCGCGATAACGCTTTTGTGTCCGCCATGGCCGATGCAGTGCCACCGTACCGGCGTAATTCTTTCAGACCACACAAGCCAGGATAGCCCCAGCCACTGATCCGGTTACCGCTGAACCTGACATGGGCGATCTCGTCAACCTCCGTACTGCGCGCAAGCGGGCCAAGCGGCGCCAAGCCGAGCAGCAGGCCGCGTCCAACCGGCTGGTGCACGGGCGCTCCAAGGCAGAACGAGCCCTGACGCAATCGCAAAGCGACAAAGCCCGGACAGATCTCGACCAACGCCGGATCGACACGGGAGACGGGCAATGAAATCGCAAATCGTCAAACGCTCCATTGTCATCGCCAGCCACAAGACCAGCGTCAGTCTCGAGGATGCATTCTGGAAGGCACTGAAGGAAATCGCCGGCGGCCGGGATATGACCTTGTCCGAGCTTGTCGGCGCGATCGATGCCGAACGCCAGCATGGCAATCTGTCCTCGGCGGTGCGGCTGTTCGTGCTCGACTACTACCAAGCGCGGACCACCGGTCGTGGTGAAGGCGGAAATCCGCCGCGCGAGGTGATGGTGGTTCCGCCGCCGGACGCGTCAGTTCTGCGATCGGAATAGCAAATCGAGCAGAGAGCGGGCGGAAGGTATAATCGACAGTGGCGCGGATGGCGGCGGGGCCGCGCGCCGCGCGCTTGCGCTCTCGGTCGCCGGCGGCTGTTTGGACCCGGCCGACGACGACGGCAAAGCAGCAGCAGCCGCTCCGTGATCGGTGCCAAGGTCTAAACGGCTCTCCGGCGCGGTCGGCGGCGCTTCCGGCAGCAGCCGGTCTAGCCCGCGCGTGTTGGATGCCGGCCCGGTTGAGGCATTCGCCTGGATCGCCGTTTCCAGCGTCGTGCCGGCCGGGATGTAGCGGACGGACGGCGATACCGGGCGCACGACGGGGCCGAGAACGTCCTCGCGCCGGTTCGCCTCGACCGATTCGAGCCGTCGGGTCTGCAGCTCGGTGGCGCGCAAGGTCAGCCAGCCCAGCAAAGCCGAGATATCGAGTTTCGTCTCAGGCGCCGCCAGCGGACCCTTCACCGTCAACGCCAGTTCCGGCCGTGTGCTGATCAAGGCATTCGCCGCCGGTTGTCCTGAGAGCGTCATGTGCGCGTCGATCGCCGCGCTGTTGAGATCGAGAACGCCGTCGAGTGAAAACTCGGCCCCGCTTTGCGCCGGCAGGGTCATCTTGGCCAGGCGAATCTGCCCGCCGGCGATCGTCACCTCGGCGTCGCCGTTCGGCACGGTGAGCCGGCCGGACTCCATCGCGGCACTCACCGCGGTTCGGATTTTCGGCGTTTCGATCGAACCGCTCTGGTCGGCGGCGTGAATAGCCGCGTCGAATGCCGCCGGATCGATGCCGGCGACCTGCGCATTCGCGAGCGTCACCGCACCGCTGCCGTGAACCGAGCCGATGAGGCCCGCGGGGCTCAGTCCCATGCCGTCGGCCTGAAGCTTCACCGTCAAAAGGCCGTCGAGGGCATTCTTTTTGGATGCGATGATCGTGGCGGCATTCGCGCCGACAAGCACGAGGCGGCCGTGCGCGGCGAGCTCTGCCGAATCGCGGCGGAACGTCAGCTCGCCGGTGAGGCGTCCGCCGGCGAGCCCGCCGTCGATGTCGCTCACAGCGATCTCGGCCGGCTGAAACCGCACGACGCCCTTGAGGTCGCGCGCGACCCAAACCGGCGTCAAGGCGGCGCGATCGAGCTTGAAGGTCACGGCTCCGTTCAACGCACCGAACGCGCCGGCGCCGATCGGCTCGGGCGACCACGCGGCCGTGCCGGCGATCGGCATTCCCAGGATCGTCGCCGCAACCGCCGCAGCGTCCACATCGTTGGCCGCAATATCGCCCTCGATGCCGATCGGGCTCGACAGTTTGACGGTGAGGCGGCCGTGCAGCGACGCCTTTCCGACGACAACGTCCAGATCCGTGAACGACAGCATCCTGCCGGCAACAGCGACGCTCGAACTCGCAGTGAGCGGGACCGCGGAGCCGGGCTGGCCAGTCATGGCCCGGTGCAGCGGCCGCAGGTCGGCGGCGGCGGCTTTGACCTGCAGGCGGCCGGTCGGCGCGTCGTCGCCGCTCGGATGCAGCATCCCCTCGACCGCCACCGAGAAACCGCCGGCCGCAGCCAGGCCCTTGACGCGAATATTGCCGCCGAGTGGTCCGGCGGCGGACATCGTCATCTCGCCGGGCAGCTGATCGACCGCGAGAACGGGATCAAGATCGAGCAGTCGCACCAGCGCGCCGCCATCATCGGCCTCGAGCCGGCTCGCGACCCGCACCACTGCGGCGCCGGGATGCGCCAAATCCCCCGTTGCATCGCCGTTGAGCGCGAGGCGCAGTGCGCCGACATCGCCGTTAAGATCGAGCTTGGCCATACTGCCCGCGACCGCCGTGTGATCGATGGTCAGGACGCCATGCACCTTTGCCGGCGCCAGACGGTCGGCCAGATGGCGGAACGTCTCCGCAGCCTGCGGCGCCAACTTGCCGACGATGCTGGTCAGACCGGCAAGGGTTTTGGCGTCGAGATCGAGCGTCAGCCGCCCGCGCGGTTGCGACGACAATTCGTCGATGCGCCCGCTGATGTCGAGCGCGGTGCCGCCCAGATCGCCGACCGAGAGCCGGTCGATGTGCAGCACACCGGCGTCGAACTTGACCCGGGCGTTGACCTGTCGCGCGTCCACACCGGCGACGGTTGCCTTGCCGACCTCGACCAGGAGCGTCACCTCGTGTGGCACCTCGAAGGCGCCGTTGGACAGCGCCGCCTTGGCGAAGGCTGCCAGCGCGTCGACGTCGAGGTTTGCGGCGCGCAGTTCGCCGTCGAGCGTGGCCGGCCGATCGCCCGCCGCCCAGGTGTAGGCGAGCCGCCCTTCCAGGTTCTCCTGGTCGAGCGCCGCCGACAGGCGATCGAGCGCCAAGCGATCGCTCGCGATCGTGATGACGCCGCGCGCGGTCAACGTTTCGGCCCGGCCCGAAGGCGGCTCGCTGCGGCCCTCGAGCCAAGCCATCAGCATTTTCAGATCGGCCGATTCGAGGCGGGCGGGCCCGCTGAAGCCAAGGCCCTGCGGGTCGTCGTCGAGCCGGCCGCTCAGGTTGACCGCGGTGAACCCCGGCGCCTGGAATTCGACGTCGTTAAGAGTCCATCCCTTATCATCGAAACCGACCCGGCCGTGCAGCGCCTGAAGCGTGGTGCCGCCGACCGTCAACGCATCGACGGCGACGCCGACCGCAACCGGAATCGGCGGCTTCACCGCCGCGACAAACGAGTCGAAAAAGCTTTTGATCATGACGAGCGGCGGCCGGTGCGTCACGTCCGGCGCGGCCAGCGCGCGATCGACATCGACTTGCACCGCCGCGACCGTGCCGTCGAGATGCGGATGCTCGCCGAACGTGAGTTCCGCTTTGCCGCTGAAAATGACCGCCCGCTCGTCCGGCCCGTACTGCAAGGCGAGCTCGCGCAGCGATGCCGAAGCCGGCGTGGCGCGCAGCTTGCCGGCGAGCTGCCAGGGGTCGTTCATCACCCGCTGACCGCGCGCCAGTGTCGCTCCGACCGGCCGCGCCAGCGCCAGCGTACCGTCGAATTGCGGGACGCCGCGGTTGAAACTGAGCGTACCGTCGATCTCGGTGGTCAACGGATGATTTGACGGGTCGACGCCGAGCCGGACCTTGAGGCCGCCGTCCTCGTCGATGCGGCTACCCGATATGCGATAGCCGTAAAGCTCGTCGCCGACGACGAAGGCGCCCTCGCCCCGGAACGGCCCGGCGAAGGAGCGAATGTCGCCGTTGAACGAGAGCTTCTGCAACACGACGCGCCCGCCGGAGCCGGCGTCGGTGAGCGTGACGCGTCCGTCCTCGACCTCAAGACGCGAGATGGTCAGCGTGTCCGAAGCGAAAGCCGGCGATGCAGCGGGCCAGTCGATCGCGCCTGTGCGGTCGATGCCGAGACCGATCTGCGGCGCCACCAGGCGCAGCTCCGTGGCCTGCACTTGGCCGCGCAGCAACGGGCCAAGCCCGACTTCGAGGTCGACCACGGCGGCCCGCAGCCGCGGCTCCTGGCCGGGCTCACCGACTTCGACCTCGCCGAGCCTGATTCGCGGACTCGGCAGAATGCGGGCTTCTATGGGGCCGTTGACGCGAACGGCGAGGCCGGTCAGCCGGCTGGCCTCTTCCTCGAACGTCGAACGGTAGTGATTCCAATCGACGACAAGCGGAGCGACCAGCGCCGACACGAGCGCCAGAATGATAGCTATGGCCAATCCGAGCAGTGTCGTCTGCACCGCGAAGCTTCCCCTAGGATCGCTTAAATGACCCCGCGCGTACCGGCCGCAGGCTAGAGCAAGCCCATGCGGAACGCACGGCTTCCGCGATTAGCGGCTTTTGCGGGCGATTCTGTGTCAGTTTCCCGGGCCGGCCGGGCCAGGGCCTCGATTTGGAAGTCCGCGAGGACGTGCGGCGCGTTCTAGCGCGCGGAGAAGCTCGTCACGGAATTACCGGCGGATGGTATTCGAGCGTATAGGCCAGCGCCCACAGCAGGAACAACACGACCGGCACGTGTACGAGCAACTGCAGGAACGTGAAGCCGACCAGATCGCGCGCGCGCAGCCCCAATACGCCCAGCAACGGCAACATCCAGAACGGGTTGATCAGGTTCGGCAGCGCCTCGGCGGCGTTGTAGACTTGCACTGCCCAGCCGAGATGCACCTTGAGATCGTTCGCTGCCTGCATCACGTAGGGCGCTTCCAGCAACCATTTACCGCCGCCGGACGGAACGAAAAATCCCAGGATCGCCGAATAGACGCCGATCACCAGCGGATAAAGATGCTGAGTAGACACGCTGACGAAGCCGTGGCTGATCTGATCGGATAGCGTCACGCCGCTGCCGTTCTTCGCCTGGGTCAAGACAGTGGCGATGGCGCCGTACAGCGGAAATTGAATCAGTACGCCGGCAGTGGCGGGCACGGCTTTGGCAACCGACGCTAAAAACCGCCGCGGCCGCCAGTGCAGCAGCAGTCCGGCCATGACGAACATGAAATTGTAGGTATTCAGGTTCGAGATGGCGAGGATCGCGCTTTGGCGGGAGAATTCGTAGAACAGCCATCCGGCGGCGAGCAGCACGAGAACAACCGTCAGCAGCGGCGAATATTCGAGCCAATCGCCGGGCTTTTGCGGCGGCGCCACCTTGATCTCATCGTCGCGCGCGATCTCGATCCCCATCGCCTCCGCCGTCACCGCGGCGCCCGGTCCGGGCGCCGACCAGATGGCGATGATTATGGAAATCACCAGCAGCACGGCGACGATCACGAACGATTGCCACATGAAGATCGTTTCGGTGAACGGGATCACGCCGGTGATGGCCAGCAAGCTTTTGGGCATGCTCGCCGCATTGGCTTGCAGCTGCGCCGCCGACGACGACAGGCCCATCGCCCAGGTCGCACCGAGGCCCAGATAGGCCGCGGCCCCGGCGGCGCGATAGTCCATGTGCAATTCGCGCCGCTCGGCCAGCGCGCGGACCAGCAACCCACCGACAATCAGGCTGAACCCCCAATTGAGCAGCGAGGCGATCATCGCCGCCGCGGCGACAAGCCCGACCGCTCCGGTACCCGTCTTCGGCAGGCGGGCAATGCTGCGGATCAGTTGCTGCGCCGGCGCAGAGGTGGCGACGACGTAGCCGCCGATCACGATGAAGGCCATCTGCATCGTGAAGGTGATCAGGCTCCAGAATCCATTGCCGAATGCGACGCTCACCGCAAGCGGCGATGCACCGTTGGCCATGGCGCCGATCGAGACCACCACCACCGCGATAGCGACAAAGATGAAAGCGTCGGGGAACCAGCGCTCGGCCCACGCCGTAAAGGCAATGGCCATTCGCGCCAAGACGCCATCGGGTTTTGTCGGACCGCCGGACGCACGGCCCGGTGCCGCCGCTGTTGCCGTTGCCATCGCTGGTCCCCCCAAATTTGCTGCGACACTAAAGGCTGACGATCTTGCCCGGGTTCATGATGTCCAGCGGATCGAACGCCCGCTTGATCGCGCGCATGGCCGCAAGCGCCGGCTCGCCGTGCTCGGCCGCCATATACTTCATCTTGCCCTGGCCGATGCCATGCTCCCCGGTGCAGGTGCCGTCCATCGCCAGGGCGCGCTCGACCAGCCGTTCGAGGAAGCCGTTAATGCGCGCGACTTCGTCGGCGTCATTGAGGTCGACGGTCAGCGCGACGTGGAAATTGCCGTCGCCGACATGGCCGACGATCGGGCCCAGGAGCCGGCTTTCGGCGATGTCGCGTTGCGTCGCCGTCACGCATTCGGCGAGCCGCGAGATCGGCACGCAGACGTCGGTCGCAATTCCGAAGCCGGTTGCGCGCAAGCTGCGAACCGCCCAGGCGGCGTCATGACGCGCCTGCCACAGCCGCGTGCGGTCCTCCGCCCGCGTCGCCCAATCGAACGGACCGCCGCCGAATTCCTTGGCGATCTCGCCGAAGCGCTGCGACTGCTCGGCGACGCTCGCCTCGGTGCCGTGAAATTCGAGGAACAGCATCGGCGTCTCCGGCAACGTCAGCTTGGAATAGAGGTTGCACGCACGCACCTGCAGGGCATCGAGCAGCTCGATCCGCGCCACCGGAATGCCGGACTGGATGGTCTGTATGGTCGCATTGCACGCCGCCTCGACCGAGGGGAACGGACAGGTGCCGGACAGGATCGCCTCCGGGATGCCGGTCAGGCGCAACGTCAGCTCGGTGATGATGCCGAGCGTGCCTTCGGAGCCGACCATGAGACGGGTGAGGTCGTAGCCGGCGGACGATTTCTTCGCCCGCCGCGCCGTCGACATCACTTCGCCGTTGGCGAGCACGACTTTGAGCGCCAGCACGTTGTCCTTCATCGTGCCGTAGCGCACCGCATTGGTGCCGGAAGCCCGCGTCGCCGCCATGCCGCCGAGGGAAGCGTCGGCGCCGGGATCGATCGGGAAAAACAGTCCTTGATCGCGCAAGTGCTCGTTGAGCTGCTTACGCGTGACGCCGGGCTCGATGACGCAATCGAGATCCTCGGCGTGGACCGCGAGCACGCGGTTCATGTCGCGGAAATCGAGCGAGATGCCGCCGCGCGGCGCGTTGACCTGGCCCTCGAGCGAGGTGCCGGTGCCGAAGGCGATGATCGGCACGCGGTGCGCCGCGCAAAGCCGCACGATCTGCTGCACTTCTTCGGTGGTGTGCGGAAACACCACCGCGTCCGGTGGCTGGTTGCCCAGCCAGGTCACCGTGTTGGCGTGCTGCTCGCGAACCGCGCGCGAGGTGACGAGCCGGTTGCCGACCATCGCCGCGAGTGCGGCAATGACGGCCTCGACCGCGTTGCGGTCGTGCTTAAGTCCCTCCCACGCTTCGGTCATGACCATGGGCCTTCCTCCTGGAGCGAGGGTGGCGGCAGGGCTTGCGCCGGTCAAGTGGCGCCGCGGCCGCGCTTGCCTATCGCGCCGAATCCGCCAAAGTTGCCGCCTAGCGTCCAGATTCCGAAGTTCGCAAGCGCTAGCGGCACACTCTCATGCGAACTTCGGAATCTGAGGACACTAGCAAATTTTTCGTTCTAGTGCGGTCTTTGGATTTGAAGTTCCTATGCGAACTTGCGGCTGAGTTGTAGGAACTTCAAATCCACCGCACTAGCAAGATGCGATAGCACCAAATGCTCGACCGCCTCGACCTGGAACTGGCTTTCTTCGCGCCCTTCGTGTCCTCGGTGATGCGGGTCGAGCCGGGCTGGATCGACTACAACGGCCATCTTAATATGGCCTATTATAACGTGCTGTTCGATCGCGCGGTCGACGAAGTGTACGAACTCATCGGCTGCGGCCCCGCCTACCTGGAGCGGACGCGGCATTCAACCTTCACCGCCGAGGCCCACATCCGCTATTTGCGGGAACTTCGCGCCCACGACCCGGTGCGGGTCACGTTTCAGCTGCTCGATTACGACGCCAAGCGGCTGCATTATTTCGAAGAGCTGCATCACGCCGAGGAGGGCTGGTTGTCGGCAACCTCCGAGAACATGGTGCTGCACGTCGACATGATCGCCAAAAAGACCGCGCCGTTTCCCGATTTCATTGCCGCGCGGCTGGCCCGGATGAGGGCCGCGCATGCCCATTTGCCGGTGCCGGAAGGCGCCGGCCGGCGCATCGCCATGCCGGCCAAGGCCTGAATCACCCGCACAAACCGTCCCCTCGCCTCGCAAAAGCCGCGCGCAGATGCCATGTTTGGCCTATGAGAATCACGGACATTTCGCGTCTGACTGACCTTTGGCTGACCCTTGGCTGATCCATTGAGGGAGACCCATCCGCTTGAGCCGCCGCCCCCCGCGCCAGGCGGCATTGCCGCGCGGGCGCGCGCCGGCGGCCCGGGCGCGCCCTATCTGGCGGGGCTCAATCCGGAGCAGCGGCTCGCGGTCGAGACGCTCGACGGCCCGGTGCTGGTGCTGGCCGGCGCCGGCACCGGCAAGACCCGTGTGCTCACCGTGCGCATCGCCCATATCCTCGCGACCGGCCGCGCCCGTCCGAGCGAAATCCTCGCCGTGACCTTCACCAACAAGGCGGCGCGCGAGATGAAGCACCGCGTCGGCGAGATCGTCGGCCATGTGGTCGAGGGCATGCCGTGGCTGGGCACGTTCCACGCGATCGGGGTGCGGATTTTGCGCCGCCACGCCGAGCTGGTGGGGCTCAAGCCCGATTTCACCATCCTCGACGTCGACGATCAGATCCGGCTGCTCAAGCAGTTGCTCGAAGCCGAGAACATCGACGAGAAGCGGTGGCCCGCGCGAGTTTTGGCCTCGTTGATCGACGGCTGGAAGAATCGCGGCCTCACCCCCGAGCAGGTGCCGGCGGGCGAAGCCGCCGCCTTCGCCAACGGCAAGGGTCTCAAGCTCTACAAGGCGTTCCAGGAGCGGCTGAAAATCCTCAACGCCGCCGATTTCGGCGACCTGCTGCTGGAGAACATCCGGCTGTTCCGCGAGCAGCCCGAAGTGCTGCGCCAGTACCAGGCCCGCTTCAAGTTCATCCTGGTCGACGAATACCAGGACACCAACGTCGCCCAGTATCTCTGGCTGCGGCTGTTGGGACAGAGCAGCAGCCCCTCCGCCGGAGAAGGACAAGGCCATGCCACCGAACGAGCCGACGCCGCAACCCACCCCGAAGCCGGTCCGCGAACCGCCGACCCCCATAGAGGACCCGCAATGGGAACCGATGGGGGACCCGCTGACACCGGAGCCGGCTCCGGCGACAGAGCCGCCGACCCAGCCGGGCACCGGCCCGATGGAAGACCCGCAGCTACCGCCGGACCAGGCGAGCGCGATGCGCACCCGCTAGCGGTCCGGCCCGCATCGCCATCCGGCCGCTTTTTAAAAAACATCTGCTGCGTCGGCGACGACGACCAGTCGATCTACGGCTGGCGCGGCGCCGAGGTCGACAACATCCTGCGCTTCGAGCACGATTTCCCCGGCGCCACGGTGATCCGGCTGGAACGCAATTACCGCTCGACCGGCCACATCCTCGCCGCCGCTTCGCACCTGATCGCCCACAACGAAGGCCGGCTGGGAAAAACGCTGCGCACCGACGACGTGCCCGGCGAGAAGGTCACCGTGACCGGCTCCTGGGATTCCGAGGAAGAAGCCCGCGCCATCGGCGAGGAGATCGAGCAATTGCAGCGCGGCGGTCACGCACTCAACGAGATCGCCATCCTGGTGCGCGCCTCGTTCCAGATGCGCGAATTCGAGGACCGTTTCGTCACGCTCGGCCTGCCCTACCGGGTGATCGGCGGCCCGCGCTTCTATGAGCGCGCGGAAATCCGCGACGCGCTTGCCTATCTGCGGGTGATCAACTCGCCGGCCGACGATCTCGCCTTCGAGCGCATCGTCAATGTGCCGAAGCGCGGGCTGGGCGACGCCACCGTGCAGCTCCTGCACGACCACGCCCGCAAGCGCCGCGTGCCGCTCACCGCAGCCGCACGCACCATGGTCGCGACCGACGAATTGAAGCCGAAGCCGCGCGGCGCGCTGCGCGGCCTCCTCGACTCGATCGAGCGCTGGCGTAAGCAGCGCGACAATCTCCCGCACACCCAGCTCGCGGAAATCGTGCTCGACGAAAGCGGCTATACCGAGATGTGGCAGAAGGACCGCTCCGCCGACGCCGCCGGCCGGTTGGAGAACCTGAAAGAACTCGTGCGCTCCATGGAGGAGTTCGAGAACCTGCAGGGTTTTTTGGAGCACATCTCGCTGGTCATGGACAACGACAAGGCCGCCGAGGCCGACGCCGTCAATATTATGACCTTGCACTCGGCCAAGGGGCTCGAATTCGACACCGTGTTCCTGCCCGGCTGGGAGGAAGGCCTGTTTCCGCACCAGCGCACGCTCGACGATCAGGGCCGCGCCGGGCTGGAAGAGGAGCGCCGGCTCGCTCATGTCGGCATCACGCGGGCGCGCAAGCGGGCCAAGATTTATTTCGCCACCAACCGGCGCATGCACGGCCTGTGGCAGACCAATATTCCGTCGCGGTTTTTAGACGAGCTGCCGGAAGCCAACGTCGAAGTGACGGAGGCGCAAGGCGGCTATGGCGGCTTCGGCGGTTATGGCGGCTACGGCGCCTCGCGCTTCGACGCCACGACCGCGTTCGGCTCCAACTACCGCACCCCCGGCTGGCAGCGCGCGCAGGCGAAAAAGGCCGGCGGCAGCAGCGGCGGCTTTGCCGAGACCGGCTCGCGCTACACCACGGGCGAAGATTTATCCCACCTCTCCCCGGCGGGGAGAGGTCGCGCCGCTGGCGCGGGTGAGGGGGCGCGGCGCTCCGGCTTCAGCGCGCCCGACGACACGTCATCTCCCTCCCCCTGGCGCGCCCGCGAGGAGCGCAGCGCCGGCGGCGCCCGCCGCCTGCCGCTCACCATCGAAGGCGAGCTGGTGGCGAAATCGACCGGTGCTGTCTCCGCCTTCACGCTGGGCGACCGCGTCTTCCACCAGAAATTCGGCAACGGCAACGTCACCGCGATCGACGGCAACAAGCTCACCATCGCCTTCGACCGCGCCGGCGAGAAGCGCGTGGTGGATAGTTTTGTGGAGCGGGTGTGAAAACATCCCCAACGAACGTGAAAAGGAAGAAGAGTCCTAAACATCCGAAGGCGAAAGCTAACAGAGAAAAATGAGCGCATGGCCACCGCTAGCTACGTTCTCATTGGCATTATTGTCCTGTTGCAGGTCATTCTCGCGTTTGGAAACTATTTTCTTCGACCAATCCCGAGACGCTTTGTCGCCAAGCTGATGTTTGTTGTTGGGCTTCTATTGGCTTGCGCTGTTGTGGTCCAATTTCTTTTGGGGCAAGCAGGTTTGAATGCAGCAATATTTAATTTGCGGGGTCAAATGTTCGGACTCATGGGCGGAGGGAGTCTGTAGATGAGACGGCGCGATTCCGACGCGCGCGAGGTGCGGTGCGGACCAGACCTGTTGCGGCGGAAGAAGATTTGAATTCCCTGTCGCCTTCGAGCGCCATCACCCTCTACATCGACGCCGATGCCTGCCCGGTGAAGCAGGAGATTTATCGCATCGCCGAGCGGCATGCGCGCAAGGGCGTCAGCCTCAAGGTCTCTGTCGTCAGTAACAGCCCCATCGCGGTGCCGCGGGAACTTTTTAGTGGCGCGCGGCCGGACGCAAAACCGGAGGCCACTTTTGCTGGCCGGGCGCTGATCGAGCGCGTCGTGGTCGGCGCGGGCATGGACGAGGCGGACAATTGGATCGCCGAGCGCGCGGGACGCGGCGACATCGTCATCACCGCGGACGTGCCGCTGGCGAGCCGCTGCGTCAAAGCCGGCGCCGAAGTGATCGCGCCGAATGGGCGCGCCTTCACCAAGGAGTCCATCGGCCTCACATTGGCCACCCGCAATCTGATGGATTCGCTACGCAGCGCCGGCGAGATCACCGGCGGCCCAAAACCGTTCTCGCCCCGCGATCGCTCCAGCTTTCTCTCCGCGCTCGACCAGGCGATCGTGCGGCTCAAGCGGGCGGGGTTTGGAGCCACATTGTAGGACGTAATGGTGGTGCTATCTTGTCCGACGGGGCAGAGGATGCTCACAAACAGCCGTGACATAAAGCGCCGCCTAGAACGCGAGGGTTGGATTCTTGAACGCGTCGCCGGGTCACATCACGTTTTCAAGCATCCTCGAACCCGAGCAACCGTCGTTTTACCTCATCCCAAGAAAGACTTGGGACGCGGCCTGGTTCGTAATATCTATAGGCAGGCTGGATGGCAGCCCGATTGATGATGCCATGACCCACTATGTCGCCATTGTTGAAGATGCCGGAGCGGACAAGGCCATCGGCATCTGGTTTCCTGATCTGCCCGGCTGTTTTTCAGCCGGCGATGATATCGACGACGCGCTACGCAATGCCCATGAGGCTTTGGCTCTTTACGCCGAAGCGGAAGCGCAGGAGGGCCGCGCGCTACCCGAGCCCCGCTCCTTGTCGGTGTTGAAAGCCGACCCAGCCGTTTTGTCCGACATCCGCGATCACATGGTCGCTTTGGTCGCTTTGCAGAGCCGCGCAGCGCACGCGGCGGAATAAACGCCAGAGCTTGTTCGGCCCGGAACCAGCCGCCGCGCTAGCGCTTGATCAGGCAATGTGACCGCCGCGAGAAACCTCGTCATGATCCGCAAGCTGGCTTCAGGCAAATACCGGCTCTATTCGCGCAAGAAGAACCCGAAGACCGGCAAGCGCCGCAATCTCGGTACCTTCACCAGTCGCGCGGCGGCCGAGCGGCACGAACGCGCGGTGCAGTATTTCAAACGGCACTGACCTTCTTCCGTCGCCCCACGCAATCGTGATGGGGGCGCCGGACTAACCTTTCCCGCCGTATTTCATTCAACATTTCGCCCGGGTCGTTCACCATTGCGCCGCTTTGGCGCAACGACGCCCTTGATTGAACCAAAATCCCGCAGGAGACTTCCTCCAGAGGGCGATTGTCGCGTGATCCCATCGGGTGCGTTCATGCGTTTCGGTTTTTTCCTCCCCGCCTCGCTTCTGGCAGCGGCGCTGGCGCTCCCGTGCGCCTCGCTGGCGCGCGCCAACATCGTCGTCACCATCGACAAGACCACGCAGCAGATGTCGGTCGCGGTCGACGGCGCGCCGCGCTACGTCTGGCCGGTCTCAACCGGACGGGCCGGCTATGACACGCCGAACGGCACCTTCAAGGTCAACCGCATGGACGCCGACCACCTGTCCCAGGAATGGGACAACGCGCCCATGCCGCATACGATGTTCTTCGACATGCGCGGCCACGCCATCCACGGCTTTTTCGACGTCAAGCATCTCGGCCTGCCGGTGTCGCATGGCTGCGTGCGGCTAGCGCCGGACCATGCGGCGACGCTGTTCGAGCTGATCAAGGCGGAAGGCACGAGCAACACGGCGGTGGTGATTTCCGGCCACACGCCCGCGGGGCAAAACCCGGCGGCGGCGCGGCGGAGCGCGCCGGTCGAGCAAGCCGCGGCGCCGCCGATGCAGATCGCGCCCGATGACGGCCAGCCGTCGCCTTACGGGCAGCAATATTACCGGCAGCCGCAGCCCTATTACGCGCAGCAGCCTTATGACGGCCAGCCGCAGCCTTACTATGCCGGGCAGCCGGCCTACCTGCCGCCGCAACCGCCGCCGCCGCAATACTACGTGCTGCGGCCGTATAACCCGTATTGAGGGCTAAGCCGCGATGCGGTGCATGGCGGCGCCCTCATGGACGCCGTGGATCGCCTTGACCGATTTTTCGATCGCCGCCCACAAACGGGCGATTTCGGCGGCCGCCTGCGACTCGGCGTCGTATTCCTTGGCGCCTTCGCCGTCGCCCAGCGCCAGCGAGAAATTCGCCCGCTGCGTGATCTGGCCGCCCCACACCGGAATGTTCAGCTTGCCCAGGCTTTCCCGCGCCTGCGTCACCATCGGCGACTCGACGTCCTGCCGCCGCGGCGGCGCGCCGTTGATGACGACCGCGTAAGGCCGGCGCGACTGCCGGGCAAACGACACGGTCTCCCTGACCGCCTCGAGATCGAATATGCCGGGCCGGCACGGCACCACGACGATGGTCGCGGCGCGCATCGCGTCGGTGACGCAGGCCGACATGTTCGGCGGCGTATCGATCAACACCCACTCGATGCCGTCGTTCTTGGCCGCCTTAACGATATCGGGAATGCCGCGTTGCGTGGTCCGCAGCGGCAGATCCTCGGCGTTGCGCAGCTTGTGCCAGAGCGTGAGCGACCCCTGCGGGTCGGAGTCAATCAGCAGGCAGGGCCGCGACGGCCTATGGACGTGCGCGGCCAGATGCGCCGCCAGCGTGCTCTTGCCCGAACCGCCCTTGCGCGAAGCGAAGACCACAACGTTCATGCGATTTCTCCCAAAGCGGCCCGATCAAGCATCCTGCCCTTTGTTGGTCCGAAGTTCGCGGCGCTCGGGGCCCATGAGCTGATGCGAACTTGAGAATCGCTGGCACTGTAACTGATTCGTCATATCAGTGCGGTGCGAGATTTGCCGTTGCGAGGATGGGGGAAAAGTGCGTGGAGTAGTTGTGGATAATGCTGTGGAGGAGCGGCATATGATGATGTGGAGAACCTTCGCCCATGCCGCTGCAGCCGGATTTTTGCCGCGGCGGTGAATAGCGGGCATTCATTGGCGCTTGCGTTCTAAAACATAAGCAAATCAATGACTTCAAGCGTTCCTCCTCACTCCTCTACGACCCCGGTCGCCAACCTTGAAATCGATGAACAATCCGCGCGCCGGATCGCCGATTTGCTCACTCAGACCGTTGACGCCGACGAAGTCGCTGTCGCCCTGTTCGATGCGGGCGGTGGCCGCTGGGGCGTGACGATCCATTTCCGCGCCGCTCCCCACGAGAATGCGGTACGTGCGCTGGTGGCGGTCGCCGCCGGGCCCGCGGTGGCCAAGGCGCTGCGCTTCGCGCGCGTCGCGGCGCAAGACTGGGTGCGCGAGAGCCTCGCCGGCCTGGCGCCGGTCGCGGTTGGGCGCTTCGTTGTGCACGGCGCCCACGACCGCGCCGGCGTTCCGGTCAACCGGATCGGTGTCGAGATCGAAGCGGCGCTCGCCTTCGGCACCGGCCATCACGGCACCACGCGCGGCAGTCTGCTCGCGCTCGATGACCTTTGCAAGTCGCCGCCCAGAGGGCGTCGGAGTCGGCGCATCCTCGATCTCGGTACTGGCAGCGGCGTCCTTGCCATTGCCGCCGCCCGCGCGCTGCGCCGCCGCGTGCTGGCGACCGACATCGACGCCAGCGCCGTCCGCGTCGCGCGCGCCAATGCCCGCCTCAACCGGGCGGGCGCGATGGTGGAAGCCGTGAAGGCCGACGGCGTCACCGCCCAGAGCATCCGCCAGCGCGCGCCGTTCGATCTCGTCTTCGCCAACATTCTGCTCGGCCCGCTGCAGCGCCTCGCCGCGCCGCTCAAGAGACTGGTGGCCCCGGGCGGCCGTGTCGTCGTCTCTGGTCTGCTTCCCGCCCAGGCCAACGCCGCGATGGCGGCGTACCGGCCGCTTGTCCCCGAACGGCGCATCGACCTCGACGGCTGGACGACGCTCGTGCTCGCCCGCCGCACGCGGCGGCGAGGTACCTCGATCTAGCTTTTTGTTTGACCGGGATTTTTTCGCAAACCGGTTTCCCCTTTGCGGGATGATGCCCTACATTGCCGCGCATGTTCGAGGCCCTGTTCCAATCATTCGAGGATCGTGCCGACCGCCGCGCCAGCGCACCGCGCGTCGCGGCGCTGCGCGCCGAGCTCACGCGGCGCGGGCTCGACGGCTTCATCGTGCCGCGCGCCGATCGCTACCAGAACGAATACGTGCCGCCCTACGAGGAGCGGCTGGCCTGGCTCACCGGCTTCACCGGCTCGGCCGGGGTCGCGATCGTGTTGGCCGACCGCGCCGTGCTGTTCGTCGACGGCCGTTATCAGGTGCAGGTGCGTGAGGAAGTCGACGGCGCGATTTTTTCCATCGAGCATCTGGTGGAACGCCCGCCGCCGGCCTGGATCGAAGCCAACCTGCCGGCCGGCACCCGGCTCGGCTATTCGCCGTGGCTGCACACGGTCGACAACGCCGAACGGCTGACAAAAGCCTGCGCCGCCGCGCGCTCAAGCCTCGTTTCGGTCGAAGACAATCCCATCGACGCCATCTGGATCGACCGGCCGAAGCCGCCGCTCGGCGCCATCGTGCCGCACGATCTGCGCTATGCCGGCGAAGATGCCGAAAGCAAGCTCACCCGCATCCGCGCGGAAATGCAAAAACTCGCCGCCGATGTGCTCATGGTGTCGGACCCGCAGGCCGTCTCCTGGCTGTTCAACATCCGCGGCAGCGACGTTCCGCACACGCCGGTGGCGCTGGCCTTCGCCATGATCCCGAAGGAGGGCCGCCCGGCGCTGTTCGTCGACCTGCGCAAACTCAACAGCGACATGCGCCAGCGGCTCGAAGAGATCGCCGAAGTGCGGCCGAGCGCCGCCTTCGAGCGCGATCTCGTCACGCTGGGCAAAGAGCATCGCGCCGTGCGGCTCGATCCGAGCATCTGTCCCGAGGCGGTCGCGCGGCTGATCGTCGAGTACGGCGGCGAGGTGGTGCGCGGCCCTGATCCGCTGGCGCCGATGAAAGCGGTGAAGAACGCCGTCGAGATCACCGGTGCGCACGCGGCGCACCAGCGCGACGGCGTGGCGGTGACGCGCTTCCTCGCCTGGTTCGACCGCGAAGCGCCGCGCGGCACCTTGACCGAAATCGACGCGGTGCAGGCGATGGAGAGTTTCCGCCGCGACACCGGCTTGCTCAAGGACGTCTCGTTTCCCACCATCGCCGGCGCCGGGCCCGACGGCGCCATCGTGCATTACCGAGTGACCCGCAAGAGCAATCGCCGCATCGCGCCGGGCGAACTGTTTCTGCTCGATTCCGGCGGCCAGTACGAGGACGGCACCACCGACATCACCCGCACCATCGCCGTCGGGCCGCCGACCGCCGACATGCGGCGAAAATTCACCCTCGTGCTCAAGGGCCATATCGCCATCGCCCGCGCGGTGTTTCCCGACGGCACCACCGGCGCACAGCTCGATCCGTTCGCGCGGCAATATCTCTGGCAGGCCGGGCTCGATTTCGATCACGGCACCGGCCACGGCGTCGGCAGCTATCTCTCGGTGCACGAGGGGCCGGCGCGCATCTCCAAGCTCGGCAATGCGCCATTGAAGCGCGGCATGATCCTTTCCAACGAGCCCGGCTATTACCGCAGCGACGCCTACGGCATCCGCATCGAAAATTTGCTGCTGGTGGCGGAGGCCGCGGCGGTGGCGGATGCGGAAAAACCGCTCAACAGGTTCGAGACCCTGACGCTCGCCCCGATCGACAGGCGCCTCATCGAGCCGGCGATGCTGACGGCCGAGGAAACCGCGTGGCTCAACGCCTATCACGCGCGCGTCCTCGAGACGATCGCTTCGCTGGTGGATGTGCAGGCGCGGGCTTGGCTGCTCGGAGCCACCACACCGCTGCCGCGACGATGACCGGCGCTAGCGGATCAGTTTCGCCCACTCGTCTTCGGTGAGCACCGCGACGCCGAGTTTTTTCGCTTCCGCCAGCTTGGAGCCGGCGCCGGGACCGGCGACCACGTAGTCGGTCTTTTTGGAGACTGAACCGGCGACCTTGGCGCCGAGCCGTTCGGCCATCGCCTTGGCTTCATCGCGCGTCATCGTTTCCAGCGCCCCGGTGAAGACGACGGTCTTGCCGGCGACCGCCGAATCGGCGCGCGGCCGCTCGGCATCGCGGATACGGACTTCTCCCGCCAGCCGCTCGACGCGCCGGCGGTTGTGCGCCTCTCCGAAATAATCGCGCAAGCTTTCGATCACCGTATCGCCGATCTGATCAAGCGCATCCATTTCCAGCTTGGTCTCCTCGTCGCCCTCGACAAGCTTCAGGCACGCCGCCAGGAAGGCATCCCAACTGCCATAGCCGCGGGCGAGCGCGACCGCCGTGGTTTCCCCGACATGGCGGATGCCGAGCGCGTAGATGAACCGCTCCAGCGGAATTTCGCGCCGCGACTCGATGGCGCCGAACAGATTGCGCACCGAGGTGTCGCCGAATCCCTCGACCTCTTCGAGACGGATTTTGCTGTTGCGCTCTTGCAGCGTGAAAATGTCGGCCGGCTCCTTCACCCATCCCTGCTCGTAAAAGAACTCGATCTGCTTCTCGCCGAGGCCGTCGATATCGAAGGCGCGGCGGGACACGAAGTGCTTGAGATGCTCGACGATCTGATAGGGGCAGGCGAGACCGCCGGTGCAGCGCGCGACAGCACCTTCCTCTCCCGTCGCGGTCTGCTCGCGCACGACGTCGGTGTGCAGATGACACGGGCACTTTTTTGCAACCGCGTAGGGTTTGGCCCCGCGCGGCCGCTTCTCCAGCACGACGCCAAGCACCTGGGGAATGACGTCGCCGGCGCGCTGGATCGTTACCGTATCGCCGATGCGGACGTCGAGCCGCGCGATCTCGTCGAAATTGTGCAGCGTCGCGTTCTGCACCACGACGCCGCCGACGGTCACCGGCTCGAGCTTGGCGACCGGCGTCAGCGCTCCGGTGCGGCCGACCTGGATCTCGATGTCCCTGACGATGGTCGTCGCCCTCTCGGCGGGGAATTTGTGCGCGATCGCCCAGCGCGGCGAGCGCGAGACAAAGCCGAGCCGCTCTTGCCAGTCGAGCCGGTCGACCTTGTAGACGACGCCGTCGATGTCGTAATCGAGGCTGGCGCGCTGCGCCTCGATCTCGCGATGGAACGCCAGCAGCTCCTCGACCGAACGGCACAACCTGGTCAGCGGGTTGGTGGTGAAACCGCAGGCTTCGAACCACTTGATCATGCCGGTCTGGGTGTCCGCCGGCATGTCGCTCATCTCGCCCCAGCCATAGGCGAAGAAGCCGAGCGGCCGCGATTTCGTGATGGTCGGGTCGAGCTGACGCAACGAGCCAGCCGCGGTGTTACGCGGATTGACATAAAGCTGCTTGCCGGCTTCGGCTTGCTTGCGGTTAAGTTCGAGGAAAGCAGCCTTGGTCATGTAGACTTCGCCGCGCACTTCACACACAGCCGGAACGGATTTGCGCTTGAGCCGGTGCGGGATGTCCTTCAGCGTTTTCACGTTGGCGGTGACATCCTCGCCTTCGGTTCCATCGCCGCGCGTCGCGCCGCTGACCAGTTCGCCGTTCTCGTAGCGCAGCGACATCGACAGGCCGTCGATCTTCGGCTCGGCGGAAAAGGCAATCTCCTCATCGTCGCCGAGCCGCAGGAAGCGGCGGATGCGGGCGACAAAATCGACGACATCCTGCTCGGCAAAGGCGTTGTCGAGCGACAGCATCGGCACCGCGTGGCGGACCTTGGCGAAGCGCGCCACCGGCGCCGCGCCGACGCGCTGGGTCAGGCTTTCGAGCGTGCGCAGATGCGGAAAGCGCGCCTCGATCGCGGCATAGCGCTGGCGCAGCCCGTCGTATGCGGCATCGGAGACGGTCGGCGCGTCTTCTTGGTAATAGCGCCGGTCATGTTCGGCGATTTGCGCGGCGAGCCGGCCATGCTCGGCCTTGGCCTGCTTTTCCGTGAGATCGTCGACGGGCGTTTCGTTCTTGTCGCGGCGTGGCATGACCGGGTGTCAACTCAACCAGCCGCGCGGATCAAACGTTCGGCGGCGGCGCGGGCTTCCGCGGTGATTTCGGCGCCGGCGAGCATGCGCGCGATCTCCTCGCGGCGGCGCTCGGCTTTAAGCTCGACGACGCGGGTCGCCACCCGCTTGCCCTTGGCCAGCGCGTCCTTGGTGATGAGATAATGGCGGTCGGCGCGCGCCGCCACCTGCGGCGCGTGCGTGACCGCGATCACCTGCACCCCGGACGCGAGCCGCGCCAGCCGCACGCCGATGGCATCGGCAATGGCGCCGCCGACGCCGGTGTCGATCTCGTCGAAGATCAGCGTCGGCGCCGAGCCACGGTCGGCGAGCACGACCTTGAGCGCGAGCAGGAAGCGCGCCAGCTCGCCGCCGGAGGCGACCTTCATCAGCGGCCCCGGCCGGGTGCCGGGATTGGTGCGCACCCAGAACTCGATGCGGTCGAGACCTTCCGGCCCTTCGCCCTCGGCCTCGATTTGCGTGGAAAATTGCGCGCGCTCGAGCTTGAGCGGCTTTAATTCGGCATTGACCGCCTTGTCGAGCGCCTGCGCCGCGCGCGCCCGCGCCGCCGAGAGCGCCTGCGCCGCCTCCCGATAGCGCGTCGCCGCCGCCTGCGCCTCCTGCTCCAGCGCCTTAAGCCGCTCGGCGCCGGCGTCGATCAGCGCCAGATCGTCCTCGTAGCGGCGCGCCAGCGCCGCCAGCTCGTCGATCGGCACATTGTATTTGCGCCCCGCCGCGCGCAGCGCGAACAGCCGTTCCTCGATGCGTTCGAGCTCCTGCGGATCGTAGTGCGCGACGCCGAGTGCTTGTTCGAGATGCGCGCGCGCCTCGTCGAGCGCCGACAGCGCGGCGTCGATCGCCTTCACGACCGGCGCGATCAGCGCCGGCGCCAGCGCCGCGCGGCGCTCGAGGCGGCGCACCGCGGTCGCCAGCGGCGGCACCGGCGATTGCGGCCCGCTGATGGCCTCATGCGTCGCGCGTAAATCCTCGGCGACCTTTTCCGCCTGCATCATGGCGGCGCGGCGCTCGGCGAGCGCGGTCTCCTCGCCGGTTTCCGGCGCCAGGCGGCGAAGCTCCTCGACCGCATGGCGAAGCCATTCGGCCTCGCGCTGCGCGCGCTCGACATCGGCGCGATGCGCCTCGACCGCAGCTTTGCGCGCGCGATGCTCATGCCAGAGCCGGCGCACCTCGGCGGCGTCGCCCTCGAGGCCGCCGAAAGCGTCGACGAGCGCGCGGTGCGTCGCCGCCTCGACGAAAGCGCGCACGTCGTGCTGGCCGTGGATTTCCACCAAGGCAGCGCCGAGCGCGCGCAGCACCTGCACGCTCACCGGCTGATCGTTGACGAAGGCGCGGGTGCGGCCGTCAGCGAATTGCACCCGGCGCACGATCAGCTCGTCGTCGGCGTCGGCAACGAGATCGTTGGCGGCGAGCACGTTGCGTGCCGGATGGCCCTTGGCGACCTCGAAGGCCGCTATCACCTGGCCCTGCTCGGCGCCGTGGCGCACCAACGCCGCCTCGCCGCGCGCGCCGAGCGCCAGCGCGAAGGCGTCGAGCAAAATCGATTTGCCGGCGCCGGTCTCGCCGGTCAGCGCGGCGAGACCGGAGCCGAAATCGATGTCCAGGCGATCGATCAGGATGATGTCGCGGATAGACAGCCGTGCAAGCATGGAAGCCGAGGTGGACGACGGAGGACGGACGACAGGGGACGGATAATATTCTCGATTCTTTGTTCTGTCGTCTGTCCTCCGTGGTCCGTCGTCCGTCGTCTGAATCTAGCCCAGCCCCTTGAACGCGCGGCTCATCCAGGACTCCTTGTTCTCGTTGGGCTCGCCGCCCGCGGATTTCACGAGCTTATAGGCGTCCTTGTACCAGGGACTATCCGGAAAATTGTGACCGAGCACGGCGGCCGCGGTCTGCGCCTCATCCAAAATGCCGAGCGAAATATAAGCCTCGGTCAGTCGCTCCAGCGCTTCCTCGACCTCTCGCGTGGTCTGATACTGGGTCACCACCACTTTGAAGCGGTTGATGGCGCCGGTGAAATCGCGCTTCTTCATGTAGAAACGGCCGACCTCCATCTCCTTGCCGGCGAGCTGGTCCCGCGCCAGGTCGATTTTTTTCTTGGCGCTGATGGCGTATTCGGTATCCGGATATTTGCGCACCACCTCTTGCAGCGCGTTGACGGCTTTATCGGCCCGCGCCTGATCGCGGGTGACGTCGAGAATCTGATCGTAATAGGAGGCGCCGATCAGATATTGGGCATAGGCCGCATCCGGGCTGCTGGGGTGCAGCGTCACGTAACGTTTGGCCGAGTTGACGCAATCGTCGTATTTCTGCGCCTGATAGTACGAATAGGCCGACATCAGCAGCGCCTTGCGCGCCCAGTCGGAATACGGATTCTGGCGATCCACTTCGTCGAATTTCTTCGCCGCGCCCGCGTAGTCCTGCTTGTCGTTGAGCAGGAAAAGCCCCTCGTTATAGAGCTTATCGGCGGGATCGTCGGGGACGCGGTCCTCGTCCTTGTTGAATATGCTGCTGCAGCCGGTCAGCGGCGCAGCGATGAACGCCAGCGCAACAAGGCCGGCCAGCGCACGCAGCCTGCAACCGGATCTCCGCGATCCTTTGAGCCGCAACATCATGAGCGTGATGAGAATCCCGTCCCGCCGACGCATTCGCTTCCCGCCGCGCACGGTGCGCGGTGGGGAGCGCTCGGCGCCCGCATCGGTCAATAGGTCGACAATCGGCCGGGATTAAGGCAATAAAGTCAAGTAAATCAAGAGACGTCTGGCCCGTAAGCCGGCGCTGCAAAGCCGATCGCGAGATCGGCGTACCCACGCACACGGCGCACGGGCTCCTCGATCTCGCCGTAGGCCCAAGCGCTCGGATCGGCCATCAATGCGCTGACGACCGCATGATTGAGCTTATGGCCGCCGCGCACCGATCGATAGGCGCCGATCAGCGGCGCGCCGGCAAGCGCCAGGTCGCCAATGGCGTCCACTGCCTTGTGGCGGACGAACTCATCGGGGAAACGTACGCCCTCCGCATTGAGGACACGGTTCTCCGCAACCACGACGGTATTCTCGAACGAGGCGCCGAGCGCATAGCCCGCGCTCCACAGCTTGGCGACGTCGCGCATGAAGCCGAAGGTTCGCGCCCGCGCCAGCTCGCGACGGAACCCATCGGGCTCGACGTCGATCGCGAATTTCTGCCGCCCGATCAGCGGGTGATCGAATTCGATTTCGGTCTCGACACGCAAGCCGCGCCAGTGCGGCCGCAGCTCGCCGGAGCAGCCGTCGGCGTTGACCTGGATCGGCTTCAACACCTTGATGTAGCGGCGCGGCGCCGACATGGTCGCAACGCCGACCTGATCGATCGCTTCGACGAACGGCGCGGCACTGCCGTCCATGATCGGGACTTCGGGGCCGTCGACCTCGACCACCACGTTATCGACGCCAAGGCCGTACAAAGCAGCGAGCACATGTTCGGTGGTCGATACCGCCGGACCGCTCTGATCGCCGAGCACGGTCGCGAATTCGGTCGCCGTCACGGAGCGGAAATTGGCGGGAAGTTCGCGATCTCTCTGGCCGTCGCTGCCGCAACGCCAGAACACCACGCCGGTATCTGCCTCGGCCGGATGCAGCGTTACCGTGACTGGCGAACCGGAGTGAACACCGATGCCGGCAACAGTAACCTGCTCGCGCAGGGTGGTCTGCCTGCCAGCTTGCGTGCCCCTCGTCATGCCCTCGTCCTACACCTCATAGCCGGACTGCCTAGGCAATCGAGCCAACCCCAAATGAGGGATGCGAAGGTTTGTACAAAAGGAGCCTTTTCGCCAGACCCCCGGAGTACCCCAACACGAATTCCCTCCAACGGGATGGGACCATACCGGCGACATGGTTCCCGGCCAATTCACTGTTTCTTACCGACTGTTACCTCTTTCCGGCCGCACTCTTGTCAGCAAGATGCCGCAAGGGCCGTCTGGCAAGAGCCCAGATCCGCCATCTGCAGCTTCAAAACGGCACCGACCATCAGCTTCCTGCGCTGCGGATAGAGCTGCAAATTCAACAACTTGATCGCAGCGGATCGGCGCCAGCCGCCGCGCCAGGCGGCGGCTGACCGGTCGCCGATTTGCGGCCGATTTAGCGTGGCTTAATTCGCCTGCCGGCGCAGGAAGGCCGGAATGTCGAGCTGGTCCTCTTCGCTGCGGTTATGCACAGGGGCCTGCCGGCCGTGCTGGTCCAGCCCCTGCGGCGCGGCACGTTTGGCATAGTCGGAGACCGGGTCCGGGCGCGATTCAGCGCGCGGCTGTGGGCGTCCGGCAAGCCGTTCGGCCGCGGGTTGCGCCGGCATCGGCGCGCCTGGTGCACTCGGTGCGGCGCGCGAGCTTGGCAGCGGTTCTTCTGCCTCCGGCTCGCGGCGGCCCAGACCGACCGCCGCCAACCGCTGCAGCAGGGTCATCCGGCGTTTCTCCGGGTGCTCCTCCGGCGTGAGTTCGCCGCGCCGCGCGCGAATCTCGTTCTGCGCCGGAACCGGCAGCTCATCGATCCGCGGCATCCGCAGCGCGCGCTGCGGCAGCCGTTCCGGCTGCGGTGGAATAAACGCCTCCGGCTCGTGCTGCTCCGGCCCGCTTGCAGGCGGATCGATAAACAAAGACGGCTTGGGACCGAGCGGACGGATGGTCACGTCTTGTCCCGCGCTCTGCGGCAGTAGCGCCGCGGCAACCGCGGCTTTGGCCGATTCGATCGAGGCGTTGACGGAAGCCGGCGCTGCGGCGGCGAGGGGCCGAGCCGCCTCCGTTCGTTCGATGCGTTCCGCCAGCCGCTCGTTGTCGGCACGCAGCCGCTGCGCGACCTCCGCGATCCGCGCCTCCGCCGCCGACACTGCCGGCCGCTGCGCCAAGGCATTGTCGATCCCGGTCGCGACCACCGACACGCGGATGATGCCGTCGAGGCTCTCGTCGAAGGTCGCGCCGACGATGATATTGGCATCCTGGTCGACCTCGCCGCGGATCCGCGTTGCCGCTTCGTCGACTTCGTAAAGAGTCAGGTCGCGGCCGCCGGTGATGGAGATGAGGAGGCCCTTGGCTCCCTTCATCGAGGCGTCGTCGATCAGCGGATTGGAGATCGCCGCCTCGGCGGCGGTCGACGCGCGCTTCTCGCCTTCGGCCTCGCCGGTGCCCATCATCGCCTTACCCATTTCGCGCATCACGGCGCGAACGTCGGCGAAGTCGAGGTTGATCAGGCCCTCCTTGACCATGAGATCGGTGATGCAGGCGACGCCGGAATAGAGCACCTGATCGGCCATGGCGAAGGCGTCGGCAAAAGTCGTCTTCTCGTTCGCCACGCGGAACAGGTTCTGATTGGGAATGATGAGCAGCGTGTCGACGCACTTCTGCAGTTCGACGATGCCGCTTTCGGCGACGCGCATGCGTCGCTGGCCTTCGAAATGGAACGGCTTGGTAACGACGCCGACGGTAAGAATGCCGATCTCCTGCGCCGCCTTGGCGATGATCGGCGCCGCCCCGGTGCCGGTGCCGCCGCCCATGCCCGCCGTGACGAACACCATATGCGCGCCGGACAGGTGATCGCGAATCTCGTCGATCACCTCTTCAGCGGCGGCGCGGCCGACGTCGGGCTGCGAACCGGCGCCGAGGCCTTCGGTCACCTGCGCGCCCATTTGGATGATGCGCTCGGCCTTCGACATGGTGAGCGCCTGCGCATCGGTATTTGCCACCACGAAATCGACGCCCTGCAGGCCGGCGGTGATCATGTTGTTGACGGCATTGCCGCCGGCGCCGCCGACACCGAACACGGTGATGCGCGGCTTGAGCTCACGGATGTCGGGGATTCTCAGATTGATAGTCATTTGCTTGCCTCTTCTTTCATGCGCGGGCGTCGACGACGCCCGACCCCGGCCGATCCGCCACCGGCCGTTGTGATGTCACGCGTAACTTCCCGGCTTCGAATCTGGGGGCCATCAGAAACTCTCGCGAAGCCATTGTCCGACGCGGGCGAAATAGCCGCCCGTGCCAGTCATCAGGTACCGCTTACCGCGTGTTTCGAAGTGCTCGAGATGCGCTGCTTGCGGGTAGACGAGGAGTCCGGTCGCCACGGCAAAGGCTGCGCCTTTGGCCGCGTCCGGCAGTCCGGCGATGCCCAGTGGCCGTCCGATCCGCACCGGGCGGCCGAGAATGCGGGCTGCAAGTTCTGGCAATCCGGTCAGCTGACTCGCTCCGCCGGTCAGGATCACGCGGCCGCGCGGCTCGGCAGCGAACGAGGAGGCCGCGAGCCGGTCGCGCACCATTTCCAGGATTTCCTCGACGCGCGGCTTGATGATGTGCACCAGCGCCGCCCGCGGCACGAATTGCGCCTGCTCGCGCTCCTCAGCGCTGATCGGCGGCACGGTGATCATGTCGCGTTCGTCCGATCCACCGACGAGCACACTGCCATAAAGCGTCTTGATTCGCTCGGCATCGGCGATGCTGGCGTTGAGCCCGCGCGCGATGTCCCGCGTGACGTTCAGTCCGCCGAGCGCGAATCCGTCCGAATGAATGAAGCGGCCGCCGACGAAGACCGCCATCGTCGTAGTGCCGGCGCCCATGTCGACAACCGCCGCGCCGAGATCGGCTTCGTCGTCGGCCAGCACCGACAGGCCGGCGACGTAAGGGCTCGCGACCATGGCCTCGACGGCGAGATGGCAACGCTCGACCGCAAGCATCAGATTGCGCGCCGCCGCGACATCGGTGGTCGCGACATGCATGTCGACCGCGAACCGCCTACCCAGCATGCCGCGCGGATCGCGGATGCCATTGCTGCCGTCGATCGAAAAGCCGATCGGCAGCGAATGCAGCACGGCGCGGCCCTCCCGCATCGAATGCCGGTTGCCGGCGGCCAGCACGCGCGCGATATCGCCCTCGGAGACGGCGGTGCCGGCGATGTCGATCTCGGCGGCGAACGATTCGCTGGCGAGCCGTCCGGTCGATATCGACAGCACGACCGACTCGATCTCGACCGCTGCGGTGCGCTCGGCGCCATCCACCGCCTGGCGAATGGCTTCCTCGGCCTGCGCCAGATTGACCACTCCGCCGGCCTTGGTGCCGCGGGCGCCGGCGTGGCCGAAGCCGACCACTTCGATCGCGTGGCTCCTTCGGGTCAGGACCTGCTGCGGGGCATGCGGCCGCAGCCGCGCAATCAGGCAAGCCACCTTGCTCGATCCGATATCGAGCGCGGCAATAAGAGCGCTGCGCCGCGGCGAGATCGGTTTCAGCTTCGGGGTGAGGCCGTAATGCAGGGCGCTCATGCGTCGCCCGCCTTTTTCTTCTTCTTGTCCTTGAGCGCGTCGTCGCGGGCCTGCGCCGCGGCGTCCGACAGCCGCACGGTGACGCGGTCGGACAGCCGCAGATCGACGGCGACGATATCGCGCGACAACAGCTTCTTGTCCTGGTCGAGCGCAACCAGCCGATCGAGCGCTTGCTCGACATTGGCTTCCGGCAAACGTACGTCGATGCCGTTGTTAAGCCGCAGGTTCCAGCGCCGTTCCGCCACCAGCACCGAGGCGCGCACCGCCGAGCGAATGTCGGGATAGCGGTCGACGATGGCGAGAAAATCCTTGGCCTGGCGCTGCGCCCCGCGCCCGACCACCAGCGGCAGCCCGAGATAACGGTTCTCGACGAACCGTTCGAGCACGGTGCCGTCGGCGGCGATGACGCTGACCCGGCCGTCCTTCTGCCACAGCGCGAAAGCCTGCCGCTCGGTGATGGTGATCTGCAGCCGGTCCGGATAGAGCTTGAGAACCGCCGCATCGGCGATCCAGGGATTCGCCAACAGCCGTGTCCGCGCCGCGGCGGCATCGAGGAACAACAGCGACGCGCGCCCGGTCACGCCGGCAGTGGTGAGAATCTCTTCGCGGCTGACTTCCTTCGGTCCAGTGAGCGAAATGGCCGCGATGCGAAACCCGGCCGCGTTCGCGGCGCTGTCGCGGGCATCCTTCAACCAGTCGACGATCGCGGTGACGTGGCCGCCGGCGAAGGCGCCGTAGCCGAGCGTCGCGGCGACAAGAAGCGCCGAGGCGGCGACGCCGACGCCAGGCGGCGGCAACCGCACCGTGCGCAAAGCCCAGCGCCCCATCGACCGGCGATAGGACGTCAGCCACGCCAAGCGGTCGGAGCGACCGTGGCGAAAATCGTTTTCGGCGCGCGAAAGATGCGGCGCGTCAAACGGCGTGCCGAACTGTTCCACCGCTGCTTCCACCCCTGGCCCCGACCGCATCAGCGGTTGGTCGAGGCGTCCTCCACCATCCATCGCACCAGCTCATCGAAGGTGATGCCCGCGTAGGCAGCAAGCTCGGGCACGAGCGAGGTCTCGGTCATGCCCGGCTGCGTATTGACCTCAAGACAGACCAGCTTTCCCGTCCCCCGATCGTCGTAACGAAAGTCGGTGCGGCTCACGCCGCGGCAGCCGAGCGCACTGTGGGCAGCCAGCGTCAGTCTTCGGGCTTCCTGGTAAACATTTGGTAAAATTGGCGCCGGCAGCAGGTGTTTGGAACCGCCGGCGGCATATTTCGCCTCGTAATCATAGAACCGCGTCGCCGGCACGATCTCGATGACGTCGAGCGGCCGGTCGTCGAACACGGCGCAGGTGAGTTCCTTACCGGGGATGTAGCGCTCGACCATGACCTTTTCGCCGAACGGCCAGTCGTCGCGGTACAGCTCCTGCGGCGGATGCGCATGGTCCTCGGTGACGATGAAGACGCCGACGCTCGAGCCTTCCGCGATCGGCTTGACCACATAGGGCGGCGGCATCAGGTGGCGACGCCCGGCTTCGAACCGCGATGCCACGATATCCTCGGCGACCGGGACGCCGGCGCTGCGAAACAGCGCCTTGGCGAAATCCTTCTGCATGGCGAGCGCAGAGGCCAAGACGCCGGAATGGCTGTAGGGAATGCCGAGGATTTCCAGAGCGCCCTGCAGCGTGCCGTCCTCGCCGGGCCGGCCGTGCAGCACGTTGAGGGCGACGTCGGGCTTCAGCGAACCGAGGACGGTGGCGACGTCGCGCCCGGCATCGATCGGCGTCACACGATAGCCGAGGCGGGCGAGCGCAGCGGCGCAGGCCTGGCCCGAACGCAATGAGATTTCGCGCTCTGCCGACCAGCCTCCCATCAGAACGGCGACGTGCTTTGTCATGCCCCAGCCCGGCACCGTATGCCGGTTCGGTTGATTCGCTGGGTCACCAATAGAATCCACAATTGGCGAAACGTCGAGAGTCTCCCAATGAGTCCTGAAAGTATTCAGTCTCGGAAATGCGGCAAACGACCGGCATGGCGCCGGCGTTATGCGTAGAGGCCAAGCCCCGCCGCCGCACCCGGGCAGAGCCCTGGTTCATGCATGAAAGCAGATCGCGCCGCCAAGGCCACCGCGATCGACATCGCCGCCATGTGTCGCAAACGTATCGCAAAGTGCGGCTTAGTACGCGTTACGGCACGACCCCAATTCGCTTAATCTCCCATTCGAGATCGACGCCGGCGTGCTCTTTGACCCGCTGCCGCACGGTCTCGCCGAGCGCCTCGATGTCGGCGGCGGTCGCGTTGCCGAGATTGATCAGAAAATTACAGTGCATCGGTGACACTTGTGCGTCGCCTATGCGCAAGCCACGGCAGCCGGCGGCGTCGATGAGCTGCCAAGCCTTCTGCCCGGGCGGATTTTTGAAGGTCGAGCCGCCGGTGCGGCTTTTGATCGGCTGCGTCGCCTCGCGCGCTTCCGTGATCTTGTCCATCTCGGCGGCGATGACGGCCGGGTCGCCGCGTTCGCCGCGGAACGTGGCTTGCGTGAAGATGTAATCATCGGGCGCGCCGCAACGCCGGTAGGCAAAGCGCATGTCGGCGTTGCCGAGCACATGGACGCGGCCGGCGCGATCGACGGCGCGGGCCTCGATCAGCGCGTCCTTGACCTCGCGTCCATAGGCGCCGCCGTTCATGCGCAGCGCGCCGCCGACGCTGCCGGGAATGCCGCGCAGGAACGAGAGCCCGGCAATACCGGCCTCCTGCGCCGCGCGCGCGACCTTGACGTCGGGTACCGCGGCGCCGGCGCGCACGTCCAGGCCGTCGATGACGATGTCCCCGAAGCCGCGCCCGAGCCTGATGGCCACGCCCGGCACGCCGCCATCGCGCACGATCAGGTTGGAGCCGAGGCCGACGACGGCGACGGCAATCTCGGTCGGCAGGTTGGCCAGCATATAACCGAGGTCGTTGTCGTCCTCCGGCATGAACAAAACCTGCGCCGGCCCGCCGACGCGAAACCAGGTCAGCTCCGCGAGCGACTGATTGGCCAGCAGCCGGCCCCGCAGCGCCGGCATTTTCGACTTCAAGCCGGCGACAATGTCGGGAAAGCTCATGCGGCGGCTCCGGCCACCTTGTCGAGCCACGCCGTCAACACTTTGCCGCCGGCTTCACGCGTCGCCGGACCGAGCGCGCGGGCCTGCGCCCGCAAATCGCGCGGATCGATGCCGGCCTTGCCGAGCTCGACGGCGTGGCCGACGAGCCAACCCTCGAACCGTGCGGGCTCGGTCTCCAGATGAAACTGCAATGCGAGCTGCGACGGCGCACGCGCGAACGCCTGCACCGGGCAATGCTGCGTCGAGGCGAGCCGCGCGCACCCTTCCGGCAACGCGCAATTGTCGCCATGCCAATGCAGCACCGGCGTCGCGCCGAGCGACGACAGCACCGAGGCCTGGCCGGCCTCCGTCAGCGTCAAGGGCGCCCAGCCGATCTCCTTGACCGGTCCCGGCGCCACTCGCGCGCGGAGCGCCGCCGCCATGAGCTGCGCGCCGAGGCAGATGCCGAGAATCGGCTTGTTCGATTCGATGCGCGCGGCGACCGCGGCAATTTCCTCGCCGATGAACGGATAGGCGTCGCGCTCATAGACGCCGATCGGACCGCCCAGCACGATCACCAGATCGGGCGCGATCAGCGTCTCGGGGTCGAAGGGTTGAACGCCGGCATCGAGATAGTGCACGTCATAGCCGCGCGCGGCCAAGAGCGGGCCGAGCAGGCCGAGATCCTCGAAGGCGACGTGGCGCACCGCCAGGCATTTTTTGATCATGACATGACTGTTTAGTGGAGCATGATCTGTTCGGAAAACTGGTTTCCACCTTTCCGGATCATGCGCTAGCTCGCCGCCGTCGCCAATTCACCGGGCAGCGCATAGGCCCATTGCGTGATCGAACCGGCGCCAAGGCAGACGACATAGTCGCCCGTTCGCGCCATTCCCGCGACCAGCGCGGCAAGCTTGTCGGGACCGTCGAGCGCGACCGCGCGGCGGTGGCCGTGGGTGCGCAGCCCCTGCACCAGCGCATCGCGGTCGGCGCCCTCGATCGGCGCCTCGCCGGCCGGATAGACCGGCGCAACAATCACCGCGTCGGCGTCGTTGAAGCAGCTGCAGAACTGCTCGAACAGCGCGGCCAGCCGCGTGTAGCGATGCGGCTGCACGACGGCGATCACCTGGCCCTTGGTCGATTCGCGCGCCGCCTTGAGCACGCAGGCGATCTCGACCGGATGGTGGGCGTAGTCGTCGATGATGGTGACGCCGTTCCAGATGCCGGTGCGGGTGAAGCGGCGCCGCACGCCACCGAAATTGGCCAGCGCGTTGCGGATCACATCGTCACCGATGCCGAGTTCGTGGGCGACGGCGATCGCCGCAGTGGCGTTGAGCGCGTTGTGCCGCCCCGGCATCGGCAGTGCGACGTTCTTGATCTCGTGCAGGAACTGCCCGGCGCGGTCGCGAAATACGACAGTGAACAGCGAAATCCCGCCGGCATGCGAGACGTCGACCAGCCGCACATCGGCCTGCGGATTTTCGCCATAGGTAACGATGCGCCGATCCTCGATGCGGCCGACCAGGCTCTGCACCACCGGATGGTCGGTGCACATCACCGAAAACCCGTAGAACGGCACGTTCTCGACAAAGGCGCGAAATGCCTCCTGCACCGCGTCGAAAGTCTTGAAGTGGTCGAGGTGCTCGGAATCGATGTTGGTGACGATGGCGATATCGGCCGGCAGCTTGAGAAATGTGCCGTCGGACTCGTCGGCCTCGACCACCATCCAGTCGCCGCCGCCGAGCCGCGCGTTGGTGCCGTAGGCGTTGATAATGCCGCCGTTGATGACCGTCGGATCGAGGCCGTCGGCATCGAGCAGCGCCGCCACCATCGACGTGGTCGTGGTCTTGCCGTGCGTGCCGGTAATGGCGATGCAGCTCTTCAGCCGCATCAGCTCCGCCAGCATCTCGGCGCGGCGCACCACCGGCAGGCGCTCCGCGCGCGCGGCGACAAGCTCCGGATTGTCCGGCTTGATCGCCGAAGAGACGACGACGACGCGCACTCCGGTCAAATTCGCGGCCGCGTGCCCGATCGCGATTTTGACGCCCTTGTCGCGCAACCGTTTGACGTTGGCGCTCTCGGCCTGGTCGGAGCCTTGCACGGTATAGCCGAGGTTCACCATGACCTCGGCGATGCCGCTCATGCCGATCCCGCCGATGCCGACGAAATGCACCGGGCCGATGTCGTGCGGCAATTTCATAGACTCTCCCAGACTCGCTGTCGCCGGCGCGAACCTACTGGTTTGCGCCCCGCGCCGCCACCTCGAGCACGAGGTCGGCGAGCCGGTCGGCGGCGTCGAGCCTGCCCAGGGATTGCGCCGCCGCCGCCATGGCGGCGAGCCGCTGCGGCGCCGCCGCCAGCGCGGCTAGCTCTGCGGCCAGCCGCTGCGGCGTAAATTCCTGCTGCACCAGCCGAATCGCGCCGCCGGCGCCGGCCAGGACGCCGGCATTGGCGAATTGGTCCTGATCGAGCGCGTGCGGCAGCGGAATGAGGATCGCCGGCCGGCCGATCGCCGCAAGCTCGGCCACGGTCGAGGCGCCTGCGCGCGCCACGACCAGATGGCTCGCCGCCATGCGCGCCGGCAGATCGGGGAAGAACGGCGCGACTTCGGCGGCAACGGTTAGAGTCGCATAGGCGCCGCGAACGCGGCCCAGATCCTCCTCACGGGCCTGCTGCACGATGGCGAGCCGCGCGCGCAAACCCGAGTCGAGTCTTTCGATCGCAGCCGGGACGATGTCGGCCATGATCCGCGCGCCCTGGCTGCCGCCGAAAATCAATAGCCGCAACGGATCGCCCATGGCCGGATAGGGCGTTGCGGCCGCGGCGACCACGGCAGGCCGAACCGGATTGCCGGTCAGCGTCGCCTTGGCGGCGAGACGAGGCTCGGCGCGGAAGACATCGGGAAACGTGGTGGCGATCGCGGTGACGCGCGGCGCCAACAGCCGATTGGCCCGCCCGATCACCGCGTTGGCGTCATGGATCAGGGTCGGAACGCCGCGCCAAGCCGCCGCAAGGAGCGGCGGGATGGTCGGATAGCCGCCGAAACCGATCACCGCCGCCGGTTTGAGCCGGCCGAGCAGCGCCCAGGCCTGGACGAGGCCGACGCCGAGCATGGCGGCGGTGCGCGTTGCCGCAATCGGGTTGCGCGCACGCAATGTCGCGCTGGCCACGACGTGGGTGTCTGCGTCCGGGATAGCACCGCCATAGCGTACCGCACGCCGGTCGGTGACGAGATGAACGGCGATGCCGCGCTTCCCTAGGGCCGCCGCCAGCGCCTCGGCCGGAAACAGATGGCCGCCCGTTCCGCCAGCCGCCACCAGCACCGGCGCGCGGGCCGGCTCGGGCATCACATGCCTCGCCCGGCGAGCGCCATGTCGCCGGGAAGCTGGGCGCGCGGCCGCTCGCGGGTGAGCGCGATCAGCATGCCCATGCCGTAAGCGAGCGAGATCAAGGACGAGCCGCCGTAGGAGATAAACGGCAAGGTCATTCCCTTCGCCGGCATGAGGTGGAGATTCACCGCCATGTTGATGGTCGATTGCAGCCCGAACAGGATCGCCAGCCCCGCGGCGGCGAAGCGGATGAAGGCATCGTCGTTGCGCATCGCTTTCACCAGCGCGCGGATCACGATGAAGGCGAACAAAGCCACGAGAATGAGGCAGAGCACGACGCCGAACTCCTCGGCGGCCACCGCGAACACGAAATCGGTATGACCCTCCGGCAGGATGCGCTTGATCGTGCCCTCGCCGGGACCGCGGCCGAACCAGCCGCCGCGGATGAACGATTCGGTCGCGATGTCGATATTGAAGGTGTCGCCGGAGGTGGGATCGAGGAAGCGGTTGATGCGCTGCGCCACATGCGGGACGGTGTAGAAGGCGGCGATGAGGCCGAGGCTCGCCGTGGCGCCGAGCCCGAGCACCCAAATGAAACGCATGCCCGCCATATAAAACAGCGCGCCCCAGACCAGCGTAATCAGCATGGTCTGGCCGAAATCCGGTTGCAGCACCAATAATCCGACCACGACGATGAGCAGCGCCAGCGCCACGGTGTTCGCCGGCATGTCGCCGCGTTTGCCCGACTCGCCAAACAGCCAGGCGATCAGGATCACGAAAGCCGGCTTGAGAAACTCCGACGGCTGAATGTTGACGCCGAGGATCACCAGCCAGCGCCGCGCGCCCTTGATCTCGGCGCCGAAATAAGGGGTCAGGGCGACCAGGACGACACTGACGGCGAAGACGATCAGCGAGACCTGCCGGATCTCGCGCGGCGACAGAAACGAGGTCGCGATCAAGACGGCGGCGGCGGGAATGAGAAAGAGTACCTGCCGGTTGACGAAATGGAACGGGTCAAGGCCGATGCGCGCGGCCACCGGCGGGCTCGCGGCGAGGCACAAGACGATGCCGCCGAGCATCAGCGCGCCCAGCGCCGCCAGCGTCAGCCGGTCAACCGTCCGCCACCATTCGCTCAACGGCGTAGGTTGCGCGCGCGAAGCCAAAGTTGTTCGCCTTTACAGGCGTCCCCAACGAGAAATCCCGCTTACTGGTGACACCGCGATGGTTTCCAGAGGATTAAGGTCGACAGGAATCCGGGATTCCGCGGGTGATCCCTCGAAGCGCCCCGCTCTCACGTCCACCATCGGTAGGCTTTCGCTTCCTCGATCGGTATCGGGGAGCGGTCGACTTGCCGACGCAACCATTCGAGCGTCAGCCAATGAATCGGCGAAAGAACGACGGCGGCCACTTCGGCAAACCGCGCGCCGCGGAAGATGAACAGATAGCGCCAGCGATCCACGTCGGTGAAGGCGCGGCGGCGGCCGCGATCGTCAACGCGGCTGTCGACCCGGTAGTCGCCGAGGAAACGCTGCCGAGCGACCATCGGAAACAGCGCGTAGAGCTCGGGAAGGCTCGACATTGCCGAATCGATCGACTGGCCAATCAGCGGCCAAGTCGGCACGTCCGGCCCCATCGGCGGGGTCGTGGCCAGCCAATTCAAAAGTGGCCGGTTGGCCAGATAGGCGTGCGTACAGCCGGACCGCGTCCGCAGCAATCCGCCGCGGACGAAATAAGCCTGGATCGGGACGTGTCCGAGGTAAAGACCCCACCAGTCGGCCGGGAGCGAGTCTATGGCCCGCTTGATGCGCGGCACATTCGCGTCCCAGGCGTCGTAGAAGAACACGTCGTCTTCGAGCACGATGACGCGGTCGAATCCCTTCCTGACCGCGTCCTGCGCGACCAGGCAGTGGCTTTCCCAGATGGCGTAGTTGGCATTGTGCCCACGCCGGGGCCGGAAGAAGGTCACCTGCTGGCATAGCCCGGTGGCATGCAAATGCGCGGCCACTTGCGCGGCGCGGTGCGGTTGCTCTTGCAACGAGATGCAGTAAATCGCCTGCACGTCAGGCGCGAGCGTCGCGGCGCGACGCTCGCCGTTGCAATACGCGCACTGCTCGTCCCGCGGGACTGCAGCGAAGAAAGCCCCGGTCATGCGCCAACGACCACGATTTGAAGTGGGAGCGCCCCCGAAGAAAGATCCCTGGATATTGTGCCCACCGCTTGTCCCCAGCCATGCCAAGTGAGCACAACTCAAGGCGGTCGACCAGAGTGAATTTCGCCAGTCAGACCCGCGCCGTCCCTTTGATGGAGGAGCGCCAGCCGGCAGCCCTGCTGAACGGCGGACCGTTCATTTCGCTCCCAACCCCGGCAGCGCCCGCACCAGCGCCCGGAAGGCGTCGCCGCGCACCTCGAAATTGCGGTATTGGTCGAACGACGCGCAGGCGGGCGACAGCAGCACGACGGGTTGCGCCGCCGCCGAAACTGCAGCATCGCGCGCGGCCGCTGTCACCGCGTTATCGAGCGTCCCGGCGATCTCGTGCGGCACGTGATTCGCAAGCGTGGCGGCGAACTCCGCCGCCGCCTCGCCGATCAGATAGGCCTTGCGGATGCGCGGAAAGAAGGCCCGCAGCGACTCGATGCCGCCGGTCTTCGGTTTGCCGCCGGCGATCCAGAAAATGTCGCTGAAGCAGGCGAGCGCCTGCGCCGCCGAATCGGCGTTGGTCGCCTTGGAATCGTTGACGAACAGCACGGCGCCGCGCCTGCCGACTTCCTCCAGGCGATGCGCCAGGCCGGGAAACGAGCGAAGGCCGGCCTGGATCGCCGCCGCCTCGATGCCGAGCGCCAGCGCCGCCGCCGCCGCGCAGCCGGCGTTTTGCGCATTGTGCAGCCCGCGCAGCGAGCCGATGCCGCCGATCTCGGCGACCTGAAAGGTGCCCGCCGCGTCGGCGCGCATGATGCGCTCGCCCTCAACATAATTCCCATTGGTCAGCTTCCGCCGCACCGAGACCCGGACGACGTGTTTGCCGGCCTGCTCCAGCCGATCGGCGACGGCCCGGCACCAATCGTCATCGACGCCGATGATGGCAGTCCCTTGGTTCGGCACGCCGGCGACCAGACGTTCCTTCACCGCCGCATAGTGATCCATGGTGCCGTGGCGATCGAGATGATCTTCGCTGAGGTTGATGAGAATGCCGACCGAGGGATCGAGCGAGGGAGCTAGATCGATCTGGTAGGACGAACACTCGATGACGTGAACGCGGCCCGCGCCCGGCGGCTCGAGTGACAGGATCGCCGTGCCGATATTGCCGCCGAGCTGCGCGTCGAGGCCGGCCGACGCCGCGAGATGCGCGACCAGCGCCGTGGTGGTCGATTTGCCGTTGGTGCCGGTGATGGCGACAAACGGCGCGTCGGGCGCGAGGCGGCGGCGCTCGCGGCAGAACAGCTCGATATCGCCGATCACCTCGACGGCGGCTTTTTGCGCAAGCCGGACCACCCAATGCGGCGCCGGGTGCGTGAGCGCAACGCCGGGCGCCAAGACCAGTGCCGCAATCCTCGACCAGTCGGCATCGCGCAGATCGGCGGTGGGAATGCCGGCGGCATTGGCCTTCGCCACGCTTTGCGCATCGTCGTCAGAGGCGATGACGTCGGCGCCGCCGGCAAACAGCGCACTCGCGCTCACCAGCCCCGAGCCGCCCAGCCCGAATACGGCGACCTTTTTGCCGGCGAAGGTCGTGACCGGGATCACGACGAAGCTACCTCAGCTTCAGGGTCGAGAGCCCAGCCAGCGCCAGCACGACCGCGACGATCCAGAAGCGAATGACGATCTGCGGCTCGGTCCAGCCGAGCTGCTCGAAATGATGGTGGATTGGCGCCATCTTGAAGACGCGCTTTCCGGTCAGCTTGAACGACACCACCTGGACGATGACGGAGACCGCTTCGAGCACGAACAGCCCGCCGATGACGGCGAGCACGATCTCGTGCTTGGTGGCGACCGCAATCGCGCCGATCATGCCGCCGAGCGCCAGCGAGCCGGTATCGCCCATGAAGATCGAAGCGGGCGGTGCGTTGAACCAGAGAAAACCGAGGCCGGCGCCGAGCACGGCGCCGCACAGCACGGAAAGCTCGCCGGTGCCGGCCACGTAGTGGATTTGCAGATAGTCGGCGAACACCGTGTTGCCGGAGAGATAGGCGATGGCGCCGAAGCTCGCCGCGGCGATCATCACCGGCACGATGGCAAGACCATCGAGGCCGTCGGTCAGGTTCACGGCGTTGCCGGCGCCGACGATGATGAAGATCGCGAACAGCACGTAGAACCAGCCGAAATTGACCACCAGCTCCTTGAAAAAAGGAAACACCAGCGAGGTCGAAAACGGCCCGCGCCCGAGCTGCACCAGCGCCACGCAGGCCACCCCGGCAATGATCGCTTCGATGCCCAGTCGGACGATGCCGGGAAATTCGTTGTGTGTCTGTCGCGTGACTTTCAGGTAATCGTCGTAGAAGCCGACCAGGCCGAAGCCGAGCGTGACCCAGAGCACCACCCAGACATAGGGATTGCTCGGGTTGGCCCACAACAGCGTCGACACCACCATGCCGGAGAGAATCATCAGCCCACCCATCGTCGGCGTGCCGGCCTTGCTGATGATATGCGATTGCGGGCCGTCGGTGCGGATCGGCTGCCCTTTGCCTTGCAGCGATCGCAGCCGGCCGATGATCGCGGGACCGAACAAAAAGACAAACAGCAGCGCCGTGATGACCGCGCCGCCGGTGCGGAACGTGATGTAGCGGAAGACGTTGAGGACGGTCATCTTGTCCGACAAATCGACCAGCCAATAGAGCATCGCATCAACCTTGTACGAACGCGGTTTCGAAGGCGTCGCTTTCCAACGAGTCTGGGCGCGTCGACAGCCGTTGCAGCGCCTTGACTATGGGCGCCATGCGCGAGCCGAGCGAGCCCTTGACCATGACGACGTCGCCGGCGCGAATCGCGGACAGAACTTGCGCCTCGAGCGCGGCGGAGTCCTCTGCATAGCCGCCGCGGCGGCTGGCGGGAAGAGCCTGCCATAACGCGCGCATCAGCGGCCCGCAGCAGAACACGAGATCCACCGCGTTGGCGACGACGGCATCGAGCAATCCGCGATGCAGCGCGCGCCCGCGCGGGCCGAGTTCGAGCATATCGCCGAGCACGGCGATGCGCCGTCCGCGCGGGCCGATCGGCGCCTGGCCGAGCAAGGCCAGCGCCGCATCGACGGAAGCCGGGTTGGCATTGTAGCTGTCGTCGATGACGAGCGCCGGCCCGCCGGGCAGATCGATTTCGATCGCCGTGCCGCGTCCGGATACGGGCTTGAATTCCGCGAGCGCCAGCGCCGCCAGCGCCAGATCGGCGCCGACCAGCACGGCCGTCGCCAGCACCGCCAGCGAATTGTGGACGAGATGACGGCCCGGCGCGCCGATCTTATAGGTGAGATCAGTGCCGAGAATTTGCGCCTGAACGGTCGAGCAGTCGGCGTGCAAAACGCTCTTGATCAGGCGCGCGTCGGCCTTTTCATGCTCGCCGAACGACACGATGCGCGCGACGCCCGCTTCCTTGGCGCGGCGTTTCAGGTGCGCGAATTGCGAATTGTCGCGGTTGAGCACCGCGGCGCCGCCCGCTTCGAGGCCGAGAAAAATCTCCGCCTTGGCGTCGGCGATCTTGGCGAGCGAGCCGAAGAATTCGAGATGCACCGGCGCAATCGCGGTGATGATCGCGACATGCGGCCGCGCCAGCCGCGACAGCGGCGCGATCTCGCCCGCGCGATTCATTCCCATTTCCAGGACTGCATAGTGCGCGCTCGCCGGACAGCGCGCGAGCGACAGCGGCACGCCCCAATGATTGTTGTAGGACGCGACCGAAGCGTGGGTCTCGCCGTCCTTGCTCAGCGCCAGCCGCAGCGCCTCCTTGGTTCCAGTCTTGCCGACCGAGCCGGTGACGCCGATCACCTTCGCTTGCGTGCGGGCCCGCGCCGCGGCGGCGAGCGCGCGCAAGGCCGCGAGCACGTCGGGCACGACCAATAACGGCGCGGCGCCGGCAAAGCGCGCGCGCTGCGCCGGCGCGATCACCGCAAGCCCGGCGCCGTTCTTGAGCGCGGCCTCGACGAAGTCATGGCCGTCACGGTTCTCGCCTTGGATGGCGAAGAAGGCGTCGCCCTTGGCGAGCGTGCGGCTGTCGATCGAGATGCCGGATACCGTTTGCGGCAAGGCGCCCTGACGCTCAGCGCCCATCGCGTCGGCCATCGCCTCGACGGTCCACAGCGCGCGCGCGCTCATGCGGCCAGCTCCTTGATTGCCGCGGCGACCGCCTCATGGTCGCTGAACAGCACAACCCGGTCGCCGATGATTTGGCCGGTTTCATGGCCCTTGCCGGCGATTAGCAGCACGTCGCCGGCGCGCAGGTCGGCAATTGCCGAGCGAATCGCCTGGCGCCGATCGCCGATTTCGATGGCGCCGCGCGCGGTCGCCATGATGGCGGCGCGGATGGCGGCGGCGTCTTCGCTGCGCGGATTATCGTCGGTAACGATCACGCGGTCGGCCTTGGCGACGGCGACGGCGCCCATCAACGGCCGCTTGCCGCGGTCGCGGTCGCCGCCGGCGCCGAATACCACGACAAGCCGGCCGGTCGCGGTGGGCCGCAGCGCATCGAGCGCCTTGGCGAGCGCGTCGGGCTTGTGCGCATAGTCGATGAAGACCGGTGCGCCGCGGCTCAAACCAACCAGCTCGAGCCGGCCCTTGGCGCCCTTAAGATGTTCGAGCGCCGGGAACACCAAAGCCGGATCGCTGCCGGTGGCGATGGCGACGCCGGCCGCGACGAGCGCGTTTTCCACCTGAAACTCGCCGACCAGCGGCAAATGCAGGCGAAAATTCTTGCCGCCATGTTCGACCCGCAACGCCTGCGAAAAGCTGTCGCGCACGGATTCGACGAGACGAATGCCGGTGCCCTTGCGGCCGACGCTCATGATCGACAGGTCGTGCCCCTTGGCGGCGGCCAAGACCGCGTCCGCGTGCTCATGATCGACATCGATGATCGCCGCACGGCCGGGTTCGAGGAGAGCCTCGAACAACCGCAGCTTGGCGGCCAGATAAGCCTCGAAGCTTTCGTGATAATCGAGATGGTCGCGGGTGATGTTGGTGAAAGCGCCGGCGGCGAGGCGCAATCCGTCGAGCCGATATTGATCGAGCCCATGCGAGGAGGCTTCGATCGCAAGATGCGTCACGCCCTCGCCAACCAGCGCGTCGAGCGAACGATGCAGTGCCACCGGATCCGGCGTGGTCAGCGCACCATAGGTCTCGCCGCGCGGCGAGACGATGCCGATCGTGCCGATTGAGGCCGCGCGATATCCCAACGCCGTCCAGATTTGACGCGTGAAGGCCGCGACCGAGGTTTTTCCGCTGGTGCCGGTGACGGCGGCGATGGTGCGCGGCTGGCGCGGGTAGAACTTCGCGGCGATCAGCGCCAGCGCGCGCCGGGCATTGCCGACCCGCACCAAGGCAACCGCATCGGATAACGGCGCATCGAGCCGCCGCTCCGCCAGGATGGCAACTGCGCCGCCCACAATTGCCGGACCAACGAAACGCAGGCCGTCGGTTTTGCCGCCGGCAATCGCTGCGAACAAGTCGCCCTTTTTGACCGTGCGGCTGTCCGCGGTCACGCCGCCGATGTCGAGATCGGCATGGCGCGGCTCGATTTCCGCGTCGGGGGGCAGAATCTCGCGAAGCTTCATGGCGGTTCGCTTAGAGCATGATCGCGAAAAACGGGCACCGGTTTTTCCGAAAAGATCGTGCGCCACCAGGATGTTAGAGCGACAATCGATTCGATAGCGGCGACTGCACTCTCACGCCGCCCCCGCCTTACCTGCTTTCCTTTGCCGAGGCCAGTATCAGGTGATCGGCTGTCGGCAGGTCCATGCGCGGTTCGATGCCAAGAAGCGGCGCGATCCGCGCCACCACCGCACCGCCGACCGGCACCGCATTCCAGCCCGAGGTCTTGAAGCCGTGCGTCTCCGGCAGCGCCTTCGGGTCATCGAGCATGATCAGGAGCAGATAGCGCGGCTGGTCGGCCGGTATGACCGCCATGAAATCGGTGAGCACGCTCGACTTCGAATAGCGACCGTTGATGACCTTATCCGCAGTGCCGGTCTTACCGCCCATGTAATAGCCCGGTATGTCCGCTTTCCTCGCGGTCCCCTTCTCGACATTAAGCCGCATCAGATAGCGCATCATTTCGCTGGTCTCAGGCTTGATCACGCGCTTGCCCAGCGCCTCGGCCTCAGCCTGCGTTCGCTTGAGGAAGGTCGGCGGAATGAGGATGCCGCCGTTCATCAGGGCGGCGACGCCCATGACTGCCTGCAAGGGCGCCACCGACAAGCCGTGCCCAAACGCGATGGTGATGGTGTTGAGCTCGCCCCAGCGCTTGGGCACGATCGGCGCGGCGCTCTCCGGCAATTCGGTTCGCAGCCGATCGAGCTGGCCCAGCTTTCTCAGAAACGCCTTGTGGGCGTCGACGCCCATCGCTAGCGCGGTGCGGGCCGCAGCGATGTTCGAGGAGTAGGTGAAGATTTCCGGTATGGTCAGCATCCGGTTCTCGGGCTCGAAATCGTGGATCAGGAATCGACCGACGCGCATCGGGCCGTGCGCATCGAACGACGATTTTAGCGTCACCTTGCCGGAATCGAGCGCCATGGCGATGGTGAAGGCCTTGAAGGTCGATCCCATTTCGTAGACGCCGGTGGTCAGCCGATTGATACGCGTTGGATCGAGCGCCTCATGCGGGTTGTTGGGGTCGTAATCAGGCTCCGACACCATGGCGACGATCTCGCCGGTGCGCACGTCGAGAACGATCCCGGCTGCGGCCAGCGCCTTGAATTTGGCGCGGGCGGCGACCAGCTCGTCGCGCAACGCATGCTGAACGCGCAGATCGACGGCAAGCTGCACCGGGGTTTGCAGCCGGTCGGTGGCAAGCCCCGCCATGTGCAGCGCGGCGAGCCCGTGGCCGTCGAGCCACTTCTCCATGCCGGCGATGCCCTGATTGTCGGTATTAACGTGGCCGATCAGATGCGAGACCTCGGCGCCGTTCGGGTAGGTGCGCTTGTTTTCGCTGAGAAAGCCGATGCCCGGCAGGCCCTGCCGGTAGATTTCCCGCTGCTGCTCGGGCGTGACGTCACGCTTGAGCCACACGAAGCCGCGCTTGGAAGACAGCCGCTCGCGCAGCTCGGCGGCATCGATATCGGGCAGGTCCGCGGTGAGCAATTCCACCGCCTCGTCGACATCGATGAGCCGGCGCGGCTCGCCGTAGAGCGAGGGCACGCGTACGTCGGTGGCCAAAATCTCGCCGCGCCGATCGAGGATGTCCGGACGCGCCGTCGCGATCGCGTCGCTGGCGACGACGCGGTGCACGGTACGGCCGTCGGATGCGACCGCAAACATGACGAGGCGGGCGGCAATGATGGAATAGACCACGGCGAAGGCGAGAATCGCCAAGCCGACCCGCGCCCGCGCCTTGGCGCCGCGATCGACCTTGCTGCCGTAGAGCAGCGCGCGCATCAGCCGCCGCCGCCAGAATTCGCCGGGCTGTAGCGATGCGGTTTGGCTGATCGCGGTCATCGTTCAGCGATCCGGATTTGCGGGCACTTGCGCGCCCGTTTCGCTGGCGGGTTCAGCGGGAGCGGAGGCCGGCGCCGCGATGCTTCCCGTCACCGTGTCGGGCTCCTCCAAATTCTCGATCATGACGCCGATCGGATCCGCGCTGTCGGGCTTGATGAATTGCGGCGGGCGATCGGGAAGCTGATCGAGCGAATTGAACTGCATCGGCACCACCGGCTTGAGCTGCAGATAGCGTTTGGCGAGGGCTTCGATGCGCGCCGGATTGTCGAGTTCTCCCCACTCGGCGCGCAACGCGGCGATGGTGTCGCGCTCGCGGCGCACTTCGCTGCGGATCTTGGCGAGCCGTTCGGCCTGCTGGGTGGAGTCGAATTTGATGCGATAGACGTAGGCGGCGGCCGCCACCAGTGCGACGATCACCACGAGATTGAGGATGCGCAGGATCATGCGCGCCCCCGCATGATGTCCGCGAGCGAAGGCAGCCGCGGCAGCCGCGTTTCGCTTGCCGCTGAGCGCGCGGCAGCATCGGTGCGTTCGGCGGCCCGGAGCTTCGCCGATCGCGCCCGCGGGTTGGCGGCGATCTCGGCTTCGTCCGGCGTTTCCGGCCGCCGCGTCAGCGCGCGGAAGGTCGGCGGCGCCGCGATCATCTGCGGCCGATGGCGAGACGATGCCGGCGCGCGGCTGCGCTCCGCCAAGAAGGTCTTGACGATGCGATCCTCGAGCGAATGAAAGGCGACGACGACAAGGCGCCCCGCGGGCTTGAGTACGCGCTCGGCGGCGGGGAGGCCGCGCGCCAATTCGGCAAGTTCGTCGTTGACCAAGATCCGCAGCGCCTGGAAGGTTCGCGTGGCCGGGTGGATCGCGCCTTCTTTGCTGTGCGCGATCCGCGCGACGATGTCGGCCAGCGCCCGCGTCGTGACGATCTGGTGCGCCGCGCGGGTTTTGACGATGGCGCGCGCAATCGCCCGCGCGTGGCGCTCCTCGCCCAGTGTAGCGATGATGAAGGCGAGGTCGCGCTCGCTGGCGCGGGCGACGACATCGGCCGCGCTCGGACCGCCGCGCCCCATGCGCATGTCGAGCGGTCCGTCGAGCCGGAAGGAAAATCCGCGCGCCGGCTCGTCGATCTGCATGGACGAAACGCCGAGATCGAACACAACGCCGTCGACCCCGGCAGCGCCGTGGGCCGCCGCGATCGTATCGAGCTCCGAGAAGCGCCCTTCAACCAGCGTCAGCCGGCCCCGCGCTTCTTCGACAAGCGCCGCGCCTGCGGCGATTGCGGTGTCATCGCGATCGATCCCGATCACGCGCGCGCCGGGCGTCGCCAGGATCGCGCGCGCATAGCCGCCGGCGCCGAACGTCGCATCGACATAGACGCCGCCATCGCCAACGCCGAGCCACGTCATGGCGCGGCGGGCGAGCACGGGAATGTGACGAGCCAGTCCGCCAGCGACAGCAGAGCTGTCGCTGCTCATCATCGTTCCCGTGCTCCCAGCGGTTTTGCCGCCGCCGTCCGGGTGCCCAGTTCCGCCTTGAAGGCGCGGACCTTGTCGGTGGCCTCCGCGAGTTCCGCGCGAAAGCGGCCGGGCTCCCAGATTCGAAATTTGTGACCGAGACCGACGAAGGTAACAGCGTCGGTGATCCCGGCATGCATTTTGAGGGTCTCGCTGAGCATCACACGGCCCTCGCCGTCGATCTTCAGTGTTTCGCTGGTGCCGTAGAGCGCGAGCGAGAACTGCTCGCGTTCGTCGGAATAGGGCGCGAAGCCGGTGATGAGCGCCTCGATCTCGGCGAGCAGCGCGTTGCCTCCGGCATCCAGCGCCGGGCGATCGAGTGCGGGATAGCAATAGAGACCGTCGAAGCCGTCGCGTGCGAGCACCGCGCGGAATGCGGCCGGTACCGAGACACGGCCCTTGGCATCCAAACGGAGCCCGTAGTGGGACACGAACCGGTCCATCTCGGCCCTCGCGGCGCGGCCGCCTCGACCGCCGCAGCCCCTGCAAACGGCAACCCCCCTGCGAACCCACCGCGGCTGCAATTCTGCCGCCATCCAATCCGGGCATCGCAGGGCTTTTTGGGACTAAATGGGCTATCATGGGAGAATATGGGCGTCAACATATTGGCGCTGGCTGTTGCACCGCTCCGCTCGATTTCGATTAGTCAGGGGTAAGCTTAAGGAAAGGTTGAATTCTTACGGCTGGCTGGACTTAAGGTCAGCCGCGGCGCCGCCAAGCCTGCGGACGCCGCGTTCGCGGGAACTGCGACGGGCCTGGGCCGTTGGAGGCCGACCGCGAGCTTGGCTTTTGATGACTTTTCGTCATCTCAGGGACGCGCAATCGACTTGTCGGCAACCCTTCTTGTCTTAGAGTCCGAATCATGCCGCACCGCGTGTTTCCCGCCGAGTCCTCCGTCGCCGCCGAGGTCAGGCCTTCGCCTAATCATAGCGAGCGCAGGGGTGGGCTCCACCCCGACATGATCGTGCTCCATTACACGGGGATGCCGGACGCCGCGGGCGCACTTGACTTGTTGTGCTCACCGCAGAGCAAGGTGTCCGCCCACTACTTTGTGTTCGAAGACGGCTACATCGTTCAGATGGTCGAGGAGAGCCGGCGCGCCTGGCACGCCGGCAGTTCGTTCTGGGCGGGCGAAACCGACATCAATTCCTGCTCGATCGGAATAGAGATCGCCAATCCCGGTCACGACTACGGCTATCCGGATTTTCCCAAACGCCAGATCGCGGCCGTGATCGCGCTTTGCCGCAGCATTCAAATCCGCCATGTTGTGCCGCCGGCTCGGGTGCTGGCGCATTCCGATGTTGCGCCGTCGCGCAAGCAGGACCCGGGCGAAAAATTTCCCTGGCGCACCCTGTCCGATTCCGGCGTTGGTCATTGGGTCAATCCGGCCCCAATCACTGAAGGCGCCTTGCTTCTGCTCGGGGATCGCGGCGATGCGGTCGCTGCGATGCAGGAGGAGCTCAGTAAGTACGGTTACGGCATCGCCATCAGCGGGACGTACGATTCCGTCACCCAGGCCGTCGTGACCGCCTTTCAGCGCCATTTCCGGCCGGAGCGAGTCGACGGTATTGGCGACGAGTCGACCCGTGCCACATTGCGCGAGCTGCTGGCCCAGAGCGGCCGGGCGCAGACCATTGCCGCGCCCGCTCACAAACTCGATCGTCTCGCGGCCTCTTGACGGCGACGGCCAAGCTCCCCATCCCTCTAAGCGTCAGTCGGTCGGACGGCCGCTTCGGCAAAACCGAAAGGTTGCCGGGGAGGAAAGTCCGGGCTCCATGGACAAGCGGTGCCGGATAACATCCGGCGGGCGCGAGCTTAGGGAAAGTGCCACAGAGAACAGACCGCCGCGGCGCGTTGCGTAAACCGCGGCAAGGGTGAAAAGGTGCGGTAAGAGCGCACCGCGCCGGCGGCAACGCCGGCGGCACGGCAAACCCCACCGGGAGCAAGACCGAATAGGGACGGCACGAGGTTTTGCGCGCGCGAGCGCGGAACGCCTCAGGTCGATGTCTAGATCCGCCGTCCGGGTAGGTTGCTGGAGGCGCCGGGCAACCGGCGTCCAAGAGGAATGGCCGTCACGCATGCGGATCGGTTTTCGCATGCCATCCAGAACCCGGCTTATAGACTGACTGGCATCACTTTAGGGCGCCCGACGGAATCCCGGCGGGCGCCCGCCAAGTTTCTGCAGCGGATTGACTGCGAGCGATGCGCGCGAGAATCCCGTTGGAACAGCGTTCCGAACTTGCGATCGTCGCGTGGCCATAGAAAGAATCTACTACAGTGACAGTCCAGTCGATGAATTCGTCCTAGATTGACCAAACCAAGTTGCCATTAATAGTAGGATATTCTATCTACGCCGGGCATAAAACGCAGCTCCTCTGCTCAACCAGCATGTTGCGAAACCCCCCTGGGCCCGCCTATCTATGGCTCGCATGGATACGATGACCGCCCCATCACCGGCTCCGGCCCAAGCACCTGAGACCGCCCGCTCCGCGGGCTTGATCGAGGTTCGCTTGACCGCTATCGAGCCCGTCGCCCGCGACACCAACGTCTATACGTTCCGGCGGCCCGACGGCGGCCGATTGCCGCCCTACCAGCCTGGCGCCCATATCGACATCCATCTGCCCAACGGACTTATCCGGCAATTTTCGCTGCTCAATCCCGATGCCGATCCCGAAAGCTACATCGTCGGCATCAAGCTTGATGCCGCCAGCCGCGGCGGCTCCCGCTATATCTTCGACGAGCTGCACGTCGGCCATACGCTCAAGATCAGCGCGCCGCGCAATAATTTCCCGCTGGTCGAGAATGCCGAGCACGTCGTTCTGTTTGCCGGCGGCATCGGCATCACACCGATCTGGTGCATGGCGCAGCAGCTCGCGGCGCAAAATCGGTCGTGGAAACTCTATTATTCATGCCGCTCGCGCGCCGATATGGCGTTTCTCGCCACGCTGGAAAAATTCGGACCGGACTTCGTCCACCTGCATTTCGACGAGGAAGCGGACGGCAAATTCCTCGACCATGCCGCCGCCATAGCTGCGGCGCCGCCGAACGCGCACTTCTATTGCTGCGGCCCCAATCCCATGCTCAAGGCGTTCGAGGCAGCGGTCGCCAACCGGCCGCACGATCACGTCCATGTCGAATATTTCACGCCCAAGGCGGAGGCGGCGGCGGGGACTTTGGGCGGCTTCTGGGTGGAACTCGCTCGCTCCGGCGAGGAGTATTACATCCCGGAGGGCAAAAAAATCCTCGAAGTGCTCTACGAGGCCGGGGTCGATGTCGATTACTCGTGTGAACTCGGCATCTGCGGCGAATGCGTGACGCGAGTCATCTCCGGCATCCCTGAACACCACGATTCGGTGCTCAGCGAAGAGGAGCGGGCTACCAACGAAAAGGTCATGGTCTGCTGCGCCGGATGCAAGAGCGAGCGGCTGGTCCTGGACATGTAGGACCTCGGGCCGCGGCCCGGACGTGGAACCGCCAATGGGTCCACTGAGATCTGCAAAAACTCCCATGCAGGTCAGCTTTCGCTGAGTTGCTCTCCCCACGCAATTACGCTAAGCCCGCGCGCGACGGCGGCAGGCTGGAGGGGGCGATGGCCGACCACGGCGACTTGGAATACGCGAGTGCAACGGGCAACGATTATCCCGCTCATGAGCAGACCTACCGCTCCTTTGTGACGTTGGTGAAGGGCGTCATTGCGGTGGTCGTTGTCATTCTCATCCTGATGGCGATTTTCCTCGCCTGATCCGCACCCGCGCGTCGCGAAGCGCGGCTTGCCGCGTTTGGACCGACGCGATGGCAGACCAGGACACTCTCTTCCTGACTTGATCTAAATCATTTTCCGCATCGGTCTTTGCCGATAGTCCCATCGGCCTCGGAGGGATTATGAAGGTTGCCGTCACAACAGAAACCGATCCGGGCGAGCCGCGTGTAGCGGCGACGCCGGAAACAGTCAAAAAACTCATCGGGCTCGGCGCCGAGGTCGCCGTCGAGCCGAATGCCGGAGTGAAATCGGGCATTCTCGACGCGGACTATGCCAATGCCGGCGCCAAAGTGGCCTCCGATGCGGCCAGCGGCGCCGACATCGTGCTCAAGGTACGCCGTCCTTCAGCCAGCGAGCTCGCCGGCTACAAGAAGGGCGCCGTGGTCGTCGCGATCATGGATCCTTACGGCAATGAGGCCGCGCTCAAGCAGATGGCCGCTGCCGGTGTTGTCGCTTTCGCCATGGAATTGATGCCGCGCATCACGCGCGCGCAGTCGATGGACGTGCTGTCCAGTCAGGCCAATCTCGCCGGCTACCGTGCGGTCATCGACGCTGCCGAAGAATACGGCCGCGCGCTACCGATGATGATCACGGCGGCCGGCACCGTGCCGGCGGCGAAAGTGTTCATCATGGGCGTCGGTGTCGCCGGCTTGCAGGCGATCGCGACCGCGCGCCGGCTCGGCGCCATCGTCACTGCGACCGACGTGCGTCCCGCCACCAAGGAGCAGGTCGAAAGCCTGGGTGCGAAATTTCTCGCAGTCGAGGATGAAGAGTTCAAGAACGCGCAGACCGCCGGCGGCTACGCCAAGGAAATGTCGAAAGAATACCTGGCCAAACAGGCCGCATTAGTCGCTGAGCACATCAAGAAGCAGGACATCGTCATCACCACCGCGTTGATCCCGGGACGTCCGGCGCCGAAGCTGGTGTCCAAGGAAATGGTCGCCTCGATGCGGCCCGGCTCGGTGCTCGTCGATCTCGCGGTCGAGCGCGGCGGCAACGTCGAAGGCGCCAAACCCGGCGCGGTTACCCAAGTCGGCCCCGCCAAGATTGTCGGTTATCTCAACGTTCCGGGCCGTCTGGCGGCTTCCGCTTCCGCGCTCTACGCGAAGAACCTGCTCACGTTCCTCGAGACTCTGATCGACAAGAAAGAGAAAAAGCTCGCGATCAATTGGGACGACGAACTCGTCAAAGGCACCGTCCTCACCCGCGACGGCGCGATCGTGCACCCGAATTTCAAGCCTAAAGCGGCCTGAAGGAGCAGCGACAATGGATCATCTCGCGACGGCGGTCGACCCCTTCGTATTCCGCTTTTCGATTTTCGTGCTGGCGGTGTTCGTCGGCTACTACGTGGTCTGGTCGGTGACGCCGGCGCTGCACACGCCACTGATGTCGGTGACCAACGCCATCTCCTCGGTGATCGTCGTCGGCGCCTTGCTTGCGGTCGGTGTCGCGCTCGTTGGCGACGACAACGGTCCGATCTTGGCGCGCGTGCTCGGCTTCGTCGCGCTCACCTTTGCCTCGGTCAATATCTTCGGCGGCTTCCTGGTCACCCAGCGCATGCTGGCGATGTATCAAAAGAAAAAGAAATGAGCGCCGCATGAGCCCGAATCTCGTCGCACTGCTTTACCTGGTCGCCGGCGTCCTGTTCATCCAGGCGCTGCGCGGATTGTCCAGCCCGGTATCGAGCCGGCTTGGCAATCGCCTCGGAATGATCGGCATGGCGATCGCCGTGCTGACCACGCTGGGATCGCATCCTCCGGCCGATCCCATCTCCTGGGGCCTGGTGATCGGTGGCATCGCTATCGGCGGCGGCACCGGCGCGGTGATCGCGCGGCGCGTCCCGATGACCTCGATGCCGGAACTGGTCGCCGCCTTCCACTCGCTGGTCGGCATGGCCGCGGTGCTGGTGGCGGCGGGCGCATTCTATGCGCCGGCGGCCTTCGACATCGGCACTCCCGGCCATATCCATCAGCAAAGCCTCATCGAGATGGCGCTTGGCGCGGCCATCGGCGCCGTCACCTTCACCGGTTCGGTGATCGCCTTCCTCAAATTATCCGCCCGCATGAGCGGCAAGCCGATCACGCTGCCGGGCCGCCACATCATCAATATCGCGCTGGCGCTGGCGTTGATCGTCTCTGTCTATGAGTTCTACGTCGGCCAGAGCCAGATCGCCTTCTGGCTGATCGCCGGCATTTCCTTCTTGCTCGGCGTGCTCATCATCATCCCGATCGGCGGCGCCGACATGCCGGTCGTGATCTCGATGCTCAACTCCTATTCGGGTTGGGCGGCTGCCGGCATCGGCTTCACGCTGGGTAATTCGGCGCTGATCATCACCGGCGCCTTGGTCGGTTCCTCGGGCGCGATCCTGTCCTACATCATGTGCAAGGGCATGAACCGCTCGTTCATCTCGGTCATCCTCGGCGGCTTCGGTGGCGAGGTGGCGGGGCCGGGCGCCGGCGCGGAGCAGCGCCCGGTCAAGCTCGGCTCGGCCGACGACGCCGCCTACATCATGAAGAACGCGCAGAAGGTCATCATCGTGCCGGGCTACGGCATGGCGGTGGCGCAAGCGCAACATGCGCTGCGCGAAATGGCGGACAAGCTGAAGGCCGAAGGCGTCGAGGTCAAATACGCCATCCATCCAGTGGCGGGCCGCATGCCCGGCCACATGAACGTGCTGCTCGCCGAAGCGAACGTGCCCTACGACGAGGTGTTCGAACTCGAGGACATCAATTCCGAGTTCGCCCAGGCCGACATTGCTTTCGTCATCGGCGCCAATGACGTCACCAATCCCGCCGCCGAGGACGACAAGACGTCGCCGATCTACGGCATGCCGGTGCTGCAAGTGTGGAAGGCCGGCACCGTGATGTTCATCAAGCGCTCGCTGGCGTCGGGCTATGCCGGCATCGACAACCCGCTGTTCTACCGGCCCAACACCATGATGTTGCTTGGCGACGCCAAGAAAATGACGGAATCGATCGTCAAAGCGCTGTAAGATTCCGGCCGCAATGGCCGGAAATTCTTCGCCCAAACCGCCTTCCCCAATCCGCGCCCGGTGCGGGTCCCCATCCAGTTCGTCGCCGGTTCGGCCCTATCGGCTGGCGCTGCGATTGATCGGCATTCCGGTGCTTGCCGTCGCCGGGGTGCTGATCTACCGCGGGCTGCACGACCGCTTCGTGTTGCCGGAATGCGATTCGGGGCGCGCCAAGGACACGCTCGCCGACATTCTCAAACAGCTCAAATATCAGCCGCTGCGCTACGAACCGATCAAGACCATTTCCAGCAGCAAGGACGAAGTGGTCTGCAACACGGTGCTGCCGCTCGCCGATGGCGCCAACCTGAACATCGACTACAGCTTCTTCTGGCAAGGCAACAACGCCGAGATGAAGTATTCGATATCGCGCAGGCCGGCGCAACGCTCGGGGATCGATTAGCCGCATCGGCAAGCGTCATGAGTCTGCTTCATGGCTCACCGTATCCACCCGCGGTCGGCGTCTGGATGACGATCGCCTCGCCGGCGTCGATCACGGTCGCGTCGCAGCCGGCAAGTCTTTCCATGCGGCCGCCCCGGCGCCGCACCCAGTTCTCGCCGATCTGGCCGTCCTCGCCGCCGGCAAGGCCGAATGGCCGCACACGGCGGTGGCCGGACAGGATGGTGCATTCCATTTTTTCCAGAAACCGGACGACGCGAATGATGCCGTCGCCGGCGTTCCAGCGCCCACGCCCGCCGGAATTCTTGCGGATGTGAAAATCCTCGAGCAGGACCGGATAGCGGAATTCCAGGATTTCCGGATCGGTGAGCCGGGTGTTGGTCATGTGGGTGTGCACGGCGTCGGTGCCGGGAAATCCCGGCCCCGCCGGCGAGCCGGAACAGATCGTCTCGTAATACTGATAACGGGCATTGCCGAAATTGAGATTGTTCATGGTGCCCTGCGCCGCCGCCATGGCATCGAGCGCGCCGAACAGGCAATTGGTCACCTCCTGCGAGGTTTCGACATTGCCGGCGACCACGGCCGCGGGAAATTCCGGTGACAGCAGCGACTTTTTCGGAATGACGATCCGGATCGGGCGCAGGCAGCCGGCATTCATCGGGATGTCGTCGGCGACCATGACGCGGAAAACGTAAAGCACGGCGGCGCGAGCCACCGGCTCCGGCGCATTGAAGTTGTTCGGCTGCTCGCCGCTGGTGCCGCTAAAATCCACGGTCGCCTCGCGCTTCTTCTTGTCGACCGTGATACGCACCCTGATGACGGTGCCCTGGTCCATCTCGACTGAGAACGCGCTGTCATGCAGCCGGTCGATGACGCGGCGCACGCTTTCCGCGGCGTTATCCTGGACGTGGCGCATATAGGCGCGCGCCACCGGCAGCGTGAAGTGGCGCACCATCTTGCGCAGCTCCTGCACGCCCTTCTCGTTGGCGGCGATCTGCGCCTTGAGGTCGTTGACGTTCTGCAGGGGATTGCGCGCCGGATATTTGCCGCCGGTAAAGAGCGCATAGCTCTCCTTCTCGCGGAAGCGGCCGCGCTCGACCAGCTTGAAATTGTCGATGTAGATGCCTTCCTGCTCGATCGTAGTGGCGTTCGGCGACATCGAGCCCGGCGATATGCCGCCGACGTCGGCATGGTGGCCGCGCGACGCCACCCAGAATAGAATCTTCCCCCCGTCGAACACCGGCGTGCAGACGGTGATGTCCGGCAGATGCGTGCCGCCGTTGTAGGGGGCGTTGATGGCATAGACGTCGCCCGGCCGGATTTTTCCCTTGTTTTCGCGGATGACGCTCTCGACGGCGCGATCCATCGAGCCGAGATGCACCGGCATGTGCGGTGCGTTGGCGACCAGCGAGCCGTTGCCGTCAAACACCGCGCAGGAGAAATCCAGCCGTTCCTTGATATTTACCGAATAGGCGGTGTTTTGCAGCGCCACGCCCATCTGCTCGGCGATCGACATGAAGAGATTGTTGAACACTTCGAGCATAACCGGATCGGCATGGGTGCCGACCGCATGCATGCGCTTCAATTTTGCGATCCGCCGCAGCACCAGGTGATTTTTCGCCGTCAGCTCGGCCTGCCAGCCCTGTTCGACAACGACCGTCTGGTGCGGCTCGATGATAATGGCCGGTCCTCTCACCTTCTGTCCCGCGACAAGCGTCTCGCGCGTATAGACGGCGGCGCGGTGCCATTTTCCGCCGGAGAACAACCGCGTGCGGCGCGCCGGCGCCGCACGCTTTGTCCGCGTCAGCTTTCGCGCTTGCTCCTTGAAGATGGCGCCGCCGCCCACCGCCTCGACCGACACCGCCTCGACGACCAGCGATTTCTTTCGGTCGATGAATCCGAATTGCGCCTTATGCGCGCGCTCGAAGCCGGCTTTCATTTTTTGCAGGGAGACCAATTTCATCTCCCCCTTGAGGGGAGGGTGAAGTTTGGCGGCTTCGACAATCAACGGCGTGTCCGTTCCCGCGTAGCGGATGTGCGGGCGCACGTGCAGCGTGATCTTGTTCGGTGCGACGCCCTGCCCGGCGACTTCCTTGACCGTGGCGGCGGCCAACCGGCCCGCCACCCGTTGCAGCGTCTCGCGCGCTTTGTCGCCGAACGGCTCCTCGATCGCCTGCTGGCGAACGCTGCGGATGTCGGCAAGCCCCATGCCGTAGGCGGAGAGCAGCGACGAGTACGGATGGATCAGCACGCGCGTCATACCGAGCGCGTCGGCGACCAAGCAGGCGTGCTGGCCGCCGGCGCCGCCGAAGCAGTTGAGCGCATAGCGCGTCACGTCGTAGCCGCGCTGCACCGAAATTTTCTTGATCGCGTTTGCCATGTTCTCGACCGCGATCTTGATGAAGCCGTCGGCGACCTCTTCGGCCGAGCGGCCGTCGCCGATCTCCTCGGCGAGCGCTGCAAAAGCCGCGCGCACCGCGCCGGCGTCGAGCGGCTCATTCTGTCGCGGCCCGAATATTTTCGGAAAGAAGTCGGGAATGAGCTTGCCGACCACGACATTGGCATCGGTCACGGCGAGCGGACCGCCGCGTCGATAGCATTTCGGCCCGGGATTGGCGCCGGCGGAGTCGGGGCCGACGCGAAAGCGGGCGCCGTCAAAGTGCAGGATCGAGCCGCCGCCGGCGGCCACCGTATGGATCAGCATCATCGGCGCGCGCATGCGCACGCCGGCGACTTCAGTCTCGAAGGCTCGCTCGTATTCGCCGGCGAAATGCGACACGTCGGTCGAGGTGCCGCCCATGTCGAACCCGATCAGCCGCGCAAACCCGGCTTGGCGCCCGGTCTCGGCCATGCCGACGACGCCTGCTGCCGGCCCCGACAGGATGGCGTCCTTGCCGCGGAACAGCTCGGCTGCCGTGAGCCCGCCCGACGACATCATGAACATGAGCTTCGTCCGCTCATCCGCCTCCCCGCCGTGCAATTCCCCTGCCATCTGCGCCACGTAGCGGCGCAGGATCGGCGACAGATAGCTGTCGACCACGGTGGTGTCGCCGCGCCCGACGAGCTTGATCAGCGGCGAGACTTCGTGGCTCGTCGACACCTGCTCGAAGCCCATTTCGCTGGCCAGCGCGGCGAGGCGCTGTTCGTGGCTGCCGTAGCGATAGGCATGCATCAGCACCACGGCGACCGCGCGGATACCGTCATTCTTGGCGCGCGCGAGCTCGGCGCGCACCGCCTCGAGGTCCGGTTCGCGTTCGACCGTGCCGTCGGCGCGCACCCGTTCATCGATCTCGACCACCCGCTCGTAGAGCATGTCCGGCTTGATGATATGCTTCGCGAAAATCTTCGGCCGCGCCTGGTAGCCGATCCGCAGCGCGTCGCGAAAACCCTTGGTGATCAGCAGGAGCGTGCGCTCGCCTTTGCGCTCAAGGAGCGCATTGGTCGCAACCGTAGTGCCCATCTTCACGGCGCTGATGCGCGCCGCCGGAATGGGCTCGCCGGGCGCAAGCGCGAGCAGGTGGCGGATGCCGGCCACCGCGGCATCGCGGTAGGCTTCGGGATTTTCCGAAAGCAGTTTGTGGGCAACGAGCTTGCCGTCCGGCGCGCGGCCGATCACGTCGGTAAAGGTGCCGCCGCGATCGATCCAAAATTCCCAGCTTCCACGCATCGGCTGATTATAGGCAGTCCGCCGGTTGCCGCGAAACTGGGAATCCGGCGGCGGACCGCGAGCCGAATTTATCGATTACTTATCCCGCTCCAAGATATTGGCAATCGTCCTGATCTCGTTGCGGGCGTATTTGGGCAGGCCGGCGCTGATCGAATCGCCGGAGTTGAATGAGGAGCGCCCCATCAGCACCTGCGCCGGCACGAGATTACGCAGCACCGGCACTTTCTCGAATTCCTTCTTCTTGTCGAGCACGCTCGACTCGATGGCCAGCACCATGAAGGCCGTGACCACCGTCTTATTCGCGTCGTCCGGGTGGTTCTGGAACACGGCCAGGAGCTTCCCGAACTTCATGATCTGGTTGACGTAGAAAATGTTCTGTTCAAGCGCGCCGCTGATCGGCGCATCGAGAGCCGTCAACTCCTTCAACCCGGCCTCGTCGATGTCAACTGGCGAAAGCGCCGACAGCTCGCTCTCAAAATCGATGTGATCGGAAACCTTCTTGGCGCTGTCGCGCAGCTTGTTGACCAGCATGACGCCGATCGGAATCTTACCTTCGAGCTTGTAGCTCGACTGGATGCAAATCTGCGTTGCTCGCCCGGTACACCATTTGCGGTCCGGATTCTGGTTACCCGTCCCCTGTTGATCCTTCAGCGAATTGACGTCGGCGGCGGCGATCGTCCTGTCCTTGATCGCCGGATCGATCTTTTCAAGGAAGGGCAAGGCCACATAGCGGGAAAGGTCGATCGAACCCGGCGGTCGGTCGAGAACGAAACGCGCCTGCGCCACGTACATGGTGAGCTTTTCGGGGACCGGGCCGGTGCTGGCGCCGGCGCTCGCCGTCTTGACGACGGTCGGCTCGATATATCCCGGAAACAGCGACAGAAATTTCTTCTGCACGGGCCGCGTGCGCCCCCACTCTTCGAAACTGATCAGGTTGGCGCGGCCGGCAGCACCGCCGCCGACCTCGTCGCTGAACGCGATCGTGCCGGGCTTGAGTTGCGCCAAGCTCCAGTTGGGTGCCGCCGAACCGGCGTCCTCGATACGAAAGTCCTGTGCGCAGGCGGCGGATAGCGACCCCATCAGGCCGACCACCGCGATCGCGTGTCGCATCCACATTCGAAGCTCTTTCGGTCGCGTGGGGTTCAGTTGACACGTCCGCCGAGGAAATAATTCGGATCGCGGCGAACGCGATTGCGCGGATCGTCGGGATCCGACCACGGCGCGAACAGGCCGCGCGCCAACGGCCGCGGCTGCGGCTGCCCGTCCTGGGAGGGATAATAGGAATGCCCACCGCCCGGAGCACTCGGCGCACCAAAGCTCCAGTGCCCCCAGCTTTGTTCGGGCGGCCCCCATTCCCGGTCCGGATTGCTCGACGCATAGGCGTCCTCGCGGGAGACGAGCTGATACTGCGTTTCACTGAGGCGGCCATCGGGGTCGAGCCGGAAATGCTCGACAAAGCCTTGCCCGCCGTCCAAGCGATTCCCGGTCATGTAATCGATCGGCAGGTCGATGAGTTGACGCTGCGCCTCGCGCGAGGGTCCGCCGAGCGGCGCTTTCGGCGCGATCCCCTCCGCCCAGATCGCCGTCATGATCGGCTCGAAGATCGGCAGCGCCAAGCGCGCCCCGCTCTCGCTCGCTCCGAGCGACCGGCGCTTGCCGTCGCCATTGTCGTAGCCGACCCAGACGGCCACGGTGACATCGTTGGTAAAGCCGATGAACCAGCCGTCGACCGCGTCTTCGGTCGTCCCGGTCTTGCCGGCGACATAGGGCGACAGCGCTCCGATCGCCCGCGCCGTGCCGCGCGCCACGACGCCCTGCAATATCGTCTTGAGTTGATAGAACGCGGCGCGGTCGGCCGCGCCGATCATCGGCAGTGACGCCTTGGGGTATTCATAGATGGTGCGGCCGTTTTGCTCGATCGAGTCGATGCCATGGGGTTGCGGCCGGGCGCCCTCATTGGCGACCGCGGCATAAAATGCCGCCAGATCGATCATCCGCACCGGCTGTGCACCGAGCACGAACGGATAATAGCGGATGCAATCGCTGTAGATCTTCGCCGCCACCGCCGTCGCGCAAACCTCATCGAGGCTCTTTTCCGGATCCGCATCGATGCCGCCGTCGAGCAGATGTGCCGTGACGACGTTGACCGAATTCTCCAGCCCGCGACGCAACGTGTAGACGCCGCCCGAACCGTAGTTGGCATTACGCGGCGACCAGAAATCCTCATCGCGGGCGGTGCCGCCGTATTCGCGGGTGATCGCGTCGCGGCCGCCGCCGCCGATGGGCGGCAACGTGATCGGCTGGTCGGGCACGAGCGTGTTCGGCTGCAAACCTTTTTGCAGAGCCGTGAGATAGGTCAGCGGCTTGATCGCCGAGCCGGGCTGGCGCTGTGTCTGCGATGTGCGGTTGAGCTGGCTCAAGGGATAGGAAAAGCTGCCAGCCATGGCGAGGATGCGCCCGGTCTTGTTCTCCAGCACCAGCGCCGCGCCTTGCACCGTCGGCCGCACGCGCAGCTGCGCCTGGGCGCCGGCCGTGCCCTTGGCTTTTGCCGCCGGTTTGCTCTCCATCACGTGGACATAGACCACGTCGTACAGGCCGAGGCTGCGCCTGATCTGTCCGTTCCACACGCTCAGCGGCAGGACACGGCCGTCGGCGAGGCCGACGTGGATCGCGCCATCGCCGCGCTTGCCGCCCTTGTCCAACACCACCGCCGGCAGCCAGTGGACGTCGTAGAGCGGCAGCCGGACTGCCGCGAGCGCCTGTTGCCAAGTCGGCCCGGCCGCTGCCGGCGCCCCAGCCGGCGATGCAGCCGGCTTGTCGGCGCTGAGCTTTTGGACGGCATCCGCGATATTGGCTTCGGCGCCGCGGAACTGCATGCGGCCGCTTGAGATCTCGTAGTGCGCCAAACCCTCCTGCAACGCCGCCTCGGTGTCGCGCTGCAACGTTGCATTGACGGTCGAATGCACCGTGTAGGAGTCGGCGGTCAGGTTCTCGACGCCATCCGCCTTGGCTTCGCGGCCGAGAAAATCGATGAAGTGGAAGCCAATGTCGCGATGCGGCCGCTCAAAAGCGACCAGCTTCGGCGGCGCGGCGAGCGCGCCGTCCTTCTGCTCGGCACTGATGACGCCATCCTCCTGCATGCGGCCAAGCACGTAGGCCAGGCGCTCTTTGGCGCGGTCGGGATGGCGGTCGGGATTGAAATAGTTCGGGCCCTTGAGCAGGCCCGCCAGCATGGCACCTTCGGCGAGCGTGAGGTCCTTGGCCGATTTGCCGAAATAGCTGCGCGCGGCCATCTCAACGCCCCACGAGCCGCGCCCGAGATAAGCGGAATTGAGGTAGAGCTCGAGAATCTCCGGCTTGCTCAGCGTATTCTCGAGCCGCGAGGCGACGATCATCTCGCGGATCTTGCGTTCATAGGTGACGTCCTCGCCGACCAAGAGATTCTTCACGACCTGCTGGGTGATGGTCGAACCCCCTTGCGGCCGGCCCGGCTCGGCGAGATTACCAATGAAGGCGCGGATGATGCCGCGCTCGTCGACGCCGTGGTGCTGGAAGAAACGCCGGTCCTCGGCGGCGACGAAAGCTTTCTGCACAAAATCGGGAATGGCGGCGAGCGGCACCCAGACGCGGCGATTGCCCGGCTCGAACACGTCGGCAAAATTTCCGCCCTTGCCGTCGAGCACCACGCTCAGGCTCGGCAGTTTCCTGCCCTTCAGCCGGGTCTGGTCGGGCAGATCGGCCGCCGCGTTGTTGAAAAACTCGATGACCTGGCCGAGATCGACCGCCGGATTGGCCACGATCTCGTTCTTGCAGAACTGGCGGTAGGCGGTATTGAGGTCGGCAAAATTGATGCCGTGAAAGGCCTTGATGTCGGCGCCCAGCGCCTTCGGGTCGTCGAGCGCCGTGGCAATCAGGCTGTCCAGGTTGATCGATTCGATATCGAACGCCTGGCGCATATGGGCGCAGCCGTTGCGCAGAATTTGCACCACTTCCGCCTGATCCTGCCCGGGGTCGAAGTGCGTCTTCACCGCCTGCGGCTGGGTCATCACTTCGCTCAGCGCGAGCGCGGTCGCGAAAATCTTGACGAGGATCATGTCCATGCTGGGAACGGCGGAATAGCCCGGTTCGAGGAACGCCAGAACGAGAAACGTCGAATATAGCTATCCGATCCTTACAAAAAGACTTTTTTGCGGGTCTTTTGTGCCGGGCTTCGAATGCGTTTTTGTGACGCAAACGTTTCCCGGCAGCCAAAGCCTGACCGCGCCGGGATCGATTATCTCCTTGACCGGCAAGCCCAAAGCCGCGGCGCCGCCGGGAGCTGGCCGCGGGATCATCTCTTGGCCGGCACCAATCCGTCGAAATGACGGCGCTTCTGCAGCCAGGCCAGCAAGATCAGCGCCGGCAGGCCGGCGAGCGCGCAGAGGACAAAGAACCAGGCCCAGCCGACGGCATGCGCCAAGTAACCGGTACCGAGCGCGAAAACATTACGCCCGAGTGCCGCAAACGCGGTCAAGAGCGCGAATTGCGTCGCCGTGTACAGCGGGTTCTTGCACAGCGCCGAGAGGTAGGCGACGAAGATCACCGTGCCGACGGCATCGGTGAAGAACTCGATGGCGGTGGTCAGCGTCAGCATCGCCAGGTTGTTGCCGACGACCGCCTGCCAGGAAAACGCCAGGATCATGATCGTTTGCAGGAGGCCGCCGATCCACAGGCTGGCCGACAGCGGCAGCGCGCGCGCCACCAGGCCGCCGGCAAAACCGCCGAGCACCGCGACGATAAATCCGACGCCGTTGCGGACGGTCGCGAGCTGGGTCAGCGAAAATCCGAGATCGAGCACGAACGGCGTCAGCAAGGCGAAGGCCAGCGCGTCGGCGATCTTGAACAGCGCCACGAACGCCAGCACCGCGAGCGCCAGGTCGCGCGACAGGAAATCGCGGAAGCTGTCGACCGCCGACCAGAACGCGCGTTTGAGCGAATTGCGGTGGCTTGGCAGCGCATGGTCGGCTTCCGCCGCCGCCGAACTCGCGGGCTCGGTCGCCAGCAGGGTCGCGATGACGCCGATAAGAATGAGCGCGGCCATGACGACATAGGACGCGGTCCACGCCGTCCGATCGCCGAGCTTCGCCTGGAACGCCGTCACCAAAAACAACGCGCCGGCCCCCGAAACCAGCGCGCCGACGCGATAGGCGGCCACATAGGACGCCATGCCGGCGGCCTGCTCGTTTTCCGGCAGGCTTTCCACCCGGAAAGCGTCGACCACGATGTCCTGGGTCGCCGAAGCGGCGGCGACGGTGAGCGCGGCGATCGCGACGATGAAGGCGGAGACCGCCGGATCGCACAAGCCGAGGAACACGATCGCTGCCATCAGCCAGGCTTGCGAGAACAACAGCCAGGCGCGCCGCCGGCCCAAAAGCTTCGACAACACCGGCAAATCGAGCGCGTCGACCAGCGGCGCCCACAAGAATTTAATGTTGTAGGGCACGGCCACGGCCGCGAACAAACCGATGGTCTTGATGTCGATGCCGCTCTGCTTCATCCAGGCTTGCAGCGTCGAGCCGATCAGCACGATCGGCAGTCCGCTGGAGAAGCCGAGCAGCAGAACAATCAACACCCGCCGTTGCAGATAAACGGCGAGCGTGTCGGCGATGGATGTGCGGGCAGGCGCAGGATCGGTCGCGTCGGGCGTCGCGATCATGCGCTATGTACCGGCTCGAACAACGCCAAACCTTGCGGCAGAAGGGTCAAGCTACTCCCCCGCCTCTAATTTGCGCAGCAGCGGTGCTTGAATGACGTGCGGACTCGTCAGGGCCTGGGCGCCGACTTCGACCTGTTGAATGCGCTCGCCATGGGCTTCGATCTTCTCGATCGAGATGATGGCTTGCCGGATATCTTCGTTTGATTGATTGAAATGGGTTTGCAGCTTACGGACCCGCTCGCCGAGCAAGCCCACGTCTTTGACCAGGCGGCCGACTTCGTCACGAATCTGGTCGGCCGCCTCGCGCATGCGGGCATCCTTCTGGATTTGCTGCACCAGTGCGACGGCAAGCATCAGCAGCGACGGCGACACGATGACGACCTTGGCGCGGAAGGCTTTCTGCACCAGATCGTCGAAACCGTCGCAGACTTCGGCGTAGACCGATTCCGACGGCACGAACATCAACGCCATCTCCTGGGTTTCGCCAGGAATCAGGTACTTCTCCGCGATGTCGCCCACATGCTTGCCGACGTCGGCGCGCAACCGCTGCGCTGCGGCCTTGCGCTCGTCGTCGGACTTGGCGTCGCGATAGGCGGTGACGCCTTCGAGCGGAAACTTGGCGTCGATTACCAGCGGCCGTTTGTCGGGCATGAACACGCAGCAGTCGGGGCGCGTGCGGTTCGATAGCGTGTGTTGGAAGGCGTAAGCGCCCTTCGGCAGGCTGTCCTGGACGATCGCCTCCATGCGCCACTGCCCGAAGGCGCCGCGCGACTGCTTGTTGGCGAGTACGCCCTGCAGCGACGTCACCTGGGTGGCAAGTTCGGTGATGTTCTTCTGCGCGCGGTCGATGACCGCGAGCCGCTCGTTGAGCTTTTGCAGATTTTCGTGAGTGCTCTGCTTGGTCTTCTCCAGGGAATCACCGAGCCGATGCGAGACCGAATCCAGGCGCTCGTTGACGGTATGCGCCAGCTGCGACTGGCCCTTGGCGAGCAAGCTGATCATGGCTTCGAGGCGGGCCGCCGCATCGGCGTGAGCGCGGCTGAGTTCGGTCATCACCGCGTCTTCCGTTCGCGCGGGACGGCGGGAGCGCCAGAGCACGAACGCCATCGCGGCAAGCGCAGCGCAGACGACGAGGACGGCGAAAATCGCGATAATCGTTGGGCTCTCGGTCATGGCTGCTTGTACGCGATTCGTCGGGGCGTGCGGCGATTATTGGAACAAAGCGGGAACATGTATAGCGTGCTTCCGTCGGTCGAGGCAACGGATGGCGCGCATTGACCGCGCTTTATGCACCGCTTACATCGCCCGCCAGGGCTTGGTGCAATATGGCTGTGCGCGAAATCATCAAACTCCCCGACAAGCGGCTGCGGCTCGTCTCCGAACCGGTCAAGCGCATCGACGCCGGCATCCGCAAGCTGGCCGAGGACATGTTTGAAACGATGTACGCGGCGCCTGGGATCGGGCTTGCCGCGATCCAGGTCGGCATCGGCAAGCGCGTCTTCACCGCGGACTTGTCGAAAAAGGAAGAGGCGCGCGAGCCACAGGTTTTCATCAATCCGGAAATCACCTGGGCGTCGGACGAGAAGGCGATCCAGGAGGAGGGCTGCCTGTCGATCCCGGAATATTACGAGGACGTCGAGCGGCCGGTGCACATCAAGGTCAAATATCTCGACCTCGACGGCAAGGCGCACGAAATCGAGGCGGACGGATTGCTGGCCAGGTGTGTTCAGCACGAGATCGACCACATCAACGGCGTGCTGTTCATCGACCATATCTCCAAGCTCAAGCGCGACCGTGTCATCAAGAAATTCAGCAAAGCGGCGAAGATTGCGAAGAAGGAGGAGGCGTGAGTGGCGCTCCGCCTCGTCTTCATGGGTACGCCCGACTTCGCCGTGCCCACGCTCCTTGGGATTGTCGGTGCCGGCCATGAAATCGTGGCGGTCTATACCCGCGCGCCGCAGCCGGCCGGACGCGGAATGGCGGAACGGCCGAGCCCGGTCGCGCGCGAGGCCGCCCAGCGGAAAATCCCGGTCTTCACACCGAAGACGTTGAAAGACCCCGACGCGGCAAGCGCCATGCGCGCGCACGGCGCCGATGCCGCCGTGGTCGTCGCCTACGGCTTGATCCTGCCGAAGCCGATCCTCGACGCGTTTCCGCTCGGCGCTTTCAACCTGCACGCCTCGCTGTTGCCGCGCTGGCGCGGCGCGGCGCCGATCCAGCGCGCGATCATGGCCGGCAACAAAGTAACCGGCGTAAAAGTGATGAAGATGGATGAAGGTCTGGATACTGGTCTGGTAGCCAGGGGGAAGCCCGTACCGATCGGTCCTGATGCGACCGCCGGCGAATTGCACGACGAGCTGGCGCGGATCGGCGCTGGCCTCATGTTACGGGCAGTTACCGCGCTCGGAACAAAGCGCGCGTGGAAATTTAATCCGCAATCCAAAAGGCGCGCGACTTACGCCAACAAGATCGACAAGGCCGAGACGCGCATCGACTGGACCAAACCCTGGCAGCGGGTCCATGACCATTGCCGCGGGCTGTCGCCATTTCCCGGCGCCTGGTTCGAGTTTCCCGGCGCCGGCCGTGTCAAAGTTTTGCGCACGACCAAGGGCGACGGTAGCGGCAAACCCGGACAAGTGCTCGACGACCGGCTGACCATCGCCTGCGGCGACGGCTCGGTGCGGATCGTCAAGCTGCAGCGCGCCGGCGGCAAACCGATGTCGGCCGAAGAATTCTTGCGCGGCATGCCGCTGGCAGCCGGAAGCGCCCTGAGTTGACGCGCCCACGCGGCACGCGCAGGTGAAGCGGTATGCCCCGCTACAAGCTCACCATCGAATATGACGGCACGCCGTTTGTCGGCTGGCAGGTGCAAGACAACGGCCCCTCAGTGCAGGGCGTCCTCACCGAGGCGATCGCGGCCTTCACCGGCGAGCGCGTCGTCGTTGCCGGCGCCGGACGCACCGATGCCGGCGTGCACGCGCTCGGCCAGGTGGCGCATGTCGACCTTGCCAAGGATTGGGACGGCGACACCGTGCGCGACGCGGTCAATTTCCACCTGCGCCCGCGGCCGATTGCCGTGCTGACGGCGGAGCAAGTCACCGAAAATTTCGACGCTCGCTTCTCGGCAACCAAGCGGCACTATCTCTACCGCATCGTCAACCGCCGCGCCGATCTCGCACTCGACCAAAACCGCGCTTGGCGCGTACCGCGCCCGCTCGATGGCGACGCGATGCACGCCGCCGCGCAAAAACTCGTCGGCCGGCACGACTTCACCACCTTCCGCGCTGCCCAGTGCCAAGCGAAATCGTCGGTAAAAACCCTCGATCAGCTCGACGTTAAGCGCGACGGCGACGAGGTGCGCATCACCGCCGCGGCGCGCTCGTTCCTGCACCATCAGGTGCGCTCGATGGTCGGCTCGCTCGTTCACGTCGGCGAGGGCAAATGGAGCGCCGAGGATCTCGCCGCCGCACTCGCCGCCCGCGATCGCACCCGCTGCGGCCAGGTCGCCCCGCCGCAGGGGCTTTATCTGGTACGGGTGGAGTATTAATCGCCGTACGTTTCGTTCTACCACGTTCGGGGGCACAAGCTGCCGGACTTTGGAATGTCCGATAGCGAGGCACAGCGGACATAGGGCGGTCAAACATGTGTACCGTTTGACACTTATGCGACCTACCGCCGGTGTCGATCGGACAGCGGCTTCGATCTCCTTCCGGATGATCGAATACTGTAGCAGGCGGGGTGCGCTTGGACTATCGTACCGCTGTCGACAGCTGTTGGGGGGCAATGCATATTTTCCATCGACGACGGGCTTTCGGTTTTCATTCCCTGCGACTTATGGGGATTGGATCTGCCTTGCTTCTCGCCGCGCAGACCGCGACGGCGGCGGACAAGATCAAATATTGCGCAACCGGATCGATCGCGCTCGGCCCCTTTTTGCAACACATCGCCGAGCTGCGCAAGACCAACCGCTATTCGAAGGAAGAGATCGACAAATTGATTGCCGACGAACGCACCGGCGGTCCGGAATTCTTTTCCTCGCAGGTAGTTATCAAGGAGGAGCAGTCCGGTTCGGGAGATTTTGATCTTAATCTGTTTCAGGGCTTTTCCGACCCGCAGGTAAAATACCGAACCACGAAAAAGTGGAGTTGCCAGTCCGACGACTATCCTGTCGCGTATTTTGTCGGCTTCAAAGTGAGAGGGATTCGCGACGGCGCGATTTTCGTCTCGCGCGAGAAGGGCACGGTGAATGTGATTTCCCTGAAGAAACTGGACCCCGGCCTCGACAAGCGCACCAAGGTCCAAGATTTTGAAAGTCGCTCGGTCCTCTGCGAGGACATCGGCAACGGCTGCAGCAAAGGAATATTTTACGGCCAGTATTGACAAGCGAAATGACGGGCGCACCCTCGAAACGACGAGCCGGCATGTCTAGCCGGTCAACGCAAAGATCATTTGAGGAAGCTCCTGAGTACGCTTGATCGGCTCGGGTGCTTCAGCTTCCTCAGCGCCCTGGCCTCGATCTGCCGAATTCGCTCGCGCGTCAACGCGAACTGTTGGCCAACTTCCTCCAGTGTGTGGTCGCTGTTCATGCCGAGGCCAAAGCGCATGCGGATGATGCGCTCCTCGCGCGGCGTCAGTGAAGCTAGCATGTGCGTCGTTGTCTCGCGCAGGTTGGACTGGATCGCGGCGTCGATCGGCAGGATCGCGTTCGTGTCCTCGATCAAGTCGCCGAGGTGGCTGTCCCCCTCCTCGCCGATCGGCGTTTCGAGCGAGAGCGGTTCCTTGGCGATCTTCAAGGTCTTGCGGACCTTTTCGAGCGGCATGTGGAGCTTCTTGGCGAGTTCCTCCGGCGTCGGCTCGCGGCCGATCTCGCCGAGCATCTGCCGGCTTGTGCGCACGATCTTGTTGATGGCTTCGATCATGTGCACGGGCACACGGATGGTGCGCGACTGATCGGCGAGCGAGCGGCTAACCGCCTGTCGGATCCACCAGGTGGCGTAGGTCGCAAACTTGTATCCGCGCCGATACTCGAACTTGTCGACTGCCTTCATCAAGCCGATGTTGCCTTCCTGGATCAGGTCGAGGAACTGCAGGCCGCGGTTGGTGTATTTCTTGGCGATCGAGATGACGAGGCGCAGGTTCGCCTCCACCATCTCCTTCTTGGCCTGGCGCGCTTCGCGCTCGCCCCTCTGCACAATGTGCACGATCTTGCGGAATTCGCCGATCTCGAGCCCGGTTTCGCCTGCGAGCGCGTGGATATCGTGGCGGTGCGACTTGATCTTGTCTTTGTCCTTAGCGACCAAGCTCTTCCAGCCCTTGGCCGAGAGCTTTGACACGCGGTTGAGCCAGAGCGGGTCGAGCTCGGAGCCCAGATAGTTCTTGAGGAAGTCCTCGCGCACGACACCGTAGCTCTCGGCGAGCCGCATCAGGCGGCCCTCGTAGCCGACGAGCCGCTTGTTGATCTCGTAGAGCTGCTCGACCAGCGCGTCGATACGCGCTTGGTTCAGCCGTAGCGACTTCACCTCGCCAATTATCTCGTTCTTCAGCTTCTTATACTTGCGCTCCTGCGCTGGCGAGAGCGACCGCCTTTTGAGCTGGAACTGAATATCCTGGTCCTGCAGCCGGCGCAGCCGCTTGTAGGTGCCGGCGACGGTGTCGAAAGTCTCTATCACCTTGGGTTTGAGTTCCGCCTCGATTGCGGCGACCGAGAGCCAATTCTCCATATCGTCATCCTCGAGGCTGCTCTCGCTGATCGTCCCGTCGGCAGCCGCCTCGTCGCCGTCGGCGCGTTCGCCGACCGACTTGAACGGGGTGGCGGTCGCGGGCGCAGTGGCCGGCGCCTGCATCTGCGGCGGCGACCCGGGTTGGCCTGGAACGGCGATGCCCACGATCAACTGGCCGTCGGGGCCAATCACCGGCGCCGGCACGGCCGTGGCGTCAGGGCCGGCGTAGGTTGCGTCGAGGTCGATGATGTCGCGCAGGAAGATCTTGCCCGCGTTGAGCTCGTCCCGCCAGATGATGATGGCCTGGAAGGTGAGCGGGCTCTCGCAGAGCCCCGCGATCATGGCCTCGCGGCCGGCCTCGATACGCTTGGCGATGGCGATCTCGCCCTCGCGCGAAAGGAGTTCCACCGTGCCCATTTCGCGGAGATACATGCGCACGGGGTCGTCAGTGCGCTCGGCGGGATCCTTGGCCGCGGACTTGGCCGGAACCGGCCGTAGCTGGACCTCGACTAGTTCATTCCCGCCCTCGGCTTCCTCGCCGGGCTCCTCACGAGTCGCCACCTCTTCCTCGAGCTCAGCCTCCTTGGTCTCGACCACGTTGACGCCCATCTCGCTTAACGTCGCCAGGATATCCTCGATCTGCTCGGACTTGACCTCCTCTGAGGATAGCAACGCGTTGATCTGGTTGTGGGTGACATAGCCGCGCTTCTTGCCGCCGCGGATCAGGTCCTTGACGGCAGCGTCGGCAAGGTCGAGCAGCGGGCTGTCGGGACCCTCTTCCTCCAGCATCTCTTCCTTTTGCGGCATCACTTTGATCTTGCTTGCCATGAATCACCACAATCGACGCTAAGCCGACGGTGCCGTTGAAGAAGGTTTTTAGACCAAGATTTTATCGAGGGTATCGGTTACGGTTGTTCTGAGATCAGAAGCGAGGAGTGCGCGCGGGGCTGCCTCTTCCGAGGGCCCCCGCGATCACCCGAGGCTTCATCGGCAGCAAACCCTCGCGCTGCATCTTTTTGCGGGCGAGCTTGCGGGCGCGGCGGATGGCTTCCGCCTTCTCCCGGACTCTCCTCTCGGAGGGTTTTTCATAATGGCCGCGAAGCTTCATCTCGCGGAAAACGCCCTCGCGCTGCATCTTCTTCTTCAGCACCTTGAGGGCTTGGTCGACATTGTTGTCGCGGACGAGAACCTGCACGCGGCGTTCCTCTTCAATCGAGCGGTTGATGGGCCCGACGGCCAAGGCGCTCGGGCCACTGGCGCACGGATATGCACAATTCGGGTGCCGAGGGCACCCACGGTACGAACCAACGTCGATATTGGAAACTGTGCCTGCCGATGGGCACTATGGCCGCCAAGGGGAAGAAACGAAGACTTCGGTACGTCGCCGTTTTTTGGGCAGCTCTTCAGACAAGCGTGCTTGCCTGTATATGCCAAAATGGGCGCGCCAGAGATAAAGAACAATAGGAGTCACCCACTTTTTTGTCGAGGTCGCCATGTAGCCGACCTAGTCGACCGCGACAGCGTCAGATCGGCGGCGGCGCTCCTGTATTTGACAATTTCTCCAATTATCCTCATATGGCAACGTTTGGTTCATCTATATCGCGTGTAGTCGGCAGGTACCGCCACGACGACTGGACCAATCGGCTCCACAAGTTGTGATCATTTCCTCCGGGGGCCTTTATCGCCACTGCTAGGGTAGGCAACGCACAGCAGGCCGTGGGCTTCAACAGGCGTCGGCTCACCCTTCAGAGATGCGCGCCACCGTCTCTGCTTTTTTTATCGTCCGTGTGTCGCACGGAGCATTTTACCCGCAACCACCAAGGAGTGAGCCATGCAAAATGGCCCAAGGCCAATCATGAGTGCGCGTCAACCCAGACCGGCAGCGTCATTTGCTGCGCGTTCGAAGCGGTGGACATCGAGTACCGCCCGCCCCGAGCCGACGGGCTCTCAAAACGCGCGAAGAAACTATGAGCGGTATCTGGCGCTCGCCGGCGCTGAAGCGCAAATCGGCAACACGGTCGGGGCAGAGAACTATTACCAGTACGCCGAGCATTATTTTAGATCGATGTCCTCGGATTCAGAAGGAACGTAAGAGCCCTTGTTGCGACGGCCACTTGCGGTCTGGGCGAAGCGCCCGTGATAAAGGATGAGCATGCCGCCTCCTGCAATGGTCTAGGCAGCGGCAAAGCGACCTCCTTCTTTTGCCGCGCCAGAGTCCGCTGTTGCCCCACCGCATCACTTGCGGAATGTCCGATGTTGGATGCTAAACGGTCTTGCGGCGAGCCGAACGAGCTGCGGAATACCTTCGCGTCGTCGCCGAAGGTCGCTCACGCAAAATACTTTTCGATAATGCACCGGTAGATTGCCGTCAGCGCCACGATGTCGGCGACCAGCGCGCATTCGTCGACCGCATGCATGGTCTGCCCGACCAGGCCGAATTCGAGCACCGGGCAATAATCCTTGATGAAGCGCGCGTCCGAGGTGCCGCCGGTCGTCGAGAGCTTGGGCTTCCTCCCGGTCACCTCGGCGATGGCGGCGGCAGCGAGATCGGTGAACGGTCCGGGCTTGGTGACGAAAACGTCGGCGTTCGACGGCTGCCAGTCGAAGGAATAACGGATGCGGCTGGCGGCAGCGGTCTGCGCGCGGCGTTCGATCAGCGCTTTCAGCGCGGTCTGGCTGTGGTGGTCGTTGTAGCGGATGTTGAAGCGCGCGCGCGCCTCGCCGGGAATGAGATTGACGGTCGGATTGCCGACATCGACGGAAGTGAATTCGAGATGCGACGGAGCGAACTGCTCGCTGCCTTGGTCGAGCGGCGCCTGCAGCGCTTCGATCAGCTTCACCAGGCCGCGGATCGGATTGTCGGCGCGATCGGGATAGGCGACGTGGCCCTGGCGGCCAGTCACGATCAGCGTGCCGTTGAGCGAGCCGCGCCGGCCGGCCTTGATGGTATCGCCGAGCGCTTCGATGTTGCTCGGCTCGCCGAGGATGCAGTGATCGAATTTTTCGCCGCGTTCCGCCGCCCAATGCAGGAGCTTGATGGTGCCGTTGACTGCGACCCCTTCCTCGTCGCCGGTGATCAGGAACGAGATCGAGCCGTTCTTCGGCTTGCCGCCGCTGGCGGCAAGATGGTCGAGCGCCGCCGCGGCGAAGCAGGCTATGGCGCCCTTCATATCGACGGCGCCGCGTCCGTAAAGCCTGTCAGCCGCGACCTCGCCGGCGAACGGCGGATGCTGCCATGCCGCTTCGTCGCCCGGCGGCACCACGTCGGTATGACCGGCGAACACAAGATTGGGCTTTTTGTCGCCGATCCGGGCAAACAGGTTCTCAACCGGCGCGGTGCCGGGCTCGGCAAACGTCATGCGGTGAACGATAAACCCCGCTTTCGCCAGCAGCTCCTGCAGATAGGCGAGCGCCCCGCCCTCCTCCGGCGTGACCGACCGGCAGCGGATGAGATCGCGGGCAATGGCAACGGGATCGGCGGTCATGTCCGTCAACTCTTCGCCAGCGGGTCGGGCCCGTATGGGTTTGGCCCGACCGTCCCCCTACGGAAGCCGAGCTCGACCAATAGCGCCAAGCCGACCACCGTGAACGGCACCGCGATCGCGAGCGACACCATGCTCGGCTCGTCGTCGGTGCCGGCCCAGCCCAAGACGGTGAGCAGGTCGAGCAACGCTCCGGCGCCGAAGAAGACCCCAAGCAGCCAAACCGGCAGATTGCGGTCATGGCCGCGCTTCACGGCAATCGCGAATTCCGGATAGGTGAAGGCGAGATCGACGATGGCGCCCAACCGGTCACCCTCGATCATATTGGCGACGAGATGGCCGAGGATCTCGGCGGCCGCCACCACGCCCATTGCGATCCAGAACGTCTGGCGGCCGATGCGGCCGTGAAAGCCGTTGAGAAGATAGGCCCAATCCATCGGCGCAATCGGATTTTAATCCCGCAGCAATTCGTTGATGCTGGTCTTGGCGCGGGTCTGCTCGTCGACCCGCTTGACAATGACGGCGCAGGCCAGACTCGGGCCCGGTTCGCCCTGCTTGTTCGGCTTGCCCGGCAAGCTGCCCGGGACCACCACCGCATAGGCCGGCACCTCGCCCTGAAAAATTTCGCCGCTGGCGCGGTCGACGACCTTGGTCGAGGCGCCGATGAAGACGCCCATCGACAGTACCGCGCCCTGGCGCAGAATCACCCCTTCGGCGACTTCCGAGCGCGCGCCGATGAAGCAATTGTCCTCGACGATCACCGGGCTCGCCTGCAACGGCTCGAGCACGCCGCCAATGCCGGCGCCGCCGGAGATGTGGCAGTTCTTGCCGATCTGCGCGCACGATCCGACGGTCGCCCAGGTGTCGATCATGGTGCCGCGATCGACATAGGCCCCGAGATTGACGAAGGACGGCATCAGCACCACGCCCGGCGCGATATAGGCGGAGCGCCGCACCACGCAGCCGGGCACGGCGCGAAAACCGGCAGCGCGGAAATGATTGTCGCCCCAGCCGTCGAACTTCGACGGAATCTTGTCCCACCAGGCGGCATGGCCGGGGCCGCCGGGGATCACGCTCATGTCGTTCAACCGAAACGACAACAGCACTGCCTTCTTGAGCCATTGATTGACGCGCCAGGAGCCGTCGGCCGCCTTTTCCGCCACGCGAGCCTCGCCGCGGTCCAAGAGATCGAGCGCATACTCGACCGCCTCGCGCACCGCGCCGGTCGTCGCCGGACCGATCTCCTCGCGCTGCTCGAAGGCGGCGTCGATGGTCTCTGCCAGCGTCTTGGTCCGGGTCTTGGCGAGGTCGGCTGTCGACATGAAGCGGATTCCCTGCTGGCGCGGTTTGTCGGGGCGCGCATCGGCGATGTCAAGCGCGCTCTAAGCGCCGCCGCGTTTGCCGGCAACGCCGCGCAAAAAGCCGGCGAGATCGTCGGTGACATGATCGACGTGAGGCGCGTCGCGGCCGGCGAGCTCCCACTCCTCGCGAAAAACCTCGCGGGTGCCGGTGGGCACCACCAGCACGGTGGTCATGCCGAGCGCGTGCGGCACTTCGAGATTGCGGGCGAGGTCCTCGAAGATCGCGGCCCTGCCCGGATCGACGCGGTGGCGGGCGAGGAAACGGTCATAGACCTGCGGCCGCGGTTTTGGCTCGAGCTCGGCCGCCGCGATATCGAAAACATCCTCGAAGTGCTGCTGGATTTCCAACCGCTGCATCACCGCTTCGGCGTGCCGACGCGTGCCGTTGGTGAGCACGAGCTTGCGGCCCGGCAGCTTGGCGATCGCCGCGCCGAGCGCGGGGTCGGGCGTCAGCGGCGAGTGATCGATCTCATGCACGACTTCGAGGAATTTGTCCGGGTCGAGGCCGTGCTCCTCCATCAATCCGCGCAGCGTCGTGCCGTAGCGCCGGTAATAATCCTTCTGCACCCGGAACGCTTCCTCGTGCGTGACCTGGAGGAAGCCGGCGATGTAGTCGCGGATGCGCTCGTCGACCTGCTGCCAGAGATTAAGGTGATGCGGATAGAGCGTGTTGTCGAGATCGAAGACCCAGGTCTCGACCGCATCGAAGCCGCGGACATTACGCTCGTTCATTTCCGGCGACTCGTTGTTGCCACACTTCCAGGCGAGGGCTTTGACCGCGCCGAATCAGTTTTAGCAAGCCGAGAGCCGGGGGCAATCGATGCGAAGAGTGTTACGCAAGTCGGTTCCGTTCGTACAGGCGGCGCTCATCGGCACCTTGGCCGCCGCGGCCCTCGCCGGCGTTGCGATGCTGATTCCCCATTCGTGACTCGCTGGGCCGGCCTGCGCCCGCCCTGCGCCCGGCGGCAGGCGGCTCAGCCCGCCTCCCGCCATGACGCCGCCGGCAGCAGCCCCTTGAGCGCGCCATCATGCAAGCGCACCGGGTCACGCTCGCCGTCCATGGCAAGCCGCAACATCGAGCGTGCGAGCTCGTCGGGCCGCACCGTCCTGTTGCCGACCGCCTTGAGCGTCAGCCACGCCTCGTCGAAGGCCGCCTCCAAGATGACGAGCGTCTGGAGATCGAAGGAAGAATTTTGGAACCCGCGCATGGTCCGTCCTTCACCGCAATTCTACGGACATGGGTTTACCGATTGAGGAAGCTTCGGCGTCAAGTTAGTCGAGTTTGTGACGCAAGGCATGAATTGCGAAGGACACTGGGTCGCCCCGCTCATGAAGGAACCGACGAGCGTGCGCCCAGCTATGCGCATACCGCTCAAGATATGAACGCGCGGTCACAGCATCGTCATCTCCAGACTTGAAACGCCACCAGCGCGCCGAGCATGAGGCCGCTGCCGACCGCCTGGAGCGGGGTGACCACCTCGCCGAGCGCGATAGCGCTGAGCACCACTGCCGTCAGCGGCTCGAGGTTCATGATCAGCGCGGTGCGAAACGGACCGATGCGGACCGTCGAGATGAACACGAACAGGATGCCGGCCGTTGTGGCGAAGCTGACAGCGACCAAAGCTGCCCAGCCGGCATCGGTCTGCGGCGGTTTCCAGGTCTGAGTAGCCGCCGACGCCGCGACGAAGAGGAAGAGCTGCGCCACCACCGAATACCACGTCGTCAGCCGCGCATCGGCGCCGACGAGGTACGCCCGCGTGACGATGAGCACGCCGGTGCGGCAGCACGCCGCGCCGAGCCCGTAGGCGACGCCGGCGAGCGCCAATCCGGCCGGATGCGCGCCGATCATGATCGCCAGCCCGCAAAACGCCGCGACCGCGCAGGCGGCGCCTTGCCAACGCAATCGCTCGAGGCCGGTTGCCGAGGCGACCAGCCCGGTCAGCAGCGGATAGGCGAAATAAGTCAGGATCGCGGTGGGCACGTCGATCAACTCGATCGCCTTGAATAGACAAAAGATGAGCCCCGCGAATAACACGCCGACGCCGAGCGAAATCCAGCGCACCCGCGCGTCGGCGCGCGGCTTCGGCCCGAGGTACAGCCATGTCGCCACGAACGCCAGCCCGACCACGCTGCGAAACGACAGCATGGTGAGCACGTCGCAGCGGGCCGCGATGATGACCTTGGCGAGCACGTCGGAGACGCCGAGCGCGATCGCCGCGGTAAGTCCGGGTGCAGCGGGAAGGACGGAGCGGAAGGTCAAGAATGAGGGCACTGTTATGGGAATCGTGCCTGACGCATACGCGGCGGCGGCGCGCGCCGCAACCCGGTAGCGTCCTAATACACTTGCTTCCGGTCGGCCGCCGCGAGCGGAACCGGCACCGCCCGCCGCGCCAGGCGCTCTTTGAGCAGCCGCGCCGCCCGGCCGAACGGCGCGATCAGTTCGCCCCTGATCGTGTGCGCGTGCTCACGATCCGGCTCGACGCCGAATTCAAGCTTTTCGGAATGCCGCGCGGGAACATACAGGGTGCCGAACATCCAATCCCACACCGCCAGACAGCTTCCCAGATTTTTGTTGAAGTGGCCCGGATTGCGCGAGTGATGAATTTGATGATGCGCGGGGCTCATCAACAGATGGCCCAGCCAGCCGGTGAATGCGATCCACAGCTGCGTATGCTGCAAGTGAACGTAAAAGTAGATGAAGAAGACGAGGATGACATTGGTTTCCGACAGGCCGTATTGCGGCACGCTCTGCCCGAGCAGGTAGTCGCCGAGGCCGTTCGCCAGCCCGGTGACGACAGCGAGGATATTGGAGAATATGCACATGTAGACCGGATGCACGCGAAAGTTCGTCAATGGTGTCAGCACCGTCGCCGAGTGGTGAACTTTATGGAATTCCCAGAGGAACGGGATCCGATGGGACAGATAGTGATTGAGCCAGTAGCCGAGCTCGTAGGCCAGGAACAGCATGACGGTGATGACCGTTCGGGAGACCAACACCGGCAGCGAGGTGGCTTGCACCGGACCAAACGCCGCCGCCAACAGATCGACCACGGCGCGACTGATCATGTCGTACGAAAGCACAGCCCAACCGAGGACAAGTCCGAAGACAAGCAGGTTGAAATAGAAATAGCCGAGGTCGGCAAAGCTCGACCGGTTGAGCACGATGCGTTTGGGGAAAAGCGCCCGCACCAAAAGCCGCACGCGAAAGCGCCTTCCTTTCCTATAGCGCCGCACCGCAAGCACGAGGAATGCGATGAACAGCGCCGTGAACAGCGAAGCGAGCGAGATCTGCGAGCCGGGCGCCAAGAACGCTTTGCCCAGCTGACCGAAAAAGTACGAGATGCCCGGCGACAGATCCAAGCGCGCCTCCGCAGCGTCGAGGAGACGAACTGTTACCCAGGGATTGGTAAAGGCCGCGTTGTACGCGTCGGGCAGCGGCCGTTAACCGCCCGTAAAGCGCGTTTCGCGCCGCGCGGCCGTCAAACCGCATCAGTTATGAATCAGCGTCCCGGCGCCGAGCTCGGTGAACAATTCGAGCAGCACGGCATGCGGGACCTTGCCGTCGAGGATGACCACGCCCTCGACGCCACGCTCCAGCGCATCGATGCAGGTCTCGACTTTGGGGATCATACCGCCGGAAATGGTGCCATCGGCGATCAGCCGGCGCGCATCATCGGCGGACAGCTGTTTGATGAGGTTGCCCGATTTGTCGAGCACGCCGGGCACGTCGGTGAGCAGCAGCAGGCGCTTGGCCTTGAGCGCGCCAGCGATGGCGCCAGCGAAAGTGTCAGCATTAACGTTGTAGGTGCCGCCGTTCGGCGCCGCCGCAACCGGCGCCAGCACCGGAATAAGCTCGCGGCCGAGAATCTGCGTCAGCACGGTCACGTCCACCTTGTCCGGCTCGCCGACGAATCCGAGATCCACCAGCTTCTCGATGTTGGAATCGGGGTCGACCACGGTGCGTGTCAGCTTGCGCGCGATCACCATGTTGCCGTCTTTGCCGCAGAGCCCGACCGCCTTGCCGCCGGCGGCGTTGATATAGCCGACCATCTGTTTGTTGATCAGTCCGGCAAGCACCATCTCGACGATTTCCAGCGTCGTCTCGTCGGTGATGCGCAGCCCCGCCGCGTATTGCGACTGGACGCCGACCTTCTTGAGCATGGCCTCGATCTGCGGTCCGCCGCCATGCACGACGATCGGATTGATCGCCGTCTGTTCCAAGAGAACGACATCGTGGGCGAATTCGCGGGCCACCTCCTCGGCGCCCATGGCGTGGCCGCCATATTTGATAACGATGGTCTCCTCGTCATAGCGCTGCATGTAGGGCAGCGCCTCGGACAGCACGCGGGCAATGTCGTGGTGTGAAATGGCCATGGAGCCGCTCAGGCAGGATGGAACGCCGGATCGAAGACGCTTGCCTTGTAGCGGTCTCCGCAAGGCGGCGAAAGGTCTGACATTGCGGCACCTTCGATGGATCAAGCCTCACCATCTGGGCCCCGGCGAGGCGGAACCGCTTCAACCCGTTACGCGCGTTCGCGAACCAGGCGCGCGATCGCGGCGCGCAGGGCGGGGATGCCGGCGCCGGTGCGGGCGGAGGTGGCAATGAGGTCGGGAAACGCCGCCGGCCGGTTCCGCATGGCGGTTTTCACGGCTTCACTGCGTTCCGCAAGCTCAGCTTCACTCACCTGATCGCATTTCGTCAGCACGATCTCATGGCTGACCGCGGCCTGGCCGAGGGTGTCGAGAATGGCCTCGTCGACGGTCTTTAGGCCATGGCGCGCGTCGACTAGCAGATAGACGCGGGCCAGAGCGGACCGTCCGTGCAGATAATCGTGGATGAGCCTGGTCCACGCCGCAACCTTGCTCTTTGCCGCGGCCGCGTAGCCGTAGCCAGGCAGATCAACCAGCACCAGTCGATCGGGGCCGCCGAAAAAGATCAGCTCCTGGGTGCGGCCCGGCGTATTCGAGGTCCGCGCCAGCGCCCGGCGGCCGGTCAGTGCATTGATCAGGCTCGATTTTCCGACATTGGAGCGACCGGCGAACGCGATCTCAAGTCCGCCCGGGCGCGGCAGCGAGGCGACGGAGCCCGCAGCCGAGAGAAACGTCCACTCGCTGCCGAACAGCCGGCGCCCGTCGTCGATTTCAGCGCGGGAAAAATCGGCCACGGTGCTCATCGACCGACCGGTATCACGGGCCCGTTGTCCCGCATAACCCTCGTCGGCGTGCGAAACTCCGCCCCGTGTGGAAGCTCAAACCTTCCGGCGGTTTCTCGAACGCCCACTAAAAATAAAGAAGGGGGACTTTTGTCCCCCTCCAGCAGCCGAGCCCGCACGTGCCGGCCGAAAGCGAAGCGATCAGGCAGACGTTGCGCCGCGGTCGTCCGCTTTCATCGCGACCGGGGCGTAAGCCGGGTTCTTGGCGTCCCCTTGGTAGCGTACGGCCGCCGCGACCGCGGAAATTCCAATTTGTCCATAGCAGAGCTGAAGCGCCAGATTTTCGTCGGCGGCCTTACGAGCCGCGCGCTGGCTGGCAGTGTTCTCGGCCACATCGGCCGTAACGTCGTTCATTCTCGAACCCCATTCCCGTTCTCGTGAGCGATGACGCGTCGTAAGCGATGAGTGCGGCGGAAATGGGCGACAAATCGTCCGCAGGCGTGACATTTCCCACCGTCATCGCGGCCGACGCCTGACATCAAGCGTGGTAAACCCTTGGTTAATTTGTGCTAACCAAACTGATCGTCTTGCGGCCAATCCGTGAAAATAGACTTAACGAGTGCGACATTCCTGCAACACTTGCCCGCCGACTTCAATGCTCCGTGTTTGGAGCGCTGGCATGATCGACGCGATTTCGGTATGGGTTTTCGGGGAATCTCTGGGGGTCAATTCACGGCTTGGGACGGCAGAGAGTAGGCAAGTTATGACAATGCGTGCGCTGGCATTTGTAATTGTCGCTGTGACGCTCGGCGGCTGCATGCAGGGGACGATCGAGCCTGCAACCCAGGCCGGGTGGAAGCCGCGCGACAAAGAGTTGATGTCCAATCTGCCGTACAATCAGGCGGTCATTCCCGACACCTACCAGCGGCACATCATCGACTATCACCGCAAGGAAGCCTCCGGCACCGTCGTCGTCGATACCGACAACAAGTTTCTCTATTACGTGCTGCCGAACGGCAAAGCCATCCGCTACGGCATCGCCGTCGGCGAAGAGGCGATGGCGTGGAGCGGCATCGCCAAGATCGGCCGCTTGGAAGAATGGCCGGCGTGGGTGCCGACCCCCAGCGAGCAGACCCGGCTCGGACCGCTGCCGGCCTTCGTCACCGGTGGACCGCATAATCCGCTGGGCGCGCGCGGCATGTACCTTTATTCAGGGAACAAGGACACCCTGTACCGCATCCACGGTACCAACCAGCCGGAATATATCGGCACCGCCATTTCGTCCGGCTGCATCCGGATGACCAACGAAGATTCAATCGACCTCTACAATCGCGTCAAAATCGGCACCGTGGTGGTGGTGCTCGGGCCGCACCAAGGGCCGTTCAGCGCGCACATGGCGCTCGGCACCGGTTCCAGCACGAACTGAGCTTCCGCGACGCGGCGGAAAGTTATCAGGGCGCCGACTTGGTCGGCGCCTTTTTGTTACGCCTGCGCCAGATGCTCGCGCGTAACCCAATCGAGCGTCTTGTCGAGCGCGCGCGTAAGCCGGTCGAATAGGTCGTCGATTTCCGCTGTGCTGATGACGAGCGGCGGCGACAGCGTCAGCACGTCGCCCAGCACCGAGCGGACGATCAAGCCTTCCTGCTCGGCGAAACGCACCGCGCCGGGGCCGATTCCCTGTGACGGAAGGAACGAACGCTTGCTGGTCTTGTCGGCCACAAGTTCGACGCCGCCGATCAGGCCAACCCCGCGGGCTTCGCCGACCAGCGGATGCCGGCCGAGCCCTTGCAGCCGCGCCTGGAATTTCGGCGCCCGTTCGGCGGCTTTCTCGAAAATACGCTCGCGGGCATAAATCTCCAGCGTCTTCACCGCAACCGCCGCGGAAACCGGATGGCCGCCATAGGTAAAGCCGTGGCCGAATACGCCGATCTTTTTGCTTTCGAAAAGCAGCGCCTGATAGACGTTCTCCGGGATCATGACGCCGGCGATGGGAAGGTAAGCCGACGACAGCGCCTTAGCGATCGAGATGGCGTGCGGCTTGAAGCCGAGTTTCTGGCAGCCGAACGCGGTGCCGAGCCGACCGAAGCCGCAGATCACCTCGTCGCTGATCATGAACACGTCATGCTTGGCGCAGACCGACATGATCTTCTCGAAGTAAGTATGCGGCGGCACGATGACGCCACCCGCCCCCATCACCGGCTCGGCGATGAACGCCGCAATCGTGTCCGGGCCTTCCTTGACGATCAGCGCGTCGAGCTCGGCGGCAAGCCGCGTGGCGAAGTCTTCCTCGCTCTCGCCGTCCTGGGCGAAGCGATAGTGATGCGGACAACCCGCGTGCAGAAAGCCCGGCAGCGGCAGATCGAAATCGCGGTGGTTGGTGGGGATGCCGGTCAGCGAAGCCGCGGCGATGGTGACGCCATGATACGCCTTCACGCGGCTGACGATCTTCTTTTTTTGCGGCCGGCCAAGCGCGTTGTTGAGGTACCAGACGAACTTGACCTGGCTGTCGTTGGCCTCCGATCCGGAATTGCAGAAGAAGACCTTCGAGATCGGCACCGGCGCCATGTCCTTGAGCTTTTCCGCAAGCTCGATCGCCGGATCGTGGCTCTTGCCGGTGAACAGATGCCCGAAGGAAAGCTTGCGCATTTGCGCGGCGGCGGCTTCAACCAGTTCCTCGTTGCCGTAACCGAGCGCGGTGCACCACAGCCCCGCCATGCCCTCGATGTAACGCTTGCCGTCGGAGTCGTAGACATAAACGCCTTCGCCGCGCTCGAAGACGATCGGTCCGCTGTCGCGGAAGCTCGCGAGATTGGTATAGGGATGCACCAGAGTTTCAACGTCGCGGGCGGCGAGATTGCTGAGCGGCGGCATAGTGGTCCTTTATGAGTGGCTAAAGTCGCGGCCGCCATTGTGGGCGCGCCGGATGCCTGCCGTCAAAGGCCGTCTCGCGCGCAAACTGCCGCATTTGCGCTTGAAGCTGGAGATGGCAGCCCGTATTCAAAGATCGGGATTCAAACGGGCGGACGGTACGTGGGTCATCTCGATCGCGAAGCCAACGTCCGCGATCGAACCGAAAACGCAAGTCATCAGAGCCGGGAGCGCAGTGTGTCGGACGCCACAACACTGGACCAGATCGTCGCCAGCAAGGCTGCGGCCGACGATTTCGTGCGCACGCGCTGGTGGTGGATTCGCCATGCGCCGGTTCGCGTCGACGAGGGCCGAATCTACGGCCAAACCGATCTGTCCTGCGATTGCAGCGACGAGCGCGTCTTCTCCGGTCTGGCGGCGCTGTTACCGCGAAAGGCGATCTGGGTCACGAGTCATCTGGCGCGCACGCATCAGACCGCGAAGGCGATTCTGGCGGCCGGAGATTTCGAGGCGCCGCAGGAATTGCAGCAACACCAAGACCTCGCCGAGCAACATCTCGGGGATTGGCAAGGCCTCGATCGCCGGACTTTTCTCATGAGCCGCAGGCAAGAGCCGGCCTCCTTCTGGTATGCGGACGCCGACGAACGCGCGCCGAATGGCGAAAGCTTCGTCGACCTCGTGGCGCGGGTCGGCACCGCGATCGCGCGCGTCACCGCGGCTCACCGAGGCGGCGACATTGTCGCTGTCGCGCATGGCGGCACGATTCGCGCGGCCATTGCCATTGCTCTCGGCCTGCCGCCGCACGGCGGATTTGCCTTCATGATCGACAATTGCTCGCTAACCCGTCTCGATCACTATCAAGGCCGGCAAGGCTCCGGGTGGCGGGTCACGATGATCAACCATCGGCCGTGATCGGCCAGCAGCTTCGCCGACGCCACTCTGCCAAAAATCACCACCTGCGTTGCGAGCGCATTTTTTTGGCCGGCGAGGCGCCGTCGGCACTCGCCACTGGACGCGGGCGAGGCAGCGGCACCGGCTCCGTGAGCTTGGCCGCGTTCTGCTCGTCCTGTGGCGCCGTCTCCTTGACCGGCTCCCGCACGTCCCACTCGCACATTTTGTACCCACCGCGCCGCTCGGCGAGATCGACGTGGATATGCTGCTCGTGGCTGCCGTCCGAGCCCGGGCCCAGCACGGTGCTGAAGCGCGCGCAGGCGCTTGCGCGCAATGCCTCACGCCAGTCCTTGGCGACGTTCACGTCGGTGAGGCCGATCACCTCGCCATTGGCGAGCCGCAACGCCCGCACATCGAGCGCATTGGCGCGGCCGTGCTCGCTCAGCGTGGCGCCGTGGACCCGATTGCGGCCGCGGCATTCATAGGAATCGAAGTTGTCGAGCCCGCGCAGCGGCGCGCCGAGCTGAAGCGCCGCCGGCGCGACGTCCTCGCGGAGCCAGAGCGCAACTGCCTCCGCCATCGCGCAGCGCAGCGTCGCCGGCGGAGCAACGGTCACTTTCGCCTGATCGGGCAGCATCACCTGTTCCAGCAGAACGGCGTCTACCGCCCCGCATTCGCCCGGCCCGGCGAGCAGGGGAATCGGCTTGAACACCGCGACCTTCGTCAACCGCAGCTGACAGGCCGACGGCGCCGGCGGCACCGATGGCGCAGCCGCAGCCCCGCCCGATTCCGGGAACGAGGCGTAAACTTCCTGCGGCGGCGAAAATTGCTGCGGCACGGCGATCGGCAATGGCGTGCGCCGTTGCTGCGGCGGCCGGACGCGACGGGGCGAAACGTGCTCGGCCTTGGCGGGTTTCGCCGCGGGCGCGACGGCGTCCTCTGCCGCCGCAAGCCCGGTTGCGCAGAAGAATAGGGCGATAACGACAAGACCCTTCACGCGGCAGGTTTCCGGCGCAATGGCGGTCCTTTACGAAAGTCAATGTGCTGCCCATGCTTTAAGCGGACGGCGCGCCTGCGTTCAAGCGCGCTTGCCGTGCGGCTTTTCCGCCTGCAAAACGGCATTTTCATTGCCGCCGCAGGCGGCTACATTGGGGGGGCCCCGCCGGCCGTCCTGGTGGCAGCCGGATACCGCAAGAACAACGCAACGCAAGGCAGTACTCCAGGAGGAATATCATGCTCGGGCTCATGCAGGATTGGCCGCTCCTGTTGCATCGCATCATCGACCATGCCGCGCTCAATCATGGCGAGCGGCCGGTTATTACCCGTTCGATCGAAGGGCCGATGCACCACACCAATTACGCGGAAATTCGCGCGCGGGCGTTGCGCGTGGCGCAGCGGCTCGAGCGCGACGGCATCAAGCTCGGCGACCGCGTGGCGACGCTGGCCTGGAATACCTGGCGCCACCTGGAAGCCTGGTACGGCATTGTCGGCATCGGCGCGATCTACCACACCGTCAATCCGCGGCTGTTCCCCGAGCAGATCGCCTGGATCATCAATCACGCAGAAGACCGCGTGATCATGACGGATCTCACTTTTGTGCCGCTCCTGGAAAAAATCGCCGCCGAGCTGCCGACAATCGAGCGCGTCATCGTATTCACGGACGCCGCGCATATGCCGCAGACGACATTGCGCAACGCCGTTGCCTATGAGGAATGGCTCGCCGAAACCGACGGCGATTTCGCCTGGAAATCATTCGATGAGAACACCGCCGCCGGCATGTGCTACACCTCCGGCACCACCGGCAATCCCAAGGGCGTGCTTTACTCCCACCGCTCGAACATTCTGCACTCGTTCATTGCGCTGCAAGCGGACATGATGGGGCTGACCTCGCGCGATATCACGCTGCCCATCGTGCCGATGTTTCACGCCAATAGCTGGGGGCTCGCCTTCTCTTGCCCCATGGTCGGCAGTGCGCTGGTGCTGCCGGGGGCAAAGCTCGACGGCCCCTCGGTCTATGAGCTGCTCAACGACTACAAGGTCACCTACTCCGGCGCCGTGCCGACGGTGTGGCTGCTGCTGCTGCAATATCTGGAAAAAACCGGCGCCAAGCTGCCCTATCTGCGCCGGGTGGTCATCGGCGGCTCGGCCTGTCCGCGCGCCATGATCAAGGCTTTCGAGGAGAATTACGACGTCGAAGTCGCGCATGCCTGGGGCATGACCGAAATGAGTCCGCTCGGCACCATGGTGACGCTCAAGCCCGAATATGCCGACCTCAAGGGCGACGCGCGCCTCGACATCAAGCAGAAGCAAGGCCAGACACCGTTCGGCGTCGAGATGAAGATCACCGACGACGCGGAGCATCTCTTGCCGTGGGACGGCAAGACTTTCGGCCGCCTTAAAGTGCGCGGCCCCGCCGTGGCCAAGGCCTATTACCGGGAAGACACCGACATCCTCGATGACGAGGGTTTCTTTGATACCGGCGACGTCGCCACCATTGACCATTACGGCTATATGCAAATCACCGACCGCTCCAAGGACGTGATCAAGTCGGGCGGCGAATGGATTTCCTCGATCGATCTGGAAAATCTCGCGGTAGGCCATCCTAAGGTGGCTGAGGCGGCCGTCATCGGCGTGCGGCATCCCAAGTGGGACGAGCGGCCGCTGCTCGTCGTCGTGCTCAAGGAGGGGCAATCGGCGACCAAAGAGGAAATACTCGGTTTCATCGAGGGCAAGATCGCCAAGTGGTGGATGCCCGACGACGTGGTGTTCGTCAGCGCCATTCCGCACACGGCAACCGGCAAAATCCAAAAGACGACCTTGCGCGACCAGTTCAAGGATTACGTGCTGCCGACCTACATCGCCGCCGAGTGATCCCGGCGACATAGCGATTTTCGCCGTCTCCGTCGGGGGCGGCTGCGCCAGGCGGCTAGGCCTTTGCCGCCGCAAAGGCTTTTTGGCAGACGAGCTCACGCTTCGGCCCCGGGACGCGCCCGGCGCGGCCCAGCATTGCGTTGAGTAAATACCTATATTTCTCACGTTATTACAACGTATTACAGCCAATAGTTCCCATACTGCATTCTTACCTTAACGTATTAAGGCATTGTGCGCCGCACAATTTCCGCATTTCCTGATCATTGAAACCTCGGCTCCATTTTAGCGAGCCGCATAATCTTTCCCTTCAACAACTGAAAAAGGAAGATCATGGCTGGTAATAGCCTGACTAAACTCATGTTTGCTTCAACTCTTGTTATTTCCACTATCGCAATCCCGGTCGTCGCATCGGCGCAAACCGGAATAGCATCGATCTATTCGGGCGGCCGCACCGCCAACGGCGAACAAGCCCGGGCGTCGGGCTTGACCGCGGCGCATCGCACCTTGCCGTTCGGGACCATGGTGCGGGTCACCAATCAGCGCTCCGGCCGCTCGGTGGTGGTTCGCATCAACGACCGCGGGCCGTTCATCCGCGGCCGCGTCATCGACGTGACGCCGGCGGCCGCCCATGTGCTGGGCTTTTCCGGCCTTGCGCCCGTGACGCTGGCGGTCGTCGGCAGGAGTTGAGGCAGGTCCGCAAAAGAATCTTCCCCGTCCCTTACGCTGTTTCGCAATCCTTCGCCGCATCTTCCGACAAACGGCGACGTGAGACTCGGGACGAACTGCAACAGCGGGAGGCTTCGGCCTCCCGCTTATTTGCGCGGCGGCGGAACCGGTCGGCAACCGTATCGTTCACACTCAAGCAACCATTGTCGGCCAACATTGCCGGCCACCACCGAGGCCTTCGTTTCAGCTATGGCGCCGATCGATTCAGTTCCGGCTTTTCAAGCTCGCCTCGCGCTTTACCGGATCGACGACCAGACCCGCTCCCTTCTTGCGCAAACCTGGCCGACGATCGCGCCGCACCTCGATCGGGTGATCGATGACGTCGTTATGGCGGTCATCGAGTTGCCCAACATCGGAAAGGCCGTCGCGCAGAACCAAGACTTGGTGAAAAAGCTCGAAGTGGCGCACTTCCAGGCTCTGCTCGGCGGGCAACTGGATCAGCGCTACGCCGAATCCTGCCGGCAAACGGTGCGGCAGGAGGCTGCGATCGGCCTGGACGCGCGTATCCGCAGCACCGCCGGGAGTTTCATGCTCAAGGCGGCGCTCGACGCGCTGGCGCGCAAGCACCGCTTTTCCTCCGCCAAGCTCGCCGAGCGCGGCAAGATCGTAGCGCAAGCCATCAGCTTCGATGTCGCTAACGCCATGACCCTGCACCGGCACGCGGCGGAACAGGCGGCGCTGGCGCGGCGCAGCGCGATCGATGTGGCCATCACCGACTTCGCCGGTGCCATCGGCGAGGTGGTCGAGGCCATCAAGGAAGCCTCCGTTTCGCTGACGACGACGGGATCGACGCTGAAACGATCTGCCGATGGCACGCTCAGCCGCATGGCCTTGGCGTCATCGGCCTCGGCCGAGACCGCACAGCGCATGGACGCGTCCGTGACGGCGACCGAACAACTCTCCGGATCAATCCAGGAAATCGGTCAGCAGGCCAGCAATGGCCTGGGAATGGCGCAGTCTGCCGTCGCCGATACCGAGCGGACTCAGGATGTCATCGGTTCGCTGGATAACGCCGCGGAGCGCATCGGTTCCGTCATCAGCACTATCTCCTCCATCGCGGCGCAGACCAATCTTCTGGCGCTCAACGCGACGATCGAGGCGGCGCGCGCCGGCGAATCCGGCAAGGGCTTTGCCGTGGTCGCCGCGGAAGTGAAGACGCTGGCCAATCAGACTTCGCGGGCCACCGACGATATCTCGCAGCAGGTTGCCGCCATCCAGGAAGCGACCAAGCGGTCGGTGGAGGAAATCTCCGCGATCGCGCGCGTCATCGGCAAATTGACCGCGGTATCGACCAGCATCGCCGCGGCTGTGCAGCAGCAGAGTATGACGACCCGCGCGATTGCAGAAAGCGTGCAGAACGCCGCCGGCCATACCGCGCGGGCGTCGGTGGAGATCGATTCAGTGGAACGAACCGTCTCTCGCGGCGTCGCCGCGGTCGACGAAATCACGGCCTGGACGGAACGGCTTTCGGCGCGCGCCAACGACCTGGAAACCAAGGTGGCGACCTTCTTCACCCGCGTCCGCGCCGCCTAGCTTGCGCTCTCCCGTTGCCGGCGAGCGAAAGAACAGCCGCCATTTCATCTTCCCCACCCTGCGCTAGAATAGCGCTCGCGTTCGCCAGGAGAGAACCATGAGCGACCCCGTGGTCAGACAGATCGTGCTGGCGTCTCGGCCGAACGGACCGCCGAAAGCCGACAACTTCCGTTTGGAAAAGCTTCCCATGCCGAAGCTGCCGCCCGGCGGTCTGCTGCTGCGGGTGCTCTATTTGTCGCTCGATCCCTACATGCGCGGCCGCATGGACGACGTGAAATCGTATGCCAAATCGGTCGGCGTCGGCGAAGTCATGACCGGCGAAAGCGTGTGCGAAGTGCTCGCGTCCGACCGCGCGGGTTTTGCCGCCGGCGATATCGTGCTGGCGCACACCGGCTGGCGCACGCATGCGGCCTGGGACGGACCGCCCACACGAAAGCTCGACCCGAAGCTGGCGCCGATCACCACCGGGCTTGGCGTTCTCGGCATGCCGGGCTTCACCGCCTATGCGGGTCTATACGTGATCGGCAAGCCGAAGCCCGGTGACACCGTGGTCGTCGCCGCCGCCAGCGGCCCGGTCGGCTCCCTGGTCGGGCAGCTTGCCAAGATGGCCGGCGCCCGCGCCGTCGGCATTGCCGGCGGCTCCGAAAAGTGCCGCTACGTCATCGAAGACCTGCGCTTCGACGCCGCCATCGATCATCGCGCCGCCGATTTTCCGGCGCGGCTCGCGGCGGCCTGTCCCAAGGGCATCGACGTCTATTTCGAGAACGTCGGCGGCGCCGTGTGGCAAGCGGCGCTGCCTTTGCTCAACACCTATGCGCGCGTGCCGGTCTGCGGTCTGATCGCGCAATATAGCGCCGCCGGCGCGGCGGCCGGACCAAATCTGTTGCCGGCAACCATGCGCGCGGTGCTGACCAAGAGCCTGACGCTGCGCGGCTTCATCAACACTGAATTCGTCGCGGAGCACTACGCGGAATTTCTGCGAACGGTTTCCGCAGGCATCGCCGATGGACGCATCCGCTACCGCGAAGACATCACCGAAGGGCTGGAAAACGCCCCGGCCGCATTCATGGGCCTGCTCGAAGGAAAGAATTTCGGCAAGGCGCTAGTTCGCGTCGCCCACTGAGCGCGACCCTTTTTCATCCTCCCCCAGGAAGCGGGAAGGGTGAAGACGCGCACTTCCTACTCCGCCGGCTGTTTCGGCTTCAGCTTGAAGAAGGTGCGCTTGAGATTGTCGAACAGCTCGATCTTGGCGCCGTGTTTATGCATGATTACGCTTTGCTGCGCCACCGAGAGCGTATTGTTCCACGCCCAGTAGATCACGAGCCCGGCCGGGAAGCTCCCGAGCATGAAGGTGAAGATGATCGGCATCCAATTGAAGATCATCTGCTGGGTCGGATCGGGTGGCGCCGGATTGAGCTTCATCTGCACCCACATGGTGATGCCCATGATCACCGGCCAAATGCCGAGGTGGAGGAAGCTGCCGACCAACGGCAGCACGGTCGGATCGAACGGAATGAGCCCGAACAGGGTGAAGATGTTGGTCGGGTCCAGCGCCGAGAGGTCGTGGATCCAGCCGTAGAACGGCGCGTGCCGCATCTCGATAGTGATGAACAGCACCTTGTACAGCGAGAAGAACACCGGAATCTGGATGACGATCGGCAGGCAGCCGGCCACCGGATTGATCTTCTCCTTCTTGTACAGCTCCATCATCGCCTGCTGCTGCTTCATCTTGTCGTCGGCGTAGCGCTGCCGGATCATCGTCAGCTCCGGCTGCACCGCTTTCATCTTCGCCATCGAGGCGTACGACTTGTTGGCGAGCGGGAAGAACAACAGCTTGACCAGCACCGTGACGATGAGGATGCCGACGCCGAAATTACCGACCAGATGGAAGCAGAAATCGATGGCGAGGAACATCGGCTTGGTGATGAAGTAGAACCAGCCCCAATCAATCAACAGATCGAGATGGTTGAGATGAAGCGCCTGGTTGTAGCCGCCGGCCACCGAGAGCGGGAAGTTGATGCCGACCACCGAAACTTCCTTGGCGCCGGCGAACAGCCGCGCATCGGCGGTTGCGGTCGCGCCCGGCGCGATGGTCTGCGGATCGAGCAAGTAATCGGTCTGGTAAGTCTTCTCGCCGCCGGCTTCGCCGGCGGAGAAGCGCGCGTGCACCTTGGCGTCGGTGTCGGGCAATAACGCCGCCGCCCAGTATTTGTCGGTGAAACCGAGCCAGGCGTTGGTGACGTCCCAGCTTTCGCTCTTCTTGTCCTCGATTTTCTTGTAGGTTTCTTCCTTCTCGCCCTGATCGCCCATCACCCCGATCAGGCCTTCATGCAAGATGTAGTAGCCAAGCGTCTTCGGCGTGCCGTGGCGCGAGATCAGTGCATAGGGAAACAGCGTGATCGGCTTGGTGCCTTTGTTCTCTACCGAGTCCTTGATGGTGAACAGATAATGGTCATCGACCGCTATGCTGCGGTGGAAGATCAATCCCTCACCGTTGTCGTAGCTCAGCGCAACCGGATGCTCGACGCCCAACGCGCCGCTGCCGTCCTGCTTCCATACCGTATCCGGCCCCGGCACCTTCTCGGTCGTGCCGGATGCCGGCACCCAGCCGAATTCCGCGTAATAGGCCTCCGGCGCGCCCGACGGCGAGAACAGCACGATCGGCGGCGAATTGGGATCGACGGTCTCGCGGTATTGCTCAAGCGACAGATTGTCAATGCGCGCGCCTTTGAGATCGATGCTGCCGCGAAGCCGGGGCGTGTCGATGGCGACATGCGGTGAGGCGGCGATCACCGTCTCACGGCTCAGCGTCGCCGGTTGCTGTGCGACGGCAGGGGGCGCGCCCGGCACCGCAGGTACGCCGGCTTGCTGCGCCGGCGTCGCGGGCTGGGCTGCGCTCGGCTGCGTCGCGCCGGGCTGCACCTGCGTCTGCTCCTGCTGCTTGAGCAGCGCTTCTTGGCGCTGCTTTTCCATCTGCGGGTAGCCGATGAAATATTGCCAACCGACCACGACGAGCAGCGACAGCACGATGGCGAGGATGGTGTTCTTGTGCTCGATCATGCAAAGCTCGTGCGGTGGCTATCCGAGTGGGTCTTGGGGCGGCTTCGGGGACGGTTCTGGCGGCTGCTTTCGATTGCGGAGCTTCGGCGACCGGGACGGCGAACCCGCTTCATGTAGGGGGTCACGGCGGGCGCCACCAGTTCCCCCGCGCTGGAGGGCTTGAATTCGGCTGAGCGCCGCATCGAGTTCCCGCATCATCTCGCCAAACGGAGCTGCCAGCGCCGCCCGGCGCCCGATCAGCACGTAGTCGTGGCCTGGGCATAACCCGCTTGTACCGGCGGCCGCCGATAGTCTCACGATCTCCCGCAATCGGCGCCGCACGCGGTTGCGCTCCACGGCATCGCCCACTTGCTTCGACACGGTAAACCCGATCCGGACCGCCCCACCGTCGGCGCGCCGACGGGCCTGCACCACGAACGCCCTGCCTGACGCTCGCAGACCGGCCGCCGCGGCTCGAAAATCGCTCCGGCGTTTCAGCCGCTCAACTGGGAACGAGGGAGCCGGCGCCCCGATCACGCACTCAGCCGCTTGCGGCCGTGCGCCCGCCGCGCCGCGACGACCTTGCGGCCACCCTTGGTCGCCATGCGCGCGCGAAACCCATGCCGGCGCTTGCGCACCAATTTGCTCGGCTGGTAGGTTCGTTTCACGGGATTTGTCTCCGCTGCACGCCCGACCTCCGCCCACCTGTCGGTCCGATCGTGCCAATACCTTATCTTGCACGCGCACTTTCCAATTCAGCGCGCGCGCCGCGCGATTGGCGCGGCTTATACGGGACCCCTCATGGCTCGTCAATGCGACGGCGAGGCGAGCCAAGATCCGCCAAGCGCCGCGCCCGCTTTTTTCAAGCGTCATTTGCCCCGCTCGGGAGATGTATGGAATATCCATGATGGGTCGGCGGCGTTTGCGCCACGCCGGCAATAGAGCCATGAAGACTTTACGCCAAAATTTACCTCGCGGCCTGTGAGTTCGGCCGGCTGATGGCGAACGAGCTCAGACCGGACATTTGCGTCATCGGCGCCGGCGCCGGAGGTCTTTGGGCCGCCACCGCGGCAACCGTTTTCGGCGCGCGGGCGGTGCTCATCGAAAAAGACCGCATGGGGGGCGAGCGCCTCAAAAAAAACGGCGGCCTGGCGCTGCATGCGCTGGCGGCGGCCGCCAAACACGCGAACGCGTCGCGCAGCGGCGCGCGCTTCGGCATCAAGGCAACGCGCTTCGCCGTCGATTTTGCCGCGGTCCAGGCGCACGTGAACGACGTCATTGGCGCCGTCGCGCCGAACTCCACCCGCGAACGTATCGCTGGCCTCGGCGTGCACGTCGTCGAGGGGGCCGCGCGCTTCACCGACGAGCAGACCGTGGTGGTCGGCGACGTTACCGTCCGGGCGCGCCGGTTCGTCATCGCGACCGGCTCCTCGCCTGTCGTGCCGACGATTGCCGGCCTCCAAGATACGCCACACCTGACCAGCGAAACCGTGTTCGACCTCGCCGAAATTCCGCGCCATCTCATCGTCGTCGGCGCCGCGGCGGTGGGGCTCGAACTGGCACAGACGTTCCGCCGCCTCGGCTCCGACGTCACCGTGCTCGACGCCGCGGCGCCGCTGGCGAGCGATGACCCCGAATGCGCCGCCGTGGTGCTCGATGCCCTGGTGCGTGACGGCGTCAAGCTGCGCACCGGGGTCGAGATCGCGAAAGTCGGCCGCGTCCTGGCCAAGGTCAAGGTCGTGCTCGCCACGTCGGCCGGCGCGGAGACCATCGAGGGCTCGCATCTCCTCATTGCGGCGGGACGCCGGCCGAATGTCGAGGACCTCGACCTCGACGCCGCCGGCATCCGCACCACGCCGCGCGGCATCATCGTTGACGGCTCACTGCGCACCACCAACAAGCGCGTCTACGCGGTGGGCGAGGTCACCGGCGGACCCGCGTCCGCGCACGCCGCCAATCACCACGCCGGTCTGGTAATCCGCCACGCGCTGTTTCGCGTACCGTTCAGCGTCGACCATCGTGCCATACCCTCGGTAACTTATACCGATCCCGAATTGGCCCAAGTCGGCCTTCTCGAGCAGGAGGCCAGGGTACAGAGCGGTGTCATCCGCGTCTTGCGCTGGCCCTATCGCGAGAACGACCGCGCCCAGGTGGAGCATGCGACCGACGGCCACATCAAGGTCGTCACCAACCGCGCTGGCGAGATCCTCGGCGTGACGATGGTCGGCGCCGGTGCCGGCGAAAGCATCACCGCCTGGACGCTGGCTATCAGCCAAAAGTTGAATATCCGGGCCCTTGCCGGCCTTGTCGTCCCCTACCCGACCTATGCCGAGGTGGGTAAACGTGCCGCAATGACTTATTTCACTCATGGTTTGACGATGCCGCGGACGCGTCGCATCATGGGTTGGCTGCGTCGTCTTGGCTGGATTGCTTGACGCAGCGAGGCTCAACCGATGAGCGATGCATCAGCCGCGCGGCCGGAACCGGTCCGGGCGCCGCGCTTTGGGCTGTCAGGCAAACTCCTCGTCTTCACGATCCTGTTCGTGATGATCGCGGAAGTGCTGATCTATGTGCCCTCGATCGCCATTTTCCGGGTGAGCTGGCTCAATGATCGCCTGGCCAGCGCCTACACCGCGGCCCTTGTGCTCGACGCCGCGCCGAACGGCATGGTGCCCGATAGCCTGGCCAAGCAGATCCTCGACTCAATCGGCGCGCGCGCCGTCGCCATGAAGATGGGCATGCGGCGCCGCATGCTCGCGGTCGGCGACGCCCCGCCGCCGATCACCGACGACTACGATATGCGCAACGTCTACAACTTCGATGCGATCGTCGATGCCTTCAAGACGATGCTCGACACCAGGAATAACGTGATGCGCGTCGTCGGCCCGGCCCCGATGGGCGGCGACTATATCGAGATCGTCATGGACGAGCAGCCGCTGCGCAAGGCGATGCAGCGCTATTCGGTGGACCTGCTGCTGATCTCGCTATTGATCTCGGGCATCACCGCGGCGCTGGTCTATCTGACGCTGCATTACATGTTCGTGCGACCGATGCGCCGGGTCACCGCCAATATGATGGCGTTCCGCGCCGACCCGGAGAACGCCGACCGCATCATCGTGCCGTCGGGGCGCGCCGACGAAATCGGCATCGCCGAGCGCGAGCTCGCGACCATGCAGGCGGAGCTCGCCTCGACGCTGCACCAGAAGAATCGCCTCGCCGCGTTGGGGCTCGCCGTCTCCAAGATCAATCACGAACTGCGCAACCTGCTCGGCTCGGCGCAGCTCATCTCCGACCGGCTGTTGAGCCTGCCCGATCCCGGCGTGCAGCGCTTTGCGCCCAAGCTGGTGCGCGCGCTCGAGCGCGCTATCGCCTTCTGCCAATCGACGCTGTCGTATGGCCGCCTGCAGGAACCTCCGCCGGAACGGCACCCGATCCTGCTCGAGCACTTGGTCGAGGAGGTGCACGAGACGCTCGGGCTCGGCCCCGATGCGCCGATCCGCTGGATCAGCGCGGTCGAGCGCGGGCTGATCGTGGAAGCCGACTACGACCAGCTGTTTCGCATCCTGCTCAATCTCGCCCGCAACGCCGTGCAGGCGCTGGAAAGCCGCGCGGCGCGCGATCCGAACCGCGACCAGATCCGCATCACCGGCCGCCGCGAAGGCGCGGTGGTGGTGATCGAAGTGTCCGACACCGGCCCGGGTTTTTCCGAACGCGCGCGGACGCATCTGTTCGAGGCGTTCCAGGGCTCGACCCGCACCGGCGGTACCGGCCTCGGGCTTGCCATCGCCGCCGAGCTGGTGCGCGCCCATGGCGGCGACATCCGCCTGGTCGAAGGCACCATCGGGGCGACGCTGCGCGTCACCATTCCCGACCGCGCGGTGGAGTTGAGCGCACGCCGCGCCCGGGCGCATGGGTAAGATCAAGGAACCGCATCAGCGCAGCGAATGCGGTCCGATCGAGCAGATCAAAATGGGACGCCGCGAATGACTGGCGATGCAACCGATCGAATCAGGCGCTTAAACCCACCGGAACTTGGCACGCCGCCGGGGTATTCTCAGGTCGTCGATGTTCGCGCTGAACGCATCGTCTTCATCGCCGGTCAAACCGCGCTCAACCAAGAAGGCGAGCTGATCGGCAAAGGTGACTTTGCTGCGCAGGCAGCGCAAGTATTCCGAAACCTGAACATCGCTCTGCAGTCTGTCGGCTGCACCGCCAGTAATTTGGTCAAGCTAACCGTCTTCCTCACGGACATGGATAATCTGCTTCTCTATCGCGAGGCGCGCAATCGATTCTTCGCAACGACGACGACGCCAGCCGCCCCGGCCGTGACGTTGATTGAGGTGTCGAGACTTTACAGCGTGGACTTCATGATCGAGATTGAGGCCACAGCGGCGGCCTGATGCCCGACTGCGACACCGGCAGCATCAGCCGCCAGAAGCTCTATCGCCGTCGCGGCGAATGGCCTTGATGGTCAACAAAACTCCGATCGCGAGCAGAGCGATTTGCACCGCACGCACAGCGCCGGCATTTTGCGCGCCGCGTTGCGTAAGCTGCGGAGCGAACATCCGGAATAGACCTCGGCTGCACCGAGATGCAGGGTTATCTGTTCAGCCCGCCGCGCCGCGTGGAGGACCTCACGCGGTTGCTGCGGCCGCGGGCCGTCAAGAGATCGCTGATAGCGTGAAGTAGCGCCCGCCGACCGGTCGGCGATTTTCCTCAAAGCTGATCCGGAGGACTCCACGCCGGCGCCGTAAGACGGCGCTTGCCGTCGGGTGTGCGCCTTTTGGTATAACCCAACGGTCGCGCATCGCGAATGCCGCGGAGTGGAACCGTGTGGCGACCACCGCAACGGATTCGGTTTAAAGCCTCGACCGGCCACGTGCCGTCCGCGGCGGAGGCCCGCGCACACACCACCGGCACGAAATTGCCGGCGTCGCGGATCGCTTTGCGTCGTGCAGCGCCGCTTTTACTGCCAACCCCTACAAGACGGAGAGATCATCATGACCTTGCCAGACTCATTGACCGAACGCGCGCAGCTCGGCGCCAAGGTGCGCCGCGAAGTGCTCGGAGCGGCGTATGTGGATTCCGGCAAACAACGGGCGAACGCGTTTACGCAGCATTTCATCGAGTTCACGCAGACGCAGTGCTGGGGCAGTGTGTGGTTGCGCGAGGGTCTTTCCCGCAAGACCCGCAGCATGCTCAACATCGCCATGCTGGCGGCAATGGCCCGCTGGCATGAGTTCGAGGTGCACATTCGCGGTGCGCTGAACAACGGCGTGACCCCGGAGGAGATTGCAGAGATTCTCCTGCAAGCCGGCGTCTACGCCGGCATTCCGATCGCGGCAGAAGGCTTCCGGCGCGCCAACGCCGTCATCGGCGAGGTCGCGGCCGAGAACAAGAGCTGAGGCTGACATGCCGTGCCGCGCGCGCAGATGGCGGGGGCGGCCGGGCGGCCAACCGCCGGCGCTTGCCAATGGCGGGTGAACGCTATAGCTATGGCGCGCGTCGCAGGCGGCATCCGCAGCCGGTGATTTTCCCGCACGACGTGCACCGCGCCCGTAGCTCAGCTGGATAGAGCACCAGACTACGAATCTGGGGGTCGGGAGTTCGAATCTCTCCGGGCGCGCCATAAAGTTCAATATTTACGAGCGACGCAGAAAAGCCCGAACGTGCCGCCACCCAGGGTCGCCGCGGCCGATCTCCACCGGAGGTCGTCGCCGCCGGCGCCGGTTCGTTTCAGCAGGTTACGTGAAAAAGCCCGATTTTCTTTCCCCGCAACTTGTTGAACGCATGGATCGCTTTGGGTGTGGGCTGCAGCAGGACCTTGCAGCCCCTTTTTGCGAAATAGGCTTCAGCTTCCGACGATAGACGCACATTGCCCATTTGGCCCGAGCCAACAACGAGCTGTTCGCAGCCCTTCTCGAAGACAAACTTCGCTTCTTTTTTCGACAGCACGTGCGAGGTGCCGGAATACTTCTTCGACAGCTTCTTCTTCCGCTTCATGACTTCGCCCGAGAGGCGAATGACCACGTCGTGCTCATAGGTCTTGCCGTCAATCGTGATGGCGCCGAATGTGCTGCGTTCGATCTCCATGGTCTGATCCTTGGTTCCTACTCTTGGGGCGCGGCACCGGCTCCGGTCCGGCAGATGACCTCGCTGAGATGCCAAGCCAAAATATCCCGCAGTTCGCAAATTTGACCTTCGCAAACCCGCAGTCTCTTTGATCTTAATCAAAGCGGGCTACCTAAAGAACGAAGACATTTTCACATTGGTTTCGTATTAGGCTTCGGTCCGCAGCATAGCGGCGCCCTTTTCGGGATCAGATTCAAGGGGGTGCCGACGTAGGGAGGCAACCAATGAGCGCGCTGTTCTGGAATGGGAACGGCATTCAGACGAAACTGCTATGGGGCGCGATTGCGGCCCTTGGCGCAGTTTCACTCGGCATCGTGGCCTTGAGTCGCGGCGAGCCCGTTAATGCCGCCTGGCTCGTCATCGCGGCGGTGTGCGTCTATTTCGTCGCTTACCGCTATTACGCACTGTTCATCGCCAACAAAGTGCTTGGCATCAATGCCATGCGCCCGACGCCGGCCGTCCGTCACAATGACGGCCTCGATTACGTTCCAACCAACCGTTACGTGCTGTTCGGCCATCACTTTGCGGCGATTGCCGGCGCCGGCCCGCTGGTCGGTCCGGTGCTCGCGGCGCAGATGGGCTACCTGCCGGGCACGCTTTGGATTCTTGCCGGCGTCGTCATCGCCGGCGCTGTGCAAGACATGATCGTCCTGTTCCTGTCCACGCGGCGCGACGGACGCTCGCTGGGAGACATGGTGCGCGCGGAGATGGGCCCGGTTGCCGGCACGATCGCCGGCATCGGCATCCTTCTGATCTGCATCATCATCCTGGCAGTCCTGGCGCTGGTCGTCGTGCAGGCGCTGAAGGGCAGCCCCTGGGGCACCTTTACCGTGTTCGCTACGGTGCCGATCGCGTTGATCATGGGCGTCTACGGCCGCTTCATCCGCCGCGGCCGCGTGGCCGAGATGTCGGCGATCGGCATCGTGCTGCTGCTGGCCGCACTGCTCTACGGGCAGACGGTGTCGCAGACGCCCGAACTCGCCGCCTATTTCGACATTAGCGGCCCATCGCTGGCGCTCATCATCATCGGCTACGGCTTTGTCGCCTCGGTGCTGCCGGTGTGGCTGTTGCTGGCGCCGCGCGACTATCTTTCGACCTTCATGAAGATCGGCGTGGTCACGCTGCTGGCTTTGGCCATCATCATCGTACGGCCGTATCTGCAGATGCCGTCGATCACCAAGTTCGTCGACGGAAGCGGCCCGGTCTGGGCCGGCAGCCTGTTCCCGTTCCTGTTCATCACCATCGCCTGCGGATCGGTCTCCGGCTGGCATTCGCTGATCGCCTCCGGGACGACGCCGAAGATGATTGAGAACGAGAGCCAAATCCCGTTCATCGGCTACGGCGCCATGCTGATGGAGTCTTTCGTCGCCATCATGGCGATGATCGCCGCATCCGTGCTGCATCCGGGCGTCTATTTCGCCATGAACAGCGCGGCGGGAATCATTGGAACCACCGCCCTCCAAGCGGCGCAGACGGTTTCCAATATGGGCTTCGTGGTGACGCCCGATCAGCTGACACAGGTCGCACATGACGTCGGTGAAATCACGATCTTGTCGCGCACCGGCGGCGCGCCGACGCTTGCCGTCGGCATGGCGCAGATCCTGTCCAGCCTGTTCGGCGGCCAGGCGCTGACGGCGATTTGGTACCACTTCGCTATCCTGTTCGAGGCGTTGTTCATCCTCACGACCGTCGATGCCGGCACCCGTGTTTGCCGCTTCATGATCCAGGATCTGATCGGCAATGCCATCCCGGCCTTCAAGCAAACCACGTCGTGGACGAACAACCTCATCGGTTCGGCGTTGGCTTGCGCGCTATGGGGATACTTCCTCTATCAGGGCGTCATCGACCCGCTCGGAGGAATCTGGACGATGTGGCCGCTGTTCGGCACCTCGAACCAGATGCTGGCGGCCATCGCGCTCGTGCTGTGCACGGTGGTGCTGTTCAAGATGAAGCGCGAGCGGTTCGCCTGGGTGACCGTCGTACCCGCCACTTGGCTTGTGGCCTGCACGGTGACGGCCGGCCTCGAGAAAGTGTTCAATCCGAATCCCGCAGTGGGCTTCATCGCGCATGCCTGGCGGCTCTCTAGCGCCATTGCGGCGGGCCAGGTACTGGCGCCGGCCCACTCGCTTGGTGAGATGAGCCGCCTGGTGTTCAACGACTACGTCGACGCGACGCTGGCCGCGGTGTTCGCCGCCGTCGTCGTGGCCATGGTGATCTATGGCTTCTTCGACATCCGCAAAGCATTGGGGACACCGAAGGTGACCGCCGTGGAAGTGGAGTTCGCCGGCGCCGCTGTGGGAGGACGCAGTGCCTGACCTGCTGTCCATCAAGTTCACGGAATGGAAGGAACGCGGTCAAGCCGTGAAGATCTGGAGTGTGCGCGCAGCGCGGCTGATGATAGGTGTCCCCGACTATGACACCTATGTCGAGCACCGTCGGGCCAACCATCCGGGACTGCCGATCATGACCTACGAAGAGTTCTTTGTGGAACGTCAGGAGGCCCGTTACGCCGTCGGCAAAGGCCGGTTCAAGGGTTGCTGCTGAGAGAGCGGGGCGCGTCCGTGCCCCGCCCGCCCGCGGGTGACTAACAAGCCAATGCTGCGGCGCACCGGCCGGAGAGGTGTGAAATGGAACGCGAAACCATGCAGCACATGCTCCGCGGCATGTTGCTCTCTCGCGCCTTCGAGGAGCGAGCCGCGGAAGAATACAGCAAAGGAAATATCGTCGGCTTCCTCCACCTTTATCCAGGCGAGGAGGCCGTCGCCGCCGGCGTAATCAACGCCACCGGCCCGTCTGATTACATCGTCAGCAATTACCGCGAACACGCGCATGCTCTGGTGCGCGGGACGCCGGCGCGCGCGGTGATGGCAGAGTTGTTCGGCCGCTCGACCGGCATGAGCGGCGGCATGGGCGGCTCCATGCACATGTTCGATCGCGAGCGCCGCTTCATGGGCGGCTACGCCATCGTTGGCCAAACCTGCCCGATCGCCATCGGCATTGCTTATGCGATCGCGATGCGTGGCCTGCCGGAGCTCGTCGTCTCGTTCCTCGGCGACGGCGCTGTGAACCAGGGCACGTTCCATGAATCGCTCAACATGGCGTCGCTGTGGCGGCTGCCGGTGCTGTTCGTCTGCGAGAACAACCACTACGCCATCGGCACCGAGATTCACCGCCACTCCGCGGTCCCTGAGGTTTTCAAGCGCATTGCCGCCTACAACATCCCGGCGGAAAAAATCGACGGCATGGATGTGCTCAAGGTCTACAACGCCACCCGGCAGGCGCTCGACCGCATCAGGCGCGGCGGCGGCCCGCAATTTATCGAATGCGAGACCTACCGCTACCGCGGCCATTCCATGGCCGATCCCGGCACGTATCGGCCGGCGGTCGAGCTCAAGGCTTATCAGAATTGGGATCCGATCGCAGCGGCGATCCGAGAGGTAGAATTCCAGTACCCGACGCCCAACGAACTGGCGGAAATCGGACCGGATAACATCAAGCTGTTCGCCGACCACTTGATCGACGGCGAGCATCTTGCCGAAGCCGAGGTCGAGGAACTCAAGCAGGACGTCCAGAAGATCGTCGACGACGCCGTCGCGTTCGCTTTGCAGAGCGCGCAGCCGAGCATGGACGCTGCCTGGGGCCATCTCAACGTCAACCGGCATCACGAGGTACTGATGTAGGAGACGCTCATGTCGCAGGAATTGCTCTATTGGCAGGCGCTCAACCGCGCCATGGACCACGAAATGGCGGCCGATGAGTCGGTCTTCACGCTCGGTGAAGACGTCGGCCTCTACGGCGGCAGCTACCGCGTGACCGAGGGTCTCTTTGCCAAATACGGTGAGTGGCGCGTCCGCGATACGCCGATCTCGGAAAACAGTTTCACCGGCCTCGGCGTCGGCGCCGCACTGGTCGGCATGCGGCCGGTGGTCGAGATCATGACCATCAATTTCATGCTGCTGGCGCTCGATTCGATCATCAACGGCGCCGCCAAGATTCCCTTCATGTCGGGCGGCCAGTTCAAAATGCCGCTGGTCGTGCGTGTTCCCGGCGGAATTGCGCGGCAACTTGCGGCCCAGCATGCGCAACGCCTCGAGCATACGCTGATGAACGTCCCCGGTCTGCGCATTGCCGTCCCGGCGACGCCGCAGGACGCTTATTGGCAGCTGCGGCAGGCGATCGCCAGCGACGATCCGATCATCGTCTTGGAGCACGAGCTGCTTTATTTCACCAAGGGTCAGGTGGACCTCGTCGCCGAAGCGCCGCCGATGCACCGCGCCGCAGTGCGTCGCGAAGGCCGCGATCTCACCATCGTGAGTTATTCGCGCCATGCCGTCCTCGCGCAGGAAGCGGCGAACGAGCTCGCTAAGGAGAATATCGAAGCGGAAATCATCGATCTGCGCAGTCTCAAGCCGATCGACTGGGACACCTGCGCGAAGTCGCTGGAAAAGACGCATCGCCTCCTGGTCGTTGAAGAGGACTGCCGGTTCGCCGGCGCCGGCGCCGAGATCGTGGCGACGCTGACCGAGCGCTGCTTCTATTCGCTCGATGCCCCTGCGCAACGCTTGGCGGGTCTCGACATTCCTACGCCCTATAACGGCGCACTCGAGGCGGCGACGATTCCGCAAATCCCCGATATCGTGGCCGCGGCGCGAGAACTGTGCCGACCGGCGCCTGAAACCAAAGCGGTGTGACCATGAGCCAGGCGATCACGATGCCGGCGCTCTCGGACACGATGAGTAACGGCCGCTTGGTAAAGTGGGTCAAAAAGTCCGGCGATAAGATCAAGAAGGGGGACGTGATCGCCGAAGTCGAAACCGATAAGGCGGTCATGGAAGTCGAGGCGTTCCAGGACGGATATCTGAGCGGCCCCCTCGCCGCGGAAGGCACCGAAGCGCCGGTCGGCCAAACGATCGGCTATATTGCCGACAATTTGGCGGAGATTTCGAGCGCTGCGGCCACGGCGGTCCAACCGGGCCCGAATGCCGGCAATGGAAATGCCGCCGCGGCGCCCGCGGTCGAGCTATCGGCCGTCTCTCCGGTTTTGGCCGCTTCGATGGCGGCGCTGCGACCCTCGCCGCGGCCTGGTCCACCTCCTTCGACCCTGCGGACGAGCGCCGGACCCGCCGCCGCTAGAATGCCTGTCCGCAATCCGGCTTTGTCCGCGCTCGAGGCGGGGCCGCCCAATCGGGTAGAGCGCGCCTCCAGCCTGCGCGAGGCGGTCGCCCGCAATATGATTGCGAGTGCGGCAACGCCGAGTTTCCGGGTGACGGCGCAGTTGCCGTTGGCAGCGTTGACGGAAGCCGCGAAGGAGCGGCAACAATCGCTGACGCTGCTGTTGGCGCGTGCCTGCGCGCTCACGATAGTGGCGCATCCCCTCTTCAACGCGGCTTACACGCCAGATGGTCTTGCGCGACGTGACCGAATCGACGTCGGCATTGCGGTCGATAGTGGCGATGGGCTCATCACGCCGGTTTTGCGGGATGCGGCCGGCAGGTCCTGGGCGGCGCTTGCGCAGGACTGGAACAGTTTGCGCGACAAGGTCAAAAGCCGCCGATTGATGCCAGCCGATTACAGCGGCGCGACGTTCTATCTGAGCGACCTCGGCGTATTTTCCGTTGTTTACGCCTTCGACTCGATCATTCCGCTCGGCGCGTCAGCGATCCTGTCGGTGGCAGCCTCTCGACGGCAGGGCACTTTCTTCACGCTAACATGCGATCATCGCGTCGTGTTCGGCGCTGATGCTGCGCGCTTTCTCGAGACGCTCGGACAACAGCTGCAGGACCCCGACAAGTTACTGGCTTAGCAGACGCCGCAACGCCCCCGGAGAAGCAGCATGTCCTGGGCGGCCGACAGGAGCAGATATCATGGAAAGCGCCACATTCCGAAAATGGCTCGTGGAGCAAGGCTGCCGCATCGATCACGGTGAGCATGATCAGCGGCATAAAGGCCCTGTCATGGTCACGGTGCATCGAGAAGGCCGAAAGGCGGAAGTTCCGCTTGGTCAGTCGCACCAGATCCTTGACGCGCGCCTGGTGCCCGCGCCTGCGAAGAACTGGGACTCGATCCGGCACAATTGCCCGGACCGAAAAACCGAGTCTGATGATGGTGGTATCATGATTGAACATACGACTGCCGACGAACGCCACGATGTCCGAATTCCACCGCTCGGGCTTGCCGGAATTTTGCAGATACCAAACAACGCCTATGCGCTCGTCGTTTTCGCGCATGGCAGCGGCTCAAGCCGCTTGAGCCCGCGAAACACGGCTGTCGCCGATTCATTGAACGATAGGGGCATCGCGACGCTGCTATTCGATCTATTGACCGCCGCGGAAGAAGCCGACCGCGCCAACGTGTTCGATATCCCGCTGCTGGCGGACCGGCTTGCCGATGCTATCCGCTGGCTCGGCGGCCAAGCGTCGGTGGCAAAGCTGCCGCTCGGCCTGTTCGGCGCCAGCACCGGGGCGGTGGCGGCGCTGGTCGCCGCAGCGAAGCTTCCACGCCGGGTCGGTGCCGTGGTCTCGCGCGGCGGGCGCCCCGACCTCGCCGGAGACGCTCTTGAAAAGGTCGAGGCACCGACGCTTCTGATCGTCGGCGGCGCCGATTTCGGCGTCATCGAACTCAATGAGCAGGCGCTGGCCCGACTACGGGGACCCAAGGCGCTGGAGATTGTTCCGGGAGCAAGCCATTTGTTCCCCGAGCCGGGAGCCTTGGAGGCGGTAATCGACTTTGCCGCAAGCTGGTTTGAGCGCTATCTAGCACCGACTGCTCCGGAGCGGACGCGCGCGGCGGGGTGAAGCTAGCGGGAGGCCGTTATGCCATTCAGGAATCGCTCTGACGCCGGCCGCCAATTGGCCAAGGCGCTTGCCGGCTACAAGGATCAGCAGCCGGTGATACTCGCGCTCCCGCGCGGCGGCGTGCCCGTAGCCGCCCAGGTTGCCGCCGCGCTCAATGCGCCGCTCGACCTGATCCTCGTGCGCAAGATCGGCGTACCTTTTCAACCCGAGTTGGCCATGGGCGCCGTCGTCGACGGCGGGGCGCCGATCGTCGTACGCAACGAGGATGTGATCAGGCTCGCCGGTATCGACGAATCGGAATTCCAGGCCGTCTGCGACAATCAGCTTGCCGAGATCGAGCGGCGGCGTCAGCGCTACTTGGGCAGCCGCCAACGTGTGGACGTCAGCGGCCGCACGGCGATCGTGATTGACGATGGCGTTGCCACCGGTGCAACGACCCGCGCGGCCTTGCGCGCCACTCGCGTGCGCAAGCCAAAAAGACTTGTTCTCGCGGTGCCTGTAGCGCCGACCGATAGCCTTCCCGAGCTGCGTCACGACGCGGACGATGTCGTCTGTCTTGAAGACCACGAGTTCTTCGGCGCGATCGGCGTCTATTACGCGGATTTTACTCAGGTTCCGGACGAGGAAGTGATCGAGATTCTCAAGCGGTTTCCGGTGCAGCGGCTGGCGCAGACAAAACAACCCGCGGCTTGAATTGAGGGCCCGTTGTCCGATCAAATTGCTCCTGCCGAGGACAGCGTAAGCCGTCCTTCCGGGTTCAATGCGATCCGAGCGCCGAACTTCCGGCTTTCCCGATCCAAGGTCTGTTGCATCCAACAGATATCCTGCTTGGACGGGTGGACAAGCTTGAAGTTGCGGATCTGCAGGGGAACGATTTCAAGCGCAGCGAGCGCGCCGGCCGGCTCGACCGCGGCGAAATACATCAGGACCAGGTCATCGCGAAATTCCTCGTAGCCCCTGATCCCTTCGTAGTCGTTGATGAAGTCGCCGCAGCCATAGAGAATAAGCCGATTGCGGTAAACCTCGACGGCCTTCGGATGATGCGATGAATGGCCGTGAATGATGGAAACGTCGGCGCGGTCGATGAGCGCATGGGCAAAGCTGCGGTGCTCGTGCGGAATTTCATAACCCCAATTCGGTCCCCAATGCACCGAAGCAATGATCAGATCACTGGGCCGCGCCACGCGCGCGATTTCATCGGCGACCCGTACAGCGCCGGCCTTGGAAAGCTCGGTAAGGAGATTAACGCCTGCACTCTCGCTGGTCGCGGCCCAGCCAGGAGGAGTGCCGCTGCTCATACAGGCGAACGAAAATACTCGAACGCGACCATTCCCGGCGACGTCCAACGCGGCGGGCGCACCGGCTTCGCCGAGATTTCGTCCAGCGCCGGAGGTCTTGATCTGGAGATGCTCCAGAGTGGCTAACGTATCGAGCAACCCACGACGCCCCCAATCAAGGATGTGATTGTTGCCGAGTACGCAGCAGTCGATGGCGGCAGCCTTCAGGCAATCCGCATTCTCCGGGCTCATCCGGTAATTGATGCCCTTGCGGGCGTAGTCCTCGCTGCGGGTGATGCTTGTTTCGAGATTGATGATGCGGGCGTGCGGCCGCATGCGCTCGAATTCGTCCAGCGCTGCGCCCCAGATATATGAAGGATCGACACGGCGCGGAATCGGGCCGTTCACCGCTTCGGCAAGGTGCACATAGTCCATTGCCGATTGAACATAGCTCTCGTAGAGAACCGGATCGCATGGCTGCGCCAGCACTTGGTCGATGCCGCGCCCGGTCATGACGTCGCCGCACAGGAACAGCCGTATCGAACGCTGCGTCTGCCGGGCCGTAGGCGATGGTACAGGCATCTGAAAAACTATGGCGCCGGCGCCGAGACCGCAGTCTCGCCCAGCCGCAACGACGCGAGGACCCGATAGCCGCTCCCGCCAGCCGGCGGCGATTGAAAGAGCTCGATCGATTCAACACGTTGGCTCAACGATAGCGGCCGATCAACCGGATGTTTTCGTGCGATTGCCACACCATCTCCGCGAATTCGGGCGAGCGTCACGTTCGGCTGAAACGGACGTTCGTCGGTCTGCCCATAGGCTTGCAGGAGCGCCGCGCGCAAGGCGGCGATTTCGTCGGTGGCGGCACAGTCAGCCCAGAGCAGCCGGGGCCGTCTCGGCTGCGGTCCATAACCCGCGTGCTGGAAGATCAACTGAAAAGCGCCGAAGCTGCCGGAAACGCTGCCGAGCTTCTCGATCGCATCGGGTACGGAAGCCTCGTTCCACGGCGGCACAAGAGTGAGATGAATATCGGCCGGCGTGACCGGCCGGACAAACGGCTGTTCGAGACCTGCGGCAAGCTGCGCGAGCCGACTGGCGATCTCCGGCGCGATCTTCAGACCGACAAACACGCGCGCCGGCGGCGCAGCGACGACGGTGTCTGCGTCTCTGGGACCTTTCGCGTTTGCGAACGTCATCGCTGGTAAAGTCCGACGAGGGTTGCTTCCGCGATGACGTACTTGCGCGCCTCCCGCTCCACCTCGCGGCAGGACGGCTTGTCGCGGAGCGGCAGCTGGTCGAGCGAAAGGGCCAATAAGCGAAAGTGATAGTGGTGGATTCCGTGGCGCCTGGGCGGGCAAGGGCCGCCATACCCGGGCTTCCCAAAGTCGTTGATCGCCTGTTTGAGGTTTTTCGCCGATGCGTCCCCGGCCGCGCCCTCGGCCAGTCCAGTCCGGTCAGCCGGAATGTCGTAGGCCGCCCAATGGTGCCAGATACCCCCCGGCGCATCGGGATCGTCGCAGAGGAGCACGAAGCTGCGGGTCCCCGCCGGCGCGCCGCTCCATTCCAAGGGCGGCGACAAATCCTCGCCATCGCAGGTATGGCGACGCGGAAGCGTCGCGCCATCGAAAAAGCCGCTTGATCGCAATTGCATGAGCTTTCTCCCGTAAGTTCGAAGAACGCACCTCGATCCAGTCAAGCTTCACTACCTAACGGAGCGTTGCCGCTCGCCGGTCAGTCGGCTTCGCGCTCGGGCACGCAACAGTGCGGAGCCTCGACCCCGGCCGCGCTTTCGCTCAGCACCGCGCCGGTCACTGGATTTGGGCGGAACGTGGTGCAGCCCTTCAGACCCATGTCATATGCCACATCGTAGATCTGTTTGAATTCTTCGAACGATGTGTTCTGTGGAACGTTTATGGTCTTGGAGATGGAGTTGTCGACGAACGGCTGCAGCGCAGCCTGCGTTTGCAGATGGGCGCCGACCGAAAGCTCGCCGGTGGTGACAAAGCCGCGCGGCGTTCCGGTCGCCGAGCCGGTCATCCGCCGCCACAGATCGAGCGCATAGTCGGTGAGCATAAACGCCTTTGGCGTTCCGTCCTCCGCCAACACGTTGCGTGCGTAGGAAGTTGCAAAGATCGGCTCCAAGCCGCTCGATACATTTCCGGCTAAGAGGCTGATCGTCCCTGTCGGCGCGATCGCCAGCAAATGACTGTTGCGGAGGCCTGTTTCAGCAATTCCACTGCGAATATCGTCGGGCAGGTTGCGGATAAAAGCGCCGCTGAGATAGCGATCTCGTTCGTAGTAGGGAAAGCGTCCTTTCTCCTTTGCCAGCGCGATGGAGGCGCGATAGGCGGTATGGCAGATGTGCCGCATGATATCGGCGGCCATGGTTAGGGAGTCGGCGCTGCCGTAGGTCAGTCCGATCATGACCATCGCGTCGGCGAGGCCGGTAATCCCCAGGCCGACCCGCCGCGAGCCATGAGCATTCTCCGCCTGTGGTGGAAGCGGGAATCGCGATACGTCGATGACATTGTCGAGAAGGCGCACAGCGAAGCGCGTTGTCTGCTCGAGAGCCTGGAAATCGATCCGTGCGGCGGGCGTGAATGGCGAGCGGACGAAGCGGGTGAGATTGAGCGATCCCAAGTCGCAGGCGCCGTAGGGCGGCAGCGGAATCTCGCCGCATGGATTGGTGGCGGTGAGCCGCTCCCGGTACCAGAGATTATTGAGGTGGTTGATGCGGTCGATGAACAGCACGCCGGGCTCGGCGTAATCATAGGTTGCCCGCAGGATGCGTTCCCACAATTGCCGCGCGCCGATGCGCCGCGTCACGCGGCAAGCCACCGGCCGATCTTCGCCCGGCCAGTCGCGCAAAATCGTTTCACCATTCCCGTCGAATGCTATGGCGGGAAACATGAGCGGCCAAACGTCGTCGCTACGCACCGCCGCGATAAAAGCATCGGTGACCTGGACGGAAAGGTTGAACCGGCGCAGCTGTCCGCTCTGCTGCTTGGCCGTGACGAATTCCTCGATGTCGGGGTGATCGCAGCGCAGCGTCGCCATCATGGCGCCGCGCCGAGCGCCGGTGGAGAGGATGGTGCCACACATGGCGTCCCAGATCTGCATGAAGGACACCGCGCCCGAGGCGATATTGCCGGCGCCTTTTACCGGCGTACCGCGCGGACGCAGGGTTGAGAAATCCACCCCGATGCCGCCGCCCTCCTGCATCGTGAGTGCAGCTTCCTGCAGGGCGTGGAAAATGCCGGGGATCGAGTCTTGGACCGTTCCCATGACGAAGCAATTGAGCAGCGTCACCTTGCGCGCCGTTCCGGCTCCGGCATGGATGCGTCCGCCCGGAAGGAACTTGAAATCCTGCAGGATGGCGAAGAACTTCTCCTCCCACTCCGCGGCGTTCTCCCGCTCGACAGCGGCCAGCGTATGGGCGATCCGCCGCCACGTGTCCGCGATACCGCGTTCGTCATGGCCGCGGCCGGCGTACCGATACTTCGTTTCCCAGATGTGGTAGGAAATATCGGTGGCAAAATGGCCCATAGCCCATCAGGCTTTAATCGCCCAAGCGAATGCATTCATTGAGACGGATCAATAATAACCGGGTTTGTGAGATCGGTGGAACGGGCGGCACGTGCCGGTGAGGTCCTGATCTGCATCAAATTCGGGCAACTCGAAACGCAGTAAAAAGAGCGATCAGCAGAGAGGCTGGTCGTGCCGGTGCAGAACGCAGAAGTCGCGGCAATGTTCGATCAGGCCGCGGAACTCCTTGAGATCGAGGGCGAAAATCAATTTCGCGTGCGCGCTTATCGGCGCGCAGCCCGCGTGATCGAAGGCCTGCCACAAAGCGTCAAGAGCCTGTTGTCAGCCGGACGCGACCTGTCGGAGCTTCCCGGTATCGGCAAGGATCTGGCCGGCAAGATTGCGGAAATCGTCCAAACCGGACATTTCGCCCTGCTCGACTCGTTGAAACGGAAGCTGCCCGGTCAGCTCGGCGAGATTGCCGCTCTTCCAGGCCTTGGGCCGAAACGCGTCAAGCTCATTCACGACAAGCTCAAGGTGAGCACCCTCGACGATCTTCGTCGCGTCGTCAAAACGGGACGACTGCACGGGCTGCGCGGATTCGGCCCGATTATTGAAAAGAAGCTTTCGGCCGCGCTCGAAAAACCGACGACCGAAAAGCGCTTCAAGCTGTCGGCGGCCGAAGCCGAAGCGGAAGCACTCGTGGCCTTCCTCCGCAATGGCGGTCGCGTCATTGTGGCGGGCAGCTATCGCCGCCGACGCGATACGGTTGGCGATCTCGATGTCTTGGTGACCGCGGCGAACGGCGCCGCCGTCGGCGACAAACTGGTGAGCTACGAAAACGTCGCCGAGGTTCTCGCTCACGGACCGACCCGTACGACGGTGGTGCTGCGCTCCGGCCTGCAAGTCGACGTGCGCGCCGTGCCGGAGGAAAGCTATGGCGCTGCGCTTGCCTACTTCACAGGCTCGCAAGCGCACAACATCGCGCTGCGCGCCATTGCCGCTCATCGCGGCTGGAAGCTCAACGAATACGGCTTGTTCTCCGGCCGGCGACGGATCGCCGGCTTAACCGAGGAGGAAATCTATAAAAAGCTCGGACTGGCGTTCATTCCTCCCGAACTGCGCGAGGATCGTGGCGAGATCGCGCTCGCGGCGGCGAACAACTTGCCGCGGCTGGTGACTCGCGCGGATATTCGCGGAGACCTTCATGTCCATTCCGACTGGACCGACGGCACCGCGTCCATCGAAGCAATGGCCAAGGCGGCGCAGGCGCAAGGCTACGAGTACATCGCGCTCACCGATCACAGCCGTCGCGTTGCCATGACGCATGGTCTTGATCCGGCGCGGTTGACGCGACAGGGCCGCGAGATCGATCGCGTCAACGCGCGCTTGCGCGGCCTTACGATTCTCAAGGGCATTGAGGTTGACATCCTCAAGGATGGTCGCCTCGACCTGCCCGACGCAAGCCTGGCCAAGCTCGACGTCGTGGTGGCCTCCGTGCATTCCTATTTCGATCTGCCGCGCGAGGCCCAGACCGAGCGTGTGATCCGCGCCATGCAAAATCGGCACGTCTCGATCGTCGGACATCCGACCGGCCGTTTGATTGGCGAGCGCGAGCCCTACGATATCGACATGCAGCGCGTGATCGCTGCCGCGCATGCGCTTAGCTGCCGTCTGGAGGTCAACGCCCAGCCGGACCGGCTTGATTTGAACGATATTCACATCCATGCGGCGAAACAGGCGGGCGTGCAGCTCGCGATCTCGACCGATGCGCACGCTGTCAACGCGTTCGCGTGCATACGGTTCGGCATCGATCAAGCGCGGCGCGGCTGGCTGACCGCCGATTACGTGATCAACACCCGATCACTTGCCGATCTGCGCAAGCTCTTGAAACGTTAGAAAGATGCGTCCGGCTTACCGGGCCCGCTCACTCGGCGATCATCCCTTGATGCAGATCAGCGGTCGCAGCCGCGCGACGCGGCGGGCGAGGCCCGCCTGTTCGGCTGCGGCGACGACTGCGCCGACGTCTTTGTAGGCGCCCGGCGCTTCCTCGGCGACGCCGCGCATCGAGGGGCTCTTGATCAGGATGCCCCGCTCGGCAAGCTCATCCACGATCTTGCGTCCGCTCCACCGCTTGAGCGCCGCATGCCGTGACAGCGCCCGTCCGGCGCCGTGGCACGCGGACGCGAAAGCCTTGTTTTCGGCCGTCGCCTCGCCGACCAGAATGTACGAGCCGGTCCCCATGCTGCCGCCGATGAGCACGGGCTGGCCCACGGCACGTAATGCGTCGGGCAGGCTGTCGTGTCCCGGCCCAAATGCCCTGGTGGCGCCTTTGCGGTGAACGAACAGTTCGCGTTGCTTTCCTTCGACGGTGTGTATTTCGACTTTGCAGGTGTTGTGCGAAACATCAAACAGAAGCTGCAGGTCGCAGTT
>JBEKWO010000001.1:0-171901 GCA_049512975.1 Xanthobacteraceae bacterium | reverse complement strand
TCGGAAACGGCGGTTTCGGGTCGAGCCGATAAAGAATGGTCGGGGTGTTCTCGATGATGCGATTGGCGTCGGCCAAGGTTTTGAGATGCCGTGTACGGGCCACTGCGGCTCCGACCAGTTCCGCCAGGGTCTTGAGTGTATCGATCTCGGCAGGCGACCACTCACGTTCGTCGCGGCAGTCGTCCAGTCCGATGTGTCCCCACAAATGGCCGTCGGCAAACACCGGAACAGCCATGGCCGACTTGACGCCCGCCGATTCGAAAAACTTGCGAGCGGATCCTTCGAAGCCCCGGACGTGGCCGACGACAACCTTGCCAGCTGCCAGTCTCCGCAGCCACGACTGGAGGCCGACGTCGACCATGGCTTTGCCCTTCGCGTCCTTGAAAAGGCGCGGTGTCGATATCCCTGATGCGCTCCAGAGATGATGTTGGACGATGTTGCCTTGATCGGGCGCGGCCGGATCGATCTCGAGGATATGCACTCGGTCGACGCCGGTGGCCAGGCCGATGCGCTCGATCACTTTCGGCAAAGATTGTTCGAGATTGGCGGAGCGCAGAAGTTCCTTCGCACTCATCGCCACCGCTTCGAGGATGGCGTCCCGCCGATGCGCTGCGAGGATCGCAAGCGCATCATTGAGCTTGCCCGTCTCCCCGACCGTTTGCGGCCGCATCGGCAGCTTGCGTTGCTGAGCCATCGAGCCCTCGAAGGCGGAAGAAAGCGGGATCAGAAAAACAGTGCGTGCGATGTCTGCAATATTGTCAGAAAAATATCGCTTTGCCTTTGCGGCAATCGCCCAAATTGTCACCAATGAATTATCGCGGCGCTAACCACGAGCAGCCGTGGCCCGAATGGGATACGCTCGTTTACCGAAGACACAGCATATCGAAGAGGTCGCTATTTCCGCTCGTGGCCCCTAGCGTCACTTTGCGGCAGGGCAGCAATTGGGTCGCTTTCGGAGCGAAGCGGACATTGAGCGGGATTTATGAGTACACGCATTCGACGTCCTCAAAAATACCGCAGCCACACGTAGGCTTGGCAGATGGCGATGGAAACGAGCGTCATCGGCACGCCGTAGGCCAGATATTGAATGAAGCCGAAGCGGATGCCGTTACGCTCGGCGATGCCGGCAACGGCGAGATTCGCCGCGGCGCCGGTCAGCGTGCCGTTGCCGCCGAGGCAGGCGCCGAGCGACAGGCACCACCACAGCGGCGCGATCGCGCCCGGCCCGCCGTAGGCGCCCGCCATGCCCTTGATCACCGGGATCATGGTGGCGACGAACGGAATGTTGTCGAGGAACGCCGATAAAACCGCGGACATCCACAGGATCAGCGCGCCGGCCGCGGCGATGTTGCCGCCGGTCAGCCCGACCAGCTTGTCGGCGATGAGCCCCAGCAAGCCCGAAACCTCGACCGCGTGAACTACTACGAACAGGCCGATGAAGAAGAAGATCGTGGTCCATTCGATTTCGGCGAAGGTCCGGTGCACATTGTCCGCCTGCTTGGCGCCGCGCTGCTGCCAATTGTCGAGCAGCATCAGCGCCGCGGCGCCGGTGATCGCAATCGTCGCCGGATGAAGACGCAGCCGACCGGCGGCGACGAACGCGGCCAAGACCGCGCCGATGACCAGAACCGAGCGGCGCAGCAGCACCCAGTCGCTGATCATTCCCGGCGCGTTCATGCCCATGACCAGGGTGCGCCGCTCGGGGCTGGCGCGCAGCGCACGGCCCCAGATCAGATGCACCAGCAGCGCCTGCACGGCCATGACCAGCACGGCGACCGGCGCCACATTGGCGAGGAAGCTGTTGAAGTCGAGGCCTGCCATGGTGCCGATCAGGATATTGGGCGGATCGCCGATCAGCGTGGCCGTGCCGCCGATATTGGAGGCAAACACTTCGGCGAACAGAAACGGAAACGCCGAGACTTCCAGCTCCTCGGTGATGGCCAAGGTCACCGGCACGATCAAGAGCACGGTGCTGACGTTGTTGAGCACTCCGGAGAGGAGCGCGGTGGCGATCTGCAGCGTCAGCAGGATGCCGGCCGGGCTCGCCTTGACCCGCTGCGCCGACCAGATGGCGAGATATTGGAACAGGCCGGAGCGGCGCGAAATCGCCACCAGGATCATCATGCCGGTGACGAGCCCGATGGTGTCCCAGTCGATGCCCTTAACCGCCTCGTCCTGATCGAGCGCACCGACGATGACGACGACCGCCGCGCCGATCAGCGCCACCACCGCGCGATTGAGGCGGCCGGCGATGATGAACGCATAGGTGACGGCGAGCACCGTCATCGACACCCACATCGGATCGAGGAAGAACGGAATATGCGGGGCGACAGCGGCGATCATGGCCGCACGTTAAGGGATCGCGGTCGATCCGCGAAGCAAAACCGGCTGGCCTTGTCTCGCTTCAGCGCATGCAATGAATGCGCAGCGACCGTGGCTCAGGCAGCAATGCCCTCGAAGAGCGCCTCGCGGGTCAGCGTCCCCGATACCGGGCGGGGACAACCGAAACCACCTTTATGAGTTTCAAAGTTCCTTACCGATGACGCGGTCGAGCGAATAGGGGCCGCCGCCGCGTAATGCGATGGCGAACATGATGATGCCCCACATCAGCACATATTCGTAGCCGCCGGCAGAGGCGCCAAATCCCTTGGCATAATGAACGATCCACAGCGCTACGGCCAATTCGATGGCGATCGAGGCGGCGAAGAACCTGGTGAACAGACCGAGGATGATGCACACCGCGCCGACCGTCTCGTTGATGTACACCACATAGGCGAAGGGCAGCGAAGGCTCGATGCCAATCCGATCGAGATAAGCCGCAATCCCGGCGACGCCGGTTTTGAGCTTGCTCCACCCGTGGACGAGCAAGATGGCGCCGACGGTGACGCGGATCATGGGATACCAGAGATCCGACACCGCCGTGTAGAATCCGGCGAGCCCGGGAAAAAGTAGTTTCGGTTCACTTCGGTCCAGGCTGCTCATGACGCTCCCCCCTTTATTGCTCAGCCGCCCGCTGACGGTAGCTACTGCGGCGTGTTGACAATGGATCATCACCGTAAGCGCGATCGATCCGTCGCGCCAGCCGCTGCCTCACCACGCCGCAAGCTGGGCCTCAGTGCGCCGCGTCCCCATTGTCGGCGGCGTGCGCCTCGACTTGCAGCGGCACCGACTGTTCGCGTTGGGTCAATGGCGCCGGTTGGGTAGCTTCGCAGCTAGCCGAGCATTGGCGCAATCTGCTCAAAACTCGTGACGAAACCTGGAAAGCGAAAGATCACGCCCAAGGTCACCAGCAATCCGACCGCGCAGAAGGCGACAATGACGAGCAGATCGGGATCAGCTATCGCGGCGTCCAGCCAGCCGCCGGCGAACTTGTCGCGGTAGGCGGCGGAATTGATCGAGCGCGGTGAACCGGCCATAGGCCAACGAGGCATTGGCAAACGAGGCATTGGGGGCTCTCCTCGTGGTAGCGAGCCATGTCTGAGCAGTTCGACGCCGTGACCTCAGCCTCCTCGCCGCCAAGTATCAGTGGCGGGCGTCACAGTCTTATGACTACACGGCCCTGGTACGGCCGCCGCAGACCGCTCGCGGCTCTTGCGCCATAGTAACGGACAAGCCCAGCAACACCCCGCCGCTCATGAGACGGTGACTTGCATCATGACAGTAACTAGCTTATAGTTACTTGCATCATGCAACGGACTAGCTTCGCGCGTCAGCAATGCCCGGTCGCCCGCAGTCTCGACTGCGTCGGCGAGTGGTGGAGCATCGTTATCCTGCGCGACGCCTTTCATGGCCTCTCCCATTTTGAGGAATTTCAGGAGAGCCTGGGCATCTCATCCAACATGTTGAGCCGGCGGCTCAAGGCGCTGGTGAAGAGCGGGCTTATGCAACGCCGGGCGTATCAGCAGCGGCCGACCCGCTACGCCTATTTGCTCACAACCCGCGGCCGCGACTTTCTCCCGGTCATTCTGGCACTGCTCGCCTGGGGCAATCGCCACCTCGCGCCCGAAGGTGTGGCGGTGGAAGTTCGCGACCGCCTGACCGGGCAATTGCTCGATCCGATCGTCGTCGACCGCGGCACCCTCAAGCACTTGACCGCCGAGACGATCTCGCTGGCGGCGGGACCTGCCGCTGGACCGGGAGTGCGCGCGCGGATGGCGCGCGTGGCAAGCCACCGGCGCGACGTTCGCCTGCCGGCCCGCCGCGGCGATTCTGCAAAGCGCCTGGCAAGACGCGCCAAACATTGATCCCCCGCCAGGAGCCACCGCAGTGAGCGTTGCCTCGACGACAGACATTGCCGGTCTTGTTTCACCGGCGGCCACCCATCCGCCGCGGGAAATGGCGCCGCGCACGCGCGCGATGCTGGAAGGGCCCATCGTCCCGGTGCTGTTGCGCCTGGCCGCGCCAAACTTCACCGTCATGGCGACACAGATCGTCGTCGGCGTGGTGGAGACCTACTTCGTCGGCTGGCTCGGCGCCGACGCCCTGGCCGGCGTCAGTCTGGCGTTTCCATTGTTGATGCTGATGCAGACAATGGCGGCGGGAGGCGTCGGCGGCAGCGTTGCGTCCACGATCGCGCGGGCGCTCGGGGCCGCACAGCGGGACAAAGCGGACGCGCTGGCCTTTCATGCACTGCTCATCGCGCTCGGCTTCGGTCTCGTTTTCATGATCGCAGAGTTGATCGGAGGCCGCGCTCTGTTTCGCGCCATGGGCGGCACCGGCGACGCTCTGGCGATCGCCTCGATGTATGCCGCCATCCTCTTTGGCGGCGCTCCGCTGTTCTGGCTGTTCAATATTCTCGCCTCGATCCTGCGCGGCGCCGGCGTGATGGTGCTTCCCGCCGCGGTGTCGATCGCCGGCGCCGTAGTCACGCTGACGATCTCGCCGGCCTTGATTGTCGGGCTCGGCCCGATACCCAAGCTCGGCGTGCCGGGTGCCGCCTGCGCCATGCTTGGCTTTTATGCCGCCGCCAGCATCGTCCTCGGCGGTGTCTTGCTGTTCGGCGGTGCGCCGGTGCGGCTGCGGTCCACGGTCCATGTTCAGTGGTCCATGCTCGGCGACATTCTGCGTGTCGGTTTGCCGGGCGCGATGATCACGCTCCTCACCAACACTACCGTGCTGCTGCTCACCGGTTTGGTCGGGCCGTTCGGCACCAAAGCGATCGCGGGCTACGGCATGGGCGCGCGGCTCGAATATATCCAGATCTCGATTGTCTTCGGGCTGGGCACCGCGCTCGTCACCATGGTCGGCACCAACTTCGGCGCGGGAAATGTCCGCCGCGCCGAGCGCGTGGCGTGGACCGGCGCCGCGTTCGCCGGCTGCCTCACCGGCACAATCGGCATGATCTTCGCGGTTGACCCGCATTTGTGGCTCGACACTTTCAGCAAAGACCCCACCGTGTTCGACGCCGGCATGCGGTATCTGCGCATCGTTGCGCCGGCCTACGGCATCTATGGCGCCGGCCTTGCTCTTTATTTTGCCTCGCTCGGCGCGGGACGCGTCTTGTGGGCCGTGGCCAGCTCCCTCTTGCGGCTCGCGGCTGCCGTCGGAGCGGGAGCGACAGCGGTGCGCCTTTTCGGCGGCGGGCTGGACAGCGTCTACCTGGCGATGGCGGCGGGTCTGGTCGTGCTCGCTTGCGGAACCGCCCTGCCGATCGCGCTCGGCTCCTGGCGCCGGCGCTAAGCGGTTATCGAACTAATGCGCGGCGTCCCAATTGTCGGCGGCGTGCGCCTCGACTTGCAGCGGCACCGACAGCGACACCGTCGGCAATGGCGCGTCTTCCATCACTTTCTTGATCACCGGCAGCGACTTTTCCACTTGCGCATCCGGCACCTCGAACACAAGCTCGTCGTGCACCTGTAACAGCATCTGCGCGGCGAGCTTGTGCTTCGCCAGCGCGCCTTCCATGCGGATCATGGCGCGGCGGATGATGTCGGCGGCGCTGCCTTGCAGCCGGGCGTTGACCGCGGCGCGCTCGTTGAAGGAGCGGATCGAGGCATTGGACGCGCGAATATCCGGATAGTGGCACTTGCGGCCGAACAGCGTGACCACGTAGCCATTCTCCTTAGCAAACTTTTTGGATTCCTCGATGTAGTCGCGGATGCCGGGAAAGCGCTCGAAATATTTTTTGATGTAGGCCCCGGCCTCCTCGCGGCCGATGCCGAGCTGGTTGGCCAGCCCGAACGCGGAAATGCCGTAGACGATGCCGAAATTGATCGCCTTGGCGCGGCGGCGCACGTCGGGGGGCATGCCTTTCACCGGCACGCCGAACATTTCCGATGCCGTCATGGCGTGAATATCGACGCCGGCGCGGAACGCCTTCTGCAGTGGCGCGATGCCGGCGATCTCGGCGAGCAGCCGCAGCTCGATCTGCGAATAATCGGCGGACACGAGCTTCGTGCCGGGCGCGGCGATAAAGGCGCGGCGGATTTTTCGGCCGTCCTCGGTGCGGATCGGAATGTTCTGCAGGTTGGGCTCCGACGACGACAGCCGGCCAGTCGTGGTCGAGGCGAGCGCGTAGCTCGTATGCACGCGCTGGGTCGTCGGATTGACGAAGCCCGGCAGCGCGTCGGTATAGGTCGATTTCAGCTTCGAGACCTGCCGCCAGTCGAGGATTTTCTGCGGCAGTTCGTGGCCCTGCTCGGCGAGCTCTTCGAGCGCGCGAGCGCCGGTCGACCACTGCCCGGTCTTGGTCTTGGTGCCGCCGGGCAGACCGAGCTTGCCGAACAAGATATCGCCGAGCTGCTTGGGGCTGCCCGGATTGATTGCTTCGCCCGCAAGGCCCTTGATTTCGGCTTCGAGCCCCGCCGCCTCCTGGGCGAATTCGCCGGACAATCGCGACAGCACATCCCGGTCGATCGAGATGCCGCGCCGCTCCATATGCGCGAGCACGCGAAGGAGCGGCCGCTCCAGCGTCTCGTAAACGGTGAGCACATGCTCGGCCGGCAGCCGCGGCTTGAGCACCTGCCACAGCCGCAGGACGATGTCGGCACGCTCGGCGGCGTAGCCGGCCGCCTGATCGATGCCGACGCTGTCGAAAGTGATTTTCGTCTTGCCGGCCTTGAGCACCGTGTCGATCTCGACTGCCGCATGCGTGAAGATGCTTTCGGCGAGCGACGCCAGCGCATGGTTCTGCCGGCCGGCATCGAGCGCGTACGACATCAGCAGGGTGTCGTCGTAAGCCGCGATCTCGATGCCGCGCAGTGCGAACATCTGCCAAGCGAATTTCAGATCGTGGCCGATCTTGAGCACGCCCGGATCGGTGAATAGCGGCTTGAGCGCATCCAACGCCGCGCCCTCGGCAATCTGCTCGGGCGCGATATCGCCGCGGAACAGGCCGGCGCCCTCGCCGCCCTGCCGATGGCCGAGCGGCACGTAGCAGGCTTCGTTCGGTGCCACCGCGAGCGAAAATCCGCACAGCTCCGCCTGCATCGGATCGAGGCTCGCGGCCATCGTGTCGATGGCGACGACACCGGCGTCGCGCGCGCGCTCGATCCAGGCCTTGAGCCGTTCGATGCTGCGCACGGTCTCATATTTTGTGTGGTCGAATTTCTCCGCGCGCGCCTCCTCGATGCGGGCGCGTGCCAGTGCCTGCGGGGTGAGCGAGCTATCGGGCTCCCGAGCTTTCGCCCTGCGCGGGTCGGCAGGCTGCGCCGGCCGCCCGAGGGGAAGTTGCGGCGCCGCGCTCGCCCCCTCACCCGGCGCGGTCCTGCGGACCTCGCCACCCTCTCCCGCGGGGGGAGAGGGTAAAAGGTCGGCGCTCGACGCATGATGCCCCGCCAACCGCGGGTCTGGCTCGATCGCGCCGGCTTCGACGCCAGAAAACTCCGCCACGCGCCGCATCAGCGAATTGAACTCCATCGCCTTGAGGAAGGCGACCAGCCGCTTGTGGTCGGGTTCGTGCACGGCCAGGTCGCCGATCGGCACATTGAGCTTGACGTGATCGTCGAGCGTGACGAGCTTTTTCGACAGCCGCGCTTTCTCGGCGTTCTCGATCAGCGATTGCCGGCGCTTCTCCTGCTTGATCTCGGGCGCCCGCTGCAAGAGCGTTTCGAGGTCGCCATATTCGCCGATGAGCTGCGCCGCGGTCTTCACTCCGATGCCGGGTACGCCCGGCACGTTGTCGGTCGAATCGCCGATCAGCGCCTGCACCTCGATGACCTTCTCCGGCGACACGCCGAATTTCTCGATCACCTCGGCGCGGCCGATCTTCTTGTCCTTCATGGTATCAAGCAAGACCACGCGGTCGTTGACGAGCTGCATCAAGTCCTTGTCCGAGGAGACGATGGTGGCGGTCGCGCCCACTTCGCAGGCCTCGCGCACATAGGTCGCGATCAGGTCGTCGGCCTCGAAGCCGTCCTGCTCGAGGCACGGCAGATCGAACGCCTGCACCGCCTCGCGGATGAACTTGAACTGCGGCTTGAGATCGTCGGGCGGATCGGGCCGGTGCGCCTTGTAGTCCGGATACATGGCGGTGCGGAACGTCTTCTCCGACTTGTCGAAGACGACCGCCAGATGGGTCGGCCGCTCGTCCGGCTTGAGATCGCGCAGGAGCTTCCACAGCATGTTGCAGAAGCCGAATACGGCATTGAGCTGCAGCCCGTCGGATTTGCGGTTGATCGGCGGCAGCGCGTGATAGGCGCGAAAAATGTAGCCGGAACCGTCGACTAGAAAGACGTGGTCGCCCTTCTTCAGCGGCTTCGCGGCAACGGCAGGCTGGGTTTTTTGTGCGGCGGGCATGATGATCCGTAATATATGAATTCGGCCGGAATTATCACTGTGGATAACGTCGCAAATTATTCGCCGCCCCTGCCCATCGACGCCGCGCTGCCGGATTTGACCGCGGCGCTGCGGAGGCAAAACGCCGCCGTGCTGGTCGCCCCGCCGGGCGCCGGCAAGACCACGCGCGTGCCGCTGGTGCTGGCCGGCGAGGAATGGGCGCAAAGCAAGCGACGCATCCTCGTGCTCGAGCCGCGCCGGCTCGCCGCGCGCGCCGCCGCGGAGCGGATGGCGAAAACGGTCGGCGAACGCGTCGGCGAGACGGTGGGCTTGCGGGTCCGCTTCGGCTCGAAGCTCTCGCAAAAAACCCGCATCGAAATCCTCACCGAAGGCGTCTTCACCCGGCTCATCCTCGACGATCCAATGCTCGGGGGCGTTGCCGCGATCCTGTTCGACGAGTTCCACGAGCGTTCGCTTGACGCCGATCTCGGGCTGGCGCTGGCCCGCGACGTGCAACAGGGCTTGCGCGAGGATTTGCGGCTCCTGGTGATGTCGGCGACCATCGACGGCGCCCGCGTGGCAAGCCTTCTCGGCGACGCGCCCGTGATCGCCGCCGAGGGTCGCGCCTTCCCGGTCGAGACCCGCTATCTCGGCCGCGACGCGCGGCCGATCGAGCCGCAAATCGCCGACGCTATTGTGCGCGCGATGCGCGCCGATACCGGCTCGCTGCTGGCGTTCCTGCCCGGCGCCGGCGAAATCCGCCGCACTCAGGCTCTGCTCGACGGCCGTTTCGATCCCTCGGTCGATGTCGTCGCGCTCTATGGCGCGCTCGCGGCCGACGAGCAGGACCGCGCCATCGCCCCCTCCCCGCCCGGCCGGCGCAAGGTCGTGCTGGCCACCTCGATCGCCGAGACCTCGATCACCATCGAGGGCGTGCGCATCGTGATCGACTCAGGGCTTGCCCGCGTGCCGCGCTACGAGCCCGATGTCGGGGTGACGCGGCTCGAGACCGTGCGGGTGTCGCGCGCCGCCGCCGACCAGCGCCGCGGCCGTGCCGGCCGCACCGAGCCCGGCATCTGCTACCGGCTGTGGGACGAGCCGCAGACCGCGGCGCTCGAACCGTTTTCCCGGCCGGAAATTCTGTCCGCCGATCTGTCGTCGCTGGCGCTCGACCTCGCGGCCTGGGGTAGCGGCTCGGAAAACCTCGCCTTCCTCGACCCGCCGCCGCGGCCGGCGCTCGCCGAGGCGAAAGCCTTGCTTGCCGAGCTCGGCGCCATCGACGGCGATGGCCGCATCACCGAGGAAGGCAAGAAACTGCGGCGTCTGCCGCTGCCGCCGCGGCTCGCGCGCATGGTGGTCGACGCGGCGGCGGAAGGCGCCGCGCTGCCGGCGGCCGAGATCGCCCTCGTCATCGGCGAACGCGGCTTGGCCGGCGACGACGTTGACCTCACGCATCGGTTCGCCGCGTTCCACCGCGATCGTTCGTCCCGCGCACGCGAGGCCCGCGCGCTGGCACGGCGCTGGGCGGAGATTGCCGAGTCGAGTGCCTCACCGCTCGCGCAGTCGGCTCCGCTGAACGGTGAGGCGAGCATCGGCGCGTGGCTCGCGCTCGCCTATCCCGAGCGCGTCGCCAAAAACCGCGGCGGCGCGGCGGGCGCCTTTGTCCTTGCCAACGGCCGCGGGGCCCAAATCGATCCCGCCTCGCCGCTCGCCCGCGAGCCCTACCTCGCCGTGGCCGAGCTGGCCGGCAGCGCCGCCGCCGGCCGCATCCTGCTGGCGGCGCCGATCGGGCTTGCGGAAATCGAAGCGCGCTTTGCCGACCGCATCGTCACACGCGAGGACATCGCTTTCGATCCGGCAAGCGCCAGCCTGCGGCTCCGCCGGCTACGGCGGTTCGGCGCCATCACACTGAGCGAGCAGCCGATGTCGGCGGCCGCGAGCGAGGCGGCGGCGCGCATCCTGGCCGAAGGGATCGCGCGGCTCGGCATCGACCGGCTGCCCTGGACCAAAGCGCTGCGGCAATGGCGCGATCGCGTCATGTTCCTGCGCGCGAGCGAAGGCGACGAATGGCCGGATTTGTCGGACGCGGCGCTCGCCGCCACAGTCAACGCATGGCTCGGGCCGTCGCTCGCAGCAAAGACCGCGCTGCGCGACATCACCGCGGATGAGATGGAGACCGCCTTGAACGCGCTGCTGCCGTGGCCGCGGCAGCGCCGACTGGGGGCCGAGGCGCCGGCTCATTTCGAAGCGCCCACGGGCTCGCGCGTGCCGATCGATTATCAGGCCGATGGCGGGCCAAAGATCGCGATTCGCGTGCAGGAGCTGTTCGGCCTCGACCGCCATCCGGCGATCGCCGGCGGCAGGATCCCGTTGCTGATCGAGCTTCTTTCTCCGGCGCATCGGCCAGTGCAGACGACGCGCGACCTGCCCGGCTTCTGGCGCGGCAGCTACGCCGCCGTTCGCGCCGAGATGCGCGGCCGCTATCCGAAGCACCCTTGGCCGGACGATCCGCTCGCCGCACCGGCAACCCGCCGCGCCAAGCCGCGAAAGATTTAGCGGCTAGCTACGTCCGCGTCCTCGCGCCCAGCGGCCGGGGATCGCAGCACGATCGACCGTCGCATTCGTGGCCGTTGCTACCGCGCGCTCGCTGACAAGCGCTTCACCGGCGGGCCGTTCAAAACCGGCATCGAGAAGCTTTTTGTACTTCACCAAGATCTCCGGCACGACCGCGAGTATCTGTTCCGCCATTGCGCGTGCTTGGCCGAGAAGCTCTTCCGGCGGCACAACGCGATTGACGAGGCCCCAGTCTGCCGCCTCGGCTGCCGACACGAAGCGGGCCGTGAATGCCAACTCCTTGGCGCGATGCAGCCCAATGCGGCGCGGCAGGCGGACCGACAAACCCCAGCCGGGCAACAGGCCGACCTTGGCGTGGGTATCGGCAAACTGCGCCTCCGTAGAGGCGAGGAGAATGTCGCAGGCCATGGCGATCTCGAAGCCGCCGGTTGCCGCCACGCCGTTGATCGCGCCGATCACCGGACCTTCGAATTTCAGCAGCGCCTCGACCGCATCGAGCTCGAACGCGCGCGCGGAGTTGGATTGCGCCTTGCTCAGCTCATTCAGGTCCAGCCCGGCGCAGAACGCGCGGCCCGCACCCGTCAGAATGAGCACGCGCACCGCCGGATCGTGCCGGAGCTCTTCGATGGCCGCAACCAATTCGCCGCGCAATTCCATCGACAGCGCGTTGAGCTTTTCCGGCCGGTTGAGCACCAGCACCGCATAGCCGGCGGGATGGCGCTCGAGAACAACCGTTCGATAGGACTGCGGCATGGATCGATCCTGCGGCAAGCAAGCCTAGCCCGGATCGCGCGTCGGCGAAATCCGCTCCTTGCCGCCCGGATCGCAAAGAAACCTCGCGGTAAAGGCGCAGTTTTGTGCTTTGGGTCACATCCCCCGTGGCAGCAGAGGAGGTATCAAAGCGGAAAAGACGGGAGGACGTCATGAATCATTCGATGAACAGCGCCGACCGTAGGACCCATTTGAAGATCGTGGTCGTCGGCCTTCTATCTGCGACCTTGGTGGGGCTGATCGCCAGCTTCGCTCACGTCAGCGACATCGATCTCGGCACCGCGCCGATCGTCAAAGCCGGCCACTCGACGACCATGACCGGGCGCTTGCCCGCCATTCGCTAACGTCGCCGCCAACACCACCCATCGCGATCTGCATTCAGAGGCTCTCGCGAGCCGAAGCCCCCTGCCGCACGATCCGCTTGCCGCCGGCGCACATTGACAGGCGCCGGCGGCGGCGCGCAATGCGGAAACAGCGTATCAAGTACGACCGACGCGCCACCACCGATCATGGCGGCGCTGGGCAGGCAAACGGGGGACGAAGATGAGCGACCAGCCGCCGCAAGGCACCGCGACCACGATGCTGGTCGAGAAGAAAACCTTCAGCATTCCCCGCTTCACGACCCAGGGCAGACGCCTGATCAAGGACGTCCGCGTCGGTTATGAGACCTGCGGCCGGCTCAACGCCGCCGGCGACAACGCCATCCTCGTCTGCCATTACTTCTCCGGCAGTTCCCACTGTGCCGGCAAATACCGTCCCGACGACGAATTGGCCGGTTACTGGGACGCCATCATCGGGCCCGGCAAGGCGATCGATACCGACCGCTATTTCGTCGTCAGCGCGGATACGATGTCGAACGTCAGCCCCAAGGACCCGATGGTCACGACCGTCGGCCCGGCGACGATCGATCCCGACACCGGACGCCCGTACGGCTCGACCTTTCCGATCGTCACCATCCGGGATTTCGTTCGCGTCCAGCGAGCGCTGATCGACCACCTGGGCGTCACCCGCCTGAAATGCGTGACCGGGCCTTCGATGGGCGCGATGCAGACGTTGGAATGGGGCGCCCAGTATCCCGAGCTGGTGGAAAGGCTGATCCCGGTCGCCGGCGTCGGGCTGCAGGCCGAGCCGTATTTCATCGCCGAGATCGACATGTGGGCGACGCCGATCCTGATGGACCCCAAGTGGAAGGGCGGCGACTATTTCGGCGGTCCCGAGCCGGTCGAGGGATTGCGGCAGTCGTTGAAGATCGTGACCGTGACGGCGCGCGCGCCGGATTGGGCGCTAAATCTGTTCGGCCGCAATTGGACCAAGCCGGGCGCCGATCCGCTCGCGGCCGCGGAGAATACGTACAGCGTCGAGAGCACGCTCGATGCCGTCGTGTTGCAGCGCGGCCGTTACGCCGATGCCGCGCATCTGGTGCATCTGGTGCGAGGCTGCCGCATCTTTGACGTCGACCAGGGCGGCGGCTCGGTCAAAGCGATCCGCGCCCCGACGCTGTTGATTGCGGTGCGCACCGACGGCGTCATGTTCCCGGCCTATTCGCGGCGGGCAGCTGAGCGATTGCGGGCGCAGGGCACGCCGGTACAATTGGCGGAAATCGATACCGACGGCGGACATTTGGACTGCCTGTACGAGATCGCCCGGGCCGCTCCGCAGATCGCAGACTTTCTCGAACGCTGAAGCAGGCAACCATTCCGGTTGCGCGCCGTTTAGGCTATTGCTGCGCCGCTGCCGGCCCCAGCGAGGTCTGAATGTTTCCCAAGCCTAAAGCGCAACTCAAGCCCAATACCTACGCCTACGAGTCCGAGCCGATGGTGAAGGCCACCGGCTTTCGCGAATATGACGCGCGCTGGCTGTTCGGCAGCGAGATCAACCTGATGGGGGTCCAGGCGCTGGGGCTCGGCCTCGGCACGCTGATCCATGAACTCGGCGTCAAGCCCGACATCGTCACCGGCCACGATTTCCGCTCCTATTCGGCATCGATCAAGATGGCGCTCACAAACGGCCTCATGGCGGCCGGCTGCAGGGTGCACGACATCGGGCTTGCGGTGACCCCGATGGCCTATTTCGCCCAGTTCGACCTCGACGTGCCGTGCGTCGCCATGGTCACCGCTTCGCACAACGACAACGGCTGGACCGGCGTGAAGATGGGGGCGAACCGCCCGCTCACCTTCGGCCCCGACGAGATGCGCCGGCTCAAGGACATCGTTCTCGGCGGCGCGTACAAAATGCAGGCTGGCGGCGCCTACGCCTTCGTCGAGAACTTTCCGGCGCGCTATATCGCCGACCTCACCAGGCGGCCGAAGCTCAAGCGCCGCCTCAAAGTGGTCTGCGCCTGCGGCAACGGCACGGCGGGCGCGTTCGCGCCGCAAGTGCTGGAAAAAATCGGCTGCGAGGTCATCCCGCTCGATTGCGAGCTCGACCACACTTTTCCCAACTACAATCCGAACACTGAAGACATGAAGATGCTGCACGCCATGCGCGACGCCGTGCTGGCGAGCGGCGCCGATGTGGCGTTGGGCTTCGACGGCGACGGCGACCGCTGCGGCGTAGTCGACAACAAGGGCGAGGAAATCTTTGCCGACAAGGTCGGCGTCATGCTGGCGCGCGATATCTCGGCGCAGCACAAGAACGCGCTGTTCGTCGCTGACGTGAAGTCGACCGGCTTGTTTGCGACCGATCCGGTACTGATCAAGAACGGCGCCAAGACCGATTACTGGAAGACCGGTCATTCCTACATGAAGCGCCGGGTCAACGAGATCGGCGCCATCGCCGGGTTCGAGAAATCCGGTCACTTCTTTTTCAACAAGCCGTTCGGCCGCGGCTATGACGACGGGCTGATCTTCGCGCTTGCGGTCTGCGACATGCTCGACCGCAATCCGGGGAAGAGCATGGCCGATCTGAAAGACGCGCTGCCGAAGACCTGGTCGTCGCCCACCATGTCGCCGCACTGCGCCGACGAGGAAAAGTACGCGATAGCCGATGCCGTGGTGAAGCATTTCGAGGAGCAAAGGAAATTGGGCGGCATAGTCGCCGGCCAGCCGATCCGCGACCTCGTCACCGTCAACGGCGTGCGGGTGACTGTCGAGGACGGCACCTGGGGCCTGGTGCGCGCCTCCTCGAACAAGCCGGAGCTGGTCGTCGTGGTCGAGAGCCCGGTGTCGGAGGCGCGCATGCGCGAGATGTTCAAGGCGATCGACGCCGTGCTGCGCACGCACAAGGAAGTCGGCGAATATAATCAGACGATCTGATTATCCTCCCCGCTGCGCGGGGGCGGATAGAGCTACACCTCTTGATACACGTCGATCTCCAGGCCGCCCGGCAGCATCGCCCGCCAGGCCTGCAGAAAAGTCTGCATGCGCATGTCGGCGGCAATCGATTGGCGATTGAGCTCGAAGCTTTCCGGGGTTTCGTATTCGATCACCTGGATGAATTTTCCCGGATCGTCGGCGTTGCGTAAGAGCTTTAGCTGAGCGTTGCCGAACAGCTGATAGAACGGCGCCGATGCCCGCATCAACGCCGCAAGCTGTTCGGAATCCGCGCCCGGATACGTGAACCGCAAATGCAGCGTACGCCGGATCTTCGCCTCACCATCGCTCATCGCGCATCCCCCGCCATCGCTGCCGAACCGCGCCGCCAGGCGCGGTTCGGCTTTTATTTGGGCATGATCCTTTCCGGAAACCGCTGCCCGCTGCTGGGGATCATGCTCTATTTGAACGTCTCGCGGAAGGCGTGCGCCGGGTAGACGCCGAGAATCTTCAAGGTCTTCGGCTGCGAGACGAATTCCAGCTCTTCGAGCGCCAGCGCCAGCCCGCGATCCTTCGGATGGCCCTGCACGTCGGCGTAGAATTGGGTAGCGGCGAAGCTGCCGTTGACCATGTAGCTTTCCAGTTTGGTCATGTTGATGCCGTTGGTGGCGAAACCGCCCAGCGCCTTGTACAGCGCGGCCGGAATGTTGCGCACCTGGAACACGAACGTGGTGATCACCTGGCGGTCCTTGCGGCTTGCCCAGCTCGGCTTGCGCGCCAGCACGACAAAGCGCGTGGTATTGTGCTTGGCGTCGGCGACGTCCTTTTTCAGGATGCGCAGGCGATAGATCTTCGCCGCCAGCTTGGTCGCCAGCGCCGCGCGCGAGATGTCGCCCGCCTCCGCCACCTCGCGGGCGGCGCCGGCGGTGTCGGCGGCGACCACCGGCCTGACACCGAGCGCGCGGATGATGTTGCGGCACTGACCGAGCGCATGGATGTGGCTCTCGACCGTCCTGATGGTCTTCAATGTCGCGCCTTTTGGCGCCATCAATTGATGCTGCACCGGCAGAAACCACTCCGCCACAATGTGCAGCTTGGACTGCGGCATCAGATGATGGATATCCGCCACGCGGCCGGCCACCGAGTTGTCGATCGGGATCATGGCGAGATCGGCCCGGCCGGCGCGCACCGCGGCGAAGGCGTCCTCAAAGGTCGAACACGGCAGCGGCTGGCAGCCCGGATAGGCCTTGTTGCAGGCGATGTGCGAGTTGGCGCCCAGCTCGCCCTGGAACGCGATCTTTCTGCGTCTGCTCATGACCGTCCCGATAGCACGGCGCGGGCGCGAGCCAAATCCTCCGGCGTATTAACGCCGATTGGCACGCTGTCGATGATGGCCACGTCGATGCGCATGCCGGCTTCGAGCGCGCGCAGCTGCTCGAGCTTTTCCCGCTGTTCCAGCGGCGACGGCGGCAGCGCCACGAAGCGCTCCAAAGCGGCGCGCCGAAAGGCGTAGAGCCCGATGTGATGGTAGAGCGGCCCGTCGCCCGAAGGGGCGGTGGCGCGGGTAAAATACAGCGCGCGCAACCGCGACGGCGCCACCGGCGTGCCGACCGCCTTCACCACGCCGGGGTCGTCGCGCTCCTCCGCTCTGGTGATTTCGGCCGCCAGCGTGCCGATGTCGACGTCCTTGTCGGCGAGCGGCGTCAAAGCCGCCGCGATTTCGGATGGTTTGAGCGTTGGGAAATCGCATTGCACGTTGACGACGATCGCCACGCGGCGGTCCGGATCGAGCTTGCAGAGCGCTTCGTAAATACGGTCGGAGCCGGAGGCATGGTCGGCGCGGGTCATCACGGCGCGTCCGCCGGACTTGTGCACCACCGCTTCGATCTCCGGTGAATCGGTCGCCACCACAACCGGGCCGATGGCGGCGGCTTCGGCCCGCCGCAGTACATGCAGGATCATCGGCTCGCCGGCGATGTCGGCGAGCGGTTTGCCCGGCAGGCGGGTCGAAGCCATGCGGGCGGGAATGACAACAAGAACGTCAGCCATCGCTCAAGCGAGCCCTCGTCTCCCGGTTCGCCAGCGCTCGCGCGCTGATACGGGTTGCAAGACGCGCGGCAAACCGGCTATTTCTCCGTCGCCCTCCTCTGCCGCTGCGGAGCCATTCAGCGATGAATTCGTTCGAAATCAACAAGATTCTCGGCGCTGTGCTGGGGACCTGCCTCATCCTCCTTGCCGTGCATATTGCCTCGGGAGCGATCTTCAGCCCGCCGGTGCCGGCAAAACCCGGCTATGAGATTGCCGTCAAACAGGAGCAGCCGGCCGGCCAACCACAGGCCAAAGCGGCGCCGGCAGAGCCGTTCGACACCCTGCTCGCGACTGCTTCCCCGGAGCGCGGCACCCAGATCGCCAAGCAGTGCACGATTTGCCACAACCTGCAGGAGGGGCAAGGCCCCAAGATCGGTCCCGATCTCTATGGCATCGTCGGACGCCCGGTCGCATCCGTGGCGAGCTTTAAATACTCAGCCGCGCTGAAGGCGAAGGGGGGCGCCTGGACGTTCGACGCACTGAACAAGTGGCTCGCCGATCCGCGCGCCGACGTTCCCGGCACGGCGATGACATTCGCCGGCATCGCCAACGAGAAGCAACGCGCCGACGTCGTTGCCTACCTCAATACGCTGTCCGCTCACCCGCTGCCGCTGCCGACCGCGAAAAGCGCGGGCGCCCCCGCCGCCAATCCAGCACCCAGCGCCTCGGCCACGCCGGCCGCCGCCCCGGCGAACCCGCCGGCGGCGGGCGCCGCGCCGGCACAACCCAACGCGCCGGCTCCGGCGCCGAAGGCGCAATAGGCCGTTAACGCCGTGTCGCTCCCCGCGGACCCACGGGGATGTGAAGTCCATTTCGTCGCGCCGCGCGCCGGCATGCTGGCGCCGCAATTGAAAAACACATAATCACCGCGGCTGATCGCTGGCGCGCGGCATCGGCTGCTCGCGGCGCGCAAGCCATATTGGAGTTCTTCGTGAATCGCCGATCCTTGCTCACGTCCGCCCTGCTCGCGCTCGCCGCCCGGCGGCTGCCGCTTCCCCCTTGGACAGATCCCGCGCAGGCGCAGGAGCGGGTCTGGCGGCACGGCCTTTCGCTGTTCGGCGACCTCAAATATCCGGCCGGCTTCAAGCAATTCGACTACGTCCGTGCCGACGCGCCGAAAGGCGGCGCGGCGCGGCAGGTCGCGCTTGGCACCTACGACAATTTCAACAGAGCGGTCGCCGGCGTGAAAGGCACACTGGCGATCGGCATCGACTTCATCTACGAGACTCTCCTGGTCCAAAGCCTGGACGAGGTTTCCAGCGAATACGGCCTGCTCGCCGAAGCCGTCAGCTATCCGGACGATTTCTCCTCGGCCTCCTACCGGCTGCGCGCGGAAGCAAAATTTCACGACGGCAAGCCGGTCACGCCCGAGGACGCGATCTTCTCCTTCTACGCTTTCAAGAAATACAGTCCGCAATTCGCCGCCTATTATCGCCACGTCGCCAAGGTCGAAAAAACCGGCGATCGCGACATCACCTTCAGCTTCGACTCGCCGGGCAATCGCGAACTGCCGCAGATCGTCGGCCAGCTCACCGTCCTGCCCAAGCATTGGTGGGAAGGCACCGACAACAACGGAAGCAAGCGTGACATCGGCGCCACCACGCTCGAGCCGCCGCTCGGCTCCGGCAGCTACCGCATCAAGGAGTTCTCGCCCGGCCGCAACATCGTCTACCAGCGCGTGAAGGACCATTGGGGCAAGGACCTCAACGTCAATGTCGGCGGCGCCAATTTCGACGAGCTGCGGTTCGAATATTTTCGCGACAGCACGGTCGCGCTCGAGGCGTTCAAGGGCGACACCGTCGATTGGCGCAACGAGAACAGCGCCAAGAACTGGGCCACGGCTTACGACTTCCCCGCGGTCAACGAGAAACGCGTGATCCTAGAGGAATTTCCGATCAACAATTTCGGCATGATGCAGGCGTTCGCCTTCAACATCCGCCGCGGCAAATTCCAGGATCCGCGGGTGCGGCTCGCCTTCAATTACGCGTTCGATTTCGAGGAGATGAACAAGCAGATTTTCTTCGGCCAGTATAAGCGCATTACCAGCTATTTTCAGGGCACCGAACTGGCGTCGAGCAGTCTGCCGGCCGGCCGCGAGCTGGAAATTCTGCAGACGGTGCGCGACAAGGTTCCTCCGGAAATCTTTACCACGCCCTATTCCAATCCGGTCGGCGGCAATCCGCAAGCCGTGCGCGGCAATCTGCGCGAGGCGGTGCGGCTGTTCAAGGAAGCCGGCTACGAAGTGCGCAACGAAAGGCTGGTCGACAGCAAGACCGGCGAGCCATATGCGGTCGAATTCCTCGCCGACGATCCGAGCTTCGAGCGCGTGTTCTTGTTCTACAAGCCTTCGCTCGATCGCCTCGGCGTCACCGTGACGGTGCGCACCATCGATGACGCGCAATACGAGAACCGGCTGCGCAACTGGGATTTCGACATCATCACCCATTCCTGGGGCGAATCGCTGTCGCCCGGCAACGAGCAGCGCGGCTATTGGGGCTCGCAAGCCGCCGATCAGCCGGGCTCGCTCAACGTGATCGGCATCAAGAACCCGGCCGTCGACGCCATGATCGATCAGGTCATTTTCGCCAAGAGCCGGCCCGATCTCGTCGCCGCCACCAGGGCGCTCGACCGTGTGCTTCTGTGGAACCATTACGTCGTGCCGCAATGGTTCTATGGCAAAATACGCAGCGCGCGCTGGGACCGCTTCGGCCATCCCGATCCGCTGCCGAAATACGGCATGTCCGGGTTCCCGACCGTGTGGTGGTGGGATGCCGAAAAAACAGCGAAGACGGGAAGCCGGCAGTGATTTTTCCCACGCGCCGGCGCGTGCTTGTGCTTGCGGCGGCCTCGGCGGCGGGGATGGCCGCGCTTCCAGCGTCTGTGTTGCGCGCCCGCGCCGACGCGGACATTGAATCCCACGGCCTGTCGGCATTCGGCGATCTCGGCTATCCGGCCGACTTCCATCACTTCCGTTACGTCGACCCCAATGCGCCGAAGGGCGGCACGTTTTCGCAGATCGGGCCGGATCGGCAATACAACCAGAACTTCCTCACCTTCAACTCGCTCAACACCTACATTCTCAGGGGCGACGCGGCGCAGGGCATGGAGCTGACCTTCGCCACGCTGATGGCGCGCTGCGGCGACGAGCCCGACGCGATGTACGGCCTCGCCGCCGCGAAAGTTCGGCGCACGGCCGACGGCCTCACCTATCGGTTCTTCATCCGGCCGGAGGCCAAATTCCACGACGGATCGCGGCTCACCGCCCATGACGTCGCCTTCTCGCTCAATATCCTCAAGGCGAAGGGCCATCCGCTGATCACCCAATCGCTGCGCGATTTCATCGGCGCCAAGGCTGACGACGATGCGGACGTCACCGCCAGCTTTGCGCCGCAACGCGCCCGCGACGTGCCGCTCCTGGTCGCCGGGCTGCCGATCTTTTCGCGCGCCTATTATGCGGAGAAGCCGTTCGACCAATCCACGCTCGACGCGCCGCTCGGCTCGGGCGCCTACAAGGTCGGCCGCTTCGAGCCGGGCCGCTATATCGAATATGAGCGGGTCAAGGATTGGTGGGGCGCCGATTTGCCGGTCGCCCGCGGCCAGAACAATTTCGATATCGTGCGGTTCGAATATTACCGCGACCGCGACGTCGGCTTCGAGGGTTTTACCGCCGGGAGTTATCTGTTTCGCGAGGAGTTCACCTCGCGAACCTGGGCGACGCGCTACGATTTCCCGGCGGTCAAGGACGGCCGCGTCAAGAAGGACATCTTGCCCGACGACACGCCGTCGGGCGCACAGGGCTGGTTCATCAATACGCGGCGCGAAAAATTCGCCGACCCACGGCTGCGCGAGGCGCTCTGCGACGCCTTCGATTTCGAATGGACCAACAAGACGATCATGTATGGCTCCTACGAGCGCACCGCCTCGGTGTTCCAGAACTCGAACATGATGGCGCAGGGCAAGCCCAGCGCCGAAGAGCTTAAGCTGCTCGAACCGTTCCGTGGCCGCGTCGCGGACGAGGTGTTCGGCGAAGCCTACGTGCCGCCGGTATCGGACGGCTCCGGCCAGGACCGGGCGCTGTTGCGTAAGGCCTCGCAGCTCCTCAAGGACGCCGGCTGCGCCGTTAAGGGCGGCAAGCGCGTGTTGCCCAACGGCGAGCGCGTCAGCATCGAATTCCTGATCGACGAGCCGACGTTCGAGCCGCACCACATGCCCTTCATCAAGAACCTCGCGACGCTCGGCATCGACGCCTCGCTGCGCATCGTCGACCCTGTGCAATACCGGGCCCGGCGCGACGGCTTCGACTTCGACATCACCGTCGACCGGTTCAATTTCTCCGCCACGCCCGGCGATTCGCTGCGCTCCTTCTTTTCTTCGCAGGCGGCGGCGCTGCCGGGCTCCAATAACCTCGCGGGAATCGCCGATCCCGCCATCGATGCCCTGATCGACGCCATCATCGCCGTCGAAACGAGGCCCGCTTTGGTGACGGCCTGCCGCGCGCTCGACCGCGTGATTCGCGCCGGCCGCTACTGGATACCGCACTGGTACAAGCCCTCGCACTGGATCGCCTATTGGGACGTCTTCGGCCATCCGGCGAGGCAACCGCGCTACTTCCGCGGCATACCGGACACCTGGTGGTATGACCGCGATAAGGCGGCGAAAAACCGGCGCCCCGGGTAGAAAGCCCATGCTGAAACGGCGTCGTCCGAGCGGCGAATGCAACCAACCCGCCGCCCACGGGCGGCGTCGAAAAGCGTGATCGCGACGCTCGGGAATGTGGCTCGCCCGGCGCCGGAGCCCTTGACCCCTCCCCACAACGCGGCGGAGCGGCTATAACGGACTTGAATGACCGCCTACATCGTCCGCCGCATTGCGCTGATGATCCCCACCATCTTCGGGATCATGCTGGTGTCGTTCGTCGTGGTGCAGTTCGCGCCGGGCGGCCCGGTCGAACGCGTCATCGCGCAATTGTCCGGCACCGACACCGGTGCGACCGCGCGCATCTCCGGCTCGGCCGGTGGCGATTTCAGCACGCGAGGCGCGGCGGCGCCCGGCGGGCAAGCCGACATGAACTCGAAATATCGCGGGGCGCAGGGCCTCGATCCCGAATTCATCAAAAGCCTGGAAAAGCAGTTCGGTTTCGACAAACCGGCCTACCAGCGTTTCTTCATCATGCTCTGGAACTACGTCCGCTTCGACTTCGGCAAGAGCTATTTCCGCGACGTCAGCGTGCTGCAACTGATCAAGGAGAAGCTGCCGGTCTCGATCTCGCTCGGCATCTGGATGACGCTATTGAGCTATCTGATCTCGATCCCGCTCGGCATCCGCAAGGCGGTGCGCGACGGCTCGCAATTCGACGTCTGGACCTCCGGCGTCATCATCGTCGGCTACGCCATTCCCGGCTTCCTGTTCGCGATCCTGCTCATCATCCTGTTCGCCGGCGGCTCTTTCTTTCAAATCTTCCCGTTGCGCGGACTGACCTCCGACGGCTGGGCGCAGTTTCCCTGGTGGCAAAAGATTCTCGATTACTTCTGGCATCTGACGCTGCCGATCGTCTCGATGGGGCTCGCCGCCTTCGCCACCATGACGCTGCTGACCAAGAACTCTTTCCTCGAGGAATTGCGCAAGCAATACGTGCTCACCGCGCGCGCCAAGGGCTGCTCCGAGCGGCAGGTGCTGTACGGCCATATCTTCCGCAACGCCATGCTGCTGGTCATCGCCGGCTTTCCTGGCGCATTCGTCAGCGCCTTCTTTGCCGGCGCGCTGTTGATCGAGACCATCTTCTCGCTCGACGGCCTCGGACTGCTGAGCTTCGAGAGCGTGCTCAACCGCGATTATCCGGTGGTGTTTGCCAATCTCTATATCTTCGCCCTCGTCGGCCTCATCGTGAATCTGATTTCCGACCTCACCTATACCTGGATCGATCCGCGTATCGATTTCGAGACGCGGGAGGTGTGAGTTGGACGCCAAAACCCTGCTCGAAAAAACCATCGAAAAGGCCGAGGACCGCACCATCCTCCCGGAGCCGAGGCCGAAGCCGGACATTGAGCCGGCCGGTCCGCTCGGCCTCGCCGTGCTGCCGATCGGCATCGAATTCTCCCCGATCAACATCCGGCGCTGGCGGAATTTCAAGGCCAACCGGCGCGGCTATTGGTCGTTGTGGATCTTCCTCGCCCTGTTCATCGTGACGTTATTTGCCGAGTTCATCGCCAACGACAAACCGCTGTATCTGCGCTACGATGGCAAGTCGTTTTTCCCGGTGTTTTTCAACTATCCGGAAACCACGTTCGGCGGCGACTTCGAGACCGCGGCGGACTATCGCGATTCCTATCTGCAGAAGCTGATCGCAGAGAAGGACGGCTTTATGGTGTGGCCGCCTATCCATTATTCCTACAACACTCACAATCTCGATCTGCCGACGCCGGCGCCGTCGAAACCGACGTGGATGCTCACCGAGGCGGAATGCAAGGCGGTCGTCGAGCGCAAGGGTCTCAACAGCTGCGGCGACCTCGAATACAATTGGTTTGGCACCGACGATCAGGGCCGCGATGTGCTGGCCCGCCTCATCTACGGCTTCCGCGTCTCGGTGTTGTTCGGCCTGATCCTGACGATCGTGTCCTCGATCATCGGCGTCGCCGCCGGCGCCGTGCAGGGCTATTTCGGCGGCTGGATCGATCTTCTGTTCCAACGATTCATCGAAATCTGGACCTCGGTGCCGGAGCTTTATCTGCTGCTGATCATTTCCTCGGTCCTGGTCCCGGGTTTCTTCGTGCTGCTCGGCATCTTGCTGCTGTTCTCCTGGGTGCGGCTGGTCGGTTTGGTGCGCGCCGAGTTCCTGCGCGGCCGCAATTTTGAATACATCCAGGCGGCGCGGGCGCTAGGCGTGTCCAATGTCGTCATCATGTTCCGCCATCTGTTGCCGAACGCCATGGTGGCGACCATGACGTTCCTGCCGTTCATCATGTCGTCGGCGGTAATGACGCTGACCGCGCTCGACTTCCTCGGCTTCGGCCTACCGCCCGGCTCGCCGTCGCTCGGCGAACTGTTGTCCCAAGCCAAGGCCAACGTGCAGGCGCCGTGGCTGGGGCTCACCGGCTTCTGTACCGTCGCCCTGATGCTGTCGCTCCTGATCTTCATCGGCGAAGCCGTGCGCGACGCCTTTGATCCGCGGAAGACGTTCACATGACCACTGAACCCCTACTCTCCGTCCGCGACCTCTCCGTCGCTTTCAGCCATGGCGCCCATGGCGGGTCGGAGACACTGGCCGTTGATCACGTCTCGTTCGATGTCGGCAAGGGCGAGACCGTGGCGCTGGTTGGCGAATCCGGCTCCGGCAAATCGGTGACGGCGCTGTCGATCCTCAAGCTTCTGCCGTACCCGGCGGCGCGGCATCCTTCCGGCAGCATCATCTTCAAGGGACAGGACTTTCTGCAGATGTCCGAACGCGACATGCGACGGGTGCGCGGCGACGACATCACCATCGTGTTCCAGGAGCCAATGACCTCGCTCAACCCGCTGCACACCATCGAGAAGCAGATCGGCGAAATCTTGCTGCTGCATCGCGGCCTCACCGGCGCGGCTGCCCGGGCGCGTATCCTTGAAGTGTTGAGCCAAGTCGGTATTCCCGATCCGCAGAGCCGGCTGAAAAGCTATCCGCATCAGCTTTCCGGCGGCCAGCGCCAGCGTGTCATGATCGCCATGGCGCTCGCCAACGAGCCCGATCTCTTGATCGCCGACGAACCGACCACCGCGCTCGACGTCACCGTGCAGGCGCAGATCATCGCGCTGCTCAAGGACATCAAGGCGCGGCTCGGCATGTCGCTGCTGTTCATTACCCACGACCTTGGCATCGTACGCAAGATCGCCAATCGGGTGTGCGTCATGAAGGAAGGCAGAATCGTCGAGTATGGGGACGTCGTGCGCGTCTTTGCGGCGCCCCAGCATCCCTATACGCGCGCGCTCCTTGCCGCCGAGCCGAAGCCCGATCCGGCGCCGCTGCAACCCGACGCGCCCATGGTGCTCGAAGTAACCAACCTCAAAACCTGGTTTCCAATCACGGCCGGCGTGCTGCGCAAGGTCGTCGGCCACGTCAAGGCTTGCGACGGGGTGACCCTCGCGCTGCGCCAAGGCGAAACGCTCGGCGTAGTCGGCGAATCGGGCTCCGGCAAGACGACGCTCGGACGTGCAATCCTGCGTCTCATCTCCTCCGAAGGGCCGATTGCATTCATGGGCCATGACCTGCAGGGCCTGCGATTCAAGGAAATGCGTCCGTTCCGCCACGACATGCAGATCGTGTTCCAGGACCCTTACGGCTCGCTGTCGCCGCGGATGTCGATCGCCGAGATCATCCGTGAGGGTCTCAACGTCCACCATCCGGACATGCCGGAGCACGAACGCAACGAGCGGGTGATCCAGGCGCTTAAAGATGTCGGTCTCGATCCCGCCACCCGCTTCCGCTTTCCCCATGAATTCTCCGGCGGTCAGCGGCAACGCATCGCGGTGGCGCGCGCCATCGTGCTCGAGCCGACCTTTATCGTGCTCGACGAACCGACCAGCGCGCTCGACATGGTGATCCAGGCACAGATGGTCGATCTCCTGCGCACCCTGCAGAAACGGCGCAATCTCACCTATCTCTTCATCTCGCACGATCTGCGGGTCGTCGCCGCGCTCGCCAGCCAGCTGTTGGTGATGCGGCAGGGCAAAGTCGTGGAGGCCGGTGCCGCCGCGGAGCTGTTCAAGAATCCGAAGACCGACTATACGCGGGCGCTGTTTGCCGCCGCGTTCAATTTGGAAACTGCGCCCGCCGGCGTGGTGGCGCAGTGATGCACGCTTTCTTCCATCGCGCGAGTCGGGCGCAACGCTACCGACTAACGCGATGTCAATGAACCTACTTCGGCGCCGCCGCGGCGGTCTCGCCGGGCGGTAGAATTCTGAACGTGAAGATCGATACTTTTTGGCCCGGGTCGAAGGGCCCGGCGACCTGATTCTTGACAGGCGGTATGCTTTGGAGAAAGGCGACAATGGCCGCTACGTCCTCTTTCGTCAGATAGGAGAACGAGTGGTAGGGCATGATTGGCGCCAGCATGCGGCCATCCGGCCGCTTTCCCGTGATCAACGCCGTCGCGATCTGTTCCGTGCTCCAGTTGCCGATCCCGGTGTCCTTGTCCGGCGTGATATTCCTGCCGGGAAACACGCCGAGACCCGGAATCTCGAAACCAACATCGGAGCCGCCGAGGTACTTCGCCATATCCGGGTTGCCGAGGAAAAATCCCGGCGTGTGGCAATCGTTGCATCCTGCAAGGACGACCAGATACTTGCCGCGTTCGACCGGCGACTCGGCGTGAGCGCGCGGCAGCAGAGTTGCTGTCACCGCGATAGCAGCCGCGGCCGCAGTCGCAATTCCGATAAGTGCTGAAGTTCTCATGACGCTCCCTCTGGAATTGCCTATGTCAAACACACACGCTCATGGTGCCGCTTAGTTGCGACAGCCGCAAGATGCTGGTTTTCACCAGCAACCTCGGCCTGGAGACGGCCGCCTGGGTCAAGACGCGGGTGGTCGCATCACCACAGCATCGAGGAGGCGCTCGGACCGCAAGAGACCACGCAGCTCAAACGACTGCTGCGCAATTTCGCGGGTACCGGCGCGGCAGCTATTCCGGGCTCGCCGCGCGTCGCAGCCGGCGCCGGCTCAAGCCCCACATCAGCGGCATTGCGGCGATCAGGGCCACCAACGAAAAGCCCGTGGCCGAGAACGCCAAGTCGTTGAGCTCAAAGCGCGGCGCCAGCGCTGCGGCGATGGTGTAAGCCGCCACGCCGCAGGAGATGGCGACGACCAGCCAGCCGAGGATGCGGCGGAACTTCTGCGCCGCCTGCCGGCGGCCGGTGCCGCGGCCGATACGCCACAGCAGCCGTCCGTCGATCGTGTCGGTGACGCCCATGCCGATCGTGAAGAAAAGCCCGGCGACCAAGGCAGCGAGCGCGTGACCGCCCTCCTGCCCGGCTACATAGCCCCAAGCCGAAGCCTGCGTCGCGGTGTCGAACATGGCCGCGAACAGCGCCCCGGTCAGCACCACGGCCCAGGGCGCCGCGTGGTTGGCGAGCCACGGCGGGATCATCCGCAACTTGAAGCTCGCGGGAGCGTCCTGCGCGCTGCTGCCAATGAGCTGGCGCAGGTTGAGAAAGGCCACCAGCAGCAGCAAGGCGGTGGGCGTCCACTGCAACACCCGCGCGAAGCCATCGGGCACGTCGAAGGCACGGCCGACCTGGCTGACGACAACCGCGATCACCGTGACGAGTAGCCCGTGGCCGATCGCGAACAGCGTTCCGACCCAGGGTCCATGGCGGTGCCCGTGCTGCATCGCACGCCAAGTCAGCCCGTCGATGCAGGCGATGTGATCGGGGCCGAGCCCGTGCCGCAGGCCCAGCACCAACATCAGCAACAGCCCCGAGATGGAGACGATCTCCGATGGCATGGTCTCGATGATCCAAACGACTAAGGCAACGACGGCAGCAAATTTATTTCACTAAGCATCTGGTGGCTGGCAGTTCAAGCTGGCGCCGGCCAGCCGAAGTCCCCTAGCGTGCGATGCGGCGGATGCCGCTAACCTCGCCGCCCGCGGCGCGGATACGGGCGACGGCGTCGTCGATCGGTTCGATAGCGACCGCCATATGGAAGGCGTTGGCGTGGAGGAAGGTGGCGCGGTCGCGGACGATGGCGACGTGACCTGTCCAGAACACGAGATCGCCGCGTTGCAGATTGGAACGATCGGTGGCCGCGGCGACCGGCGAGCCCAGCGCCTCTTCCTGCATGTCGCTGTCGCGCGGGCAGGAAATGCCGCAAGCCGCTAGCGCGATCTGCACCAAACCCGAACAGTCGAGACCGAGCGCCGTCTTGCCGCCCCACAGATAGGGCACGCCGAGAAATCGCTCGGCGACGGCGACAAAATCCGTTTCGTCGACATCGATCGGCGCCAGATGCGCCGCCGGCACATAGCCGCCGGATGGTGTCACCGCCATGCGATCGTCGCGGCGCGCGACGGCGATGCGGGCGCCGAGCGGCAACGCTTCGCGCGGCGTCAGCTTGATCGAGGGTCCCGGAAACACCAAGGTCCGCAACGCCACCACCTTGTGCGTCGGCGGCGCGCCGGGCGGCGCCAGCGCGTTGGCGGAGAGCCAGCCGACATAGCGGTCGGCGGCAAGCTGCCCCCAGGCCCAACCTTCAGCATTCTTTTCGTAGATCGTGACACGTTCGCCCTTGAGCGCCTCGGTCAGGAGCGGCGCGTCGTGGCTAGGCTCGCCGCGCAACGGCGCCTGCGGCTCGATTACTTCGTAGACCTCGCCGGCAACGTAGCGGGCCGCCGCCACTTTGCCTTCGAGTTCTTTCGCCGCGAGATCGGCGCGGGCGGGGGTGACGCGAGGATCGAAGGCGCGCATTGCCGCGGGCCGCTTAGCCGTAGCGCTCGGCAAGCAGCGCATAGAGCGCACGCGCCGCCTGGCATTCGCCGCCTTCCGGCCGGCCCGGCTTCGCCGCAGGCGTCCAGGCGTAGATGTCGATGTGCAGCCACGCGGTGGCCGCCTCGACAAAACGCTTGAGAAACAGCGCGCACAGGATCGAGCCGGCAAAGTTGCCGCTGCTGACGTTGTTCAAATCGGCGACCTTGGAGTCGAGCAGCGCGTCGTAAGGCTGCCAGAGCGGCAGCCGCCACAGCGGATCGTTTTCCGTCGCGGCGTGGCGCCCCAGTGCCGCGGCGAGGCTCTCGTCGGCGGTATAGAACGGCGGCACGTCGGGCCCAAGCGCCACGCGCGCGGCGCCAGTCAGCGTGCCCATGTCGATCAACAGTTGCGGCGCGCTTTCGTCGGCGAGCGCCAGCGCGTCGGCCAGAACCAGCCGCCCCTCGGCATCGGTATTGCCGACCTCGACGGTCAGCCCCTTGCGTGACGGATAGACATCGCGTGGCCGCAACGCGGCGCCGGAAATCGAATTCTCGACCGCCGGGATCAACACCGTCAGCCGGACTTTCAGGCCGCGGTCCATGATCATGTGCGCGAGCGCCAGCACGCTCGCCGCTCCGCCCATGTCCTTCTTCATCAAGAGCATCGCGCTCTCGGGCTTGATGTCGAGACCGCCGGAGTCGAAGCACACGCCCTTGCCGACCAGCGAGACCCGGGGATGCTCCCTCTCGCCCCATTTCAGCTCGATCAGCCGCGGCGCCCGTTCCGATGCGCGGCCAACGGCATGGATCAGCGGAAAATTCTCCGCCAAAAGATCGTTGCCGACCGTCACCTGGATGTCGGCGCCGTGGCGCGCGGCCAGCGAACGCGCGGCGGCTTCGAGTTCCGCCGGACCCATGTCGTTCGCCGGCGTGTTGATCAGATCGCGCGCCAGCGTGACCGCTTCGACGGTGCGATCGAGATCGTCGCGATCGATGCTCTGCGCCAGTTCCAGCTTGACCTGACGCCGTTCGGCCTTGCGGTAGAGCGTGAAGCGGTACGAGCCGAGCGCGAAAGCGAGCGCGGCAAGCCTCGCGTCATGCGGATCGTTGGCAAACCGGTAGACGCCGTCCGGCAGCTGCTGCGGCAGCAGCCCGGGACAGAACAGGTCCTTCGCCTCGTTGGCGGCTTCCAACCCGAACAGCACGTCGCCAAGTCCGGTCCGACCCGGCAGCAGCAGGTGGCGGCCGGGCTTGGGCTCGAAGCCCGCCGCATCGGCAAAGGCGCGGACCTCGGGTTCCAGCCGCTCGCGCAGCTCCGGATAGCTCGCCGCGGTGACGAACCAGATCGGGATCGCCTCCGCCGTGCCGCGTGCCACGAAGATCGAAGTCATCAGCTTGTCCGCGCACCGAAGTTACGCCCTGCTATCACGCCGCCCGGCGGTCGGAAAGGCGAGCAAGGCTACGCGCGTGACGCGCTCGGCAGTTGTGCCGCCCCGTGGCTGTGCCTGATGCCGTAGAATGCGTAGATCAAGAGCCCGATCACGAACCACACGCCAAACCGCAACCAAGTGTCGAGCGGCAAGCCGAACATCAGGAACACAGAAAAGACGGTGCCCAGCGGCGCGACGACATAGACCGCCGGAGTCTTGAACGGACGCGACAGTTCGGGCTCCATGATGCGCAGAACCAGCACGCCCAGGCACACGATGGCAAAAGCGAACAAGGTGCCGATGCTGACCAGTTCGCCGACCAGCCCGATCGGCAGCAGCCCGGCCAGCACCATGACAACGATACCGGTGATGATGGTGGTGACATAGGGCGTGCGAAACCGGCTGTGCACCTTGGCGGCTACAGGCGGCAGCAGCCCGTCGCGCGCCATCGAGTAAAAAATCCGCGGCTGCGCCAGCAGCATGACCAAAATCACCGAAGTGAGCCCGAGCACGATGCCGACCTTGATGATCGGCGACAGGATGCTGAGGCCGATCGCGTCGATGCCGACCGCGATCGGATCGGGCACGTTGAGCTTGTCGTAGGCGACGATGCCGGTGAGTACGAAGCCGACCGCGACATAGAGCACCGTGCACACGGCGAGCGAGCCGAGAATGCCGATCGGCATATCGCGCTTCGGATTCTTGGCTTCCTGCGCCGCCGTCGAGACCGCGTCGAAGCCGATATAGGCGAAGAACACCACGGCGGCGCCGCGCACGATGCCGCTGAGGCCGAACAAGCCGGGCCCGAGGTTGGGCGGAATGAAGTGGCCTTCCGGATTGGCCGCCGTCACCCAATGCGCGGTGCTGAAAAACGGCGCGGCGGCGGCGATGAACACCACGATGATGACGAGCTTGATCGCGACAATGACGTTGTTGGCCCGGGCGGATTCGTGAATGCCGACGACCAGCAATGCGGAAATGCCGGCGATGATCGCCATCGCCGGCACGTTGATGAGCGCGCCGGTCGCATGCCAGGCGTGCTCGGCGGCGTCGTAGGCGAACGGCGATGCGGCATAGTCGGGCGGAACGATCAGGCCGAGATCCTTGAGGAAGCTCACCACGTAGCCCGACCAGCCGATGGCGACCGTGGTGGCGCCGAGCGCATATTCGAGGATCAGGTCCCAGCCGATGATCCAGGCGATGAGTTCTCCCATCGTGGCGTAGGCGTAGGTGTAGGCACTGCCGGCAATCGGCACCGTCGAGGCCATTTCCGCGTAGCAGAGACCGGCGAAAGCGCAGGCAAACGCGCCGAGCACGAACGACAAGGTGATCGCCGGTCCGGCATTGGCGGCGGCGGCATGCCCGGTCAGCACGAAAATGCCGGCGCCGATGATGGCGCCAATGCCGAGCGAGACCAGGTTGACCGCCGACAGGCTGCGCTTGAGCGGCACGCCGTCGTGCGTCGTCAGCGCCTGCACTTCCGGCTCCGCCGCTTCCGCCTCCAGCGCGGCGATCGACTTGCGCGCCCAAATCTTGCCCATGGGTCTAGTCTCCCGCTTACAGCCCCACCGCCGCGAGCGCCGCCTGTTGCCGCTTGGCGACGCGATCCATCGCGAAATCCTCGATCGCCTCGTTGAACAGCCGATAGAAATTCAGTTCCGCGCGCAGATGCAGGAACACCGCGCCGAGTCCGATCGCCGCGCGATCCATGAAGACGAACTCGCGCGGTATCGTCACCGGCCCTTTGCGCTTGAGCGCCTGGTGCACGCGGAACGCTTCGCGGCGGCCGTATTCCGACGGCTTGACCCCGTCGGCGATGGAGCGGACGCGGTCGTCAAGCAGCGGCGCGTAGATGAACCGCGCCCAGATGTTGAGCGTCTCGATGAGATCGCGCGACATCCGGCGGAAGCCCCAGGTTTCGTAGGCGCGCACAACGAGTTCCTCGTCGCCGTGCAAGAGCCCGTGATAGAGATCGACGACGCCGCGCACGAATGTCGGCGGAAAAATGCGGATGCAGCCGTAATCGAGCAAGTTGATGCCCGCGGGCTCTGCAGTTGTCCTGCGCGGACCCGCCGCCCCGGCCGCGTCGAACACCGTGTAATTGCCGAGATGCGGGTCGCCGTGGATGACGCCGAACCGGCTGAAGGGAAACCACCAGGCGGTGAACATGGCGGTGGCGAGCGCGTTGCGCACTTTGAGCGGATCGTCCTTGTGCGCCAGCATGCGGCTGCCGTCGAGCCAGTCGAGTGTCAGGAGCCGGCCGGTCGACAGCTCCGGCCAGGCGCGCGGCACGCGGACGATATCGATGCCGTCGAGCATCTTGCGGTACAGCGCGACGTGCTTGGCTTCGCGGCGGTAGTCGAGCTCCTCGCGCACGCGTTCGCCAATCTCCTTGCCGATCTCGCTGGTGTCGATCGCGGTATCCATGCGCCGGCGAATCGCGAGCAGCCATTGCAGTTGCTGCAGGTCGGCTTCGACCGCCGACTGCATGTCGGGATATTGCAGCTTGCAGGCCAGCATTTGGCCGTCGAGGGCGCGCGCGCGGTGCACCTGGCCGAGCGATGCCGCCGCGGCGGGACGGTGTTCGAAGCTCTGGAACTTTTTCTCCCAATCGGGACCGAGCTCCGCGCTCATCCGCCGCTTGACGAAGGCCCAGCCCATGGGCGGGGCTTCGCTTTGCAGCTTCTGCAATTCGGCGGCGTATTCCGGCGGCAGCAGATCGGGGATGGTCGCCATCAACTGGGCGACCTTCATCAGCGGACCCTTGAGATTGCCGAGCATCGAGGCCAGCGCCGACGCCTCGCCGGCGCGGTCGGGCTCGCCGCCGAGAAAGCGCCGGCCGGCATAGCGCGCCGCCACGCCGCCGACATTAGCGCCGACGCGCGCATAGCGCGCCGCGCGGGCGGAGAAGCGGTTCTTTTCGCGGTCGGTAGGGGACATGGGCCTAGCTTAGCTGCTAGCGCCCTTCATAGCGATTCCAACTCCTCGATCATCCGCTCGATGACGCCGAGGCCGCCCTGCCAGAATGCCGGATCGCGGGCATCCAGCCCGAACGGAGCGAGCAGCTCGGAATGGTGCTTAGTGCCGCCGGCCGACAGCATGGCGAGATAGCGTTCGGCAAAGCCTTCGGCCGCATGCTCGTAGACGGCATAGAGCGAATTCACCAGGCAATCGCCGAACGCATACGCGTAGACGTAGAACGGAGCGTGGATGAAATGCGGGATATAGGCCCAGAACGTCTCGTAACCGGGCTTGAGCTCGATCGCGGGGCCGAGGCTTTCGCGCTGGATCTCGAGCCATAATTCGCCGATGCGGTCGGCGGTCAATTCGCCGCTTTTGCGTTCGGTGTGGACGGCGCGCTCGAACGTATAGAACGCGATCTGCCGCACCACCGTATTGATCATGTCCTCGACCTTGGCGGCGAGCATCGCCTTGCGCTCTTTCTTGTCGCGGGTGGCGGCAAGGAGTTTCCTGAAGGTCAGCATCTCGCCGAATACGCTCGCGGTTTCCGCCAGCGTGAGCGGGGTGGGCGCCATGAGCGGGCCGTTGGGCGCGGCCAGCACCTGATGCACGCCGTGGCCCAATTCATGCGCGAGCGTCATCACGTCGCGCGGCTTGCCCTGGTAGTTGAGCAGCACGTAAGGGTGCACCGACGGTGTCGTCGGATGCGCAAAGGCGCCCGGCGCCTTGCCCGGCCGCACCGGCGCATCGATCCAGCGGTCGTCGAAGAAGCGCTCGGCGATGGCCGCCATTTTCGGCGAGAACGCGCCGTAGGCGGTCAGCACCGTGTTCCTGGCCTCGGTCCAGCTCACCGTGCGGGTTGGCACCTGCGGCAGCGGCGCATTACGGTCCCAGTACGGCAGCCGCTTTTTCCCGAACCATTTCGCCTTCAGCGCATAATAGCGGTGCGACAGCCGCGGATAGGCGGCGCGCACGGCGGCAACCAGCGCATCGACCACTTCGCGCTCGACCCGATTGTCCAGATGGCGCGCGTCGGCGATATCGGCGAAGCCGCGCCAGCGGTCGGAGATTTCCTTGTCCTTGGCGAGCGTATTGGTGATGAGCGCGAACTGCTGCACATTATTCTTGAACGTGTGCGCCAGCGCCTGCGCGGCGGCCTTGCGCTTGGCGCCGGAGCGGTCCTGCAGCAGGTTCAGCGTCGGCTCGATGGCCAAGGTCTTGCCTTGAACCTTGAAGCGCAGGTTGACGATGGTCGCATCGAACAGCCGGTTCCAAGCGGTGCTCGCCGTCATCGACTTTTCGTGAAACAGCTGCTCGACGCGATCTTCAAGCTGGTACGGCCGGTAGCGGCGGACGTCTTCCAGCCACGGCCGATAATGGCCGAGCGCGGGATCTTGCATCGCCGCTTCGATGAGTGCGTCGTCGATGCGGTTGAGCTCGAGCGAGAAGAACAGAAGGTGCGTGGAGGCCGCGGTCAGCCGCTCCTGCACATCACCATAAAACTTGGTCCGCGCCGGATCGACGGTGTTGCCAGCGTGCAGGAGGCCGGCATAGGAGCCGAGCCGGCCCATGAGATCGTCGATCGCCTCGTAGCGGCGCACGGCCTCGGCGAGCGCGGCGCCGGCTTCCGCCGAGCGGGCCAGATCGCCAAGCTTGCCTTTGTAGGCATTCTCGAAGTCGACGCACTCGCGGTCGGCGCGGTCCAGGTCGCGCGCGATCGTCGGATCGTCGAGGCCGGAATAAAGGTCGTTGAGATTCCACTCCGGCAACGTCGCACGTGCGGCTTTTGCACCAGCCGGCCGGCTTCCGGTCGGCCGCCTGGCGGCGATTTTCTTCGACATTTTCTTGGACATTGTTTGCGAACGGGGCATAGGCTGGCGGGTCGTAACCGGCCACTCATGTGGCGCACTACTAAGGCCCTCGCAAGGCCACCTCGAATCGACGCGGCCTGCGAATAAGCTGGGGGGAGGCACGAGCCGGAGACGGAATCACAGGCCCTCAACTCCGGCGAATGGGCGGAGGTTGCCGTAGCGAAGGTCCTCATTCCGATTCCGAGCCGGGATTTCGATCCGAGCGAGGTCGCTGTCAGTTGGAGCGTGCTGAAGCGGCTCGGCCATGCCGTCACGTTCGCGACGCCCGATGGCCGGCCCGGAGAGGCCGACGACATGATGATCACCGGCCAGGGCCTGGACCCCTGGGGCTTCCTGCCCGGGCTGAACCGTCTCACCGCCATCGGCAGACTGATGCGGGCCAACGCAGATGCGCGGCAGGCCTATGCGCAAATGCAGCAGGACCCGGCCTACAAAGCCCCGTTGTCTTGGCGGCAAGCCGGCGTCGCCGGCTTCGACGGACTCCTTCTTCCCGGTGGCCATCGCGCGCGCGGCATGCGGCAATACCTCGAGAGCGACGTGTTGCAGAAGCTCGTGGCCCAATTTTTTGCGGCGGGACTGCCGGTGGCGGCGATTTGTCATGGCGCATTGCTCGCCGCACGAAGCCGCGCCGCCGACGGCAGCCGCTCCGTCCTCTTCGGCCGGCGGACCACGGCGCTGACCTGGGCGCTGGAGCGCGCCGGCTGGCAAGTCGGGCGGATCGTCCGCTTCTGGGACCCGAATTATTATCGCACCTATGTTGACCGGCCCGGAGAGCCCGTCGGCTATATGTCGGTGCAGCAGGAAGTCACGCGCGCACTGGCCCGCCCTGAAGACTTCCTCGACGTGCCCGCCGATGCTCCCGACTACCGCCGGAAAACAAGCGGCATGGCGCGCGACACTTGGGACGACGACCGCCCGGCCTTTGTCGTGCGCGACGGCAATTATGTCTCGGCGCGCTGGCCCGGCGACGCGCACACCTTTGCGAGGACGTTCGCCGCCGTGTTGGCGGAGCGTGGCGGGTAAAAATCCAAGCGGTAATTTCCGCGCGATTACGGCAAGCAGTAGCCGAGCCGGTGGCGTCGCCACCGAGTTAACACCCCTTTAAGTACCGTCGGCCAGAGTGCCCCGAAACGACACACCGTGCCGCCTTGAGCGGTCATCCGGGGGTTCAATGGCCATCCTCGTCGTCGATGACGATCCAGTGCAGTGCCGGCTGCTCGAGGGCATGCTGCAGAAATTCGGCTACGAGGTCGTCACCCGCGACAACGGCGATGCCGCGCTGGCGCTGCTCGCCGGACCCGACGGCGCGCGGATCGACGGCATGATCCTCGATCTGGTGATGCCGAACCTCGATGGTCTCGGCGTGCTTGCCCGATTGCGCCAAGCCGGCATCACCGTGCCGGTAATCGTGCAGACGGCGCACGGCGGCATCGACAACGTCGTCTCCGCCATGCGCGCCGGCGCCGTCGATTTCGTCGTCAAACCTGTCGGGGCCGAGCGCATGCAAGTGAGCCTGCGCAACGCGCTTAACACCAGCGCGCTGGAAGGCGAGCTCGCCCGCATCAAACGCAGCCGATCCGGCACGCTCGGTTTTGCGGACATCATCACCAAAAGTCCGGCCATGCATGCGGTGCTGCGCATGGCGGAGAAAGCCGCGGCCTCGAACATTCCGGTGCTGGTTGCCGGCGAAACCGGCGTCGGCAAGGAGCTGATTGCGCGTGCCATCCACGGCTCCGGCGAGCGGCGGAGCAAACCGTTCGTCGCGGTGAACTGCGGCGCCATGCCGGAAAACCTGATCGAGTCGATCCTGTTCGGTCACGAGAAAGGATCCTTCACCGGCGCGACCGAACGCCATGTCGGCAAGTTCGTCGAGGCCTCGGGCGGCACGTTGTTCCTTGACGAAGTCGGCGAACTGCCGCCGGCGGCGCAGGTCAAGCTGTTGCGTGCGATCCAGGAAGGCGAAGTCGAGACCGTCGGCGCCCGGCGGCCGATCAAGGTCGACGTCCGGCTCATTTCGGCGACCAATCGCGACCTGATCGCCGACGTGAAACAAGGCCGCTTCCGCGAGGATCTGTTCTACCGACTGCATGTGTTTCCGATCACGGTGCCGCCGCTGCGGGACCGTCCGGCGGACATCCCTGCGCTGGCCCGACACTTTTTGGCGCTCCTGGCAGCCGAGGAAGGCAAGCGCATCCGCCTGATCACGCCCGAGGCGCTGCCGCTCCTCACCGCGTTCCGTTGGCCGGGCAACGTCCGGCAACTCGAAAACGCAGTGTTCCGCGCCGTGGTGCTGGCCGAAGGCGACACCGTCGGCATTGCCGAATTCCCCCACATCGCGGCCCAGCTATCGCTGCCGGCCCCGGACCCGATCCATGACGATGCTGCAACGCCGCTGGCGGACGACCCTCATGAGTCCCGGGCGGCCCCAAGTCCGTTTGACGACGCCCCCGCGATCGCGCCTGCCGCCTCCCCGGCCGCCCTGGTCGACGCTCTCCCCTTGCTCGATGCCGCCGGCGACGTGCGCCCGCTCGAAGAGATCGAGACCGATCTTATCCGGTATGCTGTTACCCACTACCGCGGCCAAATGTCGGAGGTGGCGCGCCGGCTGCGTATCGGCCGCTCGACACTTTATCGAAAGCTGGAAGCGCTTGGTCTCAATAGTGGCAGTCGCGAAGAAGAGGGCGTGTCCGCAGAGCGACAGCCACGGAAAATTGCGTAATTCGACAGCCATGTGACGGCTGACACAGGACAAATTAGTCCGGCTCACGTAAGGTAACGCGCAACCGGACTCAGTCCGCAAAGACGGTGAGGTTGGGAACACAATCACCCAATTCGCTTAAGAGCTGTGCGACCGCGTTATCGCGGGCTCTAAAGGAGAACTTGCAATGCCTGGCGTCCGTTTTTTCGCCTCGACAGCCATTATTCTTATGCTATCGGCCGCCGCGGGCGACGCGCTGGCGGAACCGAAGTCAGGGGTAGACCTTAATACCGCTACCCCAGCGCCGGGCATGGCAAATCTGGCGGCCCTCGGAGGCCAAGCCGCACGACCCGCCAAGCCAACCGATTCGGCCAACCAGTCCCCCGCGCCGGCCGCAACAGTAAAGCCCGACCAACCAACCGATCAGCCCGCGGCAGACGCGGTGGCGCCGGCAACGCCGAAGCCGGACCAGTCAGCCGATCAGCCGGCGGCAGCGGTAGCACCCGCAGCGGCGACACCTGAACAACCGACCGATCAGCCGGCGACAGCTGCGGTACCACCCACAACGGCCACACCTGAACAACCGACCGATCAGCCCGCGGCCGCCGCTGTGACACCGCCCGCGTCGACGCCGAATCCGAGCGAAACGCCCGAACAACCCGTAGCGCCGACCGTTACCGAGGTCCCGCCGACGAAGCCGGAATCCCCGGCCGCGGCGGGTGAGGGTGCTGCCCCGACGACCTCGGTTACCGCGCCGGCCGCACCGGCCGCTGCGACGCCGAGCGAATCCGCGGCAACGGCGGCTCCCAATCCCGTCGTCGAGGCCGACGCGGCCATCGTCGAACAACTGCGCGAGCTCGCCGACGGCAAATTCGATCGCATCCTCGCCGGCAAAAAGGAAAGAACGTCCGTCGATGCGTTCTATGCCGCGCGCAACTATGCGCCGCTGTGGATTACGGACGGCAAGGCGAACGAGCGCAGCCAGGCGGCGATCGCCTATCTCGGCCAAGTTTACACCGACGGCCTCGATCCCGCCGACTACCCGGTCCCGCATTTCAGTTCATTGAGCGATCCGGCGGCCCTTGCGGAAGCAGAGATCAAGCTGACCAGTTCGGTCATCATTTACGCGCATCACGCGCAGATGGGTCGCGTACATTGGTCGCGCGTGAGCGGCGACATCTACTATGACCGGAAGCCGCCGGACCCGGCCGAAGTGCTCGCGAAGCTGGCGGAAGCCAAGGACGTCGGCGAAGCGCTCGCCAGCTACGAGCCGCAATTTCCGGCCTACGTCGCGCTCAAGGCAAAGCTCGCCGAACTTCGTGCCGGCAAGAACGACGGCGGCAAGACGCCGATCGCCAATGGCCCGGCGCTCAAAATCGGCATGCAGGACGAGCGGGTGCCGCCGTTACGCGAGCGGCTCGGCGTTACCGGCGACGGCGACACCTACGACAAGCCGCTAGCCGAGGCGGTGAAGAAGTTCCAGCAGGAGCACGAGCTCAAGGCCACCGGCACGCTCACAGCGGCGACGGTTGAAGCGCTCAACGGCCGCCGGCCCGACCGGCCGACCGACGTCATCCTCGCCAATATGGAGCGCCTGCGGTGGATGCCGCACGATCTCGGCAAGACCTATGTGATGGTCAATCTTCCCGATTTCACGCTGCGGGTGATGCACGACGGCAAGCAGCTGTGGAAGACGAAGATCGTCGACGGCAAGCCGGCGATGCCGACGCCGATCATGACCGCGGAGATGAAATACATCACGGTCAACCCGACCTGGAATGTGCCGCCCTCGATCGTCGCCCACGAATATCTTCCGGCGCTGCAGCAAGACCCCACGGTGCTGGAGCGCATGGGGCTCAAGGTCAGCACCAATCCGGATGGAACGATTCACATTTCGCAGCCGCCGGGCGACAAGAACGCACTCGGCCGGCTGCGCTTCAATTTCCCCAACAAGTTCCTGGTTTATCAGCACGACACCCCGGACAAACAGTTGTTCGCACTCGACAGGCGGGCATTCAGTCACGGCTGCATGCGGGTGCAGGATCCGGTCAAATATGCCGAGGTGCTGCTGTCGCTCGTGCGCCCGCATGATGGCTATACGGAGGACCGCATCCGCAGGATGTTCGGTAGCGGCGAAGTGGATATCTCGTTCCCGACCTTCGTCCCCGTCCACCTGACCTACCAGACCGCTTTCGTGGACGAGCAAGGCAAGCTCGAATTCCGCGAGGATATTTACGGCCGCGACAAAACCTTGCTGGCCATCCTCAAAGGCGACGAACACAAGGTTGCGGACATTCCAGTCGAGCGCAGGGAGAACCCGGTTCGCCGCGAAGCGCTCGCCATGCCGGACTATTACAGCGGGCAGAACTTCTTCTCGCGGCTGTTCGGTCCGTTCAGCCAGCCGCAGCCGGCGCCGGCGCCGGCCCCGCGCAAGCGCGCGGCCCAAGGCCGAACGGAGTTCCGGTAAGCGGCGCGCCCTTCTTAGCCGCGCCGGAAGGTAGCTAGCGCCCTTTGCCGCGGCCGGATTTGTTTTTAGCCGGCTTGGCGCGTTTGCGCGCGGGCGCTGCGGCAGCCGCGCGGCGGGTCTTCCCCCGACCCTTGCCTTTGCGCTTGCTTGGCGAAGCCTTTGCCCGTGGCGCTGCGCGCTTTGATTTTGCGCCGGCTGCGCGCTTGGCATTGCGCGCCGTCTTGGTTGCACGCTTGGGCGCAGTTTTGGGCGCAGCCTTCGCCGCCGACGTTTCCGCGGCTCCTCGCTTGCGCCCGGTAAAATAGGCCACCATCGGCTCGAAATAGTTCTCTTGCCAGCCGGCCTCTTCGTAGCTCCGCTGTTCGTCCGGCACATTGCTGTGCTCGAGCGTCAACAAGGTCCCCTCGTCTGCTTCCCGGAGCAGGATCGTGATCACCGAGTCGCCGTGCTCGTCGGCAAATTCGCTCGTGCGCCACGACTGCACGATGCGCTCGCCCGGGACCAATTCGAGATTGCGGCCGCTGATATAACCGTCCCACGCCGACACTGCGGCGCCAATCTGCTCGGACATGTTCGCCGCACCACCGGTCATCTCGGAATGGGCGAGACTATCGAGCCATGCTTGGTAGATTTCCTCCGGGGAAGCCGGAATTGTCGTGGTCAGGGTGAATGTGTAGGGCATTTTCACCTCCTGCGGACGCGAGCGCCGGGCGGCGGCATATCCACGCCGCGGCAATGGTTTCTCAGGATAGGCTCTTCACATCGCTGGCGCATGACAATTTAGCGTGTCAGGATGCGGTCAAGGCCGATCGCGCCGTTACATCCGATCGCGCGGCCCCTTGCCGCTTGCGACGGCATAGCCGCGAACTGTCGCCCGAACAGCACATCGTCCCGCGAAAAGATCGTATCGGCCCCGCAACGGCGGCGCAGTGTTGATATTCACCGGGGCGTGGGGCATGGTTATGGTTAACGCGATCGCTGGGGGCCGGGGGTCGCACCAAGCGGGCAGTTATTGAGGTAACGCTGGGCGGAGCGCAGCGGGACGTGGCACGCATCGTTCTGTTCCGGGGCACACAGCGACGGATTTCGGCAGTGGTTGCGTTGGCCCATGCTCGTTGGAATGAAAGCGGGGAGGTGCGACGCGGAGCGTTTTCACGCACACAGGCCGGCTGCCTCGCGTTAATCGTAACCTTCGCGGTGACCGGTTGTACCGTCGGGCCCGATTATCTTCCCGAGGCGGCTCCAACTCCGACGCACTACAAGGAGCTCAAAGGCTGGAAAGTCGCCACCCCGAGCGACACGTTCAATCGCGGCGACTGGTGGTCATTCTACCGCGATCCCAAGCTCGCGCTCCTCATCAAACAGGTTGAAGTCTCGAACCAGACGGTGGCGGCCCAGGCTGCCGCCTATGAGCAGGCACGCGCCGTCATCAGGGAGGCGCAAGCTGCTCTGCTGCCCACGTTGACTGGAGGTTACAGCTTCACCCGCACGCAAACGGGGTCGGCAGCCGCTAGTGCACAGGCGGGCGGCCCGGTCGGTGGCGGCGCCATATATACAACCACCTACAACCCGCGGCTCTCCGCCAGCTGGGATCTCGACGTTTGGGGCAAAGTACGCCGACAAATCGAAAGCAACACGTCCGCCGCGCAAGCCACCAAGGCCGATCTGGACAACGCCAAGCTTGCCGCGCAGGCAACGCTTGCCACGGCTTATTTCAATCTTCGCGCGGCCGATTCTTTGCACGACCTGCTGGATCGTACGGTCAAGGAATACAAGAAAACGCTCGATATCGTGCGGAATCAGTTCAACGCGGGCTACGGTCCCCCCGGCTCCACTTGCTGCACGTCCGCGGACGTGGCCACTGCCGAGGCGCAGGTTTTCACCACCGAAGCGCAGGAGATCAACGTTGGCGTACAGCGGGCGCAATACGAGCACGCCATCGCCATGTTAATCGGCCGACCGCCAGCCGAACTCACGATTGCGCCGCGTCCGCTCACCGGCAGCATTCCGAAAATTCCGGTCGTCGTTCCGTCCACATTGCTCGAACGGCGTCCCGATATCGCCGCGGCGGAGCGAACCATGCAAGAACAAAACGCGCTGATCGGCGTCGCGGTGGCGGCGTATTTTCCGGACATCAGCCTGTCCGGCGCTTTGCAGTGGATTGGCAGCCATCCGCTGCCATTTAATGTCGCTAATGAGGTGTGGTCTCTCGGCGCGGCCGGCACGGAAACGCTATTCGATGGCGGGCTGCGCGGGGCGCAAGTAGATTCCGCTCGCGCCGTTTATTGGCAGAGCGTGGCCAATTACCGTCAAACCGTGCTCACCGCGTTTCAGGGCGTCGAGGATCAACTCGTTGCTGTACGTCTCCTCACGCAGCAGCTTGGGGTGCAGCAGAAAGCGGTCAAGGACGCGCGCCTGGCCGTCAATGTCTATTTGAATCAGTTTCAGGCCGGCACGGTGGCGTTCACCACCGTGGTGACGGCGGAAATAACTTTGCTGGCCGACGAGGAGGCCGAGTTGACTATCCGGCAGGACCTTTTCCTTGCCAGCGTCAGCCTGATCGAGAACCTCGGCGGCGGCTGGGATAATGCGCTGCTGCCCACTAAAAAGGATCTGGTCAAAGACTTCTCATTGCTGCCGCAACTACCCCCCAATCGGGGCGGTGGCTTGTTCGGGCAACCGACAAGTTCTCCAAGTCCTTGATTTATTGGGTAATTCCGAAGACGCCGGCAGCACACAGCGTCCCATCGGCTTCCTCGACGGTCCGGTAGAGCAACGCCTGCTCGTGAGCAGAGCCGGCGGGCGCATTAGCGAATTTTCATTAGGCGAGGCGTGCCGGTTCCCGTTATATACCGATAAAATGGGATGACGAACGCACCGATGGACGAACGAACGCGTAGAACCGACGACGAGGCGGCGCCGAACCTTCGCCGAACCGTGCCGCTGCCGGTCATCGAGAGCCCAACCGGCCGCAAAGGCCGCATTGTCGTTGGGCTGATCGTCCTGATCGGGGTGGTTGTCGGCGCCTATCTGATCTTCCGTGCGCTCCATACCGGGCAGCCGGCCGCCGGCGGGCGCAGTCAGCAAGCGGCGCCGCAGTCGGTCGGCGTTGCAACGATCGGCCAGGGCGATATCCGCGTCATCGTCAACGCACTCGGAACCGTCACGCCGATCGCAACCGTCACCGTGCAAACGCAGATCGACGGTCAACTCATGGAAATCGGGTTTACCGAAGGACAGACGGTCAAGAAAGGCGACTTCCTGGCGCAAATCGACCCGCGCCCCTACCAGCTTCTACAAGCGCAGTACCAGGGCCAGCTGGCGCGCGATCAAGGCTTGCTCGCCCAGGCGCAGGTCGATCTCGTGCGCTACCAGAAATTGGCCGAACAAAATTCGATCGCCCGCCAGCAATACGAAGATCAAGTCTACATTGTGCAGCAGGACCAGGGCACAGTGAAGCTCGATCAGGCGCAAATCGACCAACAGAAGCTGAACGTCATTTACTGCCGCATCGTTTCGCCGGTGACCGGTCGCGTCGGCCTTCGCCTGGTCGATCCGGGAAATTATGTGCAGACCAGCAACAGCACCGGCATCGCGGTGGTGACCCAGTTGCAGCCGATTACGGTGATCTTCCCGATTCCCGAGGACGATCTGCCGGATATCGTGCCGCAACTCAACGCCGGGGGCACGTTCCTGGTGTCGGCGTATGACCGCGCGAACGTCAAGTTGCTGGCCACCGGCCGTGTCATCGCGCTCGACAGCCAGATCGACACCACCACCGGCACCGTCAAAGTGCGCGCGCAGTTCGATAACGCCGACTACGCGTTGTTTCCCAATCAATTCGTCAACGCTCAATTGCTGGTGAAGACGCTCAACGACGTCGTCACGGTGCCGACGGCGGCGATCCAGCGCGGCGCGCCGGGCGCCTATGTCTACGTCGTCAACGCCGACAACACGGTGTCGGTGCGGCCGATCAAGCTCGGCCCGACCGACGGGCCGATGGCGGCGGTCACTTCGGGACTGTCCGCCGGCGAGCGGGTCGTGGTCGACGGCACCGACCGCTTGCGCGACGGCGCGCGTGTGATGATCCCCGCCGCCGGCCAAGCGGCTACGGCGCCGGCGACGGTACCGCCGCCGACCACCACCCAACCCGCGAGTCCCGCGCCGACGACGGGCGCTGCCGCGCCGGACGCTCAATCTCACCGGCGGGATCATTCGCAAAATGGGCGCAATAGCGGCGGCCAATAGCAGCCGCGGGGCGGCGAGCGCAAATTCGGTCAAGATTTTGCGCGACGATGAAGCGATGCGATGAACGTCTCCGAACCCTTTATTCTGCGCCCGGTCGGAACGACGCTGCTGATGGCGGCGATCATGCTGTCCGGCATCGTCGCCTATACCTTTCTGCCGCTGTCGACCTTACCTGCGGTCGACTATCCGACGATCCAGGTCTCGACCTTCTATCCGGGCGCCAGTCCGGAAGTGATGACGTCGTCAGTCACGGCCCCGCTCGAGCGACAGCTCGGTCAGATGCCGGGATTGAATCAGATGACATCAGCAAGCTCCGCCGGCGCGTCGATCATCACGCTTCAGTTCAGCCTCGAGCTCAGCCTCGACGTCGCCGAGCAGGAGGTTCAGGCCGCCATCAACGCCGCGAACAATCTGCTGCCGAGCGACCTGCCGATTCCGCCGGTCTATGCCAAGATCAACCCGGCCGATGCGCCGATCCTGACGCTGGCGGTGACGTCGAAGACCATGTCGCTGACCGATCTGGAGGATCTAAGCGAAACCAGGCTGGCGCAGAAGATATCGCAAATGAACGGCGTCGGGCTTGTCAGCATCAGCGGCGGCCATCGGCCCGCGGTGCGCATCCAATTCAATCCGCAATCGCTTGCCGCCTACGGCCTGAACATCGACGACGTCCGCACCACGGTCGGCAACTTCAACGTCAACACGCCGAAGGGAAACTTCGACGGCCCGGCCCAGGCCACAACGATCAACGCCAACGACCAGATCGTCAACGCCGCGCAATATGCCAAAACCGTGATTGCCTATCGCAACGGCAACCCGGTTCGGCTCTCCGATGTGGCAAACGTCATCAGCGGCGCCGAGAACATCAAACTCGGCGCCTGGGCGAATACCACGCCGGCGATCATTCTCAATGTTCAGCGGCAGCCGGGCGCCAACATCATCGAGGTGGTCGACCGGATCAAAACCTTGCTGCCGCGCATCGTCTCCACCCTTCCGGCGGCGGTCGATGTCGGCGTGCTCAGCGACCGCACCGTGACCATCCGCGCCTCGGTCGCCGACGTCGAATTCGAGCTCGCCCTCGCGGTCGTCCTCGTCGTGGTGGTGATCTTCCTATTCTTGCGCACGTTGCCCGGCACCATCATTCCCAGCCTGTCGGTGCCGCTGTCGCTGGTCGGCACCTTGGGCGCGATGTACCTGCTCGGCTTCAGCCTCGACAATTTGTCGCTCATGGCGCTGACCATCGCCACCGGTTTCGTGGTCGACGACGCCATCGTCATGATCGAGAACATCGCCCGCTACGTCGAAGGCGGTATGCATCCGCTCGAGGCCGCGCTGAGAGGCTCGCAGCAGATCGGTTTCACCATCATTTCGCTGACGATTTCGCTGATCGCCGTGCTGATACCGCTGTTGTTCATGGGCGAGGTCGTTGGCCGCCTGTTCCATGAATTCGCCATCACGCTCGCGGTCACCATCGTCATATCGGCCGTCGTCTCGCTGACGCTGGTGCCGATGATGTGCGCCAAGCTCATCCGTCATCATCCGGAGGCCGAGCGCAGCCGCTTCGATGTTCAGGCCGAACACGTCTTCAACTCGACCATCGCGCTTTACGGCCGCGCGCTCAATTGGGTGTTGGATCGCCAGCCGCTGACGCTCTTGGTCGCCATCCTGACGCTGGCCGTCACCATCATTCTCTACGTCCTGATCCCCAAGGGTTTCTTCCCGGTGCAGGATACCGGAATGATCCAGGGCATCTCGGAGGCGCCGCAAAGCATTTCTTACGAGGCGATGGCGAAGCTGCAGAACCAGCTTGCCGAAGCGATCCTCACGGACCCGGATGTCGATGGCTTAAGTTCGTTCATCGGCGTCGACGGCACCAATCAAACGCTCAACACCGGCCGCTTTCTCATCAACCTGAAGCCGCACGACGAGCGCAGCCTCACCGCAACCCAGATCATCCGGCGCATCCAGCAGGAGGTGTCCGGCATCATCGGCGCCACGCTCTACATGCAGCCGGTGCAGGACCTGACCATCGACTCCACGGTCAGCCGGGCGCCCTATCATTTTGTGCTCGAGGACGCCAATCCCACGGAGTTCAACACCTGGGTGCCGCGCGTAGTACAACGGCTCGGCCAGTTGCCGCAGATCACCGACGTCGCCAGCGACATGCAGCAAGAGGGCCTCACCCTCAACATCGTTATCGACCGCGCCACCGCGGCCCGCTTCGGCATCACGCCGGCGACCGTCGATAACGCGCTGTACGACGCGTTCGGCCAGCGCATCATTTCAACGATTTACACCCAGTCGAACCAGTATCGCGTGATCATGGAGGTCGACCCGTCGCTGCAGCGTTCGCTGGACGGACTGTCCATGATGTACCTGCCGTCATCGTCGTCAACGACTAATGGGCAGGTGCCGCTGTCGGCCATCGTGCACGTCGAGCAGCATACCGGGCCGTTGTTGATCACGCATTTCGGCCAGCTGCCCGCCACCACCATCTCGTTCAACACCGCGCCGGGCGTTTCGCTCGGCGAGGCGGTCGACGCCATCGAACGGACCGAGAAACAGGTCGGGCTGCCGATCAGCTTCACCACGGCATTCCAAGGCACCGCGGCGGCCTTTCAATCCTCGTTGGCCAACGAGGTGTTTCTCATCATTGCCGCGGTCGTGGCGATGTATATCGTGCTCGGCGTTCTCTACGAGAGCTTCGTGCATCCGATTACCATCCTGTCGACCTTGCCGTCGGCCGGCGTCGGCGCCCTGCTGTCGCTGATGTTGCTGCACTACGACCTCGACGTCATCGCCATCATCGGCATCGTCCTCTTGATCGGCATCGTCAAAAAGAACGCGATCATGATGATCGACTTCGCGTTGGATGCCGAACGCGTTGAGGGCCTGCCGCCGCGTGAAGCAATTTATCAGGCCTGCCTGCTGCGCTTCCGGCCGATCATGATGACGACGATGGCCGCGATCCTCGGCGCGCTGCCGCTGATGGTGGGGACCGGCACCGGCTCCGAGCTGCGCCAGCCGCTTGGCATCGCCATCATCGGCGGGCTGGTCCTCAGTCAAATGCTGACGCTGTTCACCACGCCGGTCATTTATCTCTACTTCGATCGCCTAGCGGTGCGTCTCACCGCGCGACGGCCCGCCAACCCGCTTGCACCGCGCGAGCCGGCCGAATGAATATTTCCGCGCCCTTCATCGCGCGGCCGGTGGCAACCACGTTGCTGACGCTGGCGATTGCGCTGGCCGGCATTCTCGGCTTCCTGAAATTACCGGTGTCGCCGCTGCCGCAGGTCGATTTTCCGACGATCTCCGTTACCGCAACGCTTCCCGGCGCCAGCCCCAACACGGTGGCGACCAGCGTCGCCGAGCCGCTCGAACGCCACCTCGGCCAGATCGCCGACGTGACCGAAATGACCTCGCAAAGCGGAATCGGACAGGCGCGCATCACGCTGCAGTTCGATATCAACCGCGACATCGATGGCGCCGCGCGCGACGTCGAGGCCGCCATCAACGCCGCCCGCGCCGACCTGCCCTCAAATCTGCCGAGCAATCCCATCTACCGCAAGGTCAATCCGGCCGATGCGCCGATCCTCATCCTTGCGCTGACCTCGAAGACGATGACGCAAGGTCAGATTTACGATGCGGCGAGTAACGTCCTGGCGCAGCGGCTGTCGCAATTGAGCGGCATCGGCAACGTCATCATCGGCGGCTCGACGCTTCCGGCGGTGCGCGTCGAGCTCAACCCGCAGGCGCTTTACAAATACGGCATCGGCCTCGAGGACGTCCGCGCAGCGCTCGCTTCGGCCAATGCCAACAGTCCGAAGGGCACCATCGACGACGGCAACCGCCGCTATCAAATATACACCAACGATCAGGCCAACGTCGCGGCGGATTACGCTCCGCTTGTGATCGCCTACCGCAACGGCGCCGCGGTGCGGCTATCCGATGTCGCCGACGTGCAAAACTCCGTTCAGGATGTGCGCAATCTCGGCATGTCCAACGGACAACCTTCGGTCCTGGTCATCCTGTTTCGCCAGCCGAACGCCAACATCATCGAGACCATCGACAACGTAAAGACCGAGTTGCCGCATCTGGAAGCGGCGATGCCGGCCGATATGAACGTCACCGTCGCCATCGACCGCTCGACCACGATCCGCTCCTCGCTGCACGATACGGAACTGACGCTGGTGATGGCCGTCATCCTGGTGACGATCGTCGTCTTCATTTTCCTGCGCAACCTCCGGGCGACGCTGATCCCCAGCGTCGCGGTGCCGATCTCGATCATCGGCACTTTCGGCGCCATGTATCTCCTGGGCTACAGCCTGGATATCCTGTCTTTGATGGCGCTCACCATCGCCACCGGCTTCGTCGTCGACGACGCAATCGTCGTGCTGGAAAACATCTCCCGGCATATCGACGATGGAATGCCGCACGTGCAAGCGGCTTTCCGCGGCGCGCGCGAGGTCGGCTTCACCGTGCTCTCGATCAGCCTGTCGCTGATCGCGGTATTCATCCCGATTTTGCTGATGGGCGGCATTCTCGGCCGGTTGTTCCGCGAATTCACCGTGACGCTGTCGATCGCCATCCTGGTATCGCTGGCGGTTTCCCTGACCACCACGCCGATGATGTGCGCACTATTCCTGCGGTCGCGGACCCCGCAGGAGATGGAACGCAGCCCCAACATTTTCGAGCGGCTCCGCAACGGCTACGGGCGGACACTGACCTGGGCGCTGCGGCATAGCCGCCTGGTGTTGCTCATCTTTATCGCCACGATCTGCCTGAACGCGTGGCTCTATGTCATCGTCCCCAAGGGCTTCTTTCCGCAGCAGGACACCGGCCGCCTGATCGGCTCGCTGCAGGCCGATCAAAGCATCTCGTTCCAGCTGATGAGCAAAAAGCTGCGGCAGATGATGAATATCGTGAGCGAGGATCCCGCGGTGGAGAACGTCGTGGGCTATACCGGCGTCGGCAGCGGCGGCGGCTACGCGCAGATCAACACCGGTTCGGTCTTCGTCTCGCTGAAACCGTTGTCGCAACGCGTCGGGGTGGATCAAGTGATCGCGCGGTTGCGGCCGAAGCTGGCCCAAGTTCCCGGCGGACGTCTCTATCTGGCTGCCGTCCAGGACCTGCGCGCCGGCGGCAGGCAGAGCAACGCGCAATATCAGTACACGCTGCAGTCCGAGGACGTCGAGGAGCTTTATACTTGGACGCCGAAACTCGTCGACGCGCTCGAGCACAATTCCGTGGTCACTGACGTCAGTTCCGACCAACAGCAGAAAGGGTTGGAGAGCTATCTCGACATCGACCGCGACACCACGGCGCGTCTCGGCATCAGCCCGCTGCAAATCGACAATACGCTGTACGACGCGTTCGGGCAGCGCCAGGTCTCCGTCATCTACAGCGCCATCAATCAGTACCACGTGGTGATGGAAATCGACCCGCGCTACACGCAGTATCCCAATTCGCTGCGTGACGTTTACGTGTCTCTTTCCGGCGCGACGCCGCCCGGGACTGCGACAACCAATGCGCCGGGGGGAGCGGTCACGGCGGCGACCGCGAATGGGACCGCGGCAACTCCGCCCCCTCCTCCACTCTCTGCGTTCTCCGCGACCACGGCGCCCGCTGCGGCCTATACGGCGGCCAGTGCGAGTTCTCCCGCTTCCACGACTGCTTCCGCGCCCGGCAAAAGCGGCTCGACAGCGACATCAAGCACGTCCGCCGCCACGTCCGCCAGCGCCCTTGCGGCGCGCAGCGCCTTCACCAACGCGCTGGCCAATACCGGCCACGGACCCACATCCGCCGGCGCAGCGGTCAGCACGGCTGTGGAAACCATGATCCCGCTGGCGGCCGTCAGCCATTACCGGCCGGGCCACACACCATTGTCCGTCAATCATCAGGGACTGTTCGTCGCCTCGACCATTTCGTTCAATCTGCAACCCGGCAAATCGCTTGGCGAAGCAACGGCCGAAATCAATGCCGCCATCGCGCGCATCCATATGCCCTCATCGATACGCGGCGTTCTCGCCGGCACGGCGCAGCTGTTCCAGCAGTCGCTTGGCAAGGAACCGATCCTGATCCTCACCGCCATTGCCGCGGTCTATATCCTGCTTGGCGTGCTCTACGAGAGCTACATCCATCCGATCACCATTCTCTCGACGCTGCCGTCCGCGGGCGTCGGCGCATTGCTGGCGCTGATGCTGTTCCACACGGAATTCGACATTATCGGGCTGATCGGCGTGATTCTCCTGATCGGCATCGTCAAGAAGAACGCGATCATGATGGTCGATTTTGCCATCGAGGCGAAGCGAGCGCACGATTTGAGCCCCTACGACGCCATTTTCGAGGCCTGCCTGCTGCGCTTTCGCCCGATCATGATGACGACGTCGGCCGCCATTCTCGGCGCCATCCCGCTGGCGTTGAGCTTCGGCAACGGCGGAGAAATTCGGCGTCCGCTGGGCATCTCAATCGTCGGCGGGCTCCTGATCAGCCAATTGCTGACCCTTTACACCACGCCCGTCGTCTATCTCTATCTCGACCGATTGAGCGGCTGGTCGATGCGCGCTCGGCGGCGCCTGCTGGGGATGCTACCGGGGGCCTTCGGTACTCGTCCCGCGGTGGGCGAGGCATGACGCTCGCAGGAAATGCCGCGGCGCAGGCCGCGGCAGCTGCCATGACTCAGCGAATATAAATAGGTCTGTGGCTGTAGCAGCACGGCGTCGACCAACGCCAGCGCGGCCGATCCAGCGTCGCGCGCAACCGCATGATGTCGGCGCGAGCCCGGGTGATGATCGGCGCTTTGTAGCCGTCATCCGTTGCCGGGTCTGCCTCCAAGAGAGCGATCAGGTTCTCCAACTGGTAAATAGCGCGGTGGGTTTCGCGCCAGTGACCGCCGTGGCCGCCGTGCCAATATTGCCCCGCTGTCGCAGCCGTGCCCATACCGGCAAGCACCCCGGCGGTACACGCCACCACGGTCCACGCGAAAACGGTACGCCTCATCGTCATGGCCATGCTCCGGTCGAGTGGACAATGATAACCGCAATGGCGCGCAGAAGGAAGACGACGGCCGGAGGTTTGCGCGGACGGACAGGCGTGGCTGCGCTTCGGCGTGACCGACGGCGATGAGCGGAACTTTGCACGGTCGATGCGGCATGTTATGAATTTCGCAGGGGAAGGTTGTCGTGATCGGATGCGCGCGGAGCAAATCGCGGCGAGCGATCGCTTGGATCGCCGCCTATGCGCTCGCACTGCAGACGCTCGTCGGAAGCTTCGGTCTGATCCAGACCGCGGCGTCGGCCGCGGCCCTCGATCCGCTCGCCATAATTTGCCTCAACGGCGACCATGGCGGCGCCGGCGATCAGACACCCGATGACCGCGGGCTTGGCGGCCGTCCTGGCTGCGATTGCGGCTGTTTTCTTGGCAGCCCGGCGTTCGTTGAGCCGCCGGACCCCGCCTTCCTCGGTTTCGTCGCTCCCGATGCCAAGGAAATAATTTGGCCGACCGCCGACTGGCGAAACAGATTTGCGATCAGACATCCGAGCCAGCCGCCTCGCGGTCCCCCGCTACCGGCGTGATGGCTGAGCCGCCCGCGGCTCAACAGCAATCGTCATCGTCAACCTGGCCGGCACCTATCGCCAAGGGTGAGTTCGGCAATTCGGGGGATAGGTCATGATCAAGTGCGCTGCGAGCTTGGCTCGCGGTGCAAAATCGCGCGCGGTTTGGGAACGTCTGTACGGCATCGTCGGCCTGGCGTTGGCCGGGACTCTCGTAACAGGCTCGGCGCTGGCCGCCGACATGCCGATGAAGGCACCGGCGGCGCCCGCCTATCAATGGGGCGGATGTTATCTTGGCGTGAACGTCGGCGGCGGCGCGAGCGGAACGAACTTCGGCAGCGCCGTCGATCCGGGAACCTACCTCGCAGCGGGCGACGCGGCGACCGTCGCCGGAAGCGGCAGCGGCGGCGCGAACGCCGACGGCATCCTGGCCGGCGCACAGGCCGGCTGTAACTTCCAGTCCGGGACGCTGGTCTACGGTCTCGAAGGCGACTTCGACTACTTCCACACGAATCCGCAATTCAACAACAACACCAATACGCTGGCCAACGGCAATGCGTTTGCCATCGCGCAGTCACTCACCACCAATTTTTTGGCAACGGTGCGGCCACGGATCGGCATCGCGGCGGATCGCAACCTCGCTTACATCACCGGTGGCGCAGCCTTCACCAGCGTCAGCTACACCACAAGCTACGTAGACGCGAATACTCCACCCGGCACCGGTACCGCGAGCGCGTCACGCGCGCTGCTCGGTTGGACTGCCGGTGCGGGCTGGGAATATGCCTGGGCCGACCATTGGACAGTCCGCGCCGAATATCTGTTGGCGAGCTTTCCGACAACGAATGCGCTCGGGACCATCGCCGGCGCCGGTGGAACCAACACACTGCACGGTTCCACCGACCTGGTTATCCAGATCGTCCGCGCCGGCGTGAACTTCAAGTTCTGACCGCCGGGAGCGCGCCATGTTCGATCACGCCCGCCTCTGCACCCTTATCGCCCGCCTGCGCGCGCACCGTCATCCGGCTGCGGCGCGGCGCGCCAATCCGATCGGAGACACTATGTCCATCGCAACCAGACAGTCGGCGGCAGCAAGCCGCCGCGCCGGGCGCTGCGGCGCCGCGACGGTTTCGCTTCTGGCTACCATGCTGGCGTTTGTGCCGCTGGTCAGCCTTACCTCCACGGCGGCGCGCGCCTGCGCCTGCGGCTGCAGCGTGTTTGACGTCGGCGGCGGCCTGCTGCCGCAGGAGAACGAGTCCGGCGGCCGCGTTTTCTTCGAGTTTTGGAGCGGTGATCAGTCGCAGAATTGGGTCGGCAGTTCCAAAGCCCCGGCGGTGCTCAACTCGGACAAGGAAATCAACACGCAATGGTACAACGTCGGCTTCAGCTACAATTTCAACCGCGATTGGGGCGTGATGGTGCGGATCCCCACGACCAACCGCACTTTGACGACCGACACCGGGGCGTACGCCGGGATAGCGTCCTTCAACTCCAAGGATATCGGCGACATCGAGATCATGGGCATGTACACCGGCTTCTTCAAGGACATGTCGACAGGCCTCATGTTCGGCCTCAAGCTGCCGACCGGCACCTTTACCGCCCCCGGCATCGACCGCGACACGCAGATCGGGTCGGGCAGCACCGACCTGATGCTCGGCGCCTTCCATCGCGGCCTGCTCTCCGGCGACAATGCCTGGCAGTATTTTTCGCAAATCATGTGGCGGCAGCCGCTCCTCTATCAGGCGGCGGCCGACCCGCAGGGCTTCTTCGACGGCAGTCCCGGCGTTGTGCAAACCTATTATCCGGGTATGCAGGTCGACGCCGCGGCGGGCATTGTCTACAACAACCTGTATCACGTGCTTGGCTTCGACAAGATCACGCCGCTCGGTCAGGTCATCGTCTCGCACCGCGATCACGATACCGGCACCGGCGCCGATCCCTACAACAGCGGCTTTGACCGGGTGATGCTCTCGCCCGGTATCGAATTCACCAAGGTGGTCGACGAAGCCAACAACCGGGTGATCAAGGTCTATTTCGACATCGAGGTTCCAATCTATTACCGGGCCAACGCCGCCAACAACGCCGGAACCGAAGGCCAGCTGGTGGCTCCCTACTTGATCAAACTGGTGTCGAGCTACAATTTCTAAGCATCGCGGGCCGGCGCGCCGCTAGCGCCGCGTCGGCCGCCCCAGGCGAGGCTTACAATGTCAATCACCGCGAGGAGAACGTTGCCGCCACCGAATATGCTTGCGCGCGTGTTTGATCTGTCCGAGCGGCTCGGCCGGCTTGGCCCGATAGCTCGGCATGTCGGTGAAGTTGGTGCCCGGCATCGTCTCCGCGGGACCGCCGCCGCGGGCGTCCGCCGCTCCGACGCAGATCAATGTCACGAGCAGCGCGGCGGCCAATATCTTCAACATGTCTTTCTCTGCGTTGCTTCGATGACGCGTCGCCAGGGCATCGCTCGCACCCTGATCAACTTGGTATCTAGCAACAATTTCCGCGCGATCAACGGGCCGATGCGCCGTTCACAACCCGTCGACCGCCGACAAATGCGACGCCCGTCAATCGCGGCCGCGGCCGCTGCCATATTGGGCCTCGCCTCGGCATCGGGCGTGGCGTACGCCGCGCCGGAAATGGGCGCGGCCGCGCCGGCGCTCGTCCTCACCACGCTCGACGGCCAAACCTTCGATCTCGCCAAGCTGCGCGGCAAGGTCGTGCTGGTGAACTATTGGGCAACCTGGTGCGCCCCATGCCGCAAGGAAATGCCGAGGCTCAGCGCGTTCTACCGGCGCTATCACGACCAGGGCCTGGAAATGATCGGCATCAGCATCGATTTTCCGCGCGACTTCGAAAAGGCTCGCAAAACCGCCCAAGCGGTCGCCTATCCGACGGCGCTGTCGAAGGCCATCAGCGAAGACGGCTTTGGGACGCCGAAAGGCGTGCCGATCACCTGGGTCATCGATGCCGAGGGCAAGGTCCGCGACCGTTTCATCGAGGTGCGCGATGAACTGCTCAACGGGATTGTCGTTCCGCTGCTACCGCATTGAATGAAGGTGCAGCCCATGACCGGCTTCGTTTTGATGACGTCGCTCGCGCGCGGCATTGCGGCTGCGGCGCTGACGGCCGGCTTGATCGCCGTAGCGCCTCCGGCTCGCGCCGGAGAGTGGATCGCCGACAAATCCAGCTGTCACGTGTGGGATCCGAATCCGCAACTCGACGAATCGGTGACCTGGTCGGGTTCCTGTGCAAACGGCCGCGCGCAAGGCAGCGGGACCGTGCAATGGTCGAAGGGCGGCATGCCCATCGAGACCGACGAAGGCGAGTGGCGCGATGGCCGTCAGGCCGGCAAGGGTACGCAATCCTGGTCCACCGGACGCTACGAAGGGGAGATTGCAGACGGTGAGCCGAACGGCCACGGCGTATTGACGCTGCAAAAATTGCGGTATGAGGGTGAATTTCGTAATGGGAAACCGAACGGAGCCGGGACGTTGACGGCCGGAAACGAAACCTGGCCCGGCACCTGGAAGGGCGGATGCTTGCAGGGTCAACGAAAGGCCTCGATCGGCATTCCTCTGTCCGCCTGCCGCTGACGCAGGACGCCGCGAGGACGGAAGTTTGGCTGACACCAATCTCCGCTCTCATGAATGGAGAAAACGATGCGTGGACGACCTCTGTTGTTTACCTGCGGACTTCTTGCCGTCATCTCGATTTGCCACCCCGCGATTGCCGACGCTCAGGAGAGCAAAGGAAAAAATTGCCGCATGGAGCAGCAATGTCATTGGGAGAATTTCAAGAAAATATGCACATGGGTGAAAGTTTGCCGATAACTGCCCCCGGCGAGCATTACACGCTCTCCGCCGCAGTGACTTTGATGCAATAGCGCGCAGCTTTTCGCGGCCGACGCCGAACGCGGCGCCGGCTTAGCATCGCTGAATGAGCCGGAGTTATGAAAAATGGCAGAGATGTTTCTTGAGGATTTCGCCGTCGGGCAGGTTTTCAGCTCGGCGCGGCACGTTCGGGTCGACAAGGACGAGATTATTGCGTTCGCCAAAAAATACGATCCGCAGTTCTTCCATCTCGACGAGGAGGCGGCGCGAAGTTCGATATTCGGCGGCCTGGTGGCGAGCGGCTGGCTCACCGCCGCGTTGACGATGCGTCTCTTGACCGAGCGGGAAGCGAAGCCTGCGGGCGGCAGTGTCGGCCTCGGCTTCGAAGAGCTGCGCTGGCTGATTCCGGTCCGTCCCGGCGATGAGCTGCGGATCGAAAGCAAAATCCTCGACGTGCGGCCGTCCAAGTCGCGTCCCGACCGCGGGGTGGTCAAGATGCGCACCCGCACGTTCAACCAGCACGGCCAAGTGGTACAGGAGATCGTGAACATCGCCCTGGTGCCGCGACGGCCGCCGGCCGGAAACGACAAGGCCGACGCGGCTCGCTCGACGCCGGAACGCCGAGCGGTATAGTATGACCTTAGCCGTTATCACGGCGAACGCTTGCGTCGTCAGGTAGCGCCGCGCTCAGCGGGGTGGTTGTGCGAATTTTGGTCGGTGCTGGGGCGATCGGCGGATATTTCGGCGGCAGGCTGCTGGCGGCAGGCCGCGATGTTGTCTTCCTCGTGCGGCCGAAGCGTGCCGCTCAGCTAATGCAGACCGGCCTGGTGATCCGCAGCCGTTTCGGCGACGTCAACTGGCCGGCACCGCCTACCGTCACGGCCGATGCGCTGCGCGATCCCTTCGATCTGATCCTTCTCAGCTGCAAGGCCTACGATCTCGCGGCCGCGGCGGATTCTTTCGCGCCGGCCGTTGGAACACAAACCGCGATCCTGCCGTTGCTCAACGGCATGGCCCATTTGGATGTCCTCGCGTCCCGTTTCGGCCGCAGCCATGTGCTCGGTGGGCTATGCGTGATCTCGGCGACGCTCGGCCCCGCGGGCGACATCCGCCACCTCAACGACATCCATCGCATGGCATTCGGCGAGCAGGACGGCGCCATATCGCCGCGCAGCGAGGTCATCGCGGCGGCACTGTCGGGCGCCGGCTTCGAGTCGCGCCCGAGCAACGCGATCCTGCAGGAGATGTGGGACAAGTGGGTGTTCATCGCCGCCGCCGCCGGCATCACCTGCCTGATGCGGGCCGCTTTCGGCGACATCGTCGCCGCCGGCGCCGTCGACCTGACGACCGCGCTTTTCGACGAGTGCTGCGCGATCGCGGCAGCGCAAGGGTTCCCGCCCGGCGAAGCGACCCGCAAGTTCACCCGAAGCATGCTCACCGCGCCGCAATCCACCATTACCGCATCGATGCTCCGGGATATCGAGCGCGGCGGGCCGATCGAGGCCGATCACATTGTCGGCGACCTACTGCGCCGCAGCACGGCACAGCCACCCAACGACAGGTCGCTGCTGCGGATCGCTTATGCGCATTTGAAGGCTTACGAAGCGCGCCGCAAGCGTGAGAACGCAGACAATGATCGAGACCGCGCTCAGCGGCTATGAGCTGCTCAACGATCCGCTGCTGAACAAAGGCACGGCGTTCACCGATGCCGAACGCGATATGTTCGATCTGCACGGCCTGCTGCCGCCCTATGTAACGACCCTCGATTTACAGGTCGGACGCCGGCTCGCCGCCCTGCGCAACCTCGGCACAGACCTGCAGAAATATACCTTCCTTCGCGGCCTGCAGGACACCAATGAAACCTTGTTTTACGCGCTGCTGACGTGGAACATCGAAGAGTTGATGCCGATCGTCTACACGCCCACGGTCGGTCTCGGCTGTCAGCAATTCAGCCGCCTCTTTCGCAAGCATCGCGGCGTGTTCCTGAGCTTTCCGCTTAAGGACCGGGTGCGCCGCATCCTCGGCAATCCGCGCTTTGACGGCGTCGAGGCCATCGTGGTGAGCGACGGCGAGCGCATCCTCGGGCTGGGCGATCAAGGCGCCGGCGGCATGGGCATCCCGATCGGCAAGCTGTCGCTCTACACCGCCTGCGCCGGCCTGCACCCGTCGACGACATTGCCGATCCTTCTCGACGTCGGCACCGACAACCAGGAGCTTCTCGCGGACCCGCTCTATATCGGCTGGCGGCACGAGCGCGTGCGCGGCGCGGACTATGACGATTTCGTCGCCTCGTTCGTCGACGCCGTGCGCGCGCGATGGCCGCATGTGCTGCTGCACTGGGAGGATTTTGCGTTCCGCAACGCCAACCGGCTGCTAGCGCAATACCGCGATCAGCTCTGCAGCTACAACGATGACATTCAGGGCACCGCAGCCATCGCCGTCGGCGCGATACTCAGCGCCATCAATGTCACCGGCGTGCCGCTCACCGAGCAGCGCATCGCGGTGCTGGGAGCGGGTTCGGCCGGCACCGGCATCAGCGCGCTGCTATTGCGCGCCATGATCGAGGCGGGCCTGCCCGAGACGGAGGCCCGCAGCCGGTTCTATCTTGTCGACCGCGACGGCCTCTTGGTCGAGGGCACGGCCGGCCTGCAGCCGTTTCAGGCGGCGTTTGCGCAAAGCCGCGACCGGGTAGCAAGCTGGAAGCTCACCTCGCCGGATCGGATTGATCTTGCCGACGTGGTCGCCAACGCGCATCCGACGGTCCTCATCGGCACATCAGGGCAGCCGCATGCCTTCTCCGAGAGCATTGTCCGCGCCATAGCGGCCCATGTTCAGCGGCCGGTGATCTTTCCGCTCTCCAATCCGACGGAGCGGAGCGAGGCGACGCCGCAGGATTTGCTCGCCTGGACCGACGGCCGCGCGGTCATCGGCACCGGGAGCCCGTTCCCGCCAATCGAGCGGGACGGACGTCCCTTCAGGATTGACCAAACCAATAACGCCTATGTCTATCCCGGCATCGGCCTCGCAGCTATCGCGGTGAAGGCGTGCCGCATATCGGACGGCATGTTTCTCGCAGCGGCGCGCACGATCGCCGAACTGTCCCCGGCAAAACGCGATCCGCGCGCCAATCTCTTGCCGCCGCTCAGGGAGCTGCGAAAGCTGTCGTTCCAGGTGGCGATCGCGGTCGCAAAAGAGGCCGAAAGCGAGGGCCTCGCGCTTCCCGTGGCGGAGGGCGATCTTGTGGCAGCGGTCAAATCGAAGATGTGGGAGCCGCTTTATGCGACCTATCAGCGGCTGCGCAAGCCGTCGTGAACGCCCACGCTTATGCAGCAGAAAAGCCGCCTGCGATGCTCGCGCAGGCGGCCTTATCTTCGATCCAAGACGTACGCCGGTGCACTTTGTCGGCGTCTTCAGTTCTTCGGGGCAGCCTGAGCGGCCGCCTGCGGGTTCGCCGCGAGATAGTCGCTATAGGTGAGGCCGGCGTAGTTCGAGGGGGCCGGGACTAGGGTCGCGTTGGCGGCCTTGTCGTCGACCGTCGGCGCCAGCGTTGCGTCAGCGGCCTTGCCATCGACCCGAGCACTAGCCGATTCTTTGGTGCAGAGATCCGCGAACACCACGAGACCATCCGGCGTGTAGTTCTTGGTCAGGCAGGTGCAGGGGCCGGCGGCCGGTTCCACGACCGGCACTTCATCGACCACGTCGTCGATGATGATCCAGCGGCCGCCACGGAAGATCCAGTGTCCGTGATGATGCAAACCTGTCCAGTGGCCGGGGTGACCGGGACGGCCAGGGCGATCGGGGCCACCGGGGTTGAGGATCGATGTCAACTTACGGCCGCCCTTCGCGGAGAAATGGCCACCGCCGACGCGGCCAATGCTGGAAGAATGGCCGAACCCGCCACCGAGGGCACGGGCGTCGGCGGCGCTCGAAGCAAGGCCGGCAGCGGCGATTGTCGCCGCGGTTGCGAGAGTAAGGATGATTTTGCGTGACATGGTCGTTCTCCCGGGTTTGAGTTCCGATACCCATTGGTCGCCGCTGCCGGAGAAAGGTTCAGGCGATTGTCAAAAATCGCCGCAAGCCAAGGGACGACGTCGGAAAACTTGGCCGGGCCCTTAACGCTCTCCGCAATCACCGCTTGCCGGGCAGGCCGCCGAAAAGGCCGCAAACACGCGATCGGGCGCCGTCGCTTGCCCAATTGCGCCCGAACGACGAAACTGGCGGAGGCTACCTGGCGGCGGGACAGGCCGCGCAGATTTTTCTCGATTCCGCTTGAACCTGCGCGCCGCCCGCGGCGACCTACTCATGAGCCGATAGCCTGCCGATGCAGACGACTTCGGACGAGGTTCTGATCGGACGGATCGCCAGCGGCGATCGGCTCGCGATGCAGGTGCTGTTCGCGCGCCACCATGTCCGCATCTACCGATTCGTGCTGCGGATGGTGCGCAACGAAGCGACGGCGGAAGACTTGATCAGCGAGGTGTTTCTCGACGTCTGGCGGCAGGCGGAAAAATTCGAGGGGCGGTCGGCGGTTTCGACCTGGATGTTGAGTATCGCCCGCTTCAAAGCGCTGTCGGTGCTGCGGCGCCGGGGCGAGGAAGAACTGGATGATGAGACAGCCGGCGCAATCGAGGACCAAGCCGACGATCCGGAGGTCACGCTGGCGAAGAAGGACAAGGGTGCGGTGCTGCAGCAATGCCTGACCAAACTGTCGACCGAGCACCGCGAGATCATCGATCTCGTCTACTACCATCAGAAATCGGTGGAGGAAGTCGCGGGTATTGTCGGTATCCCGGAGGCGACCGTGAAGACCCGCATGTTTTATGCGCGCAAGAAATTATCGGAGCTCCTGAAGGCGCAAGGCATCGATCGAGGTTGGCCATGAATACGGCGAACAATAACGAACGCAGCGAGATCGAAGGCCTGCTGCCGTGGCATGCCGCAGGAACGCTCGGCCATCGCGACACGCAACGTGTGGAAGCGGCGCTCGCCAGCGATCCCGAGCTTGCCCGACGCTACGAGCTGGTGCGCGAGGAACTCGCGCAGACCATCCACCTCAACGAGACATTGGGCGCGCCGTCGTCGCGCGCCATGGCGGCGTTGTTCGCCAAGATCGACGCCGAGCCGGCGCGGAATAAGGTGGCATCGATAAATCTCGGCGCGCGCATCCGGGCATTTTTCGCAAGTTTGTCGCCCCGCACGCTAGCCTGGTCGACGAGCGCGGCCGCGCTCGCCATCCTGCTGCAAGCCGGACTGATCGCCGGCATCATACTCAAGGAAAAGAACGTGGGCGGCTATGAGACCGCTTCGGCGCCGACGAATGTGGCCGGCGCCGGCGCCTATGCCCTGATCCGTTTCCAACCGCAGGCCAGCGCCGCCGATATCGCCAACTTCCTGGAAACCAACAAACTAAGCATTTCGGACGGTCCGTCCGCAGGCGGACTATACCGGGTGCGAATCGCGGCGACCAAGCTGCCGAAGGCGGATCTCGACCGCATCGTGAAGACGCTGCGCGAGGACAAGGTTGTCGGCTTCATCGGCATCGCCGAGTGATCCGGCCGGGGAGTTTGCCATGCGAAGCGACTCGATGATGCCGCGGCCGGTCGTTGGGCTGACGCTGTGTGGCCTGCTGCTGATCGCGTCCTGCATCGGCGTGTCGAACCCGGTGGCGGCGATGGGTGGTTTCGGGCGCATGGGCGGTTTTGGCGGACGTGCCATCGGCTTTGGCGGAGGACCGCGGCAGCACATGACCGCGCCGCGTCGAGGCGCCGGCAGAGTTGTTGGCCGGCCTTCCGGCGGGAGAACAGGAAACACGGGCCGCGACGGTGGCAGGGGCTCAAGACATTATCCGATCGCCAGCCCCGGCATCGGCGGCAGTCCCGACTCTGACATACCGGACCAGCAAAGCATCAGAAGCGGCGGGAACAGCGGCCGCAGCGGGGTGCCGCCGCGCGCAGAGCGGCGTTTCGTTCCCGACGAAGTCGTCACCGCGTTTGCGTCGAACGCAACGCCGCAATCGATCAATCAGATCGCGCGGCGGTACAATTTGATACGACTCGAGGCACAAAGCCTGCCGCTGATCGGCACCACGCTCTATCGCTGGCGCGTCGGGAGCCGCCGTTCGGTGGCGGACGTCGTGGGCGCGCTCGAGGATGAACGCATCGTCGCCAGCGCGCAGCCCAACTACATTTTCACGCTGCAAGATGCCACCACGATCTCTTCCGATACGCGCGGTGAGGCGGCCCAATACGTTCTGCGCAAACTGCAAATTGCGCAGGCGCATCAAGTGGCGACCGGCAAAGCTGTTCTGATTGCTGTCATCGATTCGGAAATTGACGCGAAAAATTCGAATCTCGATGGAACGGTCACGAAAAATTTCGACGCGCTGGGTGGCGAAGAGAGACCGCATCAGCATGGAACCGCCATGGCGGGCGCTATCGCCGCGCATGGGAGGCTTTTGGGTATCGCACCGGGCGCACAGCTCTTGGCGGCGCGCGCGTTCGGCGATACTCCCGGCGAGGCCAAGGGCACCTCGTTTGCCATCTACAAGGGCCTGCAGTGGGCAGCGGACAACGCTGCGCGCATCGTGAACATGAGTTTTGCCGGCCCCGCGGACCCTGTATTGCACCGATTGCTGGCGGCCGCCTACGAGAAAGACATGGTGCTGATAGCGGCAGCCGGAAACGCAGGGCTGAATTCCGGCCCGCTGTATCCGGCAGCCGATCCCGCGGTCATCGCCGTAACCGCGACCGACAGCAACGACGGCTTGCTCAAAATGGCCAATCGCGGGCCATACATCGCGGTTGCTGCGCCGGGGGTCGAGATTCTCGCGCTGGCGCCGGGTGATTCCTATCAGATCACCACGGGAACGTCGGTCGCCGCGGCGCATGTCAGCGGAATAGCGGCGCTATTGCTGGAACGCCAACCTTCGCTCAAGCCCGGAGATGTTCGCAGGATTATCATGACCTCAGCCAAGCCGCTGGGGCCGAGCGGCGGGCGGACGGACGCGGGTGCCGGCCTGGTAAACGCCTATCGAGCCGCGATGTTGCTGAACGGCAAACCGCTTGGCAAAGACAACGACGAGCAGGCGAAGCAATAACCGAAAGCCGTGGCCCGCCGCGCGCGCGTGCGGCAGACATCCGGCGATCCGCCCTCGCGGGCGAGGTTTATCCCTATGCGCGCTAATGCCCCGCCATGTGGCGGCCGATTTCGGTCAGATCGGCTTCGCTGGCGCGCGCTTCGTACACCAGGGCGCCGTTGAACATCACCACGACGCGGTCGGCGAGTTCCAAAAGCTCGTCGAGATCTTCGCTGACCAGCAGCACCGCGGCGCCGCGATTGCGCGCCGCCATGATCTCGGCGTGGATCTGCGCGACCGCCGCGAAGTCCAATCCAAAGCAGGGATTGGCGGCGACCAGGATGTCGACTTCGCCGCCAAGTTCGCGCGCCAGCACGGTGCGCTGCACGTTGCCGCCGGACAATTCGCCGATCGGGGTGTCGTCGGAGCGGGTTTTGATCTTGTAGAGCCCGATCTTGCGTATCGCCCCTTCATGGAATTTCACGCGATTGAGCCACCAGCCGCCATAGGCGAACGGCGACCGGTCGAACTCGCGGAAGGCGAGATTGTCGGCGACGCTCATGCGCGCGACGCAGGCGTTCTTCAGCGGCTCCTCGGGAAGGACCGACAGATGATTGTGGCGCATTTCCTCGCGGGTCGCATGATAACGCTCACCTTGCAGATAGATTTGGCCGCTCTCGGCTTCGCGCTGGCCGGCGAGGACTTCGATGAGCTGGCGCTGGCCGTTGCCGGATACCCCGGCGACGCCGACGATTTCGCCGCCGCGTATCGACAAGGATACGTCGCGCACCGCCGGCTGACCGCCGTCGTCGAGCGCATGCAGGTTCTCGATGTCGAGCCGCGGCGCGCCGAACTCGCCGGTCCGCGGCGGCTGCACCGTCAGCTCTTCGGCGCCGATCATGGCGCGCGCCATGGCGTCGGGGTTCAAATCCTTGACGTGCCCCTGCCCCGCCAACTTACCGCGCCGCAGGATGGTGACTTCGTCGGCGAACGCCATGACCTCGCGGAATTTGTGGGTGATCATCAGAACGGTGAGAACGCCGCGCGCCACCATGTCGCGCAGCATGCCGAGCACTTCGTCGGCCTCACCGGGAGTGAGCACCGAAGTCGGCTCGTCGAGGATGAGAAAGCGGCGCTGCAGATAGAGCTGCTTGAGAATCTCGCATTTCTGCCGCTCGCCGGCGGAGATCGCCGACACCTTGGCGCTCAGCGGCACGCGAAACGGCATGCGCGACAGAAATTCCTCCAGCGCCTTGCGCTCGCGCGTCCAATCCACCACGGCCGGCACGTGGTCGCGCGCCAGCACGAAATTCTCGGCCACTGTCATCGCCGGCACCGAGGTGAAATGCTGATAGACCATGCCGAGGCCGAGCGCATGCGCGGCGCGGGGATTGCCGATGATCTCCTGGCGCTCGTCAACGATGAGTTCGCCGCCGTCGGCCTGGTAATAGCCCATGATGCATTTGACCAGCGTCGACTTGCCGGCGCCATTCTCGCCGAGCAGCGCGTGAAACGTACCGGTCCTTACCTTCAACGGCACCTGATCGAGCGCAACGAACTCGCCGAAGCGCTTGGTTATGGCGATCGCTTCGACGCCGAAGGTCTTCTTGCCCGCGGTCGGCGGGGGTAGCCCGCCGGGCGGGATGAGGGTCGCCATTTCGCTCACGCGATGACCTCAATGAATTTCGCCGAATCGGAAACAGCGCCGAACACACCACCCTGCATCTTGATCATCTTCAGCGCGTGGTCGTGGTTGCCCTTGTCCGTGGCCCCGCAGCAGTCCTCCAGCAACAGGCACTCGAAGCCGCGGTCATTTGCCTCGCGCATGGTCGTGTGCACGCACACGTCGGTGGTGATGCCGGTGAGCACGATGTTGTCGATGCCGGCCAACCGCAAAAGGAGCTCGAGGTCGGTGGCGCAGAACGAGCCCTTGCCCGGCTTGTCGATGATCGGCTCACCCTCGCGCGGCGAAAGTTCGGGGATGATTTCCCAGCCGGGCTCGCCGCGCACGAGGATGCGGCCGCAGGGTCCCGGGTCACCGATGCCGGCGCCGATCTGGCGCGAGCGCCAGCGTTTGTTGGGCGGCAGATCGGCGAGGTCGGGGCGATGGCCTTCGCGGGTGTGAATGACATGGAAGCCTTTGGCCCGCGCGGCGGCGAGCGTGCGCTTGATCGGCTCGATCGGCGCCCGGGTCAGCGACAGATCGTAGCCCATTTTGTCGACATAGCCGCCGACGCCGCAGAAGTCGGTCTGCATGTCGATAATGATGAGCGCGGTATTTTCCGGCCGTAGGTCGCCGTTGTAGGGCCACAGATAAGGATCGGCCGCTACGTAACGTTCAGAACTATCAGCTTCTTTGCGCGCCAGTTGGGGCATGACTCACCTCGTAATCGACAGCTCTGCGGGCGCACCGATCAGCGTGCGTTTGGGCGAGCAGGTTGCGATCATGATCAGCAAAGTCAAAATGTAGGGTGCGGCATTGAACAGATGATAGCCGTGACTGTAGCCGACCGATTGCAGCGCCGGACCAAGTGCCGCGGCGCCGCCGAACAGGATCGATGCAGCCAGGCACAGCATGGGATTCCAGCGCGCAAAAATGACCAGTGCCACCGCCGTAATACCCTGACCGCTGGAAAGCCCCTCGTTCCAGCTACCGGGATAGTAGAGCGACAGGAACGAGCCGCCGATCCCGGCCAGAAAGCCACCGAACATGGTTGCGCGCAGACGAATGAAATTCACCGAGTAGCCCATCGCCAACGCGGCGTCTGCGCTTTCGCCGGCGGTGCGAATGATCAGGCCCCAGCGCGTGGTGCGCAGCGCCCAGACTAAGACCGGCGCCAGCGCCACGCCGATGAGGAAAAGCGCGTTGATACGCAGCGCCGCATGCAGTTGCGGAATATCGGTCCACCAGCCGAGATCGATCGAAGGAAGTCGCGGTGCCGTCGGCTCGATCAGCGGCTTGCCGAGATAGAACGCCAAGCCGACGCCGAACAGCATCAGCGCGATGCCGACGGCAATATCATTGACGCGCGGCAGCCCGCAGATGCCGGCATGCAACGCCCCCATGCCCGCGCCGGTGATTCCGGCGGCAAGCACGCCGAGCCACGGCGAGCCGGTGAGATACGAGATACCGTAGCCGGCCATCGCGCCCATCACCAGCGTGCCTTCAAGGCCGAGATTGATGCGGCCGCTGCGTTCGGTGATGCATTCACCGAGGCTGACGAAAATAAATGGTGTGGAGACGCGCACGGCGCCGCCAAGCACCGCGACTGGCACCGTCCACAAACCGATGTCGCCCGCGCCCGCCACCTTAGGATGCCTTGTCCTTGAAAAAGCTCCAGCGGCCGTAAAGCGTGTCGCTGGCCAGCACCATGACAAAGATCATGCCTTGCAGCACCAGAACCGAGGCATCCGGCAAGCCGAGCCGACGCTGTAACAGCCCGCCGCTGGCGCCGATGCCGCCCAGCAGAATGGCGACCGGGATGACGGCCAGCGGGTTTTGCCGGGCCAGGAACGCGACCAGGATGCCGGCGAAGCCGTAGCCCGCCGCCAGGTTAGCGTTGGCGCGCCCTTGCACCGCCGCAACCTCCATCATGCCGGCAAGCCCGGCCGCCGCGCCGGCCAGAAAGCAGATGATGAGAATAAGCTTGCCGACGCTTAAACCCACCACCTTGGCGGCGCGGATGTTGCCGCCGGCGACGCGCGCGGCAAAGCCGAACACCGTGTGATAGATCAGGATGTAGGACAGGATCGCGGCGATGATGCCGAACACAAAACCCCAGTGCACGTCGGTGCCCGGGATACTGCCGATCATATTTGCGGCGCCGATTTCAGGTGTCGACGGCTTATTGAGGCTGGTCGGGTCGCGCATCGGACCCTCGACCAGAAAATTGAGAATTGCGAGCGCGATATAGACGAGTAACAGGCTCGAAATCGTTTCGTTGACCCCGCGATACTGGCGCAACGCACCAGCCAGCATGATCCACAAGCCGCCGCCGATCATGCCGGCGCACGCCATGGCCACGTCGACGAACAGCGGCGGTGCAGTCTGTAATGCCAACGCCGCGCTCGTGGCGCAAAGCGCGCCGATCAGCAGCGCGCCCTCCCCGCCGATGATCACCATGCCGAGTTGCGCCGGAAGCGCGGTGCACAGCGCAGTGAGGATGAGCGGCGCGGCGCGGGTCAGCGTGTTCTGCCAGGAAAACCAGGTACCGAACGCGCCCTGATACATGTAGAAATAAAGATCGAGCGGATTCTTCCCAAACAACGCGACGAACACGCCGAACAGGACCAGCGAAGCCAACAGGGCAAGCGCGGGGATGACGATATATTCCGCCACGCCGCCGAATTTCCGGCCGAAAGGGGGTAGGCGTAAGAACTCGCCTACCCCGGATTTTGCAAGAGGCGCTCCAACAGGCGCCCCGACATCGGCCTTCACGAAGTCGCTCCGATCACGCCCTCGACCAGATAACCCATCTTTTCCAGCTCGGGATCGGTCTGGCCGCGGGAAACGCCGGCGGCGATAACGGTGGCGCCCTTGTTGTCGACGATCGGTCCTTTGAAGATGACATAAGTCCCGGCGGTCAGGCCGGCCTTGACCTCGTCGGCCTGTTTGCGCGCGGCGTCCGGAACCATCGCGCCATACGGCGAAACCTTGACGATCTCTTCCTTCAAGCCGCCGCGGTAGAAGTTCGGAATCGTCTCGCCCGACGTAAACATCTTGACGAACCGCGGATAGAGCACTTCCCAGTTCCACTCGGCGCCGGTGAGATAGGCTTTCGGCGCAAGCACGGCCTGATTGACGTGATAGCCGGTCACCATGGCACCGCGCCGGGCCGCGTTCTCGACCACGGTCTTCGGGCCGTCAACGTGGCAAGTGATGACGTCGACGCCTTGGTCGATGAGACTGTTGGTGGCTTCGGCCTCTTTCACCGGCATCGACCAGTCGCCGGTGAAGATCACCTGCGTGGTGATTTTCGGATTGGCGAGTTTCGCGCCGAGCGTCCATGCGTTGATGTTGCGCAGAACCTGCGGGATCGGCTTGGCGGCGACAAAGCCGAGCTTGCCGGATTTCGACATCGAGCCGGCGACGATGCCGGCGACGTGCTGCGCCTCGTCGATGTAGCCGAAATAGCTTCCGGCGTTTTTCGGATCCTTGTCGGTCCACAGGCCGCCGCAGTGCTCGAAGCGAAGCTTCGGGAACTTCGTCGCCATCTTGATCATGTGCGGGTTGTAGTAGCCGAAGGAGGTCGGGAACAGCAGCGTCGCGCCGTCGAGATTGATCATCGACTCCATGGTCTTTTCGACCGCATCGGTCTCCGGGACCTTCTCTTCCTCGACGACCTTGATGCCGGGCATCTTCTTGAGCGCGGCCGCGCCCGCCGCATGGGCTTGGTTGTAGCCATAATCGTCGCGCGAGCCGACATAGATGAAACCGACGGTCGTGTCCTTGGCGAAAGCCCGGCTCAGCGGCAAAGCGGTACCGAGGGTCAAAGCAGCCGTTCCTTTGAGGACGCGGCGACGTGAAATGTTATCGAGGTTCATTGCATGCTCCCTGTATGCACGCGGGCGCTGGCGGCGCCGCTGGTTGCCGGCCATCAGGACGATGGGCGATCTTCGGTTGGCGGTAAGCGCAATCGCAAGGCCCATGCCAGCGACGGAACCTTTATGGCCCATCGATATCGCTTTGAAACCGCTTATGATTTTCTGATAAAGAGGGCGGAGCATGACGCCCTGACCGTAAACCTCGCGGGCCTCTGATTAAAAATTAGGCAGACTCATAACTATTCTGTGCACGCCGAAGGGCGGCACGGTAGAGCCCACGAATGGCTAGGCGACGCGGACCTGAGCGAGAAAGCGCTCGACTTCGGCTCGCAGCCGATCCGATCGCTCCGCAAATCCAATGCCGGCGCTGAGCACGGCGTTGGCAAGCTCGCCGGCCTTGGTCGCGGCATCGGAGACATGAACAACGCTTGCCGATACCTCGCGTGTCCGTTCGGCAGCGGCGTTGGCGCTGCGGGCAATTTCCTTGCTTACGGCGTCCTGCTGCTGCACCGCCACGGAAATGTCGGTGGCATTGTCATTGAGCTGTGTAATCGTGCCGGCGACTGTCTTCATCGCTTGGACGACCTGCGATGTGGTCAGTTCAATCGATGAAATTTGCTGGGTAATGTCGCCGGTCGCCTTCTCGGTCTGCGCGGCGAGGCTCTTGACCTCCTGCGCGACGACGGCAAAGCCACGTCCGGCGTCGCCGGCACGCGCCGCCTCGATCGTCGCGTTGAGCGCGAGAAGATTGGTTTGCGCGGCAACGTCGCGGATCACATGGCTCACGGTATTGATTTGATTTACCGACGCCACCAGTTGTTCCACGGCGCTGATGATCGCCTTGGCTTCGCCGGTGGCTTGCCGGGCAATCTCCGCCGAAGCGCGCGCCTGGGTCGAAATCTGCTCCACCGATTGAGCAATTTCTTCGGCCGCCATGGCGACATTGCCGACGTTCGTCGTCGCCTCCTCGGAAGCGGTTGCGGTGGCAACGGCCTGCGTCTTATTGTTGCTGGCTGTTTCCGCCATAACGTGCGCACAGTCGTCCATCGATTTTGAGGCGCCGTCGAGCGCCTGGACGATCTCGTTGACCGCCCGTTCGAAATTCTGCGTCGCTGCTTCGACCTGCTTCCTGCGGACTTCCGACTCCTCCGCCCGGTCCGCCTCGCGTCGCCGGGCAAGCCGCACGTCCTCGATGGCTTGCCGGAATACCAGCAGCGCTTTTGCCATACCCGCGATCTCGTCGTCGCCCCCGACGGGGACCGGCACATTCGATTCGCCGTCGGCAATACGGCGCATCGCGCCACTCAATAGCGTCAAGCGGCCGACAATGCTGCGCCCAACATAGAGCCAGGCAATCAAGCCGGCCGCCGCCAGCGCCGCAATGCTGAGCACGATGAGAAGGATTCGACCGACCCGAATTTGTGAGAATGCCCGCGCCGATAGTGTCTGCGCGAAGACGCCTTGTCGCTCGATCAGGCTCTCTACGGCCTTCCTGAGCCTTGCCGTCTCGGCGAGGGCGGCCGAAAACACCTGCTGCGCGTCGTGCTCCCGATTTAGCTCATTCATGCGCGTCGCGATAATCCCGTCTTGATTCGCCACAACAGCGAGACGTTGATAGCGGTCGGTTATCTTCGTTCGCTGATCGGAATCCGGTAGCGCCCTCAAGTTGCCTTCGATGCTTCGTTCGGCCGCGGCGATGAGATCGCGGATCGGCGGCAAACTCGCGACATCCATAACCATCGACGACTCGATCAACAGGCCGGCCAGGAGGTTGGCGCCCGACTGAATTTCAAGCAGACGCCGCAGCAAATCGATTGACTGATTGGTCGTTACGTTGCCTTCCGCGATCCGATCTTTGGTCATGAGATCGAAATTTGCATCGTCGATGGCGGGCGTGACCGCTTCCAGGAGATTTTCATGGTCCTTTCTGACGGAGAGCACCAGCGCACGGCGTTGTGCGGAGAGTTTGATGCGCTCGGTGACGGCTTGACTGAGCGCCGCCAGCCGCTCGCCCATAGCCGTGCGCGCCATTTCGATCTCGCCGTTCTCGCTGGCGTCGAGATCACGCAACCGCTGAATCCTCCCGTCCAGCATCTGGATTTGGCCGGTGATGCCAAGTGCGATTTCAGCCCTTTGGCTTTCTTCCTCGGCAGCCATCAATTGCGGAGCGGCGGCGACCAGGGTGCTCGCCTCCTCCGCGAGCCGCAGCGATTCGACGGTCGCCGGCATGCTGCGCGATACGATTTCCGCCAGCGTCGCGCCGATATTGGCGGATGCATAGAGCGCAAACAGCGAGCCGACGACGGTCATGCTCGCGGCAAAGCCGAAGGCCAGATAGAGGCGGGACCGAATCGTGCTGACCCAGGAAAGCATGCCGTCGCCCCTCAATCGCCGTTGAGGCTCAATTCAAACGTGCTGGTCGCCACCGGCGCCCCGCAGCCTCGCGCTCAGCAAAAATTGCTCGGTCACTGCCCTTCCGCCTTGACCAGCCGCGTGACCGGCCGGAACGTTCCATCAGCTTGCAGGATCGTAAAGAAGACCCGATCGGACCCTTGGTTCTTCATCGGCCCATAGCTGAGCGTCACGCCGCCAAAATCGAACGGCGCCGCGGCAATGGCGTCGAGCAGTGCCTCCCGCGTCGGCTCGCCCTTGATGCGCTTGAGTGCCTCGACCACCAGGCGGCCGGCCAGATATCCCTCCAGTGAGACGAAGCTCGGCTTGGCATTGCGATCCACCGCGGTCAGAGCGCTTTGATAGGACTTCACGACCGGCAATGTTGCATCCCACGGAAACGGAACCACTTGCGTGACGATCACGCCCGTGCCCTGGTCGCCAAGCTCTTGCGCCAGCGAATCCGGTCCGACGAAGGAGATAGCAACGAAAACCGCCTGCATCTTCACTTGCTGCGCGAGCTTGATGAACTCGGCGACCGGCTTGTAAGGCGCGACCGTCACCACGGCTTCCGGTCGGGCTTTCATGATGTCAAGCAACGCCGACTTCACCGCCGTGGTGTTGCGTTTGAAGGTGCCTTCGGCGACGAGCGACATATTCCGCTTCGCCATCGCGCGCTGCACGCCTTCAAGGCCGGCAAGGCCAAAGGCGTCGTCCTGGTAGAGGATGGCTATTTTCGATATCGCCAGATCTTTGACCAGGTGATCAATCCACGCTTCCGTTTCCTGAAAATAGGAGCTGCGAATATTGACCACGTATCGGTTGTACGGATTGCGCAAGAACTCGGCGCCGGTGAAAGGGCCGATGAACGGCACTTTTTCTGCCGTGGCGATCGGCTGACCGGCTTTCGACGTGGGTGTTCCCACCGCACCGACCAGGGCGAAGACCTTGTCCTCGTCAAGAATTCTCTTGGTTGCTTCAACGGTCTTTTCCGGCTCGTAGCCGTCGTCCAGCGACTTCAATTCAAGTTTACGGCCCGAAATCCCGCCGGTGCGATTGGCGGCGTCGAAGGCTGCCAAAATTCCCTGGCGCATGCCCTGCCCCAAGGCCTGCGCCGGCCCTTGCAGCGCCGCGACCTGGCCAAAGACGATCTTGTTGTCGGTAACCCCGTCCTCAGCGAGCACGGTTCCGCCGACAACGCAGAGGGCAAGAACGAGCGCTACTCTAAGTTGATTGCTGTTCATCGGTTTTGTCCCTTGAGCACGCAATCAAAAGCTGCCTGAACACCGCCGCTTTTAGCGGCGGTGACGGCGTATAGTTTGGAACATTTTTTGGTTAATGGATCATTAAGGAACGGTTCGACAGCGCCCCGGTCCCAAGAGCTTTGGCCGCCTTGTCATCGTTGAATTCCCGGCTAGAATGAGCGAATTCAGGGGATGGAGTCCCCCGGTAACCGCCGATTGGGCTGATGACTCCTACCGGGCGCTTGGCGTCGGTAGGAGTCTGCTTTGCACTCCCACTGCCTCCAGGTTTTTTTGTGTGACCGTTCGAATGCGGGCGCACGTGCGCGTTGCTTCGGGCGATTGAGCATTGCGCAGGAGGCTTGCCGATGACCGCTGTTTGGACGCTGGTAACATTGTGGCTGGGTCTTGCGCTGATCGCGAGCCTGCTTTCGGCGTGGTTCCGCGTCTCCACCGCGTTGACGGAAATCGTCGTCGGAACGCTGGCGCAACTGATCATCGGCTCCGCTTTCGGAGCGACAGCGCTCGGCGTCGACGAGCCTTGGGTCAAATTCCTCGCCGGGGCGGGCGCCATCGTGTTGACGTTTCTCGCCGGCGCCGAGCTCGATCCCAAGGTTTTCAAGAAGAAATGGAAGGAGGCCACCGCGCTCGGCCTGGTTGGCTTCTTCTTTCCGTTTTTTGGCTGTGCGGCGGCGGCCTACTTCGTGCTCGGCTGGCAGGTGATGCCAAGCTGGCTCGCCGGTGTCGCGCTGTCCACAACCTCGGTGGCGGTGGTTTATGCGGTCATGATCGAAACCGGCCTGAATAGGACCGAATACGGCAAGACCGTGCTGGCGGCCTGTTTCATCAACGACCTCGGCACCGTCCTTGCGCTTGGTTTCATCTTCGCACCGTTCACCCTCAGAACGCTGATCTTTGCCGCGACCGCGATCGCGGTGTTCGCAGGCCTGCCCTGGTTTACGACGAAGTTTTTTCGCTGGTTCGGCAACCGGCCTTCGGAAATGGAGATAAAATATCTGCTGTTCTGCCTGATGGGGTTGGGCGCCCTGGCCGGCTGGGCCGACAGCGAGGCGGTGCTCCCCGCCTACATCATCGGCATGATGCTCGCCGGCACCGTTGGCAGGGACCATGCGCTGGTGCGCCGGTTGCGGGCGCTCACCTTCGGCGTGCTCACGCCGTTCTATTTCATCCGCGCCGGCGCCTTCGTCTCCATCCCGGCTCTGATCGCCGCCCCGTTTGCCTTTCTCTTCGCGCTGCTCGCCAAAATGGTAAGCAAGTTTGTCGGCGTCTATCCGGCCACCCGCTTCTACAAAACACCCAATCCGGAGGCGATGTATACGACGCTGTTGATGTCGACGGGTCTGACCTTCGGCACAATTTCATCTCTGTTTGGGCTTTCCCATGGTATTATCGATCGGGCACAGTATTCGATCCTGGTGGCCGGCGTGATCGCCAGCGCGGTGATTCCCACTCTGATCGCCAATGCCCTTTACCTGCCGCGCCACCTGCTGCCCGATGATTCGGAACACGAGAACAAGGACGCCGCGGTTACACGACCACTGCGGGAGGTTACGACAAAAGTTGATTAAGTCCGGAGGAATCGATGTTCAAAAAAATTCTGTGCGCGAATGACGGTTCTGAACACGCAATGCGTGCGCTGGCGCTGGCCATCTCGATCGCCAAGGATCATCAATCCGAACTCCACATGGTCTCTGTCGAGGAGATCGACTACATGCCGGAGTTCATCGAAGAGGTCAGAGAAGAGACCGGGACTGCGGCGCGGCGTTTTCACAAGGTCCTGCAGCGCGCACGGACGATGGCCGAGGAACAGCACTTAAACATCCGAACGCACGTCCTTACCGGACATGCAGTGCGCGACATCGTCGCGCTTGCGGCCGAGCTGAAGGCAGACTTACTGGTGATCGGGTCGACCGGCCATTCTCAGTTCTATGAACGCATGCTCGGCAGCCGCGCCGGCAGACTCGTTCACTTCGCCCCCTGCCCCGTTTTGGTCGTGAAATGACCGGCGCGGCTACACGCACGTAAACCATTGTGTCGACAACGGCACGTTTCTACGGCGGCGTTGGGCGTAAATAGGCGGCGGACCACCTGATTCATCGTAAGTCGAACATCGGACTTAAACTTCGCGCCTCAACTGTTCCTCAGATTTCCACACAATCGGTCACGCTTCTGCCCCGGCGATCGATTGTGATGCGCGTCGCCGTTCGGTCGCGGAGGCCGGTACGTGTGGCCGGGTGTCAGCCGCCGTCTTGCTGATTGAAACTTTGCTGAAGCTGAAACTATGATCGCCGTCTTTGACAGTCAAAGCCTTCGTGTCTTCATCAAATACGACGGTGATCGGTCGGCTTTCCGATCTTGGCCGGGCCTAACTGTCGGTCAAGACGCAATCGAGCCGTTGCGGCGCGGCCGAGCTATCGGCAGTCCATGCCGAAACAGCGAATAACGCATTGACGATGATCGCCCCCGCCCAGCCAACTCTTCGTATTATCATTCTGTCCCCAATCTGATTCCCGTATTAGGCCCGAAGCGATAGGCCGTCCGATTTTGACCGCAAGGCAAGAAGTTTGGTCGCCACCGCAATGACAACGAAAATCCTCTTCGCCTAGGTCCGACGAATCGATTTCACTGCGCGGCTCCCCCTTTTGCCGTCCGCGTCCGTCTAGACCAGCGCGTGCGGACGGCTTCCTCGCGATCCATGGTATCGAGCTGTTCGTCGACGCGTTTGATCGCGTCTTCCACTTCGGGCAGCAGCACCTTTTCAAGCGCCTTGGCGCGCCGTTCGGTTCTCCGATATTCGCGTGCGAGGCGCGCAAGATTGCCCGCACGCAGACCAACGTCGGCGGAGGTCCAGAGCAACTTTTCGAAGACCGCCCGGCAGGCCTTCGCTTCCGGCGACGGATCGACCGCCACGCGGCCAGTCTCCGCTGCACGGGGAGGTTGGCCCGAGGATTGCATGGCTAGCCCGAGGAACAGAGTTCGCACGTTGGCCGGCGTCGCTGGTGCTTCATGCGCCGGATACACCTGAAGCTGATCCAGACCGTGCCGCTCGACAGCGGCCGCGAGCGCGCTCGCTGCGTCCTTCGTTTCGGCAACTAGCTGCTCGAAGCGCCGTCGATAGTCGCGCAACTGCCGCAGCATTTCGACCGCCAGCAGCATGCGCTTCTCATCGAGAAACTCATAGCCCTGACGCATGAGTTTTCGCTCGTCGGCAAGCTCAATGGCAGCGCTGGGCGTCGGCGTGACCTCACGCATGAGCGCCGCCTTTCTCTTGCAACGCGGCCGGCTCGATGTACTCCGCGATCTGCGCGTCCGAGAGGCGCGTCAGTTCGTTCTTTGGCAGGCGGCCCAGAACCTTCCAGCCGCACTCCATGCTTTCCTCCAGCGTGCGGCGGTCGGATTGCGCAATGAGCGAGGTTTCGAACTGGTCGGCGAATTCGAGATATTTCAGGTCAAGCGGCGTGAGGCCGTCGCGGCCAACGACGCTCGCCAGAACGCGCACACGCACGGCCTTGGCATAAGATGCGTAAAGTTGGTTCGCGAGGCCTGGATGATCGGGATGCGAATAGCCCTTGCCAATGCCCTGGTCCATCAGCCGTGAGAGGCTGGGCAGAACGTTGATTGGCGGAAACACACCCTTGTGATCGAGGGTGCGGTCCAGCACCACTTGGCCCTCGGTGATGTAGCCGGTGAGATCCGGAATCGGATGGCTAATGTCCTCGGCCGGCATGGTAAGGATCGGCAGCTGGGTGACGGTGCCCTTGGCACCGCGCAGGCAGCCGGCGCGCTCGTAGATCGCGGCGAGATCGGAATACATGTAGCCGGGATAGCCTTTGCGACTCGGCACCTCGCCGTGGCTGGCGGCCACCTCCCGCAAGGCCTCGCAGTAATTGGTCATGTCGGTCATGATGACGAGCACGTGGCGACCTTCCTCGGCCGCAAGGTACTCGGCAGCGGTCAAGGCGAAGCGTGGCGTCAGCAGCCGCTGCGTCGAGGATTGGCTGGCGAGATTGAGGAACATCGCCGTGTGGGCGAGCGCGCCGGAATCCTGCATAGCGCGACGGAACGTTTCGGCGCTGTCATGTGAAACGCCGATGCCCACGAAGACGATGGCGAAAGCCGCCTCGCCGGCCCGCCGGAGCCGCGCGTTCTGCGCGATGTCGCTGGCAATGCGGTCATGCGGCATCCCGCCCGCAGAGAACAACGGCAGCTTCTGCCCGCGCACCAGGCTGTTCATGAGGTCGATGGCTGTGATGCCGGTTTCGATGAAATCCTTCGGCAGTTCGCGGACGGTGGGGTTGATTGGGACACCGTCGATGCGCAGACGCTTGCGAGCGGCAACCGCCGGCCCGCCGTCCACTGGCTCGCCGACACCGTTGAACACGCGGCCGAGCAGGCCCGGGCCGACCGCGAAATGCAGCGGCTCGGCGAGGAAGCGGATGCGGATGTCGCGTAGACCGAGACCAATGGTCGATTCCAGCACTTCGATGACCATGGCGTCCTGATCGAGCGCGGCGACGCGGCCGAGCTTTGGCGGCTGGCTTTCGCTCAGGATCTCTACGGCCTCGTTCAAGCCCGCCTCGACATTGCGCCGCAGGAACAGCAATGGACCTTCGATGGCGGTGGCGGTGCCCTGCACCAACAATTCAGGCCGCATGGAGCGATGCCTTTCCGAGCCCGGCCATCGCCGCCTCGATGCTCGCGCTGAGTTCGCCAAATTTTTGCAATTGATCCCCGCCGATCTCCTCACCCATGCGCTGCAAGCCGCGCAGCACTGGCAACTCGGCAATCGCCTGCAACGCGACGCCGCGCTGAAGTGCTGCTTCCGCCAACGCGATAAAGCGAACGAGGAGCTTGAGCATCGCGATTTGGCGCTGCGGCGAACAGTAGCGATCGACTTCGGAAAAGGCGGATTGCCGCAGAAAGGCCTCGTTAAAGAGCTCGGCGCAGAGCAGCGTCAATTGCTGCGCCGGCGGCAGCGCGTCCTTGCCGACGATGCGCGCCATGCGCTCGAGATCGGCCTGCACCTCCAATAGCGACAGCAGCCGCTCGCGCTGTGAACGCCATTCGGGATTGCCGCGCCCGGTCCACCAGGCGGCGAAGCGCGCCGCGTTCTCGGAATAGGACTGCAGCGGATGAATGGCGGGATAAAAGCGCGCCTGCGCGCGTTCACGGTCCAGGCCCCAGAAGCAGCGCACAAAGCGTTTGGTATGGCTGGTCACCGGCTCGGAGAAATCGCCGGCCGGCGGACTGACCGCGCCGATAATGGTGAGCGAGCCGTCGGCGCCGGCCAGCGTTTTCACCTTCGCGGCGCGCTCGTAAAACTCGGCCAGGCGCGACCCGAGATAGGCGGGATAGGCGGCTTCACCGGGCAGTTCACCGAGCCGGCCGGACACCTCGCGCAAAGCCTCGGCCCAGCGACTCGTTGAATCGGCCATCAGGGCAACGTGCAGCCCCTGGTCGCGGAAATATTCTGCGACGGTGACCCCCGTATAGACGCTCGCCTCGCGCGCGGCCACCGGCTTGTTCGACGTGTTAGCGATGATGACCGTGCGTTCCATCAAACCGCGGCCGGTACGCGGATCAGTCAGCTTGGGAAACCCGCGCAGCACTTCGGCCATTTCGTTGCCGCGCTCGCCACAGCCGACATAGACGATGACGTCGGCGTCGCACCATTTCGCCAACGTCTCCAGCAGCACCGTCTTGCCGGTGCCGAAGCCGCCGGGGATCGCCGCTTGCCCGCCGCGCGCCACAGGAAACAACGTGTCGAGGATACGCTGGCCGGTGATCATCGGTTCGTCAACGGGAAGACGTTGGCGCACCGGTCGCGCCTGCCGGATCGGCCATCGATGGAAGAAGCCGATCTCGTGGGTCGCGCCCGCCGCATCACAAATTTTGCAAAGAACGGCATCCGGATCGTGCGCACCTTCGGTCACGATCGTCTCAACCGTGCCGCCGACGTGCGGGGGCAGCAGGCATTGTTGGCGAAGGCCATCGCGCGGCAATTCGCCAAAGGGCGTACCGGCTGCAAGCGTATCGCCGGTCTTCACGAGCGGACGAAATTCGATTGCCTCGTCTTGCGGCCGCGGCGCTTCGAGCGGTCGCAACAAACCGTCGAAAATGCGGCCGAGCAGGCGCGGACCCAGCCGCACCGATAGCGCCGAGCCGGTGCCGTGCACGACATCGCCGGGCCGCAGGCCGGTGGTGTCCTCATAAACCTGACCGACGAGTTCATCACGCGTGAGGCGGATCACTTCGCCGGGGCGGCGATCGGTGCCAACTTCAATGGCTTCGCCTACGTGGAAGTCATCACCAGTGCGAGCATGAAGCACCGGTCCACCGATCCAGCGGATAACCGCTTCACTCATTGCCGCTCTCCGAAAGTTGCAGCGGCAGGCGCATCATTCTTGCTCGATTTCGTCGAGTATCATGGCGGCGATGGTGCGGCCATCGGCGAGCAAACCCTGCGGCGTGGCATCGAATACCGCTTGGTCGGCTTTGATCCGCAGCCCGGACTTGAGATCTCCATCGGCTTTGAAGTTGATCTCGACGCCGTCTCTTTCTCCGATCGTCGCCGTGAAGTCGCGCTGCTCCGGCTCGCTCCAATCGGGCGGATGCTCGATCCGCCAGGCGCTTGGGCGTAAACGCAGGACGCACAGTCGCGCGACGGCGTCCGTCCACTGCCTGCGATTCTGCGGGTCCCGCCACCGCGCCTCCAGTTCATCGCGCAACAGCGGGACCGCGTCGCTGACCGCTTGCGCCGCCAGCCGCTGCGCGCGGGCGCGCTGTTCGGTGTCGAGCTGCGCGGTGGCGCGTGCGAGCCGGCTTGCGCCTTCGCGGCGTAACTCCGTTATCGCCGCACGGACACGGCCGCGCGCGGCGGCGCGTGCTTGCGCAACGATCGTGCGCGCATCGCGTTCCGCCGCTGCGGTCACGGCGCTGGTTTCATTCTTGAGTTGCCGCTCGACCTCGTGCGCCAGCGCGTCGGATTGCAGCGACGGAATGAGATTTGCCGGATTCACGCTTCAATGCCCAGGACGCTCCTGAGCCTCCTTGTCAGATCGGGGACAGCTGCGCGGAACAGCACGTCGGGAATGATCGCGAGCGTGGGCGCCTCGGCCAGCATCGCCGCTTCGAGCTGGCGCGGCGGAATATGCCGCGCAAGATCGGCGGTGATGATCACGACCGAGCCGCGCGTTCTCGCGTCTGCAAACGCCGACTCGACTGCATCGGGCTCGGGCACGAGTGTCTCAATGCCAGTGAGCCGAAAGCCCGCGGCGCTCAACTCGTCGCCGATGAAGATGGCTCTTCCCATGTCATCCCGCCCGGTTGAGGATCAGCACGGCAACGATGAGGCCGTAGATGGCGATGCCTTCGGCGAGGCCGACCAGGATCAGCACGCGGCCGAGGAGCTCCGGCTTTTCCGCCAGCGCGCCGACCGCGGCGCTGCCGACCACGGCGACAGCGTAGCCGGCGGCGAGCGTCGACAGGCCGGTGGCGATCGCTGCGGCCATCATCGCCCAGGGCGCGACGGCGCTGTCGGCGGCGGCGCGGGTGGCAGTCTGGGCGGCAGCCGGCATCATCTGCAGCAGCATCAAGGTCACCCCGATCGCGACCGCGGCGGCCAGCGCCAGCATCAGGGTCGGAATTGTCAAGTTTGCTCTCATGTCGTGCCCCTCAAAATTGCTCAAGTTGCTCCTAAATCGAGCTTTTGCCAATCACCGGTGGCGGCAGCGGCTTGAATTCACGCCCGGTACCGGTCAGGAAGCGAATGAAGAATTCGAACAATAGCAGGCGCGTGGTCTGAATGCTCACCACAAGGCCTTCCAGCACGATGACGAGAAGGTTGCCGACCGCCAGCACTATCCAGTAACCGATGCGGCCGCTGGCCTGCGCCATCTCGATGATGGCGACCGACAGTCCGGCGTGGGCAAGCGCAAAGGCGCCGATGCGGGCAAACGACACGGTGTTGACCAGAAGCCGCAGGCTTTGCTCGACAAACTCGGCGGCGGCTTGGATCATCGCACGCAGCCGGCCTTTTGGCGTCAGCGCCGCCGCGCCGACAATGAACCAAGCCGCTCCGGCGCTTGCCACCCATAGGCCCTCAGTCCGGCGCAGCGAGACCAGCAGACCGGCATAGGCCGTGAACAAACCGGCGCGCTGCGCCCACCAGCGGCTCGCCTCGCCGCGCCAATGCATCTGCATGGCGTCGAGCAGCAGCCCAAGCGTCATGATCGCGATGCCGACCGTCACCGCCGCCAGCAAAATCGTGACCGGATCGTCCATTGGCCGGATCCACAATGCCGGAATGATGTCCTCGCGGCAGAACACGCTTCCGAACAGGACACCAAAGAGAATTGCCATGATGCCGCCGGGGACCAGCATGCGGGTCAGCGGCACGTGCCGTCCAAGCACGATGCCTGCGAGGCAAATGACCGCGCCCTGACCGACATCGCCGAACATGAAGCCGAAGATTGCCGACGCGATGACCGCCAGGATTTGGCTGGGGTCACTTTCATACCGACCGGGCGTGCCAAGCATGCGTGCGAACACTTCGAAAGCACTTGCCCAGCCGGGATTATGAAGCACAAGCGGCGCGTTCATCCCCGCCGGCGCATCCGACAGGCGCAGGATGTAGCGCGCGCCGCTAGCATCGAGCGCGCGGCGCAGCGCGGCGCCGCTGATGTCGCTGGTCCAGCCGGTGACCCAGGCCAGGTGATCGCTGCCACGCAACTCGTTGGCGTGTTCGTTGAGCCACTCGATCAGCGCGATGTCAGCGAGCGCCGCTGCGATCTTGAATTGTTCGGAGAGCGCGTTCAGTTGTGCGCTCGATGCCGCGCGCTGGTGGGCGAGTTCGGCGAGCTGACTGCTCATCGCCGTCACGGCCTCATCCGGCGATGCCGGCAGCCAAGACGGCAGCGGCAGCGTGTGCCCTTTCAGGCCCTGAAGCTGTGCTTCAATATCGCTAATGTCGGGAGCCAGACCAACCGCAAGGGCGTAGCTTGCATCGGGTGTTTGCCACGGCTTAACCAGCAGTAGCGCCGGCAGTTCTCGTAATGGCACCCCGGCCGGCAGAGCAAACAGACGCACCTGCAGTTTCGGGCCGGCACGGCTAAGCGAATGAATATCTGGGAACTTTTCGTCCGCGCTCTGCAAAGCCGCCCGCAATTGCTCGAGATCGGCCGCATTTTGCGACAGCTTTTCTATGGTTGTGATAATCGGATCGGCCTGCTCCGTCCATGCTGCCAGGCGCGCACGCGCGGTTTTGAGCGTCTTGCTCAATTCCTCCGCGCGGCGCTCGGCGGCGGGTGCGGGAGGCGGCCAATAGTGCTGATAACGGCGGGCGAGTTCGTGGTGGCTCTTGAGCTCCTCGCCAAGGCCAGGAAACAGCAGCCGATCGGTAGCGTGACCGCGCGCCTCCAGTTCGACCGTGCCAGTGCGCGACAGACGCTCCATCACCCGCGCCAACTCGTTGTGCACGGTCACTAGCTCGAACCATTTGGTGGGGACGGCGCGAAGGCTCATCTGGCCTCCGTTGCGTGGCTGGGCTCGAACCGGCGCCGCCGAATGAGATCGCCACGCAAGCGCTCCAAATCGAGCGCGACGAGCGCCAGATGGCAGAACACGGCGGCCGGCGAGCCGCTATGCCGCCGGAATATGCGCGTCACGCTGCGTGCCAGATCGCGGCGATAAGCAGCGCTGGTTTCCTGTATGCCGGCGCGGTCAAGCCGTTCGACATGCGCATTGATTGTCGCGGCGAGATCAAAGAGCGCACTCTTGTGATCAGCCATGCGGTGCTGCGGCCACAGCGAGTACCAATGCGTGTACCAGCGCACCGCGAGTGTTTCCTCACGTGCGCCCGATGCAACGAGGGGGTATAGCAGCGAATTTGTCAGTGCGGCACTGCGCTTGCGTAGATCGGTTTCGGTGAGTGCGGCAAATACGGGATCCTGCCGAATCCACTTCGGCGCGGCTCCCTTCAGCAAGGCATCGATGATCGGCAGCTCCGGAACATGTGACGTCCACATCACCGCCTGACGCCAAGCCTCCGGCACCCAGCCGGCCACCTCCGTCACATAGCTGCGCCATGCATCGCGTAACACGCGCTCGATACCGTGGCTTGACGTGCGCCCTTGCACGCCCTCGATGAAGCGGCGCAGCCGCGAGCCGCGCGCGCGCTCAATGAACTGATCTAGCGAGCGAGCGGCCTCGATTGCGCGCCAGTCGGTCTCTTGCAGCCGTTCGCCGTGGCGAGCTTGCAGACGCGCCTGCACATAACTCCATCGCGGGTTACCACTCATCCTCCACCGGTCAACTTCGCCGCAACTCGGCGCGCGGCCTGAGTGAGCGTCATTCCGTCATAAGCGTTAACGGCGTGCTCGGACAACACCGTCGATTGCGCAAGCCTCTCGATGCTACGCTGCACCTTCTGAAGATAGCTGTTGTGCAGTTGCGAAATGCAGACATCAGCCCGCCTCGATATCGCAGCCGCCTCAGCGCGCGCATGCGCTAGCAGTTGCTGCGCATGCTCCTGACTACGCTGCAATTGCTGCACGCCGTCGCGTTCGACTTTGAGCACGTGCTCGATGGCGGCGGCCGCCGGATCGTTCTGCTGCTGGTCTTGTTGACCCGCCATGATCAAGCTCCCGTAAGTGCGACCTTTCAGCAGCTTAAAGCGAACGTGACCGGCCGTCGGGTTTATGTGTCGGTCGCCGTGGCCGAATTTTTGTGAGAATTACGTCCAAAATTAACGGCCGGACGCCGACGACTGCTCGCGTCCGGCCGCAAATTGGTGACCAATTCGTTCGGCGAATGCGACGCACAGTGCGAAGAAAGTAACCACCATCGCTGGGTTACTCCAGTACTCTTGTGGGCACGATCGCAAGCAGGAGCAAATGGCAGCAATATTGCAAGCGTTTTTTAGAATGGACAGCAAGCAAAGGCCTAGCATTGACATAGATCAAGCCAACGGCGAGTCAACTCTCCTAACTATTAGTCTGTTCAAGTTGGCGGCGGCGTTGGGCAAATGCCGTGCGGCTGTAAGGTGGCCAGTCATAGATGATTGGTCAGATTCGCATTCTTGATCTTAAGCAGTGATCGCGACAATTCGAAGGAGAGGATAGGCCATGCGTGCTGGCAAACTTATGCCGTCGGCGGTCGCGTTGTTGATGATCCTCATTGGTGCGCACGCAGCAAGCGCCCAAGACGCTGCTAACCTCGACAATGCGACGTGTCTCGGCTGCCACGGCGCGCAGGGCTTCGCAGCGCCGAGCGCCGACGGGCACATGCGATCGCTCTACGTGTCGGCGGATCAGTTTGCCGAGAGCGTGCACGGCAAAGCGCTGCGGTGCGTCGATTGTCATACGACAATAAACGAGCTGCCGCATCGGAACCTGCCGACAACGCTCGCCGCGCGCGACCGGCAACGGCTTGCCCTCAACAACAACTGCGGCAACTGTCACGCGACGGCATGGCAGAGCTATACGGAGACCTATCACGGCCAAGTCAGCGCCATGGGCTTTGCCGGGAGCGCGACCTGCTTCGATTGCCACGGCAGCCACGCGATTCGGCGCGCCAGCGATCCGGCTTCGAGCGTGTCGCCGGCCAATCTGCTGAAGACCTGCCAGAAGTGTCATGAGGACGCCACCCCGGGCTTCGCGACGTTCGAATCGCACGCCACGACCGACGACTTTGCGCATTACCCCTATGTATGGATTACCTCGAAGTTCGTGATCGGAGCGGTTGGCGGCGTGCTTTGGTTCTTCTGGTTCCATTCGGCGCTTTGGTTTTACCGGGAGTTTCGCGACCACCAGCAGCGCAAGCTGAGGCCGCATGTGCGGACGGATGCGCTGCCGCCAAGTGAAGGCTCGTATTACCAGCGTTGGAGCGCCCTGTGGCGATGGGTTCACCTCATATTCGCTGTCAGTATCATCGTGCTGGTCATGACCGGCTTGTCGCTGCACTATCCCAACGCGGCCTGGGCGCCGCTGCTTGAACGGGCAATGGGCGGGCCGGAAATCGCCGGGCTCGTGCACCGCGTCGCCGCCGTGATCATGATCGCGGTCTTTGCCGGGCACATTGTCTATGCCGCCATCCACATCGCGCGGAACTGGAACACCTTCAAAGTGTTCGGGCCCTATTCGCTGATGCCGAATTGGCAGGACGCCGCGGACTTCGTCGCTATGTTCAAATGGTTTTTCGGCAGGCGCCCGCGGCCGACGTTTGACCATTGGAGCTATCAGCAGAAGGTCGATTACTGGGCGCCGTTCTGGGGCATCGCCATGCTCGCCGCGACGGGTGCCATGCTGTGGTTCAAGACGCTCACCGCCGCCTACCTGCCGGGCTGGGCGTTCAATGTCGCCACCGTTGCCCATGGCGATGAAGCCTTGCTCGCTGCCGCCTACCTGTTCACGGTGCACTATTTCGTGAATCACTGGCGGCCGGACAAATTCCCGCTCGATCTCGTCATCTTCACCGGCTCGATGCCGCTCGAAGAATTCAAGCGCGAATACGCCGTCGAATATGCCCGCTTGGTGGAAACTGGAGAGCTCAAGCAGCATCTGGTGGATGCGCCGTCGCGACCGCTGACGCTCGGTTCCAAGGTCGTCGGCTTTAGTCTTGTAGCCGTGGGGCTGGCGCTACTGGTCATGATGGCGATCGGCTTCAGCGGAAATCTGATCGGTGGTTAAGCGATGCCCGCCGTCAAGCCAGCGCAGCTTCGCCGCATGCCTATCCGCAGGACCAATGAACGGACGGCCGGGTGCGACTCCATACCGAAGCTATATCGGTCCGTTTTCATGAAGCTCTCATCGTGGATCATAGCGGCAAGGCCGCGGACGCTTAGCCTGTCGACGACACCTGTCGTCGTCGGCACAGCCCTCGCTTGGGCGGTAGAAAGGCAGATTCGCTGGCCCGCGGTCTTAGCGGCCCTCATCGGCAGTATGTTAATCCAGGTCGGTACTAACCTGCACAATGACGCGACTGATTCCAAACGCGGCGGCGATGGGCCTGACCGTGTCGGACCGCTGAGGGCGACCGCATCCGGTCTTCTGGACGGAACGGCCGTCCATCGAGCCGCATGCGGATGCTTTGCGGCGGCAGCGCTTATGGGTATCTACCTGGTTTGGGTGGGCGGTTGGCCGATCTTCCTGCTCGGCGTCCTATCCATCCTGTCGGGCTGGGCCTATACCGGCGGTCCGGTCCCAATCGCCTACACGCCGCTGGGGGAATTATTCGTGGTGGCGTTTTTTGGCGTAGGGGCCGTATGCGGCACATATTGGCTATGCACCGGGAAGCTAGCGCTAGTCTCGATCGACGCCGGTCTGGCCGTGGGTCTCCTGACTGGAGCGGTGTTGTTGGTCAACAATCACCGCGACGCGGAGGCCGATGCGCGCGTGGGACGACGGACTTTGGCCATTCTGGCAGGCCCGTTTGTGACGAATTGGCTATACGCCGCGCTGATGGTGATCCCGTTCGGACTGCTCCTTCCGATCGGACAGGCGATCCCCCGCAGCCATGTGTGGCTGGCTCTCATGCCATTGCCGCTGGTCGGCGTGTTGATTAACCGCTTCATCCGTGAACCACGCGGCCGTGGTTTCAACCGAATTCTCCTACAAACCGTGCGGATTCAATTCCTGTTCAGCCTGCTGCTTGGGGTCGGATTGGTCCTGTGATTTAGATCAATGCAATTCCATAAGCGTTATCTATGGATGCTTGCGGCGGCTTTTGAGCGGAGTACATTGGAGCCATGACGATGCGCAAAGGCATTTATGCCGTTCCTACCGACCGCTGGTACATTGAGCGGATGGTTTGGCTGATCGCCGGCATGGTTCTGCTGACTAGCACGCTGCTGGCGGTGCTGGTGAATCCGCTGTGGATTTTCGCGGTCATCGCCACCGGACTTGTCTCCATCAATGTCGCGCTGACCGGTTTCTGCCCGATCGGCAATATACTCCGCCTGCTTGGTTTCAAGGCGAGGCTCGGGACGCGCACGCCGACACGCTGGAACCTTTATTTCATGCAGACCGACAGCTGGTATCTCGAGCGGCGCATCTATGTCACGGTCGGGGTCAACGTTACCCTTGGGTCCATCTTGTTCCTGGCGCACAGCCAGTGGTGGGGCCTGTTCATCGCCTTCGTCGGCGCCGCGATGGTCTCGTTTGCAGCGAGCGGCCTCTGCATCCTGGCTAATTTATTGTACTGGATCGGTGCCGAACCGCGGCTGAATCCGGGCGCGGTGGCTTCGGGCCATGTCGGCGATCACACCAAACACGCTTGAAGCGCTTCGCGTTCATTGCAACAAGCGGACTGCTGCACATTTGATGCGGTCCGAACGCATTCATGAGTGTCCGCCGTAAATCCGATGCGCCCGACGTTCGAAGGCCGACATCGTCGCAATAGCACGGCCAGCGAATGATTTTGCCATCAGCATTTGCAGCAGGCGCGATCGGAAATTGAAAAACGTGATATTCGACATTCGTGCCGCCGCTGGTGGCCGGCTCGAAAGTACACCGCTGCTCAAAACGATCGAATAGAGGATCGCAGCTGCTGATGTCGATCCGATGAAAAAGTCCCTTGCGGACCAGAAGTCGTCCACAGCTGGCTAGCTCGAAGGAGCGATGGGTTCAGAAATCGACACGCGGCGTCTCCGGAATGTAATGCTCGAATAGAGTCCAGAAAGGTGCCGTATGCGTCTGCGCATACCACGTCTCGAACCGCGCCAGCGCCGCGGCGATATCCGCTTCGCCGTTGTCGTCGTTCGGCTTAAGCGTGGCAAAGACCGCTTGCGCGACCGGCGCAAAGCGCGCCAGCACCGCGGCGCGCGCCTCGCTGTCGCTTTCCCAATTAAGTCGCGCCCGTAGCGCGGCAAGCGCATAGGCCATCGCGGTCGGCTCGTCTTCGGCTGGACCGGCCGCCTCGGCGATGGCCTGCATCAGATTGAGGCGCCGGAACGCGAACGCGCGCTGCTGTTCGAGATCCGAAATTCGTGCCGCCACCTCGCGGCGAAACCCAGCCTCGGCCGCTTCCGCGTCCCGCGCGGCGACCCGAAGGTCTTCGAGAAACGACATCGCCGTCATTTGACGCGCCCCGAGTTTGGCGGAAGAGAGTGGGAGTCGAACCCACCAAAGACCGGCTCGCGGCCCCTCCCGGATTTGAAGTCCGGACGCCCCACCGGGGACGATTCCCTTCCACTGTTCGACGTTGGCGGCTGTCGATCCGCCGGGCGGCGGAACAGGTCGAGCCGGTGCTTGTTGATGCGGCGCAAATCGCCGCGCCGCAGCGTGACGCCGTGACGGTCGAAAAATTCGAGGATCTGGATGGCGACCTTGCGGCCGTTGTCGAGCCGGTCGCGGAATTCGGCAGCGGTGAATTGCCCAGTCGCCGCCTTGGCCGCGAGATCGGCGGCCGTTTCCACCATCTCCGCCACGGTGCCGCGAAGAAAGAAATGATCGTGGGCCACCTCGTCGACCTTGCCGAGGCGGCCGAGCAGTTTGAAGAGCCGCCGGATGTCGGTTTCATCTGTGCCGATCGTGCCGGCGATGTCGCGGACACGCGGCGGGCGAAAGCGCTCTTTGTCGGCGATCAGCGGTCTGATGCGGCGCCACAGGGCTTCCTCGGCGGCGGTGAGCCGTACTTCGTGACCCGGCAGCCGAACCCAGGCGCCGTCGAGTGCGACCTGCTTGACCCGCGCTAACCCCTGCAATGCCGCGGCGAAGGCCGGCGCCGGCAATCGCAGCTCGATCTGTAACCGCAGCCGTTCCAGTCCGATGCCGGGCAGATCCGGATTGTCGGCGTGAAATGCCTTGAGCCTGTCGAGGATGCCGCGCTTGAGCTGCATCCAGCGCGCCGGCGACAGCGCGAAGAGCGTATGTTGGACCGGAATGCGGATCAGTCCGAGTTGCTCGGCAAGACGCTCGACTTCGTCGGCGCTGAGCGCACGATCGCGAGCAAAGGCTGTGAGGTCGACATGACCCGCGGCGCATTCGAATAGCGCGGCAAGCGCGCGCCCCGGGTTCTCGATCGCATGGGCATCGAGTTGCGCCAGGCGCTCCGGCGTGCGGCGCTTGCGCGTGGGCGCGCGCAAATCGAGAATCCGCCCGCCGCCGATCGTGCGCTGGCCCGACGTGTCCCGCAGCACAAAGCGGTCGCCGGCCGCAGCCGCGATCGGGCGATCGAGCACGATCTGGACCCGCGCGCTTTCGCCAGGCGCAATTGGCCGGTCGTCGAGCAGAACCACCCGAGCGCCGGCTTCCACGGCCGCATGATGCAGTCGCGCGGGCATCCACTGCGTGATCAGCTTCGGCTCTGAGGGGAGCACGCGGAGCGCCGCATCGATGCGTTCGGTTGGGGCGTGTAGATCGGGATCGAGCACCACGTCGCCGCGCCGGATGGCGTCCTTGGCGACGCCGTCGCCGGCGAGATTGAGCGCGCAGCGCTCGCCGGCCTGTCCGCGGTCGGTCGGACGATTTTGCGCGTGGATGGAGCGAACCCGTGCAGCTAGCCCCGACGGGCTGATCGTGACGTGATCGCCGACGCCGACGGTTCCGGACAATACCGTGCCGGTGACGACGGTGCCGACGCCGGTCAGCGTGAATGAGCGGTCGACGGCCAGCCGAAAGCGCCCTTTGGCGGCGCTGCCCGCGACCGCTTGCGCCTCTGCGAACAGCCGGTCGCGGAGCGAATCGATGCCTTCGCCGCTGACGATCGAAACCGGCAGGACATCGGCTCCGGCAAGGCCTGTGTCTTCAAGCGTCTGCGCAATCTCGGCGGTGACCGCTTCGCGCCGCTCGATCGAAACGAGATCGACCTTGGTCAGCGCCACAATGCCGCGACCGACCCCGAGCAGATCGACAATGGCAAGGTGCTCGCGGGTCTGCGGCATGACGCCGTCGTCGGCGGCCACGACCAACAAGACGAAATCGATGCCGCCGGCACCGGCCAGCATGTTGTGGACGAATTTTTCGTGGCCGGGCACGTCGACGAAGCCAAGCACCCTGCCATCCGGCGCCGGCAGATAGGCGAAGCCGAGGTCGATGGTGATGCCGCGCGCCTTTTCTTCCTTGAGGCGATCGGTGTCGATCCCGGTGAGCGCGTGCACCAGGGCGGTCTTGCCATGATCGATATGGCCGGCGGTACCGATGATCATGGCAAGGGCTCCGGCAGCGGCGTCGCGGCGCGGCGTTCCGCCTCGGCGATGTCGTCTGCCGACAAGGCGTCGCGGGCCGGCTTGAGGAACGGCTCGGCGAGCGCGCTGCCGCCGGCGCGCGCCCGCAGCAGCCATGCCAGCGCGGCAATGCGGTCGCGCGCAACGCCGGCGCCGAGTACGTGCGCCGCGCCGAGCATCGCCTGGCCGTCGGCATCGCCGCGCGCCGCGGCTTTGCCCCACCATGCCGCCGCCGCGGCCGGGTCGCGATCGACGGCGAGTGCGTTGTGATAAATCATGCCGAGGCGCGTCATCGCCGCCGCGACGCCTTGCTCCGCCGCGGCAACGGCCCAGCGGCGCGCCTCGACGGCATCGAACGAGATGCTGTCGCCTTCGAGCAGCATCCAGCTCAGCATGTCCTGCGCCGGAGCGTCGCCGGCTTCGGCGGCCGCACGATAGAGTTCGGCAGCGCGGGCGTGATCCTGTTCGACGCCCTCGCCCTTGAAATAAAACGCGGCCAAATTTCGCCGGCCGACCGGATCGCCCGCTTCGGCCGCCAATGTCAGCCAGCGCAGCGCCAGTCCTTGATCGCGCTCGACACCGAGACCTTCGGCGAAGCAGGCGCCGACATTGTTCTGCGCCCGCGCCACGCCGGCCTGCGCCAGCGGTCCCCAGGTGGCGAGCGCCGCCGGATAATCGCCGCGCCCGGCCGCGTCATAAGCCTCCGCCATGCGGGCGGCGATGTTGTGCTCGCCTGCGCTGCCGCCGCGCATCGCCGCACGATCAAGTAACCCCATGATCGTCTCCGAGATCGAGCGCGGCAAAATTCGCGGCGAACGCGGCTTCATCTTCGAGACAGCGCAGATCCAGGATCTGCGCGCCATCTTCGAGGCGACCGATAACCGGAACGGGGAGGCGGCGAAACGCAGCGGCAAGTCGGTCGAGCGAACGGCCCGCGCCGCGCGCGGTACGCGGCCGAATCGCCAGGCCGGCGCTCGGTATGGTCTCAAGCGGCAGCGCGCCGGAGCCTATCTGGCTCGCGCAAGCAATGACCTCGACATTGAATCGCGCCCCGAGCTTTGCCGCGACGATCGGCAACAGCCGGTGCGCCATGGCTTTGATCGCGAGCTGCGGACGCGCCAGCAGCCGGATCGTCGGCAACTCATCGGCGAGCGCGTCCGGATTGCGGTAGAGGCGCAGGGTCGCCGCCAAGGCCGCAAGCCTGATCTTGTCGATCCGCAAGGCGCGTTTCATGGGATTGCGGTTGATCTTCGCGATCAAATCCTTGCGGCCGACAATGAAACCGGCCTGCGGGCCCCCCAGCAGCTTGTCGCCGGAAAAGGTGACGATGTCCGCACCGTCGGCGATCGTCTCGGCGACGGTCGGCTCATGCGCCAGTCCCCAGCCCGCCAAGTCGACGAGGGTGCCGGAGCCAAGATCGTGGACCAGCGGAACGCCGCGCTCGCGCGTCAGCGCGGCAAGCTCGTGCGCGCCGACCTCTTTGGTGAAACCGGCGATGCGATAGTTTGAGGTGTGGACCTTAAGCACGAGCCCGGTTTTGGGCCCGATCGCCTCTGCATAATCCTTATAATGGGTACGGTTGGTGGTGCCGATCTCCTTAAGCCGCGCGCCGGCGCGCGCCATGATGTCGGGCATGCGAAAGGCGCCGCCAATCTCGATCAGCTCGCCGCGCGACACCACGGCTTCGCGGCCCTTGGCGAGGGTGTTCAGTGTCAGAAGCACGGCGGCGGCGTTGTTGTTGACGACGGTTGCGTCCTCAGCGCCGGAAAACTCGCCGAGCAGGCCGCGCAGATGATCGTCGCGCTCGCCGCGCTTGCCGGTCGCGAGGTCGAATTCCAGAGCGACGGCGGAGCGCATGGCGGCAACGGCGGCTTCGACCGCCGCTTCGGCAAGCAGCGCGCGGCCGAGATTAGTGTGCAGCACCGTGCCGGTGAGATTAAAGACGGGACGCAAATTCGACCGCGCCTCCGCCGTCAGCGTGGCGAGCGCCGCGCTTGCGATCGCGTCAGGCCGGCTCGACTGCGGTTTGCCGGCGCGCAAGGCGTCACGCGCCGCTTCGAGCGCCTGACGCACCGCCTTGACGACAGCCGGCCGCCCAAACCGGGCGATGGCAAGCGTCGCCGCATCCTGCTTGAGGACATCGTCGACCGCCGGCAAGGCGCGCAACCGGAAATCGGGCTCGGCTGTCATTGCGACGCCCTTTAGTAACCGAGCAGGAATGGATTGACGGCGCCGCGCCGATAGCCGAGCTCGCGCACCAAGAGGTCGAGCGCGAGGCTAGCGACATCGTCGGCGATCGGATCGAGCGCAGGATGCTGGTGCTGCTGCAAGATCTTCACATAGCCGCGGCAGGTGTCGCAGGTCTCCGCCCGAATGTTGCCGTCGCTGCCTTCCACCTGGCGGTAGGTGATTCCCTTGGTCGAGCCGCACAAAGTGCATTTGACGCGCACATAGTTCCACAAGGTGCTGCACAGCGAGCAGGCGCAGAACCGCGAATTTTCCGCGCCCGGCCAGCCGACCACCAGCGATGCCACCGGCGGCGCGCCGCAAGCCGGGCAGACGCCGTCGCCGACGGCGACCAGGCGCTGCGCCTCGAGCCGCGCCGCTTGTCTCGCGAAGTGAACCTGCAGCGCCGCGGCGATGAACAGATGATCGGCCAGCGCTTCGACCGGAATGGAATCGGCCAAGACGGCGCCCACCATGGCATCGCGCATCAGCGGCTCGGCGCCGATGGTGCGCAGCAGCGCGGCGTGCGCCGGCTCCGGCATGTCGATGTCGCGCGTCAGCGCGAGCAGGCGATCAAGCGTCAAGTCGAACGCCGCATCGGCCGTGAAACGCCCGCGATCGAGTGGCGGCATGCCGAATTCGCGCGCCCGCTCGCGCGCCTCGGCAGACGGCATGTCGGGTTCGGCGAGCCCATCCTGTAAGCGGTGCTGGATGTCGCTGAGCGAAGCGAGCAAGCGCAGATAGGGCGCCAGCGCATGGCCTTCGGACAACGCCCGGAAGCGATTGCCCCGCGCGGCGAACAGCGTCATTGGATCGGGAAGACGGACAAACGGCGGCTCGGCGATTGTCCCGATCTGGACCGGATCGTGCCGAGGCGCGCCAGCGCTACTCATTGTTCACGAACCCTCCGGGTCACGTGGAAGGCGCTACCCCCTCCCCAACTGTATCTGGGCACCGCTCACAATCATTGTCAATTCTTGCCGGTGGCCAATCCGCGAAGCCGCTTGGTGAAGCCGCAACGACCAGCCGCTGCGGACACGGCGATTAGCTTGACTGGGTTGATTGCCTTGGCCATTTTTGTGCCAACTGCTCCATCGGCAGCCGACATCGGGGTCTTATCAGAACTCAACGTGTTTGGCGTTGCCGCACCCGTCTGCGCCAAATAATGTAGGGCCCTTCAAACCGTCTGTTGATCATGACGGCCTACACACAGCGCCGACATCTGAAATATACAGCGCCGCAATTGTTCGATCTCGTCGCCGACGTCGAACGGTATCCGCAATTCCTGCCCTGGGTGACCGAGGCGCGCATACGCTACCGGCAGGATCACACAATCCTGGTGGGTATGACGATGCGGCTAGGACCACTGCGCAAGCGGTTCTCCACGGTTGGGTTGCTCTACCGACCGAATCGGATCGATATCAGCAGTTACGATCCGCTGTTCGATCGTTTCGAGCAACGGTGGACTTTCGAGCCGGCCACCGCCGGCGGTACGAATGTCGAATATCACGTCGATTTCAAGTTTCGATCGCACGTGCTGCAAATGCTGACGGCAAAATCATTAGCCGACCGCGCTATGACGATGATGTCGGCCTTCGAACGTCAGGCGCACCGATTATACGGCGTGGCGTCGTGACCCGGGATCGGACGCATGCAGGGTGGCGCCTCGACGCGGCGACAATTGAGGAAAATCAAGGAATCCCGAACATTGCTGGCACCGGTCCGCGGGCCAACTGAGCTGCCTCTCCACCGCCCAAGCGAGCGCCGCCCCGACATAAACGTCAATTCTTCCCGGCGACGATTTCGCGCAGCCACTTGCGGTGATGTTTCCAAGCCCAGCCTCCCGTCACCGTGCCGCTGATCATCGCGCGCAGCGTTCCCGGCTCCCACGTCACCATGTGGACGTGGATGATGAAGCCGAGGATTGCCAACACCGCGAAGATCGAGTGCGTGAGAGCGGCGAGCCGCTGCACCGCGATAGGCGTCAGGCTGCCAAAATAGGCTTGCCAGATGATCACGCCGCTCACGAGCAGCACGACGAAAAGCAGAGCCATCCCCCAGAAATACATCTTTTGGCCGGCAATGAATTTGCCGAACTCGGGTAAGTTCTCCTCGCGACCGGCCAACACGTCGGGCGCGCGCAAAACCCAAGTGGTGTCCTCTTTCTTCCACAGGCACGCGCTGAAGAACCGGACAAACAGTACGAGATAGCTGAGCACGAGTGCGAGCCCGATCCAGGGATGGAGGAAACGCGTCGTTTCCCCGCCGCCAAACAGGGCGGTGATGAAGAAAAAGCCAGGAAAGAACAGCGCAAAGCCGGAAAGCCCGAGCAGGATGAAACTCACCGCGGCGACCCAGTGTGCAATACGCACATCGAGCGGGTGCCGCTTGAGCGTGCTGACAGTGTGGCGTTCGGCGGACATGGTTACTTGTCCCTCCCCTCGATCAATTGGCGCGCTTTCTCCTCATCCTCGTCCGTATTCCGGTTGGGTCCGGCCGCGACCTGATGGACCACCATGGCGACGACGACGGCAGCCATTGCCGCAAGGCTCGCATATCTCTTTGCCGCGCTTTTCCAGACGTAGACCAAGGGGCTGATCTTCGGATCGCGCGGCAGTCCGGCGTAAAGCGCCGGCTGATCGGCGTGAGGCAACACGTACATCACGTGCGTGCCCTTGACCCCGGGAGGATCGTAGAGGCCGGCATTGGCGAAACCGCGCGATTTGAGATCCGTGATGCGCCCCTCGGCGTGCTGCTTCATCTCCTCCTTGGTGCCGAACACGATCGCATGCGTCGGGCAGGCCTTGGCGCAGGCCGGTCCCTGGCCGACCGCGACGCGATCCGAGCACAGCGTGCACTTGTAGGCCTTGTGGTCGACCTGGGAGATGCGCGGGATATTGAACGGGCAGCCGTCCACGCAATAGCCGCAGCCGATGCACTTGTCGTGGTCGAAGTCGACGATGCCGTTGGAGTACTGCACGATGGCGCCGGGCGACGGACAGGCCGTGAGGCAGCCCGGATCTTCGCAATGCATGCAGCCGTCCTTGCGGATCAGCCATTCCAGGTCTTGCGTCTCCGGATTCACCCATTCGGTGAAGCGCATCACCGTGAACATGTTCGGCGTCAGATCCGGCGGAATGGTATAGGAGCCGTCGTTCTCGCCGACCGGAATGCGCTCATCGTTCCATTCCAGGCACGCGGCCTGGCAGGCCTTGCAACCGATGCATTTCGACACGTCGATAAGCTTGGACACCTCGGTCAGTTTCCTGGCCGGTGGCGGCACGCTTGAGGCGGAGCGCCGGACCAAGTCCTGTTCGCCGTAGCTCGGCGTGGCATTCCGGGTCGGCGGCGGGGGAAGAACGAATTCGAAATTCGCCATCGAAACCTCCCTATGCCACCGGCCCGGCAATGGGCTCGATATTGACCAGGAAGGCCTTGTACTCGGGCGTCTCAATGTTGGCGTCACCGACAAAAGGCGTGAGCGAGTTCGGCCCAAACCCCTTCTTCGCCGCGCCGGTGAAGCCCCAATGCAGCGGAATGCCGACGACGTGCACCGCCTTGCCGTCGCATTGCAGCGGTCTGATTCGCTTGGTGACCACGGCCTTCGCCTTGATCGATCCGCGCTTCGACCAGACCCGAACCCAGCCGCCGCCCTTGATGCCCTTCTCCTTCGCGAGCTCCTCAGAAATCTCGACGAAGAACTCCGGTTGCAGCGAGGCATTCACTTCATTGTGCTTGGTCCAAAAGTGGAAGTGTTCGGTGAGCCGGTAGGAGGTCGCCGCATAAGGGAACTCGTTGGCATCGCCGAACTGTTCCAAGTCGTCCTTGAACACGCGGGCCGCGGGATTGCCGCGCACCTTCGGTGCAAGAACATTGACCACGGGCGACTCGAATGGCTCATAGTGTGCCGGGAACGGCCCGTCGCGCAGCACGCCACGGGTGAACAGGCGCGCGGTCCCCTCGGGGTTCATGATAAAGGGCCCGACCTCGTTGGGCTTGGCGGTCGGCGCAATATCGGGAATGTCGTATCCCGTCCATTTGCTGCCATCCCACCACATCAGCTTGCGGCTGGGATCCCAGGGGTTGCCGTTGATGTCGGCCGACGCGCGATTATAGAGGATGCGGCGGTTGGCCGGCCACGACCACGACCAGTTGGGGTAGAGGCCGGTGGAATCCGGATCGCTGGTATCGCGCCGGGCCATGTTGTTGCCGGCTTCGGTGTAGCAGCCGGCATAGATCCAGCAGGCGCTCGCCGTCTTGCCGTCGTCGCGCAGGACGGCGAAGCCTGGGACCTGCTTGCCCTTGGCCAGAACGACTTTGGTCGGGTCGTTCGGATCGGTAATGTCCTCGGTGGCGTAGCCGTTCAGTTCCTTGGCGAGCTCCTCGGGGGCCGGACTGCCCGGATCGGCGTAGCGCCAATCCAGATTCACGATCGGTTCGGGAACCGGGCCGCCCTCCTTCTGATAGAGAGCCTTCAGACGCAGGTAGAGCTGCGCCATGATCCAGGTATCGGTCTTCGCTTCGCCGGGAGGGGTACCTCCGGCCCAATGCCATTGCAGCCAGCGGCCGGAATTGGTCAGCGCACCCTCGTCCTCGGCGAAGCACGTGGTCGGCAGCTCGATCACCTCGGTCCCGATCTTCGCTGAATCGACGTCGTTGTATTGACCGTGATTCTCCCAGAACCGCGACGTCTCCGTCTGCAGCGGATCCATGACGACGAGGAACTTGAGTTTGGACAGGGCTTCGGTGATCTTGCTTCGGTTCGGGAACGACATCAGCGGATTGAAGCCCTGGCAGAGATAGCCGTTCATCTTGCCGGCGTGCATGAGCTCGAACACCCGCAGCACGTCGTAGCCCGACACGTCGAGCTTGGGCAGCCAGTCATAGGCGAAATCGTTCGCGGCGGTTGCCGCCGATCCCCACATCGCCTTCTGGAAGCTGATGAAGAACTTCTTGTAGTTCTGCCAATAGCTCATCTGGTTCGGCCGCAACGGCTTGAAGCCGCGGGTCGACATGTAGGCGTCGAGGGTTGCTTCCTTTTCCGTCGGAATGGTCAGATAGCCGGGGATCAGGTTCGACATCAGGCCTACGTCGGTCAGGCCCTGAATGTTGGAGTGGCCGCGCAGCGCGTTCACGCCGCCCCCGCGCACGCCGATATTGCCGAGGATGAGTTGCAGCATCGCCATGGCGCGGATGTTCTGCGTACCCTTGGAATGCTGGGTCCAGCCGAGCGCGTACATGGAGGTCATCGCCTTGGTTGGCGACGACGTCTCCGCGATCATCTGCGCCACCTTTAGGAATTTGTCCTTGGGTGTGCCGCAAATGCGCTCGACCATCTCGGGCGTATAGACCGAGACGTGCTTCTTCAGCAGGGCCCAAACGCAACGCGGGTTCTCCAATGTATCGTCGGAGACGACGTAGCCGTCCGGCCCCAGCGCGTATTCCCAGGTGGACTTGTTGTAATCGCGCTTGGCCTCGTCATAGCCGGTGAATAGGCCGTCCTGATAGCTGAACCCCTCTTTAACGATGTAGGGCGCGTTGGTGAACGCCTTCACGTAATCAAGGTGCACCTTGTTGTTCTGGATGCAGTAGTTGATCGCGCCCAGCAGGAATGCGATGTCGGTGCCCTGGCGGATCGGTGCATAGACGTCGGCGACCGCTGCCGTGCGGGTAAATCGCGGATCGACGACAATGAGCTTGGCGCCGCGGTTGGCTTTCGCCTCGGTGACCCATTTGAATCCGCACGGGTGAGCTTCCGCGGCGTTGCCGCCCATGACGATGACGAGATCTGTGTTCCTGATGTCGGTCCACAGATTGGTCATTGCGCCGCGGCCGAATGTTGGGGCCAAACTGGCCACCGTCGGGCCGTGTCAAACGCGTGCTTGATTATCGAATGCCAATATCCCGGCGCTGCGCACGACCTTGTAGGTCATCCACGCCGCTTCGTTGCTCGACGCTGACGCCCCGAGGAAGCCGGTGCTCAGCCAGCGGTTGACCGTGACGCCGTCGCCGTTCTTGGCGATAAAACTCTTGTCGCGGTCGTCCTTCATCAGCCGCGCCACGCGATCGAGCGCGACCTCCCAGGAGACTCGCTCGAATTTATCAGAGCCAGGCTTGCGGATCTGCGGATAGAGCGTGCGTGTCTTCGAGCGCACGAAGTCCAGCAGTGTGGCGCCCTTCGGGCACAGCGTGCCGCGATTGGTCGGATGATCTGGGTCGCCCTCGATATGGGTGATCTCGGCCTTTTCGCCCTTCTTCAGATCGCCCTTCGAGTACATGATGACGCCGCAGGCGACCGCGCAATATGGGCAAGTGTTGCGGGTCTCGGTCAGGTTCGCGAGCTTCCACGGACGAATGGAATCTGCGTAAGCAGATTCGAGATCGCCGAAGCCGAGCGCACCGAGGGTCGTGCCGGCAATACCCGCGCCAGCGCCGTGCATGAATTGGCGCCGCGACAATTCCATGTTCATGGGACGGTCCTCCTGAGCCTATTCGCCCCCGCTCGGGGCAACGCTCGTCGGGCAACGCTCATCAGCTTGCCCGACCGGTTGGAATTCCGTAGTGGCTGACGCTATTTTGGAATTGGACCAAAGTCAATTTATCGTCGCAAAATCGCGGACGTTCAATCGAAGGAATGTCATTGAATCCCGCGGGCTATCTCTTCGTTCCTTGTGCATCGCAGCATCGCGCGCCCGCGATTTCACGACGATGTAAACTTAGGGCGGCCTCGCTGAGTCAGGCCGATTTAGATTGACGCGGACGCAAATTGCAGGGCAGATTTGCATCGTGTTCGCGCCAACGGCTCCCGAGGTTCGGGGCGATCGGCATCAGGTAGTGACTTGGCGACAGCGACCGAGCGTCGAGGTGCCGCCGGTCAGTGAACATTTGCAAACGTCGCTGCCGACGTCCTCGGTCGACGAGGCGCCAGCGCATCCCATCGCATCGAAAACTAAAACCCGCGAGGCTGCTTCGGCCTTTGCGCCGTTGTGACGCGGGACGGAGGAGACAATGTCCATCGATCGACGTGAGCTTCTCAAAGCAGGACTTGCGGTATCGGCCGCCGCGGCGCTGCCGCATGCTTCGCCCGCAGAGGCCGGCTTCGCCCCACAGCCCGGAGCGTGGCGCAACTTTCAGGTCCTGACGCGTCTCGAAATCGTCAAGCCGGTCGGCAAGACCCAGGCATGGATCCCGGTGCCCGCCGTCAACGAGCGGGATTGGTTCAAGTCGCTCGGCAGCGCCTGGACGAGCAACGGCCGCGCCGCTCTGGCGCGCGAACCGACATACGGCGCCGAGATGCTTCATGTCGAATGGCCGGAGGGTGAGAGAAGCCCGATCATCGAAGTGACGAGCCGGATCGCGACGCGCGATCGCGCCATTGACCTCGCCAAGCCCGGCCGCGCCGCGCCGCTTTCGGCAGCGGAACGCGACCGCAACACGCAAGGCACCGAACTCATTCCCGTTGACGGCATCGTCAAGCAAACCTCCGACAAGATCGTCGCCGATGCGAATGCCAAGACCGATATCGGGAAGGCGCGCGCCATCTACGAGTGGATCGTGGACAACACCTACCGCGACGCCGCGGTGCGCGGCTGCGGCATCGGCGACATCGCGGCCATGCTCAGGACCGGCAATCTCGGCGGCAAATGCGCCGATCTCAACGCGCTCTATGTCGGCTTGGCGCGGGCGGCCGGTTTGCCGGCGCGCGATCTCTACGGCGTTCGCGTCGCCCCGTCGCGGTTCGGCTACAAGAGTCTCGGCACCGGCTCCGCGGTGATCACCAAGGCGCAGCACTGCCGCTCGGAGGTCTATCTCGCCGGCTTCGGCTGGGTGCCGGTCGACGCCGCCGATGTGCGCAAGGTCGTGCTCGAGGAACCGCCGGCCAACCTGGCGATCGATGATCCCAAGGTCGTTGCCGCACGCAAGGCGCTGTTCGGCTCATGGGAGACCAATTGGCTGGCGTATAATTTCGCGCACGACGTCGCCTTGCCCGGATCGCGCGGCCCGAAGCTCGGCTTCCTGATGTATCCGCAGGCCGAGACCGCAAGCCTGCGGCTCGATTGCCTCGACCCGGACAATTTCAAATACACCATCACCGCCAAGGAGTTGACGGCGGCGTGATGCATGACGCCATGACGCGCCGAGCTGCGCCGCCGCATTGCGGGAAAACACAATGAATGTGCCGATCGTTCGATTGACCAGTCTCGCCCACGGCGGCGGCTGCGGCTGCAAGCTCGCACCGTCGATCCTGAAAGAGCTGCTCGCCGACCAGCCGGCAGCTCAGCCTTACCGCGAGCTCCTGGTCGGTACTGAAACCGGCGACGACGCGGCGGTGTGGCAGCTCGACGATGAAACCTGCATCATCGCGACCACCGATTTCTTCATGCCGATGGTCGACGATCCGTTCGACTTCGGACGCATCGCCGCGACCAACGCCATCTCCGACATCTATGCGATGGGGGGCAGGCCGATTATGGCTTTGGCCATTCTTGGCATGCCGGTCGATAATGTACCGCCGGAGATGGTGCGCGAAATTCTCAAAGGCGGGTCGCAGGTTTGCGCGACGGCCGGAATTCCCGTGGCAGGCGGCCACTCCATCGACTCGCCGGAGCCGATCTACGGCCTCGCCGTCATCGGCATCGGCCGGCCGCAGGACATCCGGCGCAACACAGTAGCCAAGCCGGGCGATATTCTGATTCTAACAAAAGCTCTCGGTGTCGGCATCTATTCGGCTGCCTTCAAAAAAGCCGCACTATCGCCCGCCGCCTACGCAGAGATGACGGCATCGATGACGCTGCTCAACCGGATCGGAACCGAGTTGGCGAAAAACCCCGCCGTTCACGCCATCACCGACGTGACCGGCTTCGGTCTCCTGGGGCACGCGCTGGTGATGGCGCGCGGCTCGAACCTCGCTCTGGTCATGCGCTTCGACGACCTGCCGTTCCTGACCGAAGCCGAACGTTTGGTGCAACAGCAGTTTGTCACCGGCGCTTCGGCGCGGAACTGGGCGAGCTACGCAGAAAGCGTAACGCTACCTTCCGACTTTGCCGAATGGCGGCGCCACCTGCTCACCGATCCGCAGACATCGGGAGGACTGTTGATTGCTTGCGATCCCGATCGTGCGGCTGACATCACGCGCACCATCATCGATGCGGGATATCCGCGCGCTTCAATCATCGGACATGTGGATGCCGGACCACCGTCAATCACGATTAGGTCCTGAGCGGTTCACATCTGGGCGCGCAACTTTCCCTAGGGCCCAGTCTAGCGTTACTTGAGCAGGAGTTGATGCTCAGTCATGCGTCGCTGAATACACGGTGGAACAACCGCCACTAGCCGCTGACGGACCGACTGCGCGACCGCTAAGTCGCTGCAACGAGCGCGGCCTACACCCTGCCCCCACTCTGCCCCATCACGATGCGTGTCAACCATTGTGGCAACAACCGCACGCTTCTGCGGCGGCGTTTGGCGTAACCAGGCGGTAGACCGCCTGATCCATCGGAAGTCGCAAATCAGGCCCAAAACTTCGCGCCGCAACTATTCCTCACATTTCAACATAATCCGTCACGCTTCCGCCCCGGCTGTCGATTGTGATGCGCGTCGCCGTTCGGTCGCGGAGGCCGGTATGTATGGCCGGGCGATAGCTGCAACTCTCTTCCTGTTTCTTGCGGGATTTCTCACCGTAACCGCTTGCCAGCGCGCGGGTGCGGCAACGCCACTGGAGTCCACGATTGCAGTCGCCGGCAATCGGCATATTGATGCGGCGATGATCCGCTCGCATTTTCACGCCGGCGCGGCCGGCCGGCTCGATGCCGGCGCGTTCGATGCGGCGCTGAAGAGCCTGTATGCCACCGGCCTTTTCCAAGACGTGAAGATTTCGCAAGCCGGCGATCGCGTCCTGGTGACGGTTGTCGAAAATCCGACCATTGCGCGGCTCGTCTTCGAGGGCAACAAGAAGATCAAGAACGAAAACCTCAAGAAGGCGCTGCAATCGAAAGACGGCGGGCCGTTGTCGCGCGCCATCGTCCACGACGATGTCGAGCACGTCATCGCGCTTTACCGCCAGCGCGGCTATTTCGACGTACGGGTCGAGCCAAAGACGATCGATGCCAAGTCCGAGCGCGTCAATCTCGTCTTCGAGATCAACGAAGGCGACAAGCTCGCGGTCAAGGAAATCCGCTTCGTCGGCAACAAAGCCTTTCCGCAAAACAAGCTCCAGGGCGTGATCAAGACGGGCGCGACGAATTTCCTCAGCTTTCTCCTCGACAACGACGGCTACGACGCCGATCGCATCGAAGGCGACCGCGACCTCATCCGCCGCTTCTACCTCGCGCATGGCTATGCCGACGCCCGCATTCGCTCGGCCTCGACCTACGACGCCGACAGGAAGGGCGGCGCGGTGACGTTCACGATCGAGGAAGGCCGGCAATATCGGCTCGGCCGCGTGGATATCGAATCCACCGTGCCAGCTATGGACGCCGCGGTGTTGCGGCGCTACCTGCGCACACAGCCCGGCGAGATTTACGACGCCGACGCCGTGAGCAAGAGCGTCGACGCCGTCACGATGGGGCTCGCCCAGAGCGGCAAGCCGTTCGCGACCGTTCTCCCCCGCAGCGAACGCCTGCCGGAACGCGGCTTGATCAATCTTGTCTACACGGTCGATGACGGCAAGCGCCTTTACGTGGAACGCATCGACATTCATGGCAATACGCGAACGCGCGACGCCGTGATCCGCCGCGAATTCGATTTCGGCGAAGGCGATGCTTACAATCGCGCGTTTACCGATCGCGCCGAGCGCCGCCTGAACGGGCTCGGTTATTTCAAGTCGGTCAAGATCAACGCCCAGTCGGGCTCGGCGCCGGACCGCGTCGTGCTCGATGTCGCGGTCGAGGAAGACAAGACCGGAACCTTTTCGATCATGGGCGGCTACTCCTCCGCCGACGGCCCGCAGGCGACCATCTCCGTCGGCGACAAGAATTTCCTCGGCACCGGCGACACCGCCAAAGCGTCGCTGACTTATGGCGAGTATGCCAAGGGCTTCGATCTTTCCTTCACCGACCCCTACGCGCTCGGGCCGCGGCTCTCCCTTGGCGTCGATCTGTTCGGCAAAGAGACATTCGCCAGCCCCTATCAATCCTATGACAGCACGTTCTACGGCGCCAAGGTTTCGATCGGCACGCCGTTGAACGACCAGCTTGGGATGCAGTGGAACTACGCGATCTACAATCAGGGCTTGACGCTGGATCCCACGGCGGGGACGGCCTCGCTACCCATTCAACAGGCGGCGCAGGCCGGCCCGATGTGGGCGTCTTCCGTCGGCACCAGCGTCACCTATTCGACGCTCGACAATGCCAAGAGCCCGACCGATGGCATTCGCGCCCAGTTCAACAATGACTTTGCCGGCCTCGGCGGCGCCGCCAAATTCGCCCGCACCACCGATGACGTGCGTTATTACCATGAGATCGTCGGCGACGTGGTCGGCATGGTGCGGGCGCAGGGCGGCTACGTGACGCCCTGGGGCGGCCAGCAATTGCCGCTGCTCGACGGCTTCTTCGGCGGGCCGCAACTCGTACGCGGCTTTGCGCCCAACGGCTTCGGGCCGCGCGACATCACCCCGGGCACCACCCAGGACAATATCGGCGGCAATGTCTACTGGACCACCTCCGCCGAGCTGCTGGCGCCGATGCCGCTCGTCTCGGCGGACGCCCAACTGAAAGTCGCGCTATTCTCTGACGCCGGCAGTCTGTGGGCGACCAACGCATCCAGCGCCGCCAGCCTCGCCTCGTTGTCGCCGTCGCAGCAGATCGCCAATTCGCGCGCGATCCGCGCTTCGGTCGGGGGGAGCTTGATCTGGGACTCGCCGTTCGCCGCGCTGCGCGTCGATTACGCCTACCCGGTCGCCAAACAGAGCTACGATGTCACGCAGCGGCTGAATTTTTCAGCCGGCGCGTTTTAGACGTCACGCCGCCTTCGCGACCGTTCCCGCCGCCGTCAGCCCGCGCTCGATATCGGCGACGATGTCGTCGATGTGCTCGATGCCGACGGACAGCCGCACATAGCCCTCGGATACGCCGGTCGCTTCCTGCTCCCGCGGATTAAGCTGCGAGTGCGTGGTGGTGGCGGGGTGAATCGCCAAGCTGCGCGCGTCGCCGATATTGGCGACGTGATAAAACATCTGCAGCGCGTCGATGAAACGGCGGCCGGCATCCTTGCCGCCGGCGAGTTCGAAGCCGACGAGACCGCCCAGCCCGCCCTTAAGGTAACGTTCGGCCCGCTGGCGGTGCACGCCGGTTTGCAGCGACGGATGGATGATGCGGGTGATCTCCGGCCGCTTGCGCAGGAAATCAGTCACCGCCTGCGTATTCTCGCAATGCTTTGCCATCCGCAGTGTCAGCGTCTCCAATCCCTGCAGGGTCAAGAATGCGTTGAACGGCGACATCGCCGAGCCCAGGTCGCGCAGCAGCGTGACGCGGGCCTTGATGATATAGGCGATCGGCCCCAGCGGTTTTACCGCTTCGGTCCAGACCGCCCCGTGATAGCTCGGATCGGGCGTGTTGAGCGCCGGCTGCCGCTGCGGATGCGCGGCCCAGTCGAAAGTGCCGCTGTCGACGAGCAGCCCGCCGATCGAATTGCCATGGCCGCCGATATACTTGGTCGTCGAATAGACGATGATCGCCGCTCCGTGTTCGAACGGTCGGGTGAGGATCGGCGCCGCCGTGTTGTCAACGATGAGCGGGATGCCGAAGCTGCGGCCGATTTCGGCCACCTCGGCGATGGGAAATACCGTGAGTTTCGGGTTGGGCAGCGTTTCGGCATAGTAAGCGCGGGTGCGCTCGTCGGTCGCGCGACGGAAATTATTGGGATCGATAGGATCGACAAAGCGGACTTCGATGCCCTGATCCTTCAGCGTGTTGGCGAACAGATTCCAGGTTCCGCCATAGAGGTCGGTCGATGACACCACGTTGTCGCCGACGCGCGCGAGGTTTTGCAGGGCGAACGCCGAGGCGGCCTGTCCCGACGCCAGCGCCAGCGCGCCGACGCCACCCTCCATCGCCGCCACGCGTTTCTCCAGCACATCGTTGGTCGGATTCATGATGCGCGTATAGATATTGCCCAGTTCCTTGAGCGCGAACAGATTCGCGGCGTGCTCGGTATCGCGGAACTGATACGACGTGGTCTGATAGACCGGTACGGCAACGGCACCCGTCGTGGGGTCTGAACGCCAGCCGGCGTGAAGCGCAAGGGTTTCAGGATGCTTTGTTGACGACGACATGAACGCGATCTCCCGATTTGAGGGCGTAATGGACCAATGCTCCATCGACTTCGCAGCACTGATAATACCCGGCAAACCGAGTCAAGCACATGACCCGACAAAGCCAAAATTTTGCATCTGCGGCTCTTAAGGCGCGTAAAATATTCTAAAATAGATACAATTTGCAGAGGCTAATGGTTACGGCGAAGCTTGGGCAACGCCGCGCGAATGCGTGCTGCGCCGCACCGCGACGATTTCCGCAAGGATCGAGATTGCGATTTCGTCCGGCGTGATGGCGCCGAGATCGAGGCCGGCGGGAGCCTTAAGCTTCGCCAGGCGCTCGGCGGGAACGCCGCGCTTGGCCAGCGTCGCCTTGAGCGCCGCGGCCTTCTTGCGGCTGCCGACGAAGGCGACGTAGTCGACGTCGACGGCGAGCGCCGCCAGCAAGGCGGCTTCGTCGCCGCGGCCTTGCGTCGAGACCACGACGTAGCGGGAGGCTGTTTCGTCGACCGGCAGCGCGTAGCCTTCGATGCGGCGGTCGGCATCGCCGAAAGCCGGCTGCTCGGCCGCCGGCGCGCATACGGTGACGGCAAAACCGGTCCGCTTGGCCAGATCGGCGACGGCGACGGCAACCGGGCTCGAGCCGCAGATGACCACTTGCGGCCGCGGCAGCACCGGCTCGACGAAGATGTCCATGGTGCCCTGGCTGGGGCACATGTTCTTGGCGAAACGCACGCCCTCCTGCTCCTCGCCGGGCTCCACGCCACGATCGGCCAAGAGATCGGGCGGCTGCACCGAGACGAGCCGCGACTGGCCGTCGCTGAGTGCATCCTTCGCGGCTTTAATCACCGCCGCGCGGGCGCAGCCGCCGCCGATCCAGCCTTCCGAAATCGTCCCGTCCGGCAAGATCACCGCCTTGGCTCCCGCCTTGGCCGCGGTCGCCGCAACCGTGCGCACCACGGTCGCCAGCGCGAACGGTTCGCCGGCCGATTTCCGCGTCGCAATGATCTGCAGAATTTCGTTCGCGCGATCCATGGATCAGATCCTCGCCAGAAATGGCTCAAGTGCCGCAAGGCTTTCCAGGTTATGCGCGGGCGCGAACAGATCGACGTAAGGCAGCGCCGCCTGCATGCCGCGCGCCTGCGGAGAATAGTCGCGCCAGCCGATCAGCGGATTGAGCCAGATGATTCTGCGGCAGCGCCGGCGCAGGTGCCGCATCTCTTCGCCGAGTTGCTCGGGCTCGCCGGTATCGTAGCCGTCCGAGACGATCATCACCGCGGTGCGGGAATTGATGACGCGCCGCGCATGCCAGCGATTGAAGGTCGCGAGGCTCTCGCCGATGCGGGTGCCGCCGCCGATGCCCTGGGCCATCAGCGCCAGTTTGTCGACCGCCCGCGTCACGTCGCGATCGCGCAGCGACGGCGAGACATGCGCCAGCCGGGTATGGAAGACGAACGCCTCGGCTTCGCGGAAGCTGTCGACGACGCCGTGCAGGAACCGCACGAAGAATGCGGTGTAGAGGCTCATGGAGCCGGATGCGTCGAGCAGCACGACGAGCCGCAGCGGTTTGATCTTGCGGCGGCGCCAGGCGAGTTCGATCAGCGTTCCGCCATGCGAAACATTGCGATGGATGGTGCGGCGCAGGTCGAGGCGGCGGCCGTGACGGCGGACCTGCTCGCGCCGAACGAGCCGCGCCCGCATGCTGCGGGCAAGCCGCGCCGCCAGCGCATGCGCCGCCGCGATATCGTCGGGATCGACGATATGACGCAGATCGGTTGCCGATAGCGATTCGGCGCGTGAGGCGCCTTCACGGCGGCCGCGGCCGCCGTCGGAGCTGTCGCCATCGCCATCGGTGCGCCGCTCGACGCGATGGGGAAGGCCGAGCGCTTGCTCCGGCACGTGCGCTTCGGCGAGCCGCCGCCCCGGGGCATGGCTCGCGCTCGGTGCGCCCGAGAGCACTTGCCTGCTACGCATGCCGCGGTCCTGCCAATACGCCTCAAAAATCGCGTCAAAGCGTTCCCAATCCGAATGCGTCGCACAAAACAGCGATCGAAAGGCCGGCTTCAGCGATGACGCACGCATCGCGGCCGGCGAGCCGAGCAGCGCCAGCGCGTCCTGCGTTTCGGCAAGGCCGATCTTGAAGCCGTTATCGCGCAGCGTCCGGGAAAAGCCGGCGAGGCGCCGGCGCGCCGGCGAGCCAAAGGTCTGTTCCCTCCCCCCTTGAGGGGGCGGGTTAGGGAGGGGGGTGCGTGACATGACTATCCCCCTCCCGCAACAATTTGCTGTAGCTTCGGCCGCATTGTTCACGCCACCTTGCCGAGAAGGCGCTCGCTGACCTCACGGGTGAGCCGCGCGCGATCCTCCTGAGTCTTGAGCAAACAGATCATCGTCTCGTAAACCGCCTCCGGCTCCTGCCGGAGATCGTGCAGCTCGAGCCCGGCGAGCGTCGCCGCCCAATCCAGCGTTTCCGCAACGCCGGGCACCTTGCGCAAATCCTCCTTGCGCACTGCCGCCACCATGCGCGCGATTTGCAGCGCCAGCGTCGTATCGATACCCGGCGTGCGGGTCAGGATGATTTTCGCCTCGCGGTCGACCTCGGGGAAATCGATGTAATGATAGAGGCAGCGCCGCCGCAGTGCGTCGGACAGTTCGCGCGTGCCGTTCGACGTGAGCACGACGCGCGGGATCGACGTGGCCTTGATCGTGCCAAGCTCGGGGATGCTGACCTGAAAATCCGATAATAGTTCGAGCAGGAACGCCTCGAACTCCTCGTCGGCGCGGTCCACCTCGTCGATCAGCAGCACCGGCGGCGTGGCGCGGCGGATGGCGGCGAGCAGCGGCCGTTCGAGCAGATATTTTTCGGAAAAAATATGCTCCTCGATATCGTCGGCATTCTCGCCGATGCCTTCACGGGTCTTGATGGCGAGGAGCTGACGCTGATAGTTCCACTCGTAGAGCGCGGCGTGCTGGTCGAGGCCCTCATAGCATTGCAGACGGATGAGCTCGGCGCTGTGCACCGCTGCAAGCGCTTTGCCGACCTCGGTCTTGCCGACGCCAGCCTCGCCCTCGAGCAGCAGCGGCCGCTTGAGGAATTCCATGAGCCACAAGGCGGTCGCGATGTCGCGGTCGGCGATATAGCCAACGGCGGCGAGCTTGTCTGAAATTTCGTCCCGCTTCAGGGTCATGAAGAGACCAATGCCTTCGACTCGTCATGGCCGGGCTTGTCCCAGCCATCCACGTCTTTACTCCCCTCATAATGTTGAAGTCGTCGATGCCCGGCACAAGGCCGGGCATGACGAATTTTGACCCTTATCTGCTCACCCATGCAGGCCGAGCTTCTCCGCGGCGGTCCAGGTGCGCCAATTGTCGTGCGGCATCTGGATGTGGGTGGAGCCGAGGAACCCGAAGGCGTCGTTCACCGCGTTGGAGAAGCAGGGCACGCCGCCGACATTCGGGCTCTCGCCGACGCCCTTGGCACCGATTGGATGATGCGGCGACGGCGTCGTGGTCCAGTCGGTCTCCCAATGCGGAGTTTCGACCGCGGTCGGCAGGAAATAGTCCATGAACGACGCCGTCGTGATGTTGCCGTCGTCGTCGTAGTGGAGCTCCTGGCCCATGGCGATGGCGAAGGCTTCCGTCAGGCCGCCGTGGATCTGGCCTTCGATGATCATCGGGTTGATCCGCGTGCCGCAATCGTCGAGTGCATAGAAGCGCCGGATCTTGGTCGTGCCGGTATCGACGTCCACGTCCACCACGCAAATGTAGGCGCCGAACGGGAAGGTGAAGTTCGGCGGATCGTAGTAGTTGATCGCCTCGAGCCCCGGTTCCATGCCGGGCGGCACCTCGTGGTAGGCCGCCCAGGCGAGCTCCGTCATGGTCTTGAAGCGCTCCGGGTTGCCCTTGACGCGGAAGCGGTCGACGTCCCATTCGAGGTCGTCGTCGTGCACTTCGAGCATATAGGCGGCGATCATCTGCGCCTTGGCCTTGATCTTTCTGCAGGCCATGGCGGTCGCCGCACCCGATACCGGTGTCGAGCGCGAGCCGTAGGTGCCGAGCCCGTAGGGCGCGGTGTCGGTGTTGCCCTCCTCGACCATGATGTTGTCGGCGGGAATTCCCAACTCCGTGGCGATGATTTGGGCATAGGTCGTCTCGTGGCCTTGGCCTTGCGACTTGGTGCCGAGCCGGCAAATTCCGCTGCCGGTCGGATGGATGCGGATTTCCGCCGAGTCGAACATGGCGATGCCGAGAATATCGCAAGCGCGGGACGGACCGGCGCCGACGATTTCGGTGAAGAAGACGACGCCGATGCCCATCAGCTCGCGCGTTTCGCCGCGCTTGAACGCTTCCCGCTTGGCCTTCTGTTCTTCGCGCAGCTTCTTGTAGCCGACCGATTGCATCGCCTTGTTCATGGCGGTGTGATAGTCGCCGGAATCGTATTGCCAGCCGAATGCCGACGTGTAGGGGAATTGCTCGCGCCGGATCAGGTTCTTGATGCGGAATTCGGCCGGATCCATGCCGAGCTTTTGCGCCATGATGTCCATGGCGCGCTCGATGCAATAGGCGGCTTCGGTGACGCGGAACGAGCAGCGATAGGCGACGCCGCCCGGCGCCTTGTTGGTATAGACGCCATCGACCAGCACGTGCGCGGCCGGGAAGTCATATGAGCCGCTGATGATGCTGAACAGCCCGGCCGGCCACTTGGTGGCGTTGGCGCAGGCGTCGAAAGCGCCGTGGTCGGCAATAGTGTAGCAGCGCATCGCCGTCACCTTGCCGTCCTTGGTCGCGGCGATTTCCATGTCCATGTGGAAGTCGCGAGCGAAGGCCGTGGTGGAGAGGTTCTCGATGCGGTCCTCGACCCATTTCACCGGGCGTCCGGTCACAATCGAGGCGACGATGGCGCAGATGTAGCCCGAATAGGCGCCGACCTTGTTGCCGAAACCGCCGCCGATGTCGGGGGCGATGACATGGATCTTGTGCTCGGGGATTTTTGAAATCAGCGAGCCGACCGTGCGGATGACATGCGGCGCCTGAAACGTGCCCCACAGCGTCAGTTCGCCCTTGATTTTATCGAACGAGGCGACGCACTGACAGGTTTCGAGCGGGCACGGATGCACGCGCGGATAAACGATGAACTCCCTGATCGTCACGTCGGCTTTGGCAAAGGCCGCATCGGTCGCGGCCTTGTCGCCAGCCTGCCAGGAGAAGATGTGGTTGTAATGCTTGCGCTTGCCGTGCGCGCCTTCGGTCTTGTCCTTGAGGTCCTCGCGGATCATCGGCGCGCCGTCGGTCATCGCCTTGAGCGGATCGACGTTGCAAGGGAGCGCCTCGTATTCGACTTCGACCAGTTCGACAGCGTCGGCCGCGGCCTCGCGATTCTCCGCGATGACAAAAGCGACTTCCTGGTTCTGGAACAACACTTTGCCGTCGGCGAGCACCATTTGCACATCGCCGGCGAGCGTCGGCATCCAGGCGAGATTGACGGTTTTCAGCGTCTCCGCGGTAATCACCGCGACAACGCCGGGAACCGCCGCGGCCTTGGTCGTGTCGATTTTCTTGATGCGGGCGTGGGCGTGCGGCGAACGCACTAAGTCGCCGTAGAGCATGCCCGGCAGTTTCAAGTCGTCGACGTAATTGCCTTTGCCCTGGGTGAAACGGACGTCCTCGACGCGTTTCCTTTTGCAGCCCATGCCTTCAAGCTTGGCGGCGCGTTCGGCGGAGGTGGGGGTCATGTCGTTCATTCTGCGGCCTCCTGGAATGCCACGCCGTTGAGCTTCGCGGCGGCGAATTGGATGGCTTTGACGATGTTTTGATAGCCGGTGCAGCGGCACAGATTGCCCGAGATGCCGAAGCGGATTTCCTCCTCGGACGGATTCTTGTTCTCCTGCAACAGCCGGTAGGCGCGCGTGATCATTCCCGGTGTGCAGAAGCCGCATTGCAGCCCGTGCATCTCGCGGAAGCCTTCCTGCAGCGCGTGCAGCGTGCCGTCGGCGTTCGCTATGCCCTCGATGGTGCGAATGTCGGCGCCGTTGGCCTGCACGGCAAATACCGTGCACGACTTCACCGATTTGCCGTCGAGATCGACGGTGCAGGCGCCGCAATGGCTGGTCTCGCAGCCGATATGCGGGCCGGTCATGTTCTGCTGATCGCGCAGGAAGTGGATGAGCAAGGTTCGCGGCTCGACCAGCGCTTCGATGGTCTTGCCGTTCACCGTCATCGAGACTTGGGATTTGGCCATTGTTCTGCTCCTGCCAACTTTATGAGCATGATCTTTTCCGAAAACCGGATTCCACTTTTCGGGATCATGCTCAGCCGCGGGCGCGCGCTTTGGCGCGGGCAAGCGCACGCGACATCATCACGCCCGCCATTTTGGTGCGGTAATGCGCGGGTCCGCGCGCGTCGGCGGCCGGCGCGGTGATCGCCTCGGCGGCGGCGACGGCCCTTTTCACCGTTGCCGCATCGAGCGCGGAACCGACGAGGATTTTTGCCGCTTCCTCCGCCCACAGCGGCGTCTCGGCGACGTTGGTCAGACCGATCGAGCAGCTCGAAACCTTGCCGCCGCTCACGGTCAACACGACGGCAGCGGCCGCCGTCGCGTAATCGCCGATCTTGCGCTTGAGTTTCTCGTAGGCGTAACCGTGACCGGCGGGCGGAACCGGAATGCGGACGGCGGTGAGCACGTCGCCTGCTTCCAGCGCGGTGAAATAGGCGCCGTGGTAGAACTCGCGCGCCGCGACGCGGCGTTCGCCGGCCTTACCCATGACGTGATAGGTCGCGCCGAGGCACATCATGACCGCCGGCATGTCGTTGCCGGGGTCGCCGTTGGCGACGTTGCCGCCGAGCGTGCCGAGATAGCGCACCTGCGGGTCGGCGATCTGCAGCGATGTCTCGCGCAGGATCGGGATTTTCGAGGTCAGCAGCTCGGAGCCTGCCAGCTCGTGCTGTGTCGTCATCGCGCCGACGACGATATCGCTGCCCTCGCTGCGGACACCTTTCAGTTCGGCGATGGCCGCGAGATCGACGAGGTTCGCCGGCGTCGCGAGCCGCAGCTTCATCATCGGGATGAGGCTATGGCCGCCGGCGAGCGCGCGGCCTTCGTCGCCGAGCCGGGCGAGCAAGCCAACCGCTTCCTTGATGGACGTAGGACGATGATAGGCGAATGAGCCAGGTATCACGGGCATCCTCCCTGGCGCAGTCCGCGGCGCCAAGGTCATCGCCAAGGCTCCTTCCGGATTGCGCACAATACCGTCAGTTTCTGACTCTAAAATTTTGCCGGGTTGTGCGATGCAGCAGCAAGAACCGGTGCACCAGGTTGTCCGGCGATGCACGAATGGCTCTGTCGCCGCATGAACGGCGTCCAAATCCGCACGAATTGCGTCAATATTACTGACGCATCGAGGTGAAACCGATCACCCCATACTTGTTCTATTGCGATGCAAAACGGTGTCGGCGACGCAGCGTAAATTCAGGACCAGCACCGGTGAGTGCGGCAACCCGCGACTTGAGCGATCCGATGCGGCTGCGGCTCACTGGCACCAGATAGGGATGTGCGCCGGCCATCTCGACCAATTCGTTGTCGCCGGAGCGCTTGTAGCCGACGACCCGGCCGATGTTGATGATGTGGCTGCGGTGAACCCGGACAAAACGACCGTTGTCGAGCCGCGATTCGACGTCGCCGATGGCCAGCGGGCAAAACAGCTTGTCGTTGCCGTCAAAGACATAAGTGTAATGCGCGTTGGCATGAACCGCGACCACGTCGTCGACGGCGACGAAATGCGTGCCGCCGTCGCGCTCAATCGGAAGATGACGGGCAAAGCGCCGCGGCGGCGCACCCGCCCCGCCGAGCGGCGCGTAGGTTCCGCGTCCGAATTCGGGGTCTTCGCCTTCGCCGCCGGCCGGCACTGTCGACGGCGCCGCCGGCACTTCCGTGGCGATGACCGCTATCGGATCGCCGCGCGGGACCACAGACGAAGCCGCGCGGGACGAATCGGGCAAAAGCAGCAGCAGAAATATTCCGGAAATACAGAAGGCCACGATAGCGACCACGATGGCGAGAAGGTCGCTCGACAGTGCCGGGGCGCCGCCCGATGACGAGGTGGCAAACGGATAAAGCGTAACCCCGGTCATCGCCGTGTAGTGCATGCCCGATACGGCAAGGCCGAAGACCATGGCCGACAAGATCAGCGGCAGCCGCCCTCCCCTCCCGGTCGCGAGCCAAAGCGCCAAACCGGATGCGGCAATGGCGATGGCCATGCTGGAGGCGACGTAGACCGGATCATGGATCATATACGTGCTCGCATCGAGCGCGCTCATGCCGATGTAGTGCATCGTGAAAATCCCGCCGCCCATCAGGCATGAAGACAGCGTCAGCCGCAGCAGCGTCAGCGGTCCGGAACTGGTGGCGTAAACCGCCGCTCCGACCACGATGGCGCAGACGAGGAATGACAGTAGCGTCGGCATGACCAAATAGTCGACTTGGAAGGGCAGCCGGACTGCCAGCATGCCGACAAAGTGCATGGTCCAAATGGCGACGGCCAGCGAGGCGGTGGCGCCGGCAAGCAACAGGCGCCGCCGTATGCCGATCGCGTCCGCGATTTGCACGGCGAGACTCAAGCCGACATAGGCGCCTTGGATCGCCATCACGATCGAAAGCAAGACAAGCCAAGTCGCGTAGGTCACTGGCATTGCCGTCATTTCCTCTTCGGCATGCGACGGCCACTTCGCCCCATCGGGTCTGCAAGTATTATATAGGAAATTCAGCCGATCGCCGAGACCTATCGACCCGCTTGCTGCAAAAGCCGGTGATCGACGCGCCGCCCCGGGCGTGCTCGGCCGTGCAACCAGCTTGCGCTCCCCGCGGGGGTCTTCGGCGGCTCAGCCCAACGACTCCATGAGTTTCTGCAGCGAAACGGCGGCGCGCTCGTGCTCCATTGTCGCGACGGTGCGCGCACCGTCCTCGATCCGGACCGAGAATTTGAAACGATTCTTTTCCTTTTGCACGAGTGCCGCCTTGATCACCAATTCGGCGCCCACTTTGCTCGCTCCCAGATGATTGATGACGACCCGGGTGCCGACCGTGATCTGCCCGGGCTCCAGCCGATCCTTGGCTAGTGCCCCGCAGGCGATCTCGCCGATAGTCACAAGGTAAGGTGTCGACGCGACCGGCGGCATGCCGGGAATAACTGCTCCGACGGTGTCCTTGTGTTCGACGATGGCACGCGAGACCGAGCTGAGCTCGGGTGTCAAAGCGGCAGTTTCGGAAGAACTCATCGTTGCTCCTGATTGCGGGATAATCTCCGCTCCTTCCCGCGTCCCCGCAGTAGCTCCAAGCGAACGGCTGCGGCGGCGGGACCGCGCGGAAGCCGGAATCGATCATGCGAAAGCGTTACATGCGCCGGCGGCCGGGGTTCCAGCTGTGTTCCAGGTTTTCGATGAGCTTGGGATCGTAAATGCACAGGCTCTGCTGCCGCGCATAGGTCGCCATATAGCGACGAAAAACCGAGAGCGGCTCTTGCGCGACACGCAAAGCCTTACGGTTGCTTACCGCGCTGGTCATTCCGGCGCGGACCAGTTGCTGGGCGTTCCTGTCGATCGCCGCATCCATTTCGCCGGCGGGAACGACTTCGTCACAGATCATCCGACCCTCCGGAGTATCCGCATGGAAGACACGCTCGAAGAAGATGCCTTCGCGAGCGAGCTTGATGCCGACCAGCCGCGGCAGCCGCAAATTGGCCGCACCGGGGATAAAACCCTCCTTGCTGGCCGGGAGATTGAAATACGAACCTTGCTCGGCCAGCACGCGATCCATGACGCAGAGGAGCTGGCAGCCGCCGCCGATGGCGAACGCTTCGACTGCCGCCACCCACGGCTTCTCGACATAGTCTTCAAACTGCTCGTCATAGGATTCCGCGCGCCAATGGCCGCGATAGATCTTGTGGAGCAATCCCAGCTCGCGCTCGATGAAGAACGTGAAGGATATCTGGCCGTAATAGAGATGCGTGAGGTTGAGTCCGGCGTTGAAGATGCGGCGGCCGGCATATTTCGGGTGCTGCAAAGTCCCGCCGCGCAGCACACCAACTTCGATCGCGTCGTCGAGCAGGACGAGATCGGCGGCAGTTTCCAGCGCCGCGGTGGCTCGATCATCTTCGGCGTTGAGGAATTTTGGGTTGGTCAATGTGACGTGTCCGACCTTGCCCTTGCGTTCGACCTTGGCTTCGCCGAGATCGGCAAAACCAGTGCTGCGGAATTCGGCGAGCCGGTCCAGCGCCTCCCGCTTTGGCTTGAGCATCGCATGCATGAGATGCATGCCGCACCGCTTGTCGGCGAGAACTTGCGCGATGAACAGCCCCTGATCAATCTCGAGGCCCGCTTTGGCGCTCTGCTTCAACAGCGCCCGTTCCTCGTCGATCCGTTGGCGGGTCGGCAAGAGCGCCGGATAGCGGCCAGACGCCGCCGCCAGCAGCTCCGACACGCGCAAGCTGCGAGCGCCGTGGTCGGTCAGTTCGTCGTAGATCGCGGCGGCGTGAAGCCTGAAGAAGTGCTCCTTCACGGCGCGGGCGCGCGCTTTCAGCGCCGCCGTTTCAGGCTTCCGGTCGTCCGTGCGCGCGGAGTGCAGCCGCGCCTCGACATCAACGAAATACTTGCTGGCGGCCTCGGCGTCGCGCGAAAGCGACGCGCTGAAAGCTGGCTCGGCGGCAGCCGACGAGGCTGAGCGGACGGCAAGTTTTTCCACGGACTCCTCCCTGGTGCGGTCGCAGCAAAGCGCCGCTTGCATTTTAAATCAACGCAGTTCGCGCGTGAACCGGTTGCACTGCGTCGGATAAATGGAACGCGGTATCATGGAAAGGTGGCATCGCTCAGGGCCGTAATGGTGCCGGCGAGCGAGGCGTCGTAGCCGGGATAGGCGTGCACGATGCGGCGAAAGGAATCACTGCGCAACACGGCAATCAGGCTCTCGACGTCCTCACGCTCGGTCGTTTCCCGTTTGGCCAGCAAATAGTAATCCTCGGCAAAAAGCGGCACAAATTCCATCTTCAGCTTGCGCGCGGCCGCTTCGATCCCAAGACCGACATCGGCCACGCCGCCGGCTATTGCCGCGGCAACGGCAAGGTCGGTGAATTCCTCGGAATAAAATCCGACAATATCTTCCTTCTCGATATTGCTTTCCTTCAGCATGGTCTCCAGAGCGAAAAATGTTCCGGAGCCACGCTGCCGGTTGATGAACCGCGCTTTGGTCCTGGCGACGTCGCCGAGATTGCCGATGTTGAGCGGATTGCCCGGCGCAACGATGAGCCCCAAGGTCCGGCGGACGAAATGAACGAGACGCTGCACACGCGGTTTTAGCCACGGCTCGTACTTGCGATAGACTTCGCGGCCGAGCGCGCCTTCGGGGAGGTGAAAGCTCGCCAGCTCGCAGCGCGACTTGCACAGCGCCACGACGCTATCGAGACTTCCGGCGAATCGCACGTCGAGTTGCGGCCCCGATCGCGTCCTGAGAAAATCCCGCAGCTCGGCCAGTGCCAGATCGTGGCTGGCGTAGAGGCAGAGCGCCGGATAGGGCTCGTTGAGGACCTCCTTGAGCTGTTGCTCGATTTCAGACGAGGCGCTTTCCAGATGCGGCAATAGCCGCGCCGTGATGCGTTCGCGGATCCACAAAAGCCGCTCCCCGAGCGCGGTGAGGCGCGTGCCCCGTCCTTGCTCTTTGGTGACGAGCGGCTGCCCCATCTTGTCCGACCACAGCGCAATCAGGCCCCAAGCCTGCCGGTACGGGATACCGACCTGCGCGGTCGCCGTGGTGAGCTTGCCCGTCTGCTTGATCGCCTCGAGCAGCCGGAAAAGGTCCGGGTCAATTTGCCGACGGCCATGGCCGGCCATCCACACCAAATCGAGGTCGAGCGCCGGCCGTTGTTGTCGGGCGGGAAGTCCCCGTTGCAACATATGCGTCATTATTCCTATTTATGGGCGGCCCTTTTAGACTTACTATTATTTACATAATAGTACGCACTATATGCGTACTGACGCATATTAAGGGAGATGTCCCCGGGTGTCCACAATGCATCAAGGAAGCCGCCAACAAACCCGCGTCCCTTGGAACAAGGACATCGCGCTGACCCGCATCCGGGAATGGCTTGATCGCGAAGGTCCGCTGCTGCTGATCCTGCACGCGCTCCAGGAGGAGTTCGGCTACATCGACGAAGCTGCCGAACCGCTGATCGCCGAAACGCTCAACATCACGCGCGCCGAAGTGCATGGCGTTGTGACTTTCTATCACGACTTCCGCCGTGAGCCGGCTGGCCGACATACGCTCAAGCTCTGCCGGGCCGAGGCCTGTCAGGCTGCCGGAGGCGATCCGCTGGCCCGCCATGCCGAGACGCGACTTGGGGTGTCGATGGGCAATACCGCCGCCGACGGCAGCGTGACGCTGGAACCGGTTTATTGCCTCGGCCTTTGTGCCATCGCGCCATCTGCGATGTTGGATGGGCGCGTGGTCGGACGGCTCGATCAGGGCCGGCTCGACACCTTGCTGGCGGAGGCGCAGCAATGACGCTGCGGTTGTTCATACCCGCCGATGCCGGCGCGCTGGCGGTCGGGGCCGAAGAAGTCGCATCGGCCCTCCGCGCCGCGGCGCCGCGACAGAAAGTCGCGGTCGACGTCGTACGTACCGGCTCGCGCGGCCTCTATTGGCTCGAGCCGATGGTCGAGGTGCAAACCTCGGCGGGCCGAGTCGCCTACGGCCCGGTCGCGGCCAGCGATGCCGAGGGCCTCCTCGGCGCCATCCTCGCCGACGGCGCGCATGCGCTGCGGCAGGGCCTGGCCGAAGAAATCCCCTGGCTGAAGCGGCAGACGCGGCTGACGTTCGCACGCTGCGGCGTCGTCGACCCGCGCTCGCTGGAAGATTATCGCGCCCACGACGGCTGCAAAGGCCTCGACCGTGCGCTCGCGCTCGGCCCTGCGGCGACTGTCGAGGAAGTCGTGCAGTCGGGCTTGCGCGGCCGCGGCGGCGCCGGATTCCCGACCGGCATCAAATGGCGCACCGTGGCGCAGACGCCCCCGCAACAAAAATACATCGTCTGCAACGCCGACGAGGGCGACAGCGGCACCTTCGCTGACCGCATGATCATGGAAGGCGATCCCTTCGTGCTGATCGAAGGCGTGGTGATTGCCGGCATCGCGGTCGGCGCCACCAAGGGCTATGTCTACATCCGTTCGGAATATCCGCATGCCGCGGCGACGATGGAGGCGGCGATCGCCGCCGCCCGCCGCGGCGGGCTCCTCGGCAACCGCATTGCGAATTCATCGTATGCTTTCGACATGGAAGTTCGCGTCGGCGCCGGCGCCTATGTCTGCGGCGAGGAAACCTCGCTGCTCGACAGTCTCGAAGGCAAGCGCGGCCTTGTGCGCGCCAAGCCGCCGCTGCCCGCCCACAAGGGCTTGTTCGGCCGGCCGACGGTCATCAACAATGTTCTGTCGTTCGCCTCGGTCCCGATCATCATGGACAAGGGCGGAGCATTCTATCGCGATTTCGGCATGGGCAAGTCGCGCGGCACCATACCGATCCAGCTCGCCGGTAACATCAAATACGGCGGCCTGTTCGAAGCCGCGTTCGGCATCACGCTGGGCGAATTGGTCGACGAGGTCGGCGGCGGCACGCGCAGCGGCCGTCCGGTGCGGGCGGTGCAGGTCGGCGGTCCGCTGGGCGCCTATTTCCCGCGCGCCTTGTTCGATACGCCGTTCGATTACGAGGCCTTCGCCGCCCGCGATGGCCTGATCGGCCATGGCGGCATCGTGGTCTTCGACGACACCGTCGACATGGCGAAACAGGCGCGCTTTGCCATGGAATTCTGCGCCATCGAGTCCTGCGGCAAGTGCACGCCGTGCCGGGTCGGCTCGACGCGCGGCGTCGAGGTCATCGACCACATCATCCGTGGCGAGAATCGCGCCGCCAATACCGCGCTGCTGGAAGATCTGTGTCATACCCTGAAGTTCGGTTCGCTCTGCGCGCTCGGCGGCTTCACGCCCTATCCGGTGATGAGCGCGCTGACCTACTTCCCTGAGGATTTCGGCGCGCCCCCGCGTCTGCTGGCTGCTGAATAGGAGACGCCCCCAATGTCTCTCGCCGAAACGTCGCTCGCCGAAGAATCGCTCCGCCAACACTCGCTCGTGCAAGAGATCGATTACGGCACGCCGCGCTCGCTGTCGGAGAAGACGGTCACGCTGTCCATCGACGGCAAGCAAATTTCGGTACCGGAAGGCACGTCGATCATGCGCGCGGCCATGGAGGCCGGGATCGAGATTCCGAAGCTTTGCGCCACCGATATGCTCGACGCCTTCGGGTCCTGTCGGCTCTGTCTCATCGAAATCGACGGCCGCGCCGGAACGCCGGCGTCCTGCACGACGCCGGTCGCCGAAGGCATCGCGGTGCATACCAAGAGCGAGCGCCTCGACCGCATTCGCAAGGGGGTCATGGAGCTCTACGTCTCCGATCATTCGGTGGATTCACTCGATCGCACCAAGTATCCCGACGTCGATTTGCTCGAAACCGCGGCGGAGGTCGGACTGGAGGAGGTGCGCTACGGCTTTGCCGGCGCCCGCCACCGCAATCCGGGCATCGACGACTCCAATCCGTATTTCGCCTTCGATCCCGCCAAGTGCATCGTCTGCTCGCGCTGCGTGCGCGCCTGCGAGGAAGTGCAGGGTACCTTCGCGCTGACGATCTCGGGCCGCGGCTTTGACTCCATCGTGGCCGCCGGAATGGACGAAAAATTCATCGAGTCCGAATGCGTCTCCTGCGGCGCCTGCGTGCAAGCCTGCCCGACCGGCTCGCTGATCGAGAAGACGGTCATCGAGATGGGCAAGCCCGAATGGTCGGCGATCACGACCTGCGCCTATTGCGGCGTCGGCTGCGCCTTCAAGGCGGAGATGCGCGGCGACGAAGTCGTGCGCATGGTGCCGTACAAGGACGGCAAAGCCAACCGCGGCCATTCCTGCGTCAAGGGGCGCTTCGCCTGGGGTTACGCCAATCACCGCGAACGCATCCTCAAGCCGATGCTGCGCGAGAAGATCACCGAGCCCTGGCGCGAGGTTTCGTGGCCGGAAGCGATCGGCCGCGTCGCCTCGGAGTTCAAACGCATCCAGGCGAAATACGGCCGCGGCTCGGTCGGCGGCATCACCTCCTCGCGCTGCACCGACGAGGAAACGTTTTTGGTGCAAAAGCTGGTGCGCGCGGCGTTCGGCAACAACAATGTCGATACCTGCGCCCGCGTCTGCCATTCGCCGACCGGTTACGGGCTGAAGACCACGTTCGGCACATCGGCCGGAACGCAGGATTTCGATTCCGTCGAGCATGCCGACGTCATCATCGTCATCGGCGCCAACCCGACCGACGCCCATCCGGTGTTCGCCTCACGGATGAAGAAACGTTTGCGGCAGGGCGCCAAGCTCATCGTCATCGATCCGCGACGCATCGACCTGGTGCGCACGCCGCACGTGGAAGCGGCGTATCATCTGCCGCTGCTGCCCGGCACCAATGTTGCCATGCTCGCGGCGCTGGCGCATGTCGTGGTGACCGAAGGTTTCGTCGACGAGAAGTTCGTCCGCGAACGCTGCGAGTGGGACGCCTTCCAGGATTGGGCCGCCTTCGTCGCACAAGAGCACAATAGTCCCGAGGCCGTCGCCAAGGTGACGGGCGTTCCGGCGGAGACGATCCGCGCCGCGGCGCGGCTTTACGCGACCGGCGGCAACGGGGCGATCTATTACGGTCTGGGCATTACCGAACACAGCCAGGGTTCGACCGCCGTGATGGCCATCGCCAATCTCGCCATGGCGACCGGCAACATCGGTCGACCCGGTGTCGGCGTCAATCCGCTGCGCGGGCAGAACAACGTCCAGGGCTCCTGCGATATGGGCTCTTTTCCGCACGAACTGTCCGGCTATCGGCACATCGCCGACGACGCCACGCGCGCCATGTTCGAGGCGTTGTGGCACAGGCCGCTCGACAACGAGCCGGGCTTGCGCATCCCCAACATGCTCGACGCCGCCGTCGACGGCACGTTCAAGGCGCTCTACATCCAAGGCGAGGACATCCTGCAATCCGATCCGGATACGCACCACGTAGCGGCCGGCCTGGCGGCGATGGAATGCGTCGTCGTGCAGGATCTGTTTCTGAACGAGACCGCGAATTACGCCCATGTGTTCCTGCCCGGATCGACGTTCCTGGAAAAGGACGGAACGTTCATCAACGCCGAGCGGCGCGTCCAGCTCGTGCGCAAGGTGATGGAGCCGAAGGCCGGCTATGCCGATTGGGAAATTACCTGCGCGATCAGCGAGGCCATGGGCTATCCGATGCACTACAATCACGCGTCGGAGATCATGGATGAGATCGCGCGCCTGACGCCGACCTTCGCCGGGGTCTCATTCCAACGGGTCGCGGAGCTTGGCTCGATCCAATGGCCGTGCAACGAGAAGGCGCCGGAGGGCACGCCGGTGATGCACATGAACGGCTTCGTGCGCGGCAAGGGCAAGTTCGTCGTCACCGAATATATCGCCACCGATGAGCGGACCGGCCCGCGCTTCCCGCTGCTGCTGACGACGGGGCGCATCCTGTCTCAGTATAACGTCGGCGCGCAGACCCGCCGTACCGCCAATATCCTGTGGCACGAGGAAGATCGACTGGAAATCCATCCACACGACGCCGAACAGCGCGGCATCCGCGACGGCGATTGGGTGAAGCTGGCGAGCCGCGCCGGCGAGACCTCGCTGCGGGCGCTGGTCACCGAGCGCGTGGCGCCGGGCGTCGTCTATACGACGTTCCATCACCCGGATACGCAGGTCAATGTGGTCACCACCGAGTATTCCGACTGGGCCACCAATTGCCCGGAATACAAGGTCACCGCGGTCCAGGTGACGCCGTCGAACGGCCCGACGGAATGGCAGCAACAATACAACGAGCTCGCCCGCAACAGCCGGCGCGTGGCTGCGACAATCGAGGCTGCGGAGTAGCGGCATGCGCGAGCCGACGGCCACCGTCTCTTGCTCGATCTGGCGCCGCCACGGCGCCGCCGACGGCACGCGCATCATTCCCGAGGAGACCGCCATCGCCTTCACCTATGAGGGCGGCTCCTATGCGGTGATGATGGCGACGCCGCAGAATCTCGAGGATTTTGCGGTCGGTTTCAGCGTCACCGAGGGCCTCGCAGCTTCACCGGCGGACATCCGTCAACTCGATATCGTCGAGCATGCTGCCGGCATCGAACTGCGCATGTGGCTGAGCGAACCGCACGCGGCCGCCTTGAACGAGCGGCGGCGGCATCTCGCCGGCCCGACCGGCTGCGGCCTCTGCGGCATCGAAAGTCTCGACGAAGCCGTGCGGACGCCGCCGCGCGTGCGCCAAGGCGATACCTTTACGCCGGCCGAGATCATGCGCGCGCTCGAGGCGCTGGCGCCCCGCCAGGAGATCAATCGTCAAACGCGAGCGGTCCATGCCGCCGCCTTCTGGCAGCCCGGCGCCGGCCTTCTCGCCGTCCGCGAAGACGTCGGACGACACAACGCGCTCGACAAGCTGGTCGGCGCGCTGACGCGCGATCGCGTGCCCGGTCATTCGGGCATGGTGCTGCTGACCAGCCGCGTATCCGTGGAAATGGTACAGAAAACCGCCGCGGTCGGCGCGCCGCTATTGGTCGCCGTGTCGGCGCCGACCGCGCTGGCGCTACGCACCGCCGAGACCGCCGGTATCACGCTTGTTGCAGTCGCGCGTGGCGACGGCTTCGAAATCTTCACCCACCCGCAGCGCATCAAAGAAGTCGCAACAGACACTGTAACCAATGTCGCCTGACAAGCTCATCTACATGGCCAATCAGATCGGCAAGTTCTTCGCGACTCAGGGGCCTGAGCAAGCGGCGGCGGGGACGGCCGATCACATCAGGAAATTCTGGGACCCGCGGATGCGCGCCGCGATTTTCGCGCATCTCGAGACTGGCGGCGCAGGGCTCGATCCGGTTGTGCGCGAGGCCATTGAGCAACTCGTGACAGCCGAGAAAGCCGGAGCGCACAAAGCGCGTGCCCAATAAATGCGTTAGCGCCGCCCAAGCCCGCGTTCTTCGACCTGATTTTGACCGCCAATTGATCTCCAGCTTCGCGGTTCCGCGGATTGCCGATGCGGGCTACGTGGCCGGGAGCGGAGCGCGTGCGGTTCATTTCTTTAATCTGGATCAATAAGTAGGATTAAAGCCGCCCCTGGCAAAGGCGCTCACACTCCGGCGCCGGAACTTGACACAAATGGAAACTTGCCATGACCGCGGCGCAGCGCCGCCTTTGGCGTCAAGTGGTCCGCATCGGCTAAGAACAAAACGCCAGGGGAGACGATATGACGACTATAGCGCAAACGCAGACATCGGGGCCGCTGTTCGGTTTTCTTGACCGGAGTCGGACGGTTGCTAAGCCGGGGTTCAGCCGCTGGATGGTACCGCCGGCCGCGCTGTGCGTGCACCTGTGCATCGGCCAGGCCTATGCCTTCAGCGTGTTCAATCTGCCGATGACAAGGCTCCTCGGCGTCACGCAATCGGCGCCGAACGACTGGCATCTGCCAGAGCTGGGTTGGATCTTCTCAATTGCGATCTTTTTCCTCGGCACCTCTGCGGCGGTGTTCGGGCGCTGGGTCGAGGAAGGCGGCCCGCGCCGGGCGATGTTCACCGCCGCGTTGTGCTGGGCCGGCGGCTTCTTCGTCTCCGCGATCGGCGCATACCTTCACAATCTCTGGGTCATCTATCTCGGTTACGGCGTGCTTGGCGGCTGCGGGCTCGGTATCGGCTACATCTCGCCGGTTTCGACCCTGATCAAATGGTTCCCCGACCGTCCGGGCATGGCGACCGGCATGGCTATCATGGGCTTCGGCGGCGGCGCCTTCATCGCCTCGCCGCTCTCGGTGTACCTGATGAGCATATTCAGGACGGCAGACTACGTCGGCGTCGCCCCGACGTTTGTCGTCATGGGCGCGATCTACTTCGTCTTCATGATGGTCGGTGCGTTCATCGTGCGGGTGCCGGCGCCGGGCTGGAAGCCGGAAGGCTACACGCCGCCGCTGCAGGCGTCGAAGCTGATCACCACGAGCCACGTCTTTGTCTATGACGCGCTGAAGACGCCGCAGTTCTGGCTGATCTGGTGGATCCTTTGCCTCAACGTTACCGCCGGCATCGGCGTGCTTGGGCAGGCCTCCGCGATGAGCCAGGAAATGTTCCCTGGCCACATCACGCCGGTGGCGGCGGCAGGCTTCGTCGGCCTGATGAGCCTGTTCAACATGGGCGGCCGCTTCTTCTGGGCGTCCACGTCGGACTATATCGGCCGAAAAAACACCTACTTCGCGTTCATGGTGCTCGGCTTCGCGCTCTACTGCACCGTGCCCTACACTGGCGCGGTCGGCAGCGTGGAAGGATTTGTGGTGTGCTTCCTGGTGATCATCAGCATGTACGGCGGTGGCTTCTCCACCGTTCCGGCCTATCTCAAGGACATGTTCGGCACGCGCTACGTCGGCGCCATCCACGGCTGGCTGCTCACCGCCTGGTCGATGGCCGGTATCTTCGGTCCGGTGCTGGTGAATTACATCCGCGAGTACAACATCACTCACGGCGTGCCGAAGGCGCAAGCCTACAACGTCACCATGTACATCATGGCGGGACTGCTGGTGATCGGCTTCATTTGCAACTTGCTGGTCAAGGCGGTCCATCGCCGCTTCCACATGCATCCCGAGCACGAAGCCGAGCTGGCGCAGGCGGAAGTTGCCGCCGCGGGCGAACCGGCCGGAGCATAAAGGAGTAACATCATGCAAGATGCAAATCAGCAAACCGGCACGACTACGCTGCAACTCGTGCTGGCGTGGGGCTTCGTCGGCATCCCGTTAGCACTCGGCGTATTGCAGACTCTCATCAACTCGATGAAGCTGTTCCAATAATCTCCGAGCGTCGATGACGAGTGCGGCGGCTTCGGCCGCCACACTGCTTTTTAGGGCGCTTTTCCCCCCTGCACGCGCTGAACGAGCTGCCGGGACAACATGCCCCTTGACGATCGGGCAGCTTATCGGCGTGATTTCACCGGGCGCCTTCCGGGGGGAATTGACCATGGCCGGCACACATCTTTCCATCCGCATCGATCTGGCATCCGGCGACCGTATCGGCCCGGGCAAAATCGCGCTTCTGGAAGCGATCCGGTCGACCGGGTCGATCTCGGCGGCGGCGCGCTCGCTCGGCATGTCCTACCGCCGCGCCTGGCTTCTGGTCGAAGCGATCAATCACACGCTGCGTGAACCGGCAGTGATGGCGGAAACCGGCGGCTCGGGCGGCGGCGGCGCGGTAGTCACTCCCGTCGGCGAACGCGTCGTCGGCCTTTACCGGGCCATCGAAACGCACGCGCGGGCCGCCACCGGCGGAGACTTCCGGGCGATCGGCAAGCTCATTCGCCACGACAAACATCCGGGCTGAGGCAACCTTCCCGGACGCCGTTAACGGTCTGCCGCCCCGCTATTCGTTCTGGCGCCTGCGCGCACAATCAGTGATATTGAGTGAGAGGAACCGTGAAGGAGAGGCCTATGACCGGCGCTGTTGCCGTGACCGATGACGGCGCCGTGCGCATTATCCGGATGAACCGCCCGGAGAAGAAAAACGCGCTGACGCTGGCGATGTATGCCGACATGACCCGGGCGTTGCGCGAGTCCGATGAAAACGACGCCATCCGTTGCGTCATGTTCGCCGGCGCGCCCGGGGCGTTCTGCGCCGGCAACGACATCGGCGATTTTCTCAAAGCCGCCGAAGGCGGCCGCAATCCCCAGGCATTCGACTTTCTCAAGGCGCTGGCGCTAGGCCAAAAACCGATGGTCGCCGCCGTGGCTGGCGTTGCCATCGGCATCGGCACCACCATGCTGCTGCACTGCGATCACGTCGTCGCCGGCGCCGATGCGATATTCTCGACGCCGTTCTTGAAGCTTGCGCTCATTCCGGAAGCGGCCTCCACCCTGCTGGCGCCGATGCGCATGGGTTATGCGCGCGCCTTCTCGATGCTGATGATGGGCCGTCCGCTTTCCGCCGAGGACGCCAAAGCTGCGGGTCTAGTCAATACCGTCGTCGATAGCGCCAAGGTCGATGCCGTCGCGCTGCAAGCAGCGCAAGAGATCGCCGCGCTGCCGCCGCGAGCGCTGGCGGTTGCGCGCCGGCTGATGCGCGGCCAGCGTGACGCCGTCATCCAACAGATCGAAGCTGAATCGATGCATTTCGGGGATCTGCTGAAATCCGACGAGGCGCGCGCCGCCTTCCAGGCGTTTCTCGCCCGCAAGAAGTGAGGCCGACGATGTCGTTAGCTGGCAAGACCCTGTTCATCACCGGCGCCTCGCGCGGCATCGGGCTGGCGATCGGACTGCGCGCCGCCCGCGACGGCGCCAATGTCGCGATCGCCGCCAAAACCGCGGAACCGCACCCGAAGCTGTCCGGCACCATCTACACCGCGGCGGAGGACATCGAACGCGCCGGCGGCAAGGCGCTGCCGCTGGTGGTCGACGTCCGCGACGAAGCGATGGTGAAGGACGCGCTCGCCGAGACGGCGGCGCGGTTCGGCGGCATCGACATCGTGGTCAACAATGCCAGCGCGATCTCGCTGACGCCGGCCGCCACGACCGACATGAAGCGCTTCGATCTCATGCATCAGATCAACACCCGCGGCACGTTCGTCGTCTCGAAATGGGCCATTCCGCATCTGGAAAAGGCGGCAAACCCGCACATTCTCATGATCTCGCCGCCGCTCGACATCAAGGAGAAATGGTTCGCGCCGCACACCGCCTATACCATCGCCAAGTTCGGCATGAGCCTGGTCGTGCTCGGCCTGGCCGGCGAATTACGCGGCAAAGGTATCGCCGTCAACGCGCTGTGGCCGCGCACGGTCATTGCCACGGCCGCGGTGCAAAACCTGCTCGGCGGCGATGCCTTGATGCGTCGATCACGCAAGCCGGAGATCATGGCTGATGCGGCCTATGCCATATTCATCCGGCCCTCGCGGCAGCTCACCGGCCGCTTTCTCATCGACGACACGTTCTTGGCCGAAACTGGCGTCAAGGATTTCGATCGGTATCGGGCCGATCCGACGCAAAAGCTCGCCTCGGACTTCTTTGTGCCGGATGACATCGCGCCGCCCAAGGGAGTGGACCTCGACGCCTGGCCGCGCTGATGACGCCTTTCACTGCGGCAAGCTACGCTCGTGCACTGCTGCTGAGCTCAGGAGGACGCCTTGCGTTGAAGTTCGTCAGCGAGCTTCAAGGCCTCTTTTTTGGTCAATCGAAACGAGGTGCTTCTAAAAAGACGACCGGCTTTCGTCATCACCTGGAGCATCACAAAGTTATTTTGACGACTGACTTCGACACTCTCGCTCCACTTTACTCCGCTGATCTTGATGGCCATGGCCGATCAGCCTGCACTTCCGCTCATCCCAGCCAGCGCTTGCGCCGCTTGTAGTGCTTGCCTTCGCGGAACGATTTGCGTTTGCCTTCGGCGACGCCGAGGTAGAATTCCTTGACGTCCTCGTTCTGCGCCAGCGCGGTCGCCGTGCCGTCGAGCACCACGCGTCCGTTCTCGAGGATGTAGCCGTAGCCGGAATATTTGAGCGCCAGGTTGACGTTCTGCTCGGCCAGCAGGAACGAGACGCCTTCGCGGTCGTTGAGATTCTTCATGATCGTGAAAATTTCCTCGACGATCTGCGGCGCCAAGCCCATCGACGGCTCGTCGAGCAAGATCATCTTCGGGCGCGACATCAGCGCGCGGCCGACGGCGCACATCTGCTGCTCGCCCCCGGAGGTGTATCCCGCCATCGCCTGTCGGCGTTCGCCAAGTCGCGGAAAATAGGTGTAGACCTTTTCCAGATCGGCGCGGATCGCGGCCGTCCCATCGCGCCGGGTGAAGGCGCCGGTGAGCAGATTTTCCTCGATGCTCAAATGGCCGAAGCAGTAGCGGCCCTGCATCACCTGGATGCAGCCGCGGCGCACCACCTCGTTGGGCGGAAGCCCCTGAACCTCGGTGCCGTTGAACACGATCGCCCCCTTGGTCACTTCGCCGCGCTCGGAATGCAGCAGATTGGAGATCGCTTTCAGCGTCGTCGTCTTGCCGGCACCGTTGGCTCCGAGCAGCGCAACGATGCCGCCGTTCGGCACCGCGAGCGATACGCCCTTGAGCACGAGAATGACGCGGTCGTAGACCACTTCGACGTTATTGAGCGAGAGAATCGGCGCGGTATTTGTTGCCGCTACCGGCGCGGCCATCGTCGAGGTAACGGCAGTCATGGTCGCTTTCTCCCTGTGTTACAGGAGAGACCGATTGCTACGCGGGAAGCAGACAGGCCAAGGGTCCCCGGCGAGGAGACCCTCATCCGTTTGCATTCGACCGCCCGCGGTCCCGTTCCGCGGGCGGCCCGAGACTGAGCCTACGAAGACTTGTCGCAAGGCTCGGTCCGCTTCGGCCAGCCGGTGCTGGCCTTCACGTAATCCTCGGCGGTACTGTTGATCAGCGGCAGGACCTTGTCCTTGATCGGCTGAATCGCGGAGACCACCGTGTTCCACTTCGTCCCGTCCCACTGGACGAGGGAGATGCCGCTATGACCGTTGTGGTCGGTGCAACTCAGACGGATCGCAGAGGCAAAGCCCGGCAGACCCATTTCCTTCCAGCGCGCATCGGTGATGTTAAGCGCTTCAAAGCCGCGGCGAACGTCTTCACCGTTGACCTGTTTCTTGCCGGTCAGCTTCTGCGCCGTGCGGATCGCCTCGGCAATGATGGCCGAGTTGAGAACGGCGCGGTTGTAAAGGTTCTCGCCGACCTTGTCCCTCGAGGCGACTTGGCTCTTGCCCTTATCGACCACGTATTTGAGGATGTCCTGGATCGCCGGGAAGTTGGTGCCGACGCCGTTGATGTCGAGCGAACTATATCCCTTGGCTTCCGCGCCGGCCGGACGCGCATCGTCGTCGCCGCCGGACCACCACACGCCGACCAGCCGATTCATCGGGTAACCGATCTTGGCGGCTTCCTTGACCGCGGTCGGGTTCATGGCGCCCCAGCCCTGGATATAAATCCAATCGGGCCGGTCGCGACGCACGTCGAGCCAGAGCGAGCCCTGGTTCTGCATCTGCGATGCGGGAACAGGATAGAGCTTGAGCTCGAAACCGTAGTCCTGGGCGAGCGCCTGAAGGAGCGGGATCGGCTCCTTGCCGTAGGGCGCGTCGAGATGGACCAGACCGATCTTCTTGCCCTTGAGCTTGTCAAAGCCGCCTTCGACATCAGCGGCGTGGCGGACGAAAGCCGACGCGCCGTCCCAATAGGTGGCCGGCGGATTGAAGATCCAAGGGAAGAGGTTGCCATCAGCCGAAGCCGAAAGGCCGTACGCCATCGAAAAAACCGGGATCTTGTCGACCGCCGCCTTGGGGATCACTTGCAGCGTGATACCGGTCGAGAACGGGGTCAGGACGACGGGGTGTTTGCCCTTCACCGTGTCATAACACTCGACACCTTTTTTGGTGTCGTAGCCGGTCTCGCACTCCTCGACGATGAGCTTGACGCCGCCGATGCCACCGTCGCGCTCGTTAAGCATGTTGAGATAATCGGTCAGCCCGTCGGCGATGGGTATCCCAGAACCGGCGAAGGGGCCGGTCCGATAAGTGAAGAATGGCACGTAAAGTCCGTCCTCTGCCTGCGCCGTCGCGACCGCGGCTGGCACCGCGGTCACTACCGCCAGGCCGAGAGCAAGATGCTTCAGACGCATGGCCGTTTCTCCCTTTTTGGCGCCGGTTTAACCGGCGGGTCCGTGCGGCCCTCGGCCCCCATCAGCGGGACAGAGGGACTCCCGGCCGGCCGGTCCGCCGGAACGCGGGAATTGGGGCGGAGTGTGCACCATCAGTAAGGAAAGGGCCACACCCTCAGTTTCTGTTTTCCGATCTGCCAGAGCCGTGCCAGCCCGTTCGGCTCCATCACCAGAAACACGATGATCAATGCTCCGACAATGACGAATGTCAGCTGCTCGGCGGCGGCCGGGTGGATCGGCAAGCCGAAGGCCGCGGGGATCGCCCGCAGCGCGATCGGCAAAATGTAGATCAGAGCGGCGCCGAAAAACGACCCGATCAGAGTTCCTAGTCCGCCGATGATCACCATGAACAGCACGAGAAAGCTTTGGTCGATGGCGAACACATCGGCTTCCGCGCCGCCGTACCACAGGAACACCATCATCGCGCCGGCCACCCCGCAATAGAACGACGACACCGCAAAGGCGAGCAGCTTGGCGCGCAACAGCCTGATCCCGATCAGCTCGGCGGCAAGGTCCATGTCGCGCACCGCCATCCACATCCGGCCGATGCGGCCATGGACGATGTTCGAAGCCACCCAGGTCATCGCCACGACGATGCTCAGCACGACCAGATAACGCGTCACCGAGGTGGCCGTTGGGCCGGTGATCGGAATGCCCATGAAGGTCCGCAACGGAACCTCGATCGCTCCCGAGACGCTGTTGTTGTAGAGCCAGGGAACGCGGATGAAGCACCACTCCAGGAAGAATTGCGCGGCCAGCGTCGCCACCGCGAGATAAAAACCTTTGATGCGCAGCGACGGCAGTCCAAACAGCACACCGACGGCGGCGGAGAAGAAACCCGACGCGATAATCCAGATGATGATATCGACGTTGGGAAAGAAGGTCGTGAGCTTCAGGCAGGCATAGGCGCCGACCCCCATGAACCCGCCGGTGCCGAGCGAAAGCAGCCCGGTATAGCCGGTGAGCAGGTTGAGCCCGATGGCGGCGAGCGCGAAGATGAGAAACGGGATCAGCACCGCGTTGAGCATGAAGTCATTGCCGGCAAGCGGAATGCCGACGAAGGCGACCAGCAAAATGACCAGCATCCCGATCCGGTCCTGCAGGATCGGGAACACCGCCATGTCGGCGGCGTAGTTGGTCTTGTACTGCCCGGCCTCGCGATACAGCATCGTCAAATCCGCTCGATGAGCCTTTCGCCAAACAGGCCCTGCGGCCGGAACACCAAAAATCCCAACGCGATCACATAGGCGAACCAGCTCTCGATACCGCCGCCGAGCAGCGGCCCCCAATAGAATTCTGCGAATTTCTCGCCGATGCCGATGATCAGACCACCGACGATAGCGCCCGGGATCGAAGTGAGCCCGCCGAGAATCAGCACCGGCAGCGCCTTGAGCGCGATGATCTGCAACGAAAATGAAACCTCCGAGCGGGCCCCCCACATGATGCCGGTGGCCAGCGCCACGATGCCGGCGGCAAACCACACGATGACCCAAATCTGCTCCAGCGAGATGCCGACCGACAACGCCGCCTGGTGACTGTCGGCGACCGCCCGCAGCGCCCGTCCGATGCGGGTCCGTTGAAAGAACACCGCCAGCACCGCCACCATCACCGAGGCGATGATCACCGCGGCAATATCGATCTTCTGCAGCGACACGAAGCCGCCGAGCCCTTTGAATTCGATGGCGCCGCTCGGCAGATAGAGCTGTTGCGCGATCATCACCTTGGGATTGCCGCCGAACACCAGCTGGCCGAACCCGATGAGGAAATAGGTGATGCCGAAGGTCGCCATGAACAGAATGATGTCCGACTGGTTGACCAGCGGCCGCAGCACCAGTCGTTCGACCGCGAACGCCAACATGAACATGACCACGACGGTGAGGCCGAGCGCAACAAAGGCCGGCACGCCCTGCTCGTGCAGGCCGACCAGCGTCAGCGCCGCGAACACGACCATGATCCCTTGCGCGAAATTGAACACGCCCGACGCCTTGAAGATGAGGACGAAGCCGAGCGCAATCAGGGCATAGAGCACGCCGCCGACCAGGCCGTCCCATAGTGTCTGCACCAGAAGATCCGGCGCCATGCCCATCTGCACAAACGGGTCGATGAAGACCTTGTGGAGGATATCCATGCGGGACCTACGCGATCGCCTGAGCAGGCACGATGACGCGGCGATAAGGTGCGCCCGGGGCCGGATTCACCGTCATACGCTGACCCCATGCGGCTCGCCCAGATAGGCGCGGATGACGTTCTTGTCGCTCTTCACGTCGTCGGGCGCGGCGTCGGCAATCTTGCGGCCGTAATCGAGCACGACGACACGATCGGATAGGTCCATGACCACGCCCATGTCGTGTTCGATGAGCGCGATCGTCGTGCCGTATTGCTGGTTCACGTCGAGAATGAACCGCGACATGTCCTCCTTCTCTTCGAGGTTCATGCCGGCCATTGGTTCGTCGAGCAGCAGCAGGTCGGGCTCCATGGCCAGCGCGCGACCGAGCTCCACCCGCTTTTGCAGGCCGTAGGGCAGACGTCCGACCGGAATTTTGCGGATGGCCGCGATCTCGAGAAAGTCGATGATTTCCTCGACCCGCTGCCGATGTTCGACTTCTTCGCGAAGCGCGGGGCCGTAGCGGATGAGCTGCCAGAAGAAGCCACGCCGCATCTTGAGCGCGCGGCCGGCGAGCATGTTGTCGAGGGTGGTCATGCCCCTGAACAGCGCCAGATTTTGGAACGTGCGCGCGATGCCGCCTTCAGCAGCGGCATATGGCCGCATCGAGGTGCGCTCCTTGCCCTTGAACGTGATGCGGCCGGATTGCGGTTGGTAGAAACCGTTGATGACATTGAGCATCGAGGTCTTGCCGGCACCGTTTGGCCCGATGATGGCGCGGATCTCGCCCTTGCGGATGTCGAACGAGACGCCGGTCAATGCGCGGACCCCGCCGAATGCCAGCGAAACGTCCTCCACTGCGAGCAGAACCTCGCCGAGCGCCGCCTCACGCGAGGACGGCGCCCTCATGCCGCGCGCTCCAGCTTCGCAGCGCGCGCCGGATAAACTTGCATGTCGCGGATTGCCAAACGCGCCGCGAGCACGCCTTTATGCCCGTCCTCGAAGGTGACTTCGGTCGAGATTTCCGCGGTCGCGGCGCCGTTGTAGAACGCCTCGACCAGCGGCCCGTAGCGATCGATGATATGGCCGCGGCGAAGCTTCTGCGTGCGCGTGAGTTCGCCGTCGTCCGGATCGAGTTCCTTGTGCAGGATGAGGAAGCGCCGGATTTGCGCGCCGGCCATCACTTCTTCTTCCGCAAGCGACCGGTTCACTTCATCGATATGCCGCGCGATCATGTCGTAGACCTCCGGATTGGCGGCGAGTTCCTGATATGAGCCGTAGACGACGTTGTTCCGCTCGGCCCAGCTACCGACCGAAGTCAGATCGATATTGATCATGGCGCAGACGAAATCGCGGCTGGCGCCGACCGCCACGGCCTCGCGGATGTTGGGATAGAACTTAAGCTTGTTCTCGATGTATTTGGGCGCGAATACGGTGCCGTCGCTCAGCTGCCCGACGTCCTTGGCGCGGTCGATGATCTTCAATTGGCCGCTCTTCGGGTCGAAGAAACCGGCATCGCCGGTGTGCACCCAGCCGTCGGGCGTGAGCACCTCGGCGGTCTTGCCGGGATCTTTGTAATAACCGACGAACACGCCGGGCGAGCGATAGAGGACTTCGCCGCTGTCGGAGATCTTGACCTCGACATCGGGCGAGGCCTTGCCCACCGTGTCGGAGTAGATCTCGCCGTCCGGCTGCGCGGTGACGTAGACCGAAGCCTCGGTCTGGCCGTAGAGCTGTTTCAAATTTAGGCCGATGCCGCGCCAGAAGCGAAAGATTTCGGGGCCGATCGCCTCGCCGGCGGTATAGGCCACACGGACTCGCGACAGCCCGAACTGGTTCATCAACGGGCCGTATACCAGCAGGTTTCCGATGCCATAGAGCAAGCGCGCGCGCAGCGGCACCTTCTCGCCGTCAAGAATCTTCTGCCCCCAGCGCCCCGCCACCGCGATGAAGAAATCGAACACCTTGCGCTTGAGCGCGCCGGCATCCGCCATCCGCACCGTGGTCAGCGTCAGGATGTTCTCGTAGACCCGGGGCGGCGCAAACGCGTAAGTCGTGCCGATCTCGCGCCGATCCTGAACCACCGTATCGGGCGCCTCCGGACAATTGACGCAGTAGCCCGCCACGTAGGACTGGACGTAAGAAAAAATGTAATCGCCGACCCACGCCAGCGGCAGATAGGCAATCACCTCCTCGTTCTGATCGAGACGATCGAAGGCATTGGCATTGCGCGCGGAGACGATCGTATTCTCGTAGGTCAACATCACGCCTTTGGAGCGGCCCGTCGTCCCCGAGGTGTAGAGGATGACGCTGAGATCGCTGCCCTTGCCCGCCGCGACGCCGGCTTGCCAAAGCCGCAGACATTCGGGATCGCTCGCAAGCTTTTTGCGGCCGAGCCCCTGCACGTCCTCGAAGGCGATCAAGCGGCTGTGGTCGTAGTCCTTCAATCCGCGCGGCTCGTCATAAATGACCTGGCCGAGATGCGGCAGCCGATCCGACACCGCGATGATCTTGTCGACCTGTTCCTGGTCCTGGACGACGGCCAGCGTCACCTCGGCATGCGCCAACACGAAGGCCATCTCGTCGGCGACGGCATCGGCATAAACCGGCACCGGCACGGCGCCGAGCGCCTGGCCCGCGCACATCGCCCAATAGAGCCGCGGGCGGTTGTTGCCGATGATGGTGAATTTGTCGCCGCGCTTGAGGCCGCTCTCGGCGAGCCCGATCGAGAAGGCGCGAACCTCCTCGAGCATCTGCGCCCATGTCCACGCCTGCCAGATGCCGAGATCCTTGTGGCGCATGGCGGGTCGGCCGCCGATTGCGGCGGCGTTGTGGATCAGAAGCTTGGGCAGCGTGTCTAAGCCGGGATCAGTTGACGGCACGGGGGTTCCTCCGCCCGCTGGAAAGCGTCGCGCCTAGCGGCGCAGCGCACCGCTCGCAGCCGCGCGGCGCGCCGTCTCGACGAAGGCCGAAACGGCGGAATTCGCCATCGGCACCCTCCTCGCTATCGGCAAGCAGGATTGCGGCGCAAGCGCCCTTAACCACTTGGTACAATGCCCCTCCCGGGAACTCCTTAAGGCAGGAATTCCTTCTCTGTCAGTTTGCCGCCACAGAGTGTGATTTGGCCAGCATTCACTTGACAGACGAACCTAGATTTTGTTCGGTACAAAAGCAATCATTTGCGCTTTTCCGTACCGCAGCATGCGTCAATTGGCCGGAGCCATTCGGCCGATAAAGGCGGACTGCTTGCTATTCGCCGAAACGCAGCAACCGGCCAATATCGAGCACCGTTTACCCGCCGTGCTCGAGCCGCAGCAACCCCTTCTTTTCCAGCAATTTGAGACTTTTGTTCGCGACCTGACGCGACACTCCCGACAGCAGACCGATCTCCTCCTGGGAGATTTCCAGATGCGGCGGCTGATGGGGATAGAGGGTCGGATTGAACAGCCAGGCGATGTTGCGCGCCACGCGCGCGGGCGCATCCAGCATGCGGTCGTACTCAACCAGCGCGATAAATTGTCCCAACCTTTCGTTGAACTGGCGAACCAGAAAACGGTTGAAGGCGACGCTGTTTTCGAACAGCCAAAGGAACGTCGCCCGATTCATCAGGGCGATCCGCGTATCGCGGAGCGCGACGAGATCGTACTGGCGAATCTCGTTCTTCAAGACCGTGCCCTCGCCGAACCAGCCGCTCGAGCGGACTCCGGCGAGCGTGACCGCCTTGCCGCTTACCGACAACGTACTCAGCTTAATGAGGCCGGAGACGACGCCGATCCAGGAGTCGAGACGGTCGCCGCGATGACAGATATAGGCGCCTTTCGCGAAGGCCTTTTCGACGATCCCGTGCCGCGCGTGCTCGCGTTCGTTCTCGGTCAGATCCTGCGACCATACCGCGATGCTGCGTAACCGATCGGTTGTGATCACGTGTGCCTTTGCGGCCGCCTCGCGCCCATACGCGCCAGAGCGATTATGACCGCGGCGCGTCGCCGGGCTCAAGCCCCGACGCTGCCAGCACCGCGATGCCCGTGAAATTCCCGCATTGCTGGGCGAAAACGACGGTGCTATGGCACACGTCGCGCTCACTTTAACGCGGAAATCCTTCGGTCGAGAGCCTCGACCCAACTGGCCGCCAGGCTGGCAACGCCTTTATGCTCGATTCACCCTCAGCCGGTTCGCCGCAATTTTCTCTCGCTGAAGACCAGATCGCCGTCCGCGACATGGCCCGCGCCTTTGCCGCGGAAGTCTTCGCACCGCAGGCGCTGGCCTGGGACGAGGCCAGGCACTTTCCCGTTGCCGAAATGCGCCAGGCCGCCGCGCTCGGCATGGGCGGGGTCTATATTTCCGCGGATGTGGGGGGCTCGGCGCTGTCCCGGCTCGACGCGGCCTTGATTTTTGAGGCGCTGGCCACGGGGTGTCCGACGGTGGCGGCCTATATGTCGATCCACAACATGACCGCTTGGATGATCGACGCCTATGGTTCCGATGAGCAGCGCAAGAAATGGCTGCCCAAGCTGTGCACGATGGAGCTTCTGGCGAGCTATTGCCTGACCGAGCCGGGTGCGGGCTCCGATGCGGCGGCGCTGACGACGCGCGCCGTGCGCGACGGCAACACCTACGTCCTCAACGGCCAAAAGCAGTTCATCTCCGGAGCCGGCGCCGGCGACCTCTATGTGGTGATGGCGCGAACCGGCGGTGCCGGTCCGTCCGGAATATCGACGCTGGTCGTTCCGGGCGACACCCCAGGCATTTCGCTCGGCGTCAACGAGCGCAAGATGGGTTGGAACGCACAGCCGACGCGCGCCGTCATCTTCCAGGACGCGCGCGTACCGGCCGGCAACCGGCTGGGCGAGGAAGGGATCGGTTTTAGGATCGCCATGGCCGGCCTTGACGGCGGCCGTCTCAACATTGCGGCCTGTTCGCTCGGCGGCGCCCAAGTCGCCCTGGAAAAGGCGCTGGCCTACATGAAAGAGCGCCGCGCCTTTGGCAAACGCCTGGAAGAGTTTCAGGCCCTGCAATTCCGCCTCGCCGATATGGCGACCGGGCTGGAGGCGTCGCGCACGCTGTTGTGGCGAGCGGCCGCCGCGCTCGACCGCAAGGATGCGGACGCGACGCAGCTCTGCGCCATGGCCAAACGCTTTGTCACCGATACGTGCTTCGAGATCGCCAACCAGGCACTGCAACTGCACGGCGGCTACGGCTATTTGTCGGAATTCGGCATCGAAAAGATCGTGCGCGATTTGCGCGTGCATCAGATTCTCGAAGGAACCAACGAGATCATGCGCCTGATCGTGGCAAGAAGCCTCGTCGAACGATGAGCGGAGCGGTGCTTCAGGACGGCGAACTGATCGTCTGCCAGGAGCGGGCGCTGCGCCGGATCACGCTCAACCGGCCGAAGGCGCTGAACGCGCTCACGCTCGACATGGCCGTGGCGATGACCGCGCTGCTGCGCTCCTGGGCGACGAACCCGAGCGTCGGCGCAGTCTTGATCGACGGCGCCGGCGAGCGCGGCCTGTGTGCGGGCGGCGACGTCCGTGCGCTCTACGATGCGGCCAAGTCCGGCGATTCCCTTCCCGCCCAATTCTGGTCGACCGAATACCATTTGGACGTGTTGATCGCGCGCTATCCGAAGCCGGTCGTCGCCGTGATGGACGGCGTGGTGATGGGCGGCGGCGTCGGGCTCTCGGCGCACGCAGCGCACCGCATCGTCACCGAACGCTCGGCCGTGGCCATGCCGGAGGTCGGGATCGGATTTTTCCCCGACGTCGGCGTCGCGTTCTTGCTGGCGCGATCGCCCGGTTATACCGGCACGCATTTGGCGCTAACTGGCGATCGCATGAACGCGGCCGACGCCATCGATTGCGGGCTTGCCGATGTGCATATCGCCGCCGCCCGGCTTGGCGAACTGCCGGCGGCACTGGCCGAGTGCCGCACGGCCGACGATGTGCGGGCCCGCCTCGGCGAAATAGCGACCCCGCCCGCACCCGGCCGGTTGCCCGCCGCGCGGCCATGGATCGATCGCTGCTACGCCGCAAACGATGTCGAAGACATTGTCGACCGGTTGCGTGCCGACGGCCGCGATGCCGCGCGCGCGGCGCTGGCGAACATCCTGACGAAGTCCCCGACCTCGCTCAAGGTCACATTGCGAAACCTTCGTTCGGCTGTATCATTCAGCAGAGTTAAGCAGAGCTTCCAGCAGGACTACCGCATCGCGCTCGCCTGCATCGCCGGACATGATTTCATCGAAGGCATCCGCGCCGCGATCGTCGACAAGGACCGCAATCCCGCCTGGCGACCGGACCGGCTTGAAGGCGTAACAAAAGAGATTGTCGACCGGCACTTCCGGCCGGTCGGCAAGTTGGAACTGACCTTCGACGATTGAGAGAGGCTCACCGCCATGTCGACCATCGGATTCATCGGTCTCGGAAACATGGGCGCGCCCATGGCCGCCAATCTCGTCAAGTCCGGCGAGCGGGTCCTGGGCTTCGATATGGTCGCGGCGGCACGCCAGGCAGCGGCCCAAGACGGCGTGCAAATCGTCGCCGACGGCAAGCAGTCCGCCGCGCAAGCAGACGTGGTGGTGACCATGCTGCCGGCCGGCGAGCACGTCGTCTCGGTCTGGCGAGATGTGCTGCCGGCGGCGAAGCAAGGCGCGCTGTTCATCGATTGCTCGACCATCGACGTCGCCAGCGCGCGGGCGGCGCACGCGCTGGCGGCCGAGCGCGGCATCGCTTCGCTCGACGCCCCGGTCTCCGGCGGCGTCGGCGGCGCCAAGGCGGCGACGCTGACCTTCATGGTCGGCGGCGCGGCGGAAGCATTCGCGCGCGGCAAGCCGGTGCTCGAACGCATGGGCAAGCGCGTCGTCCATTGCGGCGAGGCCGGCAATGGTCAGGTCGCCAAGATCTGCAACAACATGATCCTCGGCATCTCGATGATCGGGGTGAGCGAAGCTTTCGTGCTGGGCGAAAAGCTCGGCCTCTCGCATCAGGCCTTGTTCGAGGTCGCCTCGGCGTCCTCGGGTCAGTGCTGGTCGCTGACAAGTTATTGCCCGGTGCCGGGGCCGGTGCCGGCGAGTCCGGCCAACAACGGCTACAAACCGGGATTTGCCGCCGCCTTGATGTTGAAGGATCTCAAATTGGCCCGGGAGGCGGCGCAGTCGGTCAAGGCCAAGACGGCGCTCGGGGCGCACGCCGCCGAGATCTACGATCTGTTCGCGCAGCAAGGTCAGGGAACGTCGGACTTCTCCGGGATCATCAACTTCGTTCGCGGGCAATCGGAGAAGAGCTAACGGCGGAGGCCGCGCGCCGCTGCGCGTCGCTGTTCCGACGACGGCGAGGCCGTTGCAAGGCGATTGGGAAGGTTTCATAAGTATCAGAGCGGCCGGCCTCGCTCGATCGATAACGTCGGCTCGGAGGCTTCCATGGCGGAGCGGTCGTTTGCACGCGAAGTGCAGGATCTCAAACTCGGCGACGGCGAGGAGTTTCGCGGCGAGGGAATTCTCGCCATCACCAAGGCGCTGCTGCAATCCGGCGTCGCCTATGTCGGCGGCTATCAGGGTGCGCCGATTTCCCATCTGATGGACGTGCTCAACGACGCCAAGGACGTGCTCGACGAGCTCGGCGTGCATTTCGAGAACTCGGCGTCGGAAGCCGCCGCCGCGGCAACGCTCGCGGCCTCGGTGCATTATCCGATCCGCGGCGCGGTCACCTTCAAAGCCCCGGTCGGCATCAATGTCGCCTCCGATGCGATCGCCAACCTCGCCTCCAGCGGCGTTACCGGCGGGGCGCTGATCATCATCGGCGAGGATTACGGCGAAGGCTCCTCGATCATGCAGGAGCGGTCGCATCCGTTCGCCATGAAGTCGCAGGTCTGGCTGCTCGATCCGCGCCCGAACCTGCCGTCGATCGTCAAGGCGGTGGAAGACGGCTTCGCGCTGTCCGAAGCCTCGCACACGCCGGTGATGCTCGAAGTCCGCATCCGCGCCTGCCATGTCCACGGCCGCTTCATCGCCAAAGACAACAAGCGGCCGAGTTTCTCGTTGCGCGAGGCGCTGGAGCATCCGCGCCGCGATACCGAACGCGTCGTGCTGCCGCCCGCCTCCTATCTCCACGAGCGGGAAAAGATCGAGCAGCGCTGGCCGGCCGCCGTCAAATTCATCAAGGAACGCAAGCTCAACGAATTCTTCGGACCGGAAACGGCCGATGTCGGTATCGTCGTGCAGGGCGGCTTGTACAATTCGGTGATGCGCTCACTGCAGCAGCTTGGTCTGGCCGACGTCTACGGCGAGACCGCGGTGCCGATCTACGTGCTCAACGTCACCTATCCGCTGATCGACGACGAGGTGGCGGCCTTCGCGGTCAACAAGAAGGCGATCCTCATGGTCGAGGAAGGCCAGCCGGAATTCATCGAGCAGGCGCTCAACACCATTCTGCGCCGGCGCGACATCCAGACCAAGATCAGCGGCAAGGACGTGCTGCCGATGGCCGGCGAATATACGCCTGCGGTCGTCACCAAGGGCATCAAGGCTTTTCTCGAGCTGCATGCAAAAAAGCTGCTCGGCAACGCCCCGCCGCACCCGGACGCCTCGGCGGTGCTCGGCGATCCGAAGATCAAGGCACTCGCGAAAGCGGTGCCGCCGCGGCCGCCCGGCTTTTGCGTCGGCTGTCCGGAGCGGCCGATTTTTGCGGCGATGAAGCTCGTCCAGGCCGAACTCGGCGCGCACAACGTCGCCGGCGACATCGGCTGTCACCTGTTCGCCGCCCTGCCGCCGTTCAATGTCGGCGCCACCACCATGGGCTATGGACTAGGACCCGCATCGTCCTCCGCTTTCAATGTCAAAGCCGACAAGCGGCCGATCTCGATCATGGGCGACGGCGGTTTTTGGCATAACGGCCTTTCCTCCAGCGTCGGCAACGCCGTGTACAACAAGCACGACGGCATCATCATGGTGGTCGACAATTTCTATTCCGCGGCGACCGGCGGCCAGGACATCATGTCGTCGCGCGCGATCAACCCGGCGCGCTCCACCAACAACAGCATCGTCGATGCGGTGAAGGGCGTCGGCGTCAAATGGGTACGCCACATCGACCGCACCTACGATGTGCCGCGCATGCGCGACATCTTGCGCGAGGCGCTGACTACCAAAGAGGGCGGTCCGAAAGTGATCGTCGCCTCCTCCGAATGCATGCTCAACAAGCAGCGCCGGGTGAAACCGCTGTTCCAGAAATCGCTGCGCGACGGCGAGCGCACGGTGCGCGAGCGCTTCGGCGTCGACGAGGACGTTTGCACCGGCGATCACGCCTGCATCCGGCTGTCCGGCTGTCCGGCGCTGTCGATGAAACATACCGACGATCCGCTCAAGGACGATCCCGTAGCGGCGATCGACCAGAATTGCGTCGGCTGCGGCAATTGCGGCGAGGTGTCGGAGGCCGCCGTGCTCTGCCCGTCGTTCTACCGCGCCGACATCATCTACAACCCGACTTGGTTCGACCGATTCGTCTCCGGGCTGCGCCGCGCGGTGATCGGCTTCCTGCAACGCCGCCGCGAAGTCCGCCGGATCGCCTTCGCGAAATGATGCGGGACGCGGCGTCATGAACGATCTATCGCCGACGCCGGCGAGATTGACCGCCGAACGACCGATCTGCGTCGCCATCATGGCCTTGGGCGGCCAGGGCGGTGGCGTCCTTGCCGACTGGATCGTAGAGCTTGCCGAGTCGCAGGGCTGGCACGCGCAGTCGACTTCGGTGCCCGGCGTCGCTCAGCGCACCGGTGCGACCGTTTATTATGTCGAGATGCTGCCGCCCAAGGATGGCCGGACGCCGATCCTGTCGCTGATGCCCGCCCAGGGCGAGGTCGATGTCGTGCTGGCCGCCGAACTGATGGAGGCCGGCCGCTCGATCCAGCACGGCCTGGTGACGCCGGAACGCACCACCTTGATCGCTTCGACCCACCGCCTGTACGCGGTTGCCGAAAAGGAAAAGCCCGGCGACGCCACCGCCGATCCGAACACGGTGGCGGAAGCCGCCGGCGTCGCGGCAAAGCGCGTGATTGCCTTCGATATGGAGGCGGTCGCCAACAGCAATAACAGCGTCATCTCGGCGTGCCTGTTTGGCGCATTGGCGGCGTCCGGCACCTTACCGTTTACGCGCGAAAGCTTCGAAGCCATCGTCAAATCCGGTGACCGCGGCGTGACAACGAACCTCAACGCCTTCCGCGCCGCCCATGATCAGGCCGCGCAGCCGCCAGGTCCCAAGAGCCCGGCGCTGAAAAAGCCGGGCAAGCGCTTTACGCCATTGCCGGCTTCCGCCGGGCGCCCCGACCTCGACCGGCTTTTGGCGCGCGTCCGCAAATTTCCGGCGCCGCTGCACGACATGGCATTCGCGGGCGTCAGGCACCTCACCGATTTCCAGGATCCGGGCTATGCGAACGAGTATCTCGATCGCCTGACCAAGATCTACGAGCTTGATGCCGCGCATGGCGGCGCCGCCAAGGCTTACGCGCTCACCGCCGCCGCCGCCAAGTACGTCGCCGTGGCAATGGCCTATGATGACGTGATCCGCGTCGCCGATCTGAAAACCCGGCCCAGCCGTTACGACCGCGTGCAGCGCGACAACGCCGTAGGCGAAGGGCAGATCGTCTACACCACCGAATACATGCATCCGCGGCTTGAGGAAGTGGCCGGAACGCTCCCCGCCCCGCTCGGGCGCTTCCTCGAGGCAAACCCGGCTTTGTTCGGCTGGATGTTCCGCAAGGGCCGCCGCGTGCGCTCGGGAACGATCCGCTGGTTTTTGATGCTCTATGGACTTGCGGCGCTCAAGCCGATCCGCCGCACGACGTTGCGCCACCGACGCGAAATGAAACATCTCGAAGACTGGCTGTCGCTGGCCGCCGCGCACGTGGCGCCGAACTACGATCTCGCCGTCGAGATCGTCAATGCGCGCCGCTTGGTTAAAGGTTATTCCGACACCCATGCGCGCGGCCAATCGAAATTCGACCGCGTGATCGGCGCCGTGCCGTTGCTCGCACCTCGCGCCGACGGCGCCGACTGGATGCGGCGGCTGCGCGACGCCGCCTTGCTCGACGAACACGGCATCGCGCTCGACGGCGCGCTCAAGACCATCGCGACGCTGTAGCGACTGCCCTGCCGATGGACGCGTCAGGCGCGCAATGAGAAGCGCATATGGCTAATGCGGCGATTGCCGACATTGTTTCCTTCTGGCGGGAAGCGGGACCGGAAAAATGGTTCGAGAAGGATGACGAATTCGACCTCATGATCCGGTCGAGGTTTCTTGCGATTCATGAGGCGGCGGCGCGGGGTGAGATCGCGGCTTGGGAAGAAACCGCGGAAGGCGCGCTCGCACTTCTGATTCTGCTCGACCAGTTCCCGCGGAACATGTTCCGCAACAGTGCGCGCGCGTTCGCAACCGACCACTTGGCGCGCGCCGTAGCAGACCGCGCGCTTGCCCGCGGCTTCGACCAGGAAACCGACGCAACCATGCGGCCGTTCTTTTATCTGCCGTTCATGCATTCCGAGCTACTGGCCGATCAGGATCGCTGCTTGCAACTGTACGGGGCGCTCGGCGATCCGCAGCAACTGAAATTCGCGGCGACGCACCGCGATATCATCGTGAAATTCGGACGATTCCCACATCGAAACCGCCTATTGGGCCGCGAGACGACACCGGCCGAACGGGAGTTCTTGGATAGTGGGGGCTTCGCGGGGTGACGTTATCGGCAACGCTCAGGCCAACGCCTTCGCCGGCGCTTGACCGGCCTCGTCAATTCCGCGGCTTGAGCAGCTCGCGACCGATGATGAGCTTTTGCACCTCGGTCGCCCCCTCATAAATCCGCAGCGGGCGGATCTCGCGATAGAGGCGCTCGACCACCGAGCCGACGCTGACGCCGATGCCGCCGAACATCTGCACCGCCCGGTCGATCACGCGCTGCGCGCCTTCGGTCGCCGCCATCTTCGCCATTGCGGTTTCCTTCGTCGTCGCCACACCCTCGACGTCGCGCAGCCAGGCGGCCCGATAGGTCAGGAGCGCCGCCGCATCGATCTCGATCGCCATGTCGGCGAGCGCGGCCTGGGTCAACTGGAAGTCGCCGAGCGTCTGGCCGAACATTTTTCGCGTCTTGGCGCGCCCGAGCGCCTCGTCAAGCGCGCGGCGGGCGAAGCCGAGCGCCGCGGCCGCCACCGAGGCGCGAAAAATATCGAGCGTGCGCATGGCGATCTTAAAACCTTCGCCCGGTGTGCCGAGGAGGTTGGAGGCCGGAACGCGGCAGTCTCTGAACCGCAGCCGCGCCAGCGGATGCGGCGCGGTGACATCGATCCGCTGCGCGATCTCGAAGCCGGGCGTGCCGGCGTCGACCACAAAGGCCGATAGGCCGCGCGCGCCCGGCGCTTCGCCGCTACGGGCGAACACCACGTAGAAATCCGCGATGCCGCCGTTGGAGATCCAGGTCTTCTCGCCCTCGAGCACGTAGTGGCCGTCGACGCGCCGCGCCGACGTGGACAGCGCCGCGACATCGGAGCCGGCCTCGACCTCGCTGAGCGCGAAAGCCGCGATCCCGGCGCCGGCGGCCACCCGCGGCAGATAGCGCGTCTTCAGCTCATCCGAACCGGCAAGCGTAATGGGACCGCTGCCGAGGCCCTGCATGGCGAAGGCGAAATCGGCGAGCCCGCTATGCCACGCCAGCGTTTCGCGGGCGATCACGAGGTAACGCGATTGCAGCGTGTCATGGGCACCGCCACAGGCGGCGGGAACGCAATACTGCAGCCAGCCGGCGGCGCCGAGCGCCCGCACCCAGCGCACGCAGGTCGCGTCAATGTCGTCGCCGTGTCCGATATCGGCAGCGGTATCGCCGGCCCATTGGTCGATCTCGTCGGCGAAAGCGCGATGTTTCGCGTCGAAGAACGGCAGGCGCAGATGCGCGGTCCGGCTCATGATGGCTCTCCTTGAAAAAAGTCGGCACTTCGGGCTTTGGGCGGCGGATTCATCAGTCAGTTGTTACGCCAGGCCGCGCGCCATAACCATCCCGGCGGCAAATCATTGCATTTTTTGCCCGCCGCCGCAGACTCGATACCGCTGAGCACCCGTTCATGCGCTGCGGGCTTACGAGCAGACCCGGCTACCGTTAACCGCAGAAATCGTGCGCATGAGGCTATTAGGCCCGTCATGCTGAGACGGCGCCAAGCCAAGGCGATCGGGTTAGCTTTTAAGCGCGTGCTAACGCTCCGATTTGCCCTACTTGCCGATTGAGGCTTGGGCTGCAGCGATTTTCGCCTTTATGGCATCGAGGTTGAAGCTCGCGCCCTTTTGCATCGGCGGAAACTCGATCGCGGTCAGAGCGAGTTTCTGGACCTGCTGCTGGACAAACACGAAACGCCAGAATTCGAATCTGAACCAATCGAAGTATTGTTGCGTGCCGATTTTGGTCCCGCTATCTGGCCAGCCGGTGCGCTCGAATGGATCGAGGCGCAGGTTGGTCAGATAGGGCACATCGGGCTTGGTCTTCTCACCCAGCCAACCTGCCGGTTGGTCGATGAAACGATACTTGAAATCGTCGATGCGCACGGCACCAAGTTCGCTTTCGCCGAAGTACCAGACTTCGTGCCGGTTCGACGGCCCCTTGCCGGTGATCATGTCCAGCTGATTATAGCCGTCCAGATGCACCTTGTAGGTCGTGCCGCCAAGCTCTTTGCCCTTCTTAAGCTCTTCGACGATGTTCGGGTTACCGGCGGCAGCCAGGAAAGTCGGGAACCAGTCGAGTCCGGAGATGACGCCGTTTTCGACTCTGCCCGCCGGCACCTTGTCCGGCCAGCGGACTATCGCCGGCACGCGGAAGCCACCTTCCAGCACCGTACCCTTGCTCTGCGCAAACGGCGTCTGTCCGCCGTCCGGCCAGGTAAAGACTTCGGTGCCGTTGTCGGTGGTGAATACGACGATGGTGTTGTCGTCGACACCCATGTCCTTGAGTTTCTGCATCACCAAACCGACGTCGTCGTCGAGTTGCGCCATGCCGGCTTCATGGATGGTCCAGCCGTTCTTCGAGTTGCGCATCGCCTCGTATTTGGGCGACAGGTGCGTGACGATGTGCATGCGCGTCGGGTTGAGCCATACGAAGAACGGCTTGCCGTCAGCCTTCGCCTTGTCCATGAACTTGAACGACAGATCGCGGATCTCGTCGTCGACGGTTTCCATCCGTTTCGGATAGAGCGTCCCGGCGTCTTCGATCTTCTGCTTGCCGACCTTGCCCCAGCGCGGCATTACCGTCGGGTCGTCGGTTTCGGTGGCCCAGCTATGGACCATGTTGCGCGGGCCGACGACGTTCAACAATTCCTGCGGGTAGCCGGGGTGCGCGGGGTCCTCCATCGCGTCGAGGTGATAGAGGTAGCCGAAGAATTCGTCGAAGCCGTGCACGGTCGGCAGAAATTCGTTGAGATCGCCGAGGTGGTTCTTGCCGAATTGACCGGTGGCATATCCCATCGACTTTAGCGCTGCTGCTATCGTCACTGCCTGCGCCGGAATACCGATGGGCGAACCAGCCTGACCGACCGTGGTCATGCCAGTACGGATCGGCAGTTCGCCGGTGATAAAGGCAGCACGACCAGCCGTGCAACTCGCCTCGGCGTAGTAGTCGGTGAACAGCATGCCTTCGCTGGCGAGCTTGTCGATGTTCGGCGTCCGCCCGGCCATCATGCCGCGGTGGAAGGCGCCGATGTTCCACATGCCGATATCGTCGCCCATAACGACGACAATGTTCGGCGGTTTCCCGGTTGACGGCGTCGATGCCGGTTGCTGCGCTTGCGCAGAGGTCGCAATACCCACACCCGACAGTGCAGAAGCGGCCACCAACGACGTGCCGCTCAGCAGCAGATCGCGCCGTTTCAGGCCTTGGCCGTTTCGATTGGCGCCATCCTCGGACTTTCGACGCTCTTTGTCCCTATTCATGACGCACTCTCTTTCTGCTGATTTCTGGCGATGCATCTGAAGCCGACATGACTTGTGGAGGTGTCGACCGCCTCCGCGTGGCGCGCGGCCGGACGATAGCGGCGGCAATAATTCGGAGCGCACAGGTGCGAGCCGCCTTTGAGCACCTTGCGCGGAATCTTGATATTCGGCAGCGACGCGTCGTAGCTCGCGGCTTTGGGTCCGCCGCGCGGATTTTCCGGAATGCAGCACGCCTTCGGCGCTTCGGCTTCGTGCTTTGCCGAATACCAGTCCGTCGTCCATTCCCAGACATTGCCGATCACGTCGTGCAGTCCGTAGCCGTTCGGCGGAAATGCAGTGACCGGCGAGGTACGCTCGTAGCCGTCGGCACAAAGATTCTGTCGCGGAAATTCACCTTGCCAGGTGTTCGCCATATGCTTGCCGCTGGGCGTCAACTCGTCACCCCAGGCAAACTCGGCGCCGTCGAGCCCGCCGCGCGCGGCGAATTCCCATTCGGCCTCGGTCGGCAAATCCTTGCCGGCCCATTTGGCGTAGGCCAGCGCGTCGGCGAACGCCACGTGCACGACCGGATGATTGTCGAGTCCGTTGATGTTGCTCTTGGGACCGTAGGGGTGGCGCCAGTCCGCGCCCTTGAGAAAGGTCCACCACTGACTCCAGTCGCGTACATCGACTTGGCGCGACGGCGGCGAGAAGACGAGCGAGCCCGCATAAATCATCTGCGGCAGCGCGCCCGGATAATCCTTCGGGTCAGGCGGAATTTCGGCAAAGGTAACGTGGCCGGTCGCCTTGACGAATTCCTCGAACTGGCGGTTCGTCACCGGCGTGCGGTCCATCGCGAACGCGTCAACCGTGACGCGATGTACCGGCGCCTCCTCTGGATAGTGCCTGTCCGAGCCCATGCGGAAGGTGCCGCCGGGAATGAACACCATGTCCGCGTCAGGCTTGCGCCCATGCGATAAGCCTTCCCAACCCTCATCCGTGTGAAGGTCGTGGAGCGCCATAGATGTCTCCTCCGCCGTTCGAGGCGGCCCGAAATAATTCACCTGGGTGAGCGCGTAGGTTTTTTCGCCGTTTCTTCTGCAAGTTGCCTTCGTTCGCGTCGATCATGCGCCCGAGAAGGGCAGACTGAGACCGCATCCGCGAGAAAGTCGAGTCAAATGTCCGCTACCGCACATGACGAGGTGATTTAAATGAAGAATGAACGAATAGGATACTTCAGAAGCAAATTGATGCAGCTTAATCGTCTGCGCCGGCGAATGATGCCATTGAAAATAACGCGTAATTCAAACTTGAGCACGATGTGACGGGCCAAAGCGCGTCTTCCAAAAAGATCATCTAGGACGCGAGCTTGCTGGCGGCCGATTCCGCCGCGATGCGCCGCAATGCGAAGCGTTGCAGTTTGCCGGTTTCGGTGCGCGGCAGGCTGGTCACGTATTCGATGGCGCGCGGATATTTGAAAGGTGCCACGCTCGACTTGACGTGTTCCTGCAGCGCGCGGGTCAGCGCCATGTCGGCCGCAAAACCCTGCTTGAGGACCACGTAGGCCTTGACGATCTGTCCGCGCTCCACATCGGGCTGGCCGACGACGCCGCATTCCGCGACGGCCGGATGAGTCAACAGAACCGTCTCCACCTCCGGCCCGGCAATGTTGTAGCCCGCCGAAATGATCATGTCGTCGGAGCGCGCCTGGTAACTGAAATAACCGTTGGCGTCCTGGATATAGGTGTCGCCGGTGACGTTCCAGCCGTGCTGCACGTACTCGGTCTGCCGCCTGTCGCCGAGATAGCGGCAACCGGTCGGCCCGCGCACGGCGAGACGGCCGGCGGTGCCCGGCGGCAATTCGCGGCCGCCCTCGTCGATAACGCGCGCTTCATAGCCGGGCACCGGCCTACCGGTCGCGCCCGCCCGCGCCGCCTCTTCCGGCGATCCGATGAAAATGTGCAGCATCTCGGTCGAGCCGATGCCGTCGATGATGCGGATACCGGTCGCCGCCAGCCAGGCGTCGAACGTGGCGGCGGGCAGCGTCTCGCCCGCCGAGACGCATTTTCGCAGCGACGCGAGGTCGTGGTCCGCGAGCTTGCCGAGCATGTAGCGGTAGGCGGTCGGTGCGGTGAAGCAGATCGTGGCGCGAAGTCTGCCGATCGCCGCGAGCAGGTCGTCCGGCGCGGCCTTCTCCAGCAGGATGGCGCCGGCGCCGACCCGCAGCGGGAACAGCACCAGCCCGCCAAGCCCGAAGGTGAAAGCGATCGGCGGCGAACCGATGAAACGATCGTCACGGCCGGCCCGCAGCACGTATTTGCCGAAGGTGTCGCAGATCGCCAGCGTGTCGCGATGAAAATGCATGGTGCCCTTGGGCACGCCGGTGGTCCCCGAGGTAAAGGCGATCAGGCACACATCGTCGCTCGCGGTATCGCAAGCCGCGAAATGCTCATAGCCCGGCTTCGTCATCAGAGCTTCGAGGCTGTCACCGGCGCCGGAGCCCCAATAGACGACCTGTTCGAGCATGGGCGCGAGCGGCCTCGCCTTCTCCATTTCGTCCCCGAGCCGCACGTCGCACAACGCAAGGCGAATTTCGGCCTTGCCAAGCGGGAACGCGATCTCCTTGGCGCGCAGCAGCGGCATGGTGGCGACCACGACGGCGCCGGCCTTGATGACGGCAAAATACGCCGCCACCATCATCGGGCTGTTGGGTCCGCGCAGCAAAACCCGATTCCCGGGAACGACCCCGAGATCGCGAGTGAGTACGTTGGCGATGCGGTTTACCCGCTCCGCCAGACCGGCATAGGACAGGCGCTCCGTCGGCGAAATCAGGCAATCGCGGTCGCCGTGCCCGGCGGCGCGCCACGCATCGACGAATGCAGTCACGCAGTTCAGTCGGTCCGGATAGCGCAGGTCCGGCAGGGTAAACAAAAAGTCCGGCAGCAAATCGGGTGAAGGCAGATGATCCCGCGCAAAAGTATCGATGTGTGCCGAGCGGATCATGGCTGCATCATCCTAGCACTAGCCGGCCATGACTTCGCCGCCGGCAATCACAATGGCCTGGCCGGTGATGGAAGCCGCGTCGGCGGACGCGAGCCACAGCACTGTTCTCGCCACCTCCTCCGGCGTCACCAGACGGCCCTGCGGGTTCGACGCGGCGAGTGTGGCGCGCGCATCGTCGCGGCTGCGCTTGGTCTTGGCCACGATGTTGTCGACGGCGCGCTCGAACAGGTCCGTGTCGGTATATCCCGGACAGACCGCATTGACCGTGATGCCGGCACGGGCGAATTCGAGCGCCAAGCTGCGGGTCAGCCCGATGACGCCGTGCTTTGCGGCCACGTAGGCCGACACATAGGCATAGCCCACAAGCCCGGCCGTCGAGGCGATGTTGATCACCCGCCCGGCCCGCTTGACGATCATGTCGGATACGACCTCCCTTGTTACCAGGAATGTACCGGTGAGATTCACCGCGAGCACGTGCTGCCATGTCGTCAAATCGATTTTGGTCAACGGCGCGCTCGGCGCCTCGCCGGCATTGTTGACCAGGACATCGACCGGGCCAAAGGCGTTTCGTGCGGCAGCGACGCCGGCGTGGACTTTCTTCTCGTCGGTGACATCGAAATCGGCCACCACATGGGCGCGGGTCGGCCCCAAGGACGCTTGCACCGCGACCAGCGGATCGCGGCGGCGGCCGACCAGGCTGACGCGGGCGCCGGCTCCGCCGCAGGCAAGCGCAATCGCCGCGCCGATGCCGGTTCCGGCGCCGGTGACGAGGACGTGCTGATTGTGGAGCGAACTGTTGGTCACGATCGTCGCGCCTCCCGCTCAGGCTGGCGGCGGACCGGCAGCCGCGCGTGCGAGGTTGGTTTCGTACTGAGTCTTGCCGGACAGATATTGCTTCGGCCAGGGCACCGACTTGACGCCGATTTTGGCGGCTTCGTGCAGGGTCCAGGCGGGATCGGCCAGGTGCGGCCTGGCAATGGCGCACAAATCGGCGCGACCGGCGCCGATGATCGAATTGGCATGGTCGGCTTCCGAAATCGCGCCGACGGCGATGGTGGCGATGCCGACCTCGTTGCGAATCTTGTCGGCAAACGGCGTCTGATAAAGTCGGCCGTAAACCGGCTGGTCGTCATGCCAGACTTGCCCGGACGAGCAATCGATCATGTCGGCGCCGGCGGCCTTGAACAGCCGCGCGAACAGCGCCGCGTCCTCCGGCGTGTTGCCGCCTTCCGTCCAGTCGTGACACGATAACCGCACCGACATCGGCCGATCCGCCGGCCAGATCGCCCGGATCGCGCGAAAGACTTCGAGCGGGTAGCGCGCGCGGTTCTCCGGCGAGCCGCCAAATTCATCGGTGCGACGATTGGTCAGCGGCGAGAGAAAGCTCGAGAGCAGATAGCCGTGCGCGCAATGCAGTTCGAGAACATCGAAGCCGGCCTTGGTGCCGCGGCTCGCGGCGGCGCAGAAATCCGCCTTCACCCGCTGCATGTCGTCGCGCGTCATCTCGCGCGGGACGGCGCCGTTCGTCACATAGGTCACCGGCGAGGCCGACATGACCGGCCAATTGCCATGCTCCAGCGGCTGATCGACGCCTTCCCACGGCACCCGGGTCGAGCCCTTGCGGCCGGAATGGCCGAGCTGAAGTCCGGCCTTGGCCGGGGTGGTGTGAATGAAATCGACCAGGCGTTTCCAGGCTTCCGCCTGTTCGTCGTTCCAGAGCCCGAGACACCCCGGCGTGATGCGTGCGTCCGGCGACACGCAGGTCATCTCGCCGAAGACGAGCCCGGCGCCGCCCAGCGCGCGGCTGCCCAGATGCACCAGATGGAAATCGTTCGGCATGCCGTCGACGGCCGAATACATCGCCATCGGCGAGACGACGATACGGTTCGGCAAGGTGACGCCGCGGATCGTGTAAGGCGTGAACATCGGCGGCACCGTCGGGCTGTTTGACAGTACGTTGACACCGCAGCGCGCCGCGAACCAGCGTTCGTAGCCTTCCAGCCAGGCCTTGTCGCGAAGCCGCAGATTCTCGTGACTGATGCGCTGCGAACGCGTCAGCAGCGAGTACATGAACTGCTCCGGCTCGAGCGTGTCGGCGTAGCGGCTGCCGACCACCTCGAACCATTCCATGGCGTTGCGCGCGGCGTTCTGGATGCGGGCCACGTCGACGGCGCGCACCCGCTCGTAGGCGGCGAGCACTTCGGGAATCTTGTCCGGCGTGGCGCCGAGGCTGCGAAATTGCCGGGTCAGCTCGATGGCGTCCTCAAGCGCGAGCTTGGTGCCGGACCCGATGGCAAAATGCGCGGTGTGCGCCGCGTCCCCCATCAGCACGACGTGGCTGCGGCCGTTGAAATGACTCCAGGTGCCGCAGATCAGCCGGTTGAAATTCAGCCAGGCGGAGCCGCGCAGGTGCCGGGCGTTGCTCATCAGCTTCGCGCCGTCCAGCGCTTCGCTGAACAGTTCCTCGCAAAACGCTGTCGAGCGCGCTTCGTCGGCCTCGTCGAGACCGTGCGCCTTGAAGATTTCTTCCGTCGTCTCGACGATGAAGGTGGAAGTGTCTTCGTCGAATTTGTAAATGTGCGCCTGGAACCAGCCGTGCTCAGTGCGGCGGAAGTCGAAGGTAAAAGCATCGTAGCGCTTGTTGGTGCCGAGCCAGATAAAACGGTTCGGCCGCACTACCAGATCGGGTTTGAATACGCTCCGATAGCGGTTGCGAATTTTGGAATTGATACCATCCGAGGCGATGACGAGATCGGCATCCGGGAACTCGAGGTCGGAATCGACCTCGCGATCGAAGACCAGCTCGACGCCGAGCTCCTCGCAGCGCGCCTGCAGGATATTGAGGAGCCTCTTGCGGCCAATGCCGACGAAGCCGTGGCCGGTGGTGCGCATGCGCCGGCCTTTGATCAGGACCTCGATGTCGTCCCAGTGATTGAAGGCGCTTTCAATTGATTGCGCGGTCGGCGGGTCCCAGGCGCGCATGTTCTCCATGGTGGCGTCGGAGAACACGACCCCCCAGCCGAACGTGTCGTACGGACGGTTGCGTTCGATCACAGTCACCTGGTGCGCCGGGTTCTCCTTCTTCATCAGGAGCCCGAAATAAAGCCCCGCCGGGCCGCCGCCGATGCAGATAATGCGCATATTCTTCTCCGTGCATTCCAACACCGCCTGGTTCGAGGCGGAACCTTGGCAGTGGGTCCGAACCGCGGCGAAAGGATTCACTACAAGCGGAGCAGAGCGCGGTCGAATGTCAGGCAATTATCGCAAGTCCCTGCACGCGGTCGCCTTTGGCAATACGCTTCACCGTCTCATCAAGGAGTGCGCGGTCGCGATGCCAAATCGCGACGCGGCCACCGGAGGCCAGAATACGATTGGCCACCGCAAGACCGATACCTTGAGCCCCTCCGGTGACGACCGCGACCCGCTCGTTCAGATCATAGACATTCATATGACCGCCGCGTTACGCCGGTTGAGAAAAAACAACTTGTATGCCGGCGGACCGGACCTCGAGGCGTGCACAACGCCTCGAGGCCTCGTCACAAAAGCGTCAGCCGTGCACCAGCGGACAATTTCCGTCTTTGAGCGGCCGGAATGCCTGATCGGCCGGAATGGTCGCCAGGATCTTTAAGTAATCGAAGGGGTACTTCGATTCGGCGGGTGACTTAACCTCTTCGAGATACATGTCGCGCATCACCCGGCCGTCTTCGCGGATCCAGCCGTCCTTGGTCATGAAGTCGTTGATTTTCATCTTGCGCATCTGCGCGACGACCTTGTCGGCATCGTCGGTGCCAGCGGCCTGGATCGCTTTGAGGTAGAAGGCCACTTCGGTGTAGATGCCGGCCTGGATGTAGGTCGGCGGCAAGCCGGTGGGATTTCTCGCCATGAATCGCTTGGCGAATGTTCGGGACGCATCGTCCTTGTCCCAATACCAGGCCGAGGTGATGGTCAGACCTTGCGCGGTCTTCAAACCTAGCGAGTGGATATCGCTCAAGAATACCAACAGTCCTGCCAGCTTCTGGCCGCCGGCCACAATGCCGAATTCGGAGGCTTGTTTGATCGAATTGATGGTGTCGCCGCCGGCGTTGGCAAGCCCGATGACTTTCGCCTTGGAGGCTTGAGCCTGGAGTAGGAACGAAGAGAAATCCTGGGTGTTGAGCGGAGCGTTGACCGCACCAAGCACCTTGCCGCCTGCCGCCTTGACGGCATCGCCGGTATCACGCTCCAACGCATGGCCGAAGGCGTAATCGGCGGTGATGAAAAACCAAGAGTCACCGCCTTGCTTCACCAAAGCGCCGCCGGTGCCGTGGGCGAGCGCGTAGGTGTCGTAAGTCCAGTGAATCCCGTAGGGCGAGCAGGCCTTGCCAGTCAGGTCCGAAGATGCCGGCCCCGACATCAGGAAAATCCGCTTCTTCTCGCGCGTGACTTCCTGGATTGCCAACGCCACGGACGACGTCGGTACATCGACGATGGCGTCGACATGGTCGGTATCGATCCATTGGCGCGCGAGGCCGGCGCCAACATCGGGCTTATTCTGATGGTCGCCGCCGATGATCTCGATCGGTGCGCCCAGCACCTTGCCGCCGGAGTCCTCGGCCGCCATCTGGGCGGCGACCACACCGCCCTTGCCGGAGACGTCGGCGTAGAGGCTCGACATGTCGTTGAGCACGCCGAGCTTGACGACGCCGTCCGAGACCTGGGCCCAGGCCGTTCCACAACTTAGAATGCAGGCGACGGCCGTCAGGCCAAGCAAGCGTTTCATGCGTTTTCTCCAAAATACGTACTGTTGGGCTTTAGTTCAGCGTCATTGGTTGCATAAGCATTGCACCAACAGAACGCATGGCGGCACTATAGCACGCCGCATGCGGGCTTCCAGTCAGTTCGGAAACTGCCTACCATTGACAATAAAATGACAAACGCGGGCGGCGGCACAGCCACCGACGCAAAAGCCCGCTTTCAGGGAGGAAACGTCATGCTCCAGGTCGATAGCGCCGCGGATCTTTCCACGCTCGGTGATATCCCGCGCCATCATGCCCGGAGCCGCCCGCATCGGGTGGCGATGCATTATGAGGGACGGCACCTCAGCTACGGCGAACTCGATCGGCGCACCAATCAAGTCGCAAACGGATTGCTCGCCGAGGGCCTCCGGCCGCAGACGCGCGTGGCAATTCTGTCGAAAAACGCGCCGGCTTTCTTCGAGCTCTGGTTCGGCGCCGCCAAGGCCGATCTGGTCCTGGTGCCGGTCAATTTCCGCCTGGCGCCGCCCGAGGTGGCCTACGTGGTGGAGGACGCCTGCGTCGAGCTGCTGTTCGTCAGCGCCGATTTTTACCCGGTCGTCGAGAAGGTGGCGGACGAATTAAAGTCGGTTCGCCGGATCATCGCGCTCGATGGCGGCCCCGTTTCCTGGCCCGATTACGCCAGCTGGGTAGCAGCTCAGTCGGCGAGCGATCCCGCAGTGACGATCGCGACGGACCATTGCGCCATTCAGATGTATACCAGCGGCACGACCGGCTACCCGAAAGGCGCGCAGCTCAGCCACGCCAATCTGCTGACCTTGCTGCCGGGCGCGCTGCGCCAGTTCGGCAACTGGCATGACAACGACGTCAATCTAGTCTGTATGCCGCTGTTCCACATCGGCGGCAGCGGTTGGGGCTTGGTTGGTTTCTATCGCGGCATCGAAACCGTGCTGATGCGCGACCCCGACCCGGCCGCCATTCTGCGATTGATCCCGGAATATCGCATCACCAAGGCCTTCTTGGTGCCGGCGCTTTTGCTGTTCCTGCTGCAGACGCCACAATGCCGGACGACGGATTTCTCGTCGCTTGAGCTGATCGTCTACGGGGCGTCGCCGGCGCCGGTCGATCTCGTGCGCAACGCGCTCAAGGCGTTCGGCTGCGACCTGGCGCAAGTCTATGGCCTGACCGAAACCACCGGCGCCATCACCTACTTGCCGCCCGAGGACCATGGCGAGCACGCCGGGGCGCGGCTCAAGTCGTGCGGCAAGGCGATGACCGGGGTCGAGCTTCGCGTCGTCGACGCCGCGGGTAACGACGTCGCGACCGGTGAGGTCGGCGAGATCGCCTGCCGGTCGCCGCAGATCATGCTCGGGTACTGGAACCAACCCGAGGCAACGAGCCGGGCGATGCGCGGCGGCTGGTTCCATACCGGCGACGCCGGCTACCTCGATCAGGATGGCTACCTCTACATTTACGATCGCGTGAAGGACATGATTATCTCGGGTGGTGAGAACATCTATCCGGCCGAAGTCGAAAGCGCGCTGTTCGGCCACCCCGCGGTCGCGGACGTGGCGGTGATCGGTGTGCCGGACGACCAATGGGGCGAGGCCGTGAAGGCGTTCGTGGTCAGAAAACCGGGCGTCGAGGTCACGCCCGATGAATTGATCGGCTTCGCGCGCGAGCGTATCGCCGCCTACAAGGTGCCGCGGTCGATCGATTTTATCGACGCCCTGCCTCGAAATCCGACCGGCAAGATTCTCAAGCGCGAGCTGCGCAAGCCATTCTGGGTCGGCCAGGAGCGGCAGGTTCACTAGGCTCCTGCAAGCCCCATCAGCTCGCGAGTTTCTCCGGGGCTTGCGATGGCGCGGCCGGCCTCGCGCGCATAGCGCGCCAGCATCTGCACCAGCGTTCCGTTCGAGCCGACTTTGCTGCCGTCGGGCAAATAGAACGTGTCTTCGAGGCCTGTCCGTAAATGGCCACCGAGCTCGGCAGCGCGCCGGTGCAATGGCCAGATTTCCGCGCGGCCGATGGCGGTAACCTGCCAAGGCGCGCCGGCGAGGGTGAGTTTCTTCAGGATCGGAAGCAAATCCGGATCGGCCGGCATGCCGGACTCCACGCCCATGACGAAATTGTATTTCGGCCGGCCCTTGTACATACCGTTCTTCGCATACATGCCGACACAGCGCACGATGCCGACGTCGAAACATTCGAATTCGGGCTGGGTGCCGGTCTCGGCCATCACGTCGAGATAGGCTTTTACTTTGTCGACCGGATTATCGAAGACGTGCGGCGGCCAGGCCCACGACCCATCGGAACGCACTTTCAGGTAGTTCAGCGAGCCGGCATTGCAGGCGGCGATCTCAGGCTTGACGGCGCGCAAGCAAGCGAGCGGGCCGGAAATATTCGACCCGATCGTGCCCGTCGACTCGTTGAGAATCACGCCCGGGCAGGCGTCGCGGATCGCCTGCATGATGGTGACGGCCAGCTCGGGCTCCCACGACGGCAGGTGCCCCTTGCCGGGCGCTTGCTGGCGGAAATGCACATGCATGACCGCGGCGCCAGCGTCGAATGCGGCTTTCGCCTCGCGCGCCATCTCTTCGGGCGTGACCGGTACCGGATGCTGCTTCGGATTGGTCAGCACGCCGGTGAGCGCGCAGGTGATCACGACCTTATCGCTCATGCGGATTCCTCCATCTCATCCTTGCCCGCAACGCTCTCGGGCACGAGCACGGCGAGAAGCTGCCGGGCGGCGACCTGCTCGCCCGGGTTGACCAGGATCTTCTCGATGGTGCCGTCGCGCTCCGCGCTGATCTCGTGCTGCATCTTCATCGCTTCGAGCACGACGACGCGCTGTCCTCTGATGACGCGATCGCCTGCTCGGGCGAGCACCCCTACGATCGCGCCATTCATCGGCGCGACGAGGCGGGAGGAACCGTCGCGACGTCCAGAGCCGGCCGCCTCGAGAGCGGTCTCGCGCACGGCGACGGTGGTTCCGTTGAGATCGAGATGCAACACGCCGTCCTGAAGAGCGAAGCGCGTGGTCTGCTGCAGACCGAAGGCGGTGAAGCGAAGCGAGCGTTCGCAGCGTTCGACGATCGCAACCTCGACCTCTTCCTTGCCCAGCAGAACCGAATATCCATCCGGTCTGACAGCCATGATGCTGGCCGAATGATGCACGTCGCTCAGTGTCAATCGTAAAGGCCAGACTGCAATGCCCGTCGAAGACCAATTCATGGTTGCGCGCGACGCGCTGGCGGCGCTGCGCTTTCGGTCCTCGAACAGCAGCACCGCCGCGATCGCCAGCGTCCGGAGATCAGCCTGCGGACGCCGCATGGCGTCGCTCCCCGCCGGAAAATACCGTTGAATGAACGTGGTCGTCGCTTCCCCGGCGGCGAAGGCGGGGTGCCGGAGCATCGCGATGAGGAAGCTACGGTTGGTGGTCAGCCCGAGCGCCACCGTGTCCTCGAGCGCAATGAGCAACCGGCGGCACGCTTCTTCGCGCGTCGCACCATGGGCGATCACCTTCGCCAGCATCGGATCGTAGAACGGGCTCACGCTCTGGCCCGGCGCCAGCGCGTGGTCGATGCGCACGCCCGCGCCCGACGCCGGCCGCCAATCGACCAGGGTTCCGGTTTGCGGCAAAAAGTTTTTGTGCGGATCTTCGGCATAAAGCCGCGCCTCGATAGCGTGGCCACTGAACCGTACTTCGTGCTGATCGAGCGGCAGCCTCTCGCCGGCCGCCACTTGAAGCTGCCAGGCGACCAGATCCACTCCCGTGACCGCCTCGGTCACCGGATGCTCGACCTGAAGTCGGGTATTCATTTCGAGAAAGTAGAATTTTCCCGACTGGTCGAGCAGAAACTCGACGGTGCCGGCACTCACATAACCGATGGCGCGGGCCGCGGCGACCGCGGCGTCGCCCATATTCGACCGCAGCTCGGTCGAGACCGCCGGCGAGGGTGTCTCCTCGATGACCTTCTGGTGGCGGCGCTGAATCGAGCAATCGCGTTCGCCGAGATGGATGACGTTGCCGTGCTGGTCGGCAAAAACCTGGATTTCGATGTGTCGCGCGTCGGGCACTGCATGCTCAAGGATCAACTCGTCCGACCCAAATGCGCCCGCCGCCTCGGAACGCGCCCGCGCCAGCGCGTTGGCGAGATCGTCGGCGGAGGCCACGAGGCGCATGCCGCGCCCGCCGCCGCCGGCCGCGGCCTTGACCATCAGCGGAAAGCCGATGCGCTGGCCTTCCTTTATGAATCTCTCGTCGGACTGATCCGGCCCCTGATAACCCGGTACGCAGGGAACGCCGGCAGCCTGCATCAACGCCTTGGCCCGCGCCTTGTTGCCCATCGCGGCAATGGCCGCCGCCGGCGGACCGACGAAGACAAGACCCGCCCGGGCGCACGCCTCCGCGAACGCGGCATTCTCCGAGAGAAAACCGTAGCCGGGATGCACGGCGTCGGCCCCCGCAAGCTTTACAGCAGCAAGCAGCGCATCGACATTCAGATAACTGTCCTGCACGGGCGGCGGCCCGATGCGGACAGCCTCATCGGCCTGCCGCCTATGCAAGGCGTCGGCATCCGCATCGCTGTAGACCGCGACCGTGCGATAGCCGAGAGCCTTCGCCGTACGGATGATGCGGCAGGCGATCTCGCCGCGATTGGCGATCAGGATTTTGCTGAATGTGATCATGTTTTTAAGGCGCTGGCCGAGCGAAAGTGCGCTCGGAAAGAGATCATCCCTCACCCACCTGCGTCACCCAGGACGGTTTGCGTTTCTCGACGAACGATCGGGTGCCCTCACGGCCTTCCGGGCCGCGTACCGCGGCGGCAAAGCTCTCGGCTGCGTCGTCGAGCAGCTCCGACATCGGGCTCGGACCGGCGGCGCGCAGCATCAGCCGTTTGGTCGCGGCGACCGCGCCGGGAGCGCATTTGAGAACTTGATTACAGCTGTCGCTGACGGCCGCATCGAGCGCGGCGGCGTCGGCGACCGTGCGATGCGCGATACCGATCGCGGCCGCCTCGGTGCCGTCGAGGCGCGCCCCGGAGACCGCCAAGCGCCGCGCGGCCGTGAGCCCGATGCGCTTGACCACGAACGGCGAGATCGCCGCGGGCACCACGCCGATCGTTACTTCCGTCATGCCGAACTTGGCGTCGGCCGTCGCGATGGTGATGTCGGCGACGCAGGCCAAGCCGAAACCGCCGCCCATGGCGTAGCCCTCGACCGCGGCGATCACCGCCTGCGGCGCCGCATTCACCGTGTCCAGCATGGCGCCGAAGCGCCTGTTGTTTTCCTTCAGCTCGTCGGTTGCGCCCGCCGGCGGCGCCTCGTGCGCGGCCGACATGCTCTTGATGTCACCGCCGGCGCAGAATGTCCCCCCTGCCCCACGCAGCACGACGACGCGCACCGATCGATCGTCGGCAATCGCGGCAAATGTCGCCAGGATCTCTCGCACCATTTGCGGGCTGAGGGCGTTGCGCAGTTCGGGCCGATCAAGCCACAGGTGCAGCACCGCGCCGCGCAGATCGAGCCTGATATGCGCGGTCTCCCGCGGCAGCTCAGCCATGATCGGCCCTTTGCTCCGGCGCATTGGAGGTCCCGGGCAGCGTTCCCATCAGCTTGCAGATGATGGTCAGCATGATTTCGTCGGCGCCGCCGCCGATCGAGCCTAGGCGTCCATCGCGATACGCCCGGCTCACCGGCGTCTCGTTCATGAAGCCCATGCCGCCCCAATATTGCAGGCAGGCATCCGACAGCTCGCGGCGCAGCCGGCCGCCTTTGAGCTTGGCCATTGAAGCCAGCCGCGTGACATCGGTGCCGGCAAGGTACAGTTCGCAGGCGCGATAGGTGAGCGCGCGCAACAACTCGACCTCGGTCGCAAGCTCGGCGAGCCGGAAATGCACCACCTGATTGTCGAGGATCGACTTGCCGAAGGCCTTGCGGTTGCGGGTGTAGTCGATGGTCTGCTGGATCAGCCGCTCCATCGATTTCAGATTGGCGGCGGCGGCCCACAGTCGCTCTTCCTGGAACTGCAGCATCTGATAGACGAAGCCTTTGCCCTCTTCGCCGATCAAAAAGCGCTGCGGTACCCGCACATTGTCGAAAAAGATCTGGGCGGTGTCGGAGGAGCGCATGCCGAGCTTGTCGAGCTTGCGGGCGATCTCGACGCCTTTGGTCTTCATCGGCAGGCAAATCAGCGACTTGTTCTTATGCACCGCGCCGTCAGAGGTGTTGGCAAGCAAGCACATCCAGTCGGCTTGCGTGCCGTTGGTGGTCCACATTTTGCCGCCGTTAATGACGTAATCGCCGCCGTCCTTGCGCGCCGTGGTCTTGATCGAGGCGACGTCGGAGCCGGCGCCGACTTCGGAGACGCCGAGACAGGCCACATAGTCGCCGGCAATCGACGGCGCCAGGAACTCGCGCTTGACCTCGTCCGAGCCGAACCGGGCAAGCGCGGGCGTCGCCATGTCGGTCTGCACGCCGATCGCCATCGGCACGCTCCCGCACTCGATATTGCCGAGTTCCTCGGCCATGACCATCGCGTAGGAATAATCGAGACCCTGGCCGCCGTATTCGACCGGCTTGGTCAAGCCGAGGAAACCCAGATCGCCCATTTTCTTGAACAGCTCGTGGGCCGGAAAGATGCCGGCTTCTTCCCATTGATCGACGTGGGGGTTGACCTCCGCGGCGATGAATTTCTGCAGGCTGCGGCGCAGCTCCTCATGCTCGGGCGTGAACAGCATGGCGTTTCCTTTTTTTACATGCGCCCGACGCCGAACGTATTGGGTTTGAGCGGGCGAAGTTCTGCCTCGCGGCAGATCGACAGACAGAAGCCTAGCACCTTGCGGGTGTCGCGCGGGTCGATCAGCCCGTCGTCCCACAAACGCGCGGTAGCATAGAGCGCGGTGGATTCGCCTTCCATGCGCTTGATGATGGCCTTCTCCATCACCTCGAGCTTTGCCTTGTCGACCGGCTTGCTCTCGCGTTTGAGCTTTTCCTCGGTGACGATCGCCATGACCTTCGCGGCCTGCTCGCCGCCCATAACCGCGATGCGGTTGCTCGGCCAGGCGAAAATGAAACGCGGGTCATAGGCGCGGCCGCACATGCCGTAATTGCCGGCCCCGAAGGAGGCGCCGACATGGATGGTCAGTTGCGGCACCGTGGCGTTGGCGACCGCCTGGATCATCTTCGAGCCATGCTTGATGATACCGGCCTGCTCGGCTTCGCGCCCGACCATGTAGCCGGTGGTGTTCTGCAGATACACGATCGGCATGTTGGCTTGGCAGCACAACTGGATGAACTGCGCCGCCTTGCTGGCGCCGTCGGCGTCGATCGGCCCGTTGTTGCCGATGAGCCCGATGGCTTGGCCCTCGATCTCGGCTTGGCCGCAGACCGTATGCGGACCGTAGAGCGCCTTGAAGTCCAGGTAATCGGAATCGTCGACGATGCGGGCGATGACCTCGCGCACGTCATAGGGCTTGCGATAGTCGGTCGGCACAACGCCGGCCAGTTCCTCGGCCGGATAGCGCGGCTCCTTGAAGGGCTTTTGCTGCCGGACCGGAAGCTGCTCGTTCCAGGGCAGCTTGGCCATGATTTCGCGGGCGAGGCGAATGCCGTCGGCATCATCCTCGGCGAGATATTCGCCGAGCCCGGAGATGGTCGCATGCATCTCGGCGCCGCCGAGTTCCTCGTCGGTGGCGACCTCACCGGTCGCGGCGCGCAACAGCGGCGGCCCGGCCAGAAACACCTTGGCCCGGCCGCGCACCAGGATCACGTAATCCGAGAGACCGGGCAGATAAGCGCCGCCCGCGGTCGACGAGCCGTGCACCACGGTGACCTGCGGGATGCCGGCTGCCGACAGACGCGCCTGGTTGGCAAAGCCGCGGCCGCCTTCGACGAACATCTCCGCCTGGTAGAGCAGATTGGCGCCGCCGGATTCCACGAGACGCACCATCGGCAGCTTGTTCTCGCGAGCGATCTGCTGGACGCGCAGATGCTTCTTGACCCCCATCGGAGTCGACGTGCCGCCCTTGATGGCGCTGTCGTTGGCCGAGACGATGCAGCGGATGCCGGACACATAGCCGATGCCGGCGATGCCGCCACCGCTCTGGATGCCGGCGGCGCCGTCGTCGTCGTGCATGCGAAAACCGGCGAGCGTCGACAGCTCCAGCCACGGCGCGCCGTGGTCGAGTACCAGAGCGACACGCTCCCGCGGCAGCAGCTGGCCACGGGCGCGAAAGCGCTCACGCTTGGAGTTCGAAAAATCCCGCACCTTCTGCTCGAGCGCGCGGAAATCGCCGATCAACGCCAGCATCTGCTCGCGGTTGGCGCGAAAGGTCTCGGATCTGGTATCGACGCGGCTCTCGATGATCGGCATGACCAATGCAGCGGTAACGGCGGCTACGGGCCGGACAGAAGCCTTTGCAGGCGGCGGTTAGGCAAGTCAATATCGCGACCGGCTGCCAATAGCGGAAACGAACAGCACCCGCATGCGTTATCCGCGCTGAAACGGCAAAAACCGAGTCGCCCCGCGCACTCCGGTCATCTACGAAATCGTGCGCCGGCTCGGTGAAGAGGAGATGGCCCGGCCGGTTACCTCGCTGTGGCTGATGAAAGAGCCGTAGCTGGCGCAGCCGCCCTAATAGGCGCCGACAGGAACCAGCTTGCGATCGTTGCTGGGTGCGCAGGCGGCGTGATAGGAACCTAAGGGAGGAGCGCAAAAGACAAAATCAGCGGATAGGAGCACAGGCCATGCGCGCACACGCCATCGTCGTCCTTGCCGGGGCTTTGTCGGCGACAGCACCGGCACTTGCGCAGCAGACGATCAAGATCGGCGAACTCAACAGCTACAAGAGCCAGCCCGCCTTCCTCGAGCCCTACAAGAAGGGCTGGGAGATGGCGATCGACGAGATCAACGCTTCCGGCGGCGTTTTGGGCCAAAAGCTCGAAGTGGTCTCGCGCGACGACGGCGCCAATCCCGGCGACGCGGTGCGCGTCGCCGAGGAATTGGTGACCGCGGACGGCATCAACATCCTCTGCGGCACGTTTCTCTCCAATGTAGGCCTCGCCGTCACCGAATTCGCCGGCAAGAAAAAGGTGTTCTTTCTCGCCGCCGAGCCGCTGTCCGACAAGGTCACCTGGGCGAACGGCAACCGCTATACCTTCCGCCTGCGGCCCTCGACCTACATGCAGGTGGCGATGCTCTTGCCCGACGCGTTCGCGGCGAAGAAGAAGCGCTGGGCGCTGGTCTATCCGAATTACGAATACGGCCAATCCGCGGCCGCCACTTTCAAGGAACTGATGAAAGCGCACCAGCCCGACGTCGAGTTCGTCACCGAACAGGCGTCGCCGCTCGGCAAGATCGATGCCGGCGCCGTGGCGCAGGCGATCGACGACGCCAAGCCGGACGCCATCTTCAGCGCCCTGTTCGGCGGCGATCTTACCAAATTCGTGCGCGAGGGTGACACGCGCGGCACGTTCAAGGATCGCGTCGTTGTCGACCTGCTCGGCGGCGAACCGGAATATCTCGATCCGCTCAAGGACGAGGCGCCGGCCGGCTGGATCGTCACCGGCTATCCCTGGAACGAAGTGCAGACGCCGGAGAACAAGGCATTCGTTGCCGCCTACCAGAACCGCTACCACGACTACCCGCGGGTCGGCTCGATCGTGGGTTATCTGACCATGAAGTCGATTGCCACCGGCATCGCCAAGGCTGGCTCTACCGACACCGAGAAGCTCGTTGACGCCTTTCGCGGCCTCAAGATGGACGGCCCGTTCGGGCCGTTTCATTTCCGCGCCAGCGATCATCAAGCCACGCTCGGCGCCTTCGTCGGCAAGCTCGCCTTGAAGGACGGTCATGGCACGATGGTCGATTTCAAGTATGTCGACGGCGCCAGCGTGCTCCCCTCCGATACCGAGGTGAAGAAGTTGCGGCCGCCGTCGGCCGATTGAACATCGGCAAGGCGCGATGACGCACCTGCGGGTCTCTGATATCGTTCGGCAATGAACTGGGAAGGCCTTGCTTTCCAGGCGCTCGACGGCCTGGCCTCGGCGTCCGGCTTGTTCTTCGTCGCAGCCGGGCTTTCCCTCATCTTCGGCGTCACGCGCATCATCAATATCGCGCATGGCTCGCTCTACATGCTGGGGACCTATTTCGCCGTCACGCTGGTGACGGCGATGGGCGGCAGCGCGCTCGGCTTTTGGGGCGGCATCATCGCATCCGCCATCATCGTCGGCGTCATCGGCGCCTTGATCGAGGTTTTGCTGCTGCGGCGCGTTTATACCGCGCCGGAGCTGTTCCAGCTGCTCGCCACCTTCGCGCTGCTCCTTGTCATCAATGATGCGACACTGTGGCTGTGGGGGCCTGAAGATCTGCTCGGGCCGCGCGCTCCCGGCCTGCGCGGCGCCGTCGAGGTCCTCGGCCGCAATTTGCCGAGCTACGATGCCTTCCTGATCGTCGTCGCGCCGATCGCGCTCTGCGTGCTGCACATCACGTTCGCGCGCACGCGTTTCGGCCGCCTGGTGCGTGCCGCGACCGAGGATCGCGACATGCTCGGCGCGCTTGGCGTCAATCAGTCGGTGCTGTTCACCGCCGTTTTCGCCCTAGGCGCCTTGCTCGCGGGTCTCGGCGGCGCGTTGCAGGTGGCGCGCGAGCCGGCCGATCTCGGCATGGACCTGACCGTCATCACCGACGCCTTCGTGGTGGTCGTCGTCGGCGGCATGGGCTCGATCGTCGGGTCCTACATCGCGGCCGTGCTTATTGCCGAGGTCAAGGCTCTTTGCATTGGCCTCGGGCTCGTCACTTTCGGCGGTTTTTCGGTGAACTTTTCCAAGTTCACGCTGGTCGCCGAGTTTCTGGTCATGGCTATCGTGCTGATCGCCAGGCCGCACGGTCTGCTCGGCCGGCCGCAGGTCGCGGCGCGCGGCGCCGCCGCCGAGCCGGAGGCGCCGATCCGTCCGGCCTCCCGCACTGTCGCGGTTCTCGGCGTCGCCGTTCTCCTCGTGCTGATCGCATTGCCGTTGTTGGCGCGCGGTTCACCTTACGCGCTGGTGCTCGGCGTCGATGTGCTGATCGCGGTGCTGTTCGCCACCAGCCTACATTTCATCATGGGCCCGGGCGGGATGGCCTCATTCGGCCACGCCGCCTATTTCGGCCTCGGCGCCTACGGTGCCGCTTTGGCGGTGAAATGGCTCGCCGCGCCGATGGGCCTCGCTCTCGCCGCGGCCCCGGTCGCGGCCGCGCTCGGCGCGTTGCTGTTCGGCTGGTTCGCGGTCCGGCTCTCCGGCGTCTATCTGGCGATGCTCACGCTCGCCTTCGCCCAGATCGTCTGGTCGATTGTTTTCCAGTGGCAGGAATTTACCGGCGGCTCCAATGGCGTGCTCGGCGTCTGGCCGAGCGTTCCATTCGATCGGCTTTCCGCATTCTTTCTTCTCACCCTTGTTTTTGTCGTCGCCGGCGTTCTGCTGTTGCGGCGCATTCTGTTCGCGCCATTCGGCTACGCCATGCGCGCTGGTCGCGATTCGCCGCTGCGGGCGGAGGCGATCGGCATCGACGTGAAAAGGGTGCACTGGCTCGCCTTCGCCATCGCTGGGACGGTTTGCGGCGTCGCCGGCGGCATTTTCGCCTTCGCCAAGGGCTCGATCTCTCCGGAAACGATCAGCATCGGGCGCTCGATCGACGGCCTCGTCATGGTGCTGCTCGGCGGCATCCAAACGCTGTCCGGCCCGATTGTCGGCGCCTCGGTGTTCGCCGTGCTGCAGGATTTGGTCATGCAGCAGACCGAATACTGGCACGCCCTCCTTGGCGGCATCATCCTCGTGCTGGTGCTCGCCTTCCCCGCCGGCCTCGCCGGCGGATTCCTGCGGCTCGCCGCGCGCTGGCGTTCCTCATGACCGAGCTTGCGGTGAGCTCGCTGTGCAAAAGCTTCGGCGCGGTGCGCGCGGTCGACGGCGTGAGCTTTTCCGTCGGCGGCGGCGAGTTTCTCGCGTTGATCGGACCCAATGGCGCCGGCAAGACCACCTGCTTCAACACCATCAACGGCCAATTGTCGCCCGACGCCGGAACCATCCGCTTCGACGGCAGCGACATCGCCGGGTTGCCGCCGCGCGACATCTGCCGCCGCGGCATCGCCCGCACGTTCCAGATCGCCGCGACTTTCGGTTCGATGACCGCCGTCGAGAACGTGCAGATGGCTCTCATAGCGCACGCGCGCGAGACCTACGGACTATGGCGCGCGGCGAGATCGTATCATCGGCCGCGCGCGCTTGAACTCTTGCGACAGGTCGGCATGCATGAGGCGGCGGATCGGCCGTGTCGCGAACTTGCCTATGGCGACGTCAAGCGGGTGGAACTCGCCATCGCGCTCGCCAGCGACCCTCGCCTGCTGCTGATGGACGAGCCGACGGCCGGCATGGCACCGCGCGAGCGCAACGAATTGATCGCTCTGGTCAAGATGCTGGTGGTCGAGCGCGGCGTCTCCGTGCTGTTCACCGAACATTCCATGGACGTGGTGTTCGCGTTCGCGGACCGCATTGTCGTCATGGCGCGCGGCCGGTTGATCGCCAACGGCGACGCCAAGACGATCCGCAACGACCCGCTGGTGCGGCAGGTCTATTTCGGCAGCGGCAGAACGTTCGAGCGCGCGAGGACGGTTTCATGAGCGCGTCGCCGGGGCTCGCGGTCGAGCATCTCAACGCCTGGTATGGCGCCGCGCAGGTTCTCTACGACGTGACGTTCACCGTGGGGCCGGGCGAGGTCGTGGCACTGATGGGGCGGAACGGCGCCGGCAAATCGACGACCATGAAGGCGATCATGGGGCTGTTGCCGCGACGCAGCGGCATCGTGCGCTTCAACGGACGCGACATTTCCGCGCTCAAGCCGTTCGAGATCGCCCGCCGCGGCGTCGGCTTCACTCCGGAGGATCGCCGCATCTTTTCCGATCTCACGGTTCTGGAAAATCTCGACGCGGGCCGGCAGCCGCCGCGCCTCCTCGCCGACGGCACGCCGGCGCCGGCATGGACGCCGGAGACTTTGTTCCGGTTGTTTCCCAATCTCGCCGAACTCCGCCACCGGCCCGGCGGCCGCATGAGCGGCGGCGAGCAACAGATGCTGACGATCGCACGCACGCTGATGGGCAATCCGCTCATCGTGCTGCTTGACGAGCCGTCGGAAGGCATCGCGCCGCTGATCGTGGAACAGATCGCCGACACCATCGTCGAACTGAAAAAGCGCGGTTTGTCGATCCTGCTCTCCGAGCAGAACGTCGGCTTCGCCGAGATCGTGTCCGATCGCGCCTATATGCTGGAGAAAGGCCAGATCCGCTGGGGCGGAACAATGGTGGAGTTGGCGGAAAACGCGGAGCTTCAGCGCAGTTATCTGACGCTGTAGTGACGTGCGTCGACGACGAGAATCGCGGAACACTCGCGTTGAGGCCTCCGAGTATTTAGCTTACAAGGCGTTGGGAGTTTGGATTGAGAAGGGGCCTGGCCCGGTGAAGCCCGCGCCGTTCGTCTATCATGCGCCGAAAACCGTGGACGGCGCGATAGCGAAGCTCGCCGAGCTCAGCTCGCGCGATGGCCGCATCCTGGCCGGCGGCCAAAGCCTGATACCGATGATGGCGTTCCGCATGGCGCGGCCGGCGCATCTCATCGACATCAATTCGGTGCCCGGTCTCGATCGGCTCGCGGTTGAGCAAGACACGCTCTCGATCGCTGCGTGCGTGCGGCATGCGGCGTTTCATCATCCGGTCGTTCCAGGGCCGACCGGAGCGCTGCTTGCCGCCGTGGTGCGGAATATCGCGCATTACCCGATTCGGCTGCGCGGCACGTTTTGCGGCAGCTTGGCCCACGCCGACCCTGCCTCGGAATGGTGCCTGACCGCGGTGACCCTCGGCGCGGAAATCGTCGCGGCAAGTCTGCGCGGCCGCCGTACCATCGCCGCCGACGATTACTTCGAGGGCATGATGGTGACGGCGCTGGCCGAGGATGAATTGCTGCTCGAGACCCGCCTGCCCTTGCTCGCTCCGGATACGTACTTCGGTTTCTATGAATTCAGCCGTCGCGCCGGCGACTACGCGCTTGCGATGGCGCTGACCACCTACCGGCTGCAGAATGGCCTGATCGTCGAGCCGCGGATCGGGATCGGAGGCGCCGAGGGTCGGCCGCGCCGGATCGCCGCGGCTGAAGCCGTCCTTGCCGGTCGCAGGCCCGACAGTGAAAGTTTTCGTGCCGCGGCGGAAGCTGCCGCCGAGGCGGTGGATCCATTGGAAGACGTGCATGCGGATGCCGAGTTCAGGCTCGATCTGGTGCGCGCCGTAACCCGGCGCGCGCTCGAGCGGGCGGTCGCATGACGGCGCCGACCAAAGGCTCGGGTTTGGCGTGGGTCGGCCGCTCCATCCGCCGGCTGGAGGACCCGGCTCTGCTCACCGGTCGCGGCCGCTTCACCGCCGATCTGCTGGCGACTCATCGGGTCCGCTTTGTGCGCAGCGCCGTTGCTGCGGGCAAAATCAAAAAAATCACGGTACCCGACAACGCGATGGTGTTCACGGCGGCCGACCTCGCGGCGGTGAAGCCGATCACGCCGGAGCTGCATAAGTTCAACTACGTTGCAGTAGCGCAGCCGGTCCTCGCTTCGGGTTTCGTCAGATTCGTCGGCGAACCCATCGCCGCGGTCGTGGCGCCGAGCGAAGCGGAAGCCGAAGATCTTGCCGACGACGTGTTGGTGGACATTGCCGAAGCCGCGCCCGTGATCGACGCGCGCGCGGCGCTTGCCGATGACGCGCCGACGGTTCACGCCGAGGCCGCGCGAAATCTCGTTGTTGAGGGAACGATTGAGACGCCGGGATTTGCCGCCGCGCAACAGACGGCGCATTGCCAGGTCACGGTCGAGGCACGTTCGCGGCGCCAGAATGCAACGCCGATCGAGGCCCGCGCCGGTCATGCCGCCTTCGATCCCGCATCGGGGCGTGTCACGCTGACCTGCGCCACACAGATGCCGCACCTGATGCGGACGGCGATTGCGGACCTGATCGGCATCGCCGAAAGCGAATTGCGCGTCATCGCTCCCGATGTCGGCGGCGGGTTCGGTCAAAAAATGTCGCTCGTTCCCGAATACGTCGTGCTGGTTTGGCTGGCGCGGAAGTTGCGGAGCTCGGTCGCCTGGACCGAGGACCGCCGCGAGAATCTGGTCGCCTCGTTTCACAGCCGGGACCAGTACATCCGATTGCAAGGCGCGTTCGACGCCGATGCAAAAGTCGTCGCGCTTGCCGCCGATGTCACCGCCAATGTCGGCGCGTATTCCTGCTATCCGACGACCTGCGCGGTCGAGCCGCTGATGGCGATGGCCGAGTTGCCCGGCCCCTATGACATACGTGCCTATGCCTGCGTGGCGCGCGGCGTGCTCACCAACACCTGTCCGATGGCACCTTATCGCGGCGTCTCGCGCCCGGTGATCACCATGGCCCTGGAGCGGCTGATGGATCGCGCGGCGGCGCAATTCGGCTTGGATCCGGTCGAAATCCGCCGGCGCAACCTCATCGACAAGTTTCCCTATACCTCGGCCACCGGCCTCGTTTTCGACGAGGGAACCTATCGGGAAACCCTGGACATGGCCGTCAAGGCCCTCGACGTGCCGGAATTCCGGCAGCGCCAGCGGCACGCGCGATCGGAAGGGCGTTATTTGGGCATCGGCTTTGCGACGTTTTCCGAGCGGACCGGCTACGGCACGCCGGCTTTCGCGGCGCGGGGCATGGGAGTGACGCCGGGATGGGAGACCGTCGAGCTGACGATGGATCCTTCCGGCCGCGTCGAGGCACGGATTGGCGCCAGCCCGCACGGCCAAGGCCTGCGCACGACGCTCGCCCAACTCATCGCCGATCAGCTCGGCCTGTCTCCCGACCGGATCAAAGTGGTCCACGGCGACACCGACCGGACGCCCTATGGCTGGGGCACGTTCGCCAGCCGATCGCTCGTCATCGCCGGAGGAGCAAGCTTGCTGGCGGCACGCAAGGTGCGCGCGAAGCTTATAAAGATCGCCGGCAGTCTGCTGGAAGCCGCGGCGGACGACATCGTGCTTCAAGACGGCGTCGCGCGGGTAGTCGGAACCGATCGTTCGATCCCGATCGAAACCTTGGCGCGCGCGGCCTATCACCAGATTCATCTCTTCAAGGGCGAAATCGACCCGGGAATTTCCGCGACCGCCACCTACGATCCGCCCGGCACGTTCTCGAACGCCTGTCATGCCGGGATCGTCGAGGTCGATCCGGAGACCGGGCTGGTCACGGTCGAAAAGTTCGTGGTGGCGGAGGATGCCGGCCGTCTTGTGAATCCGATGATTGTCGATGGCCAAATCCTCGGCGGCGTCGCGCAGGGCATCGGCAATGCCCTACTGGAAGAAATCGTCTACGACGACGTCGGCAACGTACTCACGGCAACGCTGGCCGACTTTCTGCCGCCGACCTGCCGGGAGATCCCGCCGATCGAGCTGTTTCATCTGGAAACGCTGAACGGGAAGACGATCACCCAGGCCAAGGGCCTTGGCGAAGGCGGCGCCATCGGCGCGCCGGCTGCCATTCTCAATGCCATCAACGACGCGCTCGCGCCGCTCGGCGTGACGATCGACGAAATGCCGGCCACGCCTCGGCGCATCCGCGCGGCGTTGCGTCAAACGAGGAAGCAACACGCATGAGTGAGAGAAGCGAAATCACTGTAACGATCAATCAGCAGGCTCATACCATTCAGGTCGAGCCGCGCCGCACGCTGGCCGACGCGATCCGCGAAGATTGCGGTCAGACTGGCACGCATATCGGCTGCGAGCACGGCGTCTGCGGCGCCTGCACGGTGCTCGTCGACGGCGAGCCGGTGCGTTCGTGCCTGATGTTCGCGGTCCAGGCGAACGGCAAGGAGATCCGCACGGTCGAAGGCCTGGCGAACGGCGACGAGCTCAATCCGCTGCAGCGCGCCTTCATGGAGCATCACGGCTTGCAGTGCGGTTTCTGTACGCCCGGCTTTCTTATGCTGATCACCGGCGTGCTGGAGCGCGACCCCGCTATCAGTGACGAGGATCTTGTCGACGTGCTCTCGTCCAATCTTTGTCGCTGCACCGGCTATCAGAACATCGTGAAGGCCGCGCGTTCGGCCGCCGCCGAGCTGCGGCAGCGTTAAGGAGCGTCGGCAGGATCGGAGCAGCGGGACCGGCGGCCATGGCAAAAGCAAAATTTGTCGGCCAGTCGGTGCCGCGCTTGGAGGATCGGCCGCTGCTGATGGGCCGCGGCTCTTTTGCCGCCGATATCTCGTTTGCACAGCAGCTGCACATGCGCGTCGTGCGCTCACCTGTTGCGCACGGTCTTATCCGGTCGCTCGACATCACCGCAGCGCTCGCGGAACACGGCGTCCACGCAGTTTGGACCGCCGCCGACGTTGCCGACATTCCTCCCATCGACTTTCGCCTCACCCGCATCGAAGGGCTCGAGCCCTACCGTCAGAGGCTGTTTGCCACCGGCAAGGTGCGTTACGTCGGCGAGCCGGTGGCCGCCATTTT